>JBDRUT010000014.1:0-43821 GCA_039801465.1 Caldifarciminota bacterium
GTCCAATTACTCAAAGAGGTTGATGTCTTAGTTAACAAATGGCATGCTCGTTCATTAGATAAAGACATCTTAGAGCGTATTCGTAATACTGTCTTCACCTTAACTGCACCTGCTCAGAATTAATCACTTAAAGCACTAATCGGGCAAATCCAGATGGGAAATACTACCTTTCCCATCTGGATATATTATCTTAATTCACTGAACTTCTTGTTTATTTCCTCCCTTAACTCTTGACCCGCATTTTGAAAAACATCTAATAAATCTGCATAATTTTTTTCCACCTCGGACTAAATAATAGGTAAATTTAGCTATTGAAATTTTTCGTGTTCGAGTAGTGGTTGGATTTATTAATATTAATGATTAAATCTATTTAGTTTTGACCTCTAAATCCGCTTCATTATAACCAAACCGCATTAAAAGTTTTTTTACAATTCTCATTATGTCTTTAGCGCTAAAATTACCTTAACAATAATAAGGCGAACCTTCTATTGTTACAGGGGCCTAAGACTATCGGGATTCTTAGAAAAATATACTGCCTTCTTCCCTTAAAGTTGGGGTAAAATCTTTATGCTTTTCAATTATTTCTTGGCAAACTTTACAGAGTACATCACGCCAGCTGTTTACTTCGTATTCTTTGTTAAAAAATCGTATAAATCTTGGCTTTCTAATTTGTAATAATCTATTCTTGATTTTCTCTCAAGTCTGCGTTCGTCATTATTAGTAAAAAACAAATTTACATGTTCACGAAATTTTTGGTAGCTATCTTGTAAAAAAAATAAATGTTTCTCGGTCCCGTTGAAATGCATATTTTTCTGCTAATTTGTGGACACCCATTTCCGGTCTGCCGATTGATGGATTAATTTCCCATAAATCTAATATTTCGGCAGCTGGAATAGTTCGTTGATATTGTCGTAATGTAGAATCTATATCCATAGTTTGTCCAATTTTTATACGGCTAACTTGTATGCCAGTAGTAATAGATGATTCAATTTTTATTGCATAGATTAATGTTTTTACTTGAGTGGACATAATCCCTCCAAGGAGCAATTATTTAACTGGTGTGTCATGTCTTTAGCTTCGTTTTGTTATATTTAATAACTGTTCCCTGTCAAGTTATATTATAAATTATGCCTGCAGTTTAATTTCTTTCACCAGCTCTTTAATTTTCTCTAAAAGTTCGCGTTTTAGACCACGATTTTGCCAAACCAAAAGTCGCTCTTTTATCTTAGCATCAGATTTTGAAGATATGCCATACTTGTTTAATGCCCGATAACATTCCCGTGCAAATGCTTTGTAGAATTGATTCACTATGCCTGGTTCTTCAGTATTACCCATAAGGATTGTGACATCTTGTTCAATCTGTTCAATTATTTGACGATGCCTTAAGAATTTAATCGCCATCTCTTCTTGTTTTTCTAATGTCAATGGCTTGATATCCTGCTTTTGGCTGAATTTAGTCTTAATGCTATGGGTATATTTAGCAACATCTCGGTCAATCTTTTGACGATATTTAGGAATCTCAACTTGCCGCATAATCTTATTATGATTCAAACTGAATTGAATTGCGGACAGGTCACCAAAAAACTTACTCCAAGCATAGTTGCATACACTCAGATAATCAAGAATGGTCTTAAGCGTCGGATTTTTAATCCGACCGGCTTCAAGTTGAGCAATAAAACTTTGAGCAGAACTTGGGCTAATTCCCATTCTTATGCCAACCTCTCTTTGAGATAATTTACTCTCTTTCCTAATCTTTTTAAGTTTTTCTGCCATATCTTTAGTAAAGGTAAACATAAAATATATTAGTTATAACTAATGTCTCAGTCAAGCCAATTTTTGAGATAAGTTATTGGTTTTCTTAAGATTATCTAATTTGGCTTAAATAGGGGGTACAATTTCCCCAGTAGCCCCTGAGTAGCTGTGGAAGTTGCTCTGAAAGTTGCTTTGGGTATAGCTTCAGGAGTTGCTTTTGGAATTGCTTTGGGAGCAGATATTGGAGCAACTCAAGGTATAGTTTTGAGTGTAGATATGAGAGTTATTGTCGGATATGTTCAGGAAGCAGTTCAGGGAGCAGTTGTCAGAGCAATTGGGAGAGTAATTCAGGAAGCAATTTACTCATATAAAACTGAAATATTTCTTTCTGCTCACGATTGCGATAGAAAAAGAATATGTCATTCTCTAACTTAATAAAATTTGCCAAAAGACCTGCCAATATCTCAGTCCAATTAAAACACCAATAATTTAGATTCTTTTAGTTGGTAAATTTCCGTATCGCTGATATATTGATGAAGAACTTTTATGCGTGTATATTTGAATAAAAAAATTTTCATATTGTTAGACTGTGATTAAATGTGGTAAAAAAAGATAATAGTAATTCTTGACTTCTGAATTTTACAGCATAGAATACAAAGTATGTTAAAAGTTGGAGATTTGGTTTTATTTTATCATAATGAGCGAGCAAAATATCTGATTGCGCTTCAGGAAAAGGGACATTTTTCCACTCATAAGGGGAATATTAGTTTTGATGAAGTCTTACAAAAAGATTTCGGCGATGTTATTAATACTCACACCGGCACGCCATTTTATATTTTAAGGCCAACTTTGGCTGATTTGTCAATAAAAGTCAAAAGGACAACAACGATTGTCTATCCGAAAGACGCGGGTCTGATGCTACTTAAAAGTTTTGTTTATCCTGGAGCACAGGTGATTGAAGCGGGCACTGGAAGTGGCGCCTTGACGGCAATACTCGCAACTTTTGTTCAACCTAATGGCAAAGTATATTCTTATGAAGCACGACAAGATTTTTCTGATAACGCCCAAGAGAATTTGAAACGATTAGGTTTAGATAGATATGTTGAGTTCTATGTTCGGGATGTGGAAAGACAAGGATTTGCCCAAAAAGATGTTGATGCGGTTTTTATTGATTTACCCGAGCCATGGATTGCAATTAAACCGGCTTATGAAGCACTAAAAGGCGGACATTCATTTTGTTCTTTGAGTCCTAATATGGAACAAGTAAGAAAGACCAAAGCGGTTTTAGAATTAGAAGGTTTTGTTAGGATCAAGGTGGTTGAGATTTTAGAGCGTGAGTTATTAGTGCGTATTACTGGCACCAGGCCAACAGAACGGATGATTTCACATACTGCATATCTGGTATTTGCCCAAAAAGGACAAAAACCAACAATAAGTAGTGAATTGTGATGGTGAAAAATGGAAAAAAATCAAACATCTAAAATTATAAAAGACATATCAAAATGTAAAAAGAATTCTATTTACAATTTAGTTTTCATTTTGATATTTGTTATTTGCTTTTTGGCTTTGATTGGCTGTTCAAAGCCCAAAAATACAGTTACTGCTAAGCGCATTATTTCTTTGGTTCCAAGTGTAACTGAGATTATTTATGCTTTAGGTCGAGATAGTCTTTTAGTTGGTAATACCATCTATTGCGATTTTCCTGAAGCCGCAAAAAATATTTATAAAGTAGGCGATTTTTCTAATCCTTCTTTAGAAAAAATTCTAAAAAGAAAACCGACCTTGGTATTTGCAACCCTGCCCGAACAAAAAAATATTGTTGAGCAACTGAAAAAGTATAAAATACAGGTTTTTTGTAGTAGACCAAATTCTGTCAACAATTTGTTTCAGGAGATGATAGAAATTAGTAAATTAGTTGACGCTGAAGAGCAGGGTAATATTTTAGTTTCCGCTCTTAAAGAGAGATTGATTGCGATTGCGAATAAAAATAATGTAGTTGATTCGCCCAAGGTCTATATTGAAATTGCCGGAACGCCAATAATGACGGTTGGCAATCTTTCTTATATTAATGATTTGGTTCGTTATGCGGGCGCGATTAATGTCTTTGCTGATGTCTCCAAAGAATATTTTGTGACTAATAGCGAAGAACTGATAAAAAGAAATCCGGATATTATCTTGATATTGCATCCATCAGCAACAAAATCTCAAGTGAGAAAGAGAATTGGTTGGTCTGAAATTACGGCAATTAAGAAGAATCGTGTTTATACTGAGTTAAATCCTGATTATTTTTTCCGACCCGGACCAAGGTTTATTTTAGCAGTAGAGGAATTAGCCAAAATTGTCTATTCAATTACAAAGAAAAGAAAATAAGAACTTGAAAGAAAATTTAATAATCAAATAGTTGTGCAATAGTTTTCTTCATTAAAAGTGAAAAAAATATCTTCAACAATTTTTCTTATATTTCTACTTGTCATTGCGATTGTTGTCTCTTTTGGTCTTGGTCCAACCGGTTTTTCGCTTGCTGATTTGAAAATTCCTTTAGAGATACGTTTGCCGAGGATTGTTTTAGGAATTTTTGCCGGTGGTATTCTATCATTGGTCGGTGCGGTTTTACAAGGACTATTACAAAATCCTTTAGTTGACCCCTATACTTTAGGTATTGCCAGTGGTGCTAGTTTTGGCTCGGTAATTGGATACTTATTTGGTCGATTGGGTATTTTTACAGTGCCGGTGTTTGCTTTTGTTGGTGCTCTGATAACAATGTTTTTAGTTTATAACTTGGCATCAGTCAGAGGAAAGATTACTAAGATAAGTTTAGTGTTAGCCGGTGTGATTATGAGTTTTCTTTTTTCAGGACTGGTAATGCTCTTTATGGTCTTAACGAGAAAACAGCTTCCAGAAATTATCTATTTACTTATGGGTCGTTTGAATTTGGTATTCACAACTGAATTATTAATTTCATTCATTATTGTTGTGGTCTTAACAATACCTGTAACTGTCTATTTATTTAGCAAATGGCGGTCATTAAATGTATTGTCAATGAATGAGGAAGTTGCAGAAAGTTTAGGTATTGATACTCAGAAATTAACTCGTAATATTTTTATTGCATCTTCTTTTTTGATTGCGTTGGTCGTATCTTTTACTGGTGCAATTAGTTTTATTGGCTTGTGCGTTCCGCATATTATTAGATTGATTTATGGTCCAGACCATTATAAAGTTTTACCATTATCATTTTTACTCGGAGCAAGCATCCTAATCTATACGGATTTAATTGCACGAAGTATTGCTCCAATTGAACTACCAATTAGTGTGATTACTGCTTTATTTGGAGTGCCGTTTTTTATTTACCTCTTGAAAAAGAAACTATGAATGCGATTGAAATTAAAGAGATTGTTTTTGGTTATAATGAACAGAATGTCTTAAGCAATATTTCGGTTCAGATTGAACAAGGCGAGTTCTTTGGTATTATTGGACCAAATGGTGCAGGTAAAACAACTCTATTAAAATTAATTGCTGGTTTGTTAAAGCCATATTCAGGAACAATCAAAATCTTTGGTGAACCAATACATTCTTTGCCATTGAATAAACGGGCTAAATTATTAAGTTATGTACCACAAGAAAATTTTTTCTATTTTAACTTTTCTGTATTAGACATTGTGCTTATGGGCAGACATCCTTATCTGAAACCAATGGAAAGACCAAAAAAAATTGATATTGAAAAAGCAATTGAAGCATTGAACTTGACCGATGCATTGGAATTAAAAGACCGAAATATTATGGAAATTTCTTCTGGTGAAAGGCAACGAGTCGTTTTAGCCCGGGCATTGGCGTCGGAACCGAAAATTCTCCTTTTAGATGAACCAACATCGTATTTGGATATTACTCATCAAATTGAGATTATTAAAATACTAAAAAGACTCAATCAGCAAGGACTGACAATTATTTTTTTATCACATGATATTAACATAACGAATCTCGTGTGTAATCGGATATTGCTACTTAATCAAGGCTCAATGGTTATTTGTGATGAACCATCAAAAGTCATTGTTGATGAGATAGTTCAAAGAGTTTATAACCTATCACCATATATTATTGAACATCCTGTAACTAAAAAGCCACAGATAATACTTCCAGGCTAATTAATGGGCAATTTTCTTTATCGCTATCGTGGCATTATCGGTTTTGTCGCCTTTGTAATAGTTTATTTCTTTGCAACTCCAGAATATAAATCTATTTTTTTCTCAATTCCTTTGTTGTTAGTTGGATTAGCAATTAGAGTATGGGCAATTGGATATATCGGCAAATATGCTCGGTCTAAAGATATTTCAGCTCAGGTGCTCATTAGTGCAGGTCCGTACAGATTAATTAAACATCCGCTGTATCTGGGAAACTTTTTTTTAGTATCAGGTATTTTGATAGCAATGTCACCAAAATTTATAATTTCGTTAATTGTTTTAGTTCTTTTCAGGATTGAATATTCTTTGATTAGCAAAACTGAAGAAAAATATTTGAATAATAGATTTAGGAATGCACAGTGTATCACCGAGCATAGTGAATCTATTTCAAATCAAAAATTCAATTGGCGGAATGTATTATTTGAAATCAATACAATAACTATTATTGTCTTAATATATGGACTTATTATATTAAAGATATATTGGCGATAAGTTTTGAAAGATGATAAACGAACGATAGGTTAATTATTTTATTGTGATAAATTTTTTTGAGCGGTAATAGAAATGGCTTAAAGATTTTTCATTGGGATTTTAATATTATATTTTTCTGCGGTCTTGATGGCTAATTCATATCCCGCATCAGCATGGCGGGCAACACCGATTCCTGGGTCGTTAGTTAGAACTCGCTGTAATCTTTCATCCATTTCTTTTGTACCATCACAAACGATGACTTGACCAGCATGAATTGAGTATCCAATGCCGACACCACCGCCATGATGTACTGAGACCCAAGAAGCACCAGATGCGACATTTAACATTGCATTTAAGATAGGCCAGTCAGCGATTGCATCAGAGCCATCAAGCATTTTTTCAGTTTCCCGATTAGGCGAAGCAACTGAACCTGAATCAAGATGGTCTCGACCAATTACAATTGGTGCTGATATTTTATTTTCTCTTACAAGTTTATTCATTGCTAAGCCCATTTTATCTCTTTCACCATAACCAAGCCAACAGATTCGAGCCGGTAATCCCTGAAATGGAATCTTTTCTTGGGCCAAATTAATCCATCGTTTGAGTGACTCATTTTCTGGAAAAAGTTCTAAAACTAATTTATCGGTAACATAAATGTCTTGTTTATCACCAGATAATGCAACCCAACGGAAGGGTCCTTTGCCTTGACAGAATAGGGGACGGATGTATTCTAATACAAAGCCCGGAATATTATAAACATTTTTGACACCGGCTTTTTGGGCTTGAGCACGGATGTTGTTGCCATAATCAAAAGCAATTGCACCACGACTTTGCATCTCCAACATTGCTTCCATTTGTCGCGCCATCGATTCGTAAGACCGTTTTATATATTCCGCAGGATTTTTTCTTCGTAGTTCTAATGCTTTTTCCAGACTCATTTTCCCTGGAACATAACCATTCAATTCATCATGCGCTGAAGTCTGGTCAGTTAACACATCAGGAATAATGCCTCTTTTTACTAATCCAGGATGAATATCCGAAGCGTTGCCGACTAATCCTATTGACAAAGGCTTTTTTTCTTTAATCGCATTATTTACTAATGTTAATGCTTCATCTAAATTAAAAGTCATGATATCGCAAAAACCTTGTTTAACTCGGCGTTCAATTTTTTGTGGGTCAACTTCAACATCTAAAATTACTCCTTCGTTCATCGTTACCGCTAATGGTTGTGCACCACTCATTCCACCCATTCCTGCGGTCAAAACCCACTTACCACGAAGAGTTCCACCAAAATGTTTGCGTGCGCATTCGGCAAATGTTTCATATGTGCCTTGAATGATGCCTTGAGTTCCAATATAAATCCAAGAACCTGCAGTCATCTGACCATACATAATTAAGTCCAGTGCTTCTAATTTTCGAAAATAATCCCAATTTGCCCAAGCAGGAACTAATAAAGAATTAGCAATTAAGACTCGCGGTGCATAGGGAAAGGTCTTAAAAATGCCGACAGGTTTGCCGGATTGGATTAGTAGCGTTTCGTCGTTTTCTAAATTTTTTAGCGATTCAATAATTGCATTATAGCATTCCCAATTTCGCGCGGCTTTACCCGCACCACCATAAACAATAAGTTCTTCTGGTTTTTCGGCAACTTCAGCATCAAGATTGTTCATCAGCATTCTCATTGCTGCTTCTTGATGCCAGCTTTTACAGGTGAGTTCTTTTCCTCTTGGTGCTTTAATCATCTGTGTTTTGATATGATTTTTTATATTTTTGGTAGCGGGGGCTGGATTTGAACCAGCGACCTTGAGGTTATGAGCCTCACGAGCTTCCAGGCTGCTCTACCCCGCAGTATATTTAGTATAATTAAAAATTGCTAAAAAGTCAAACTATTTAATTGTGCAATTGGGTGAACCCACACTCTTAAAAATTTTTATTGACAATATTGATTATTTTTAGTAAAATTTAACATCTTTAAAAATATAAACCATAACTAATTATTCCCAGTTATTGTGGAAATTTAGAAGGTAACAATGAAACAAACAAACGCAAAAAAATCTCAAAAGGAGATAAATATGGATGCAGAAGAATTAAAAAAGAAAAAGATGGCCGAACTTTATGAAATCGCCAAGGAACTCAATATTCCCGATTATAGCGAAAAAAAGAAGCAAGATTTAGTATTATCAATCTTAGAGGCCGGCGTCAAACAGAAAAGCGATTCTGCGGTTACGGTGAGCGGTGTGTTAGAAGTATTAGAAGACGGTTTTGGATTCTTACGTTCGCCCGACTACAGTTATCTACCGAGTTCAGACGATGTTTATGTTGCACCTTCACAAATCAAGAAATTCAATCTGAAGACCGGCGATACAATTTATGGACAAGCCCGTCCACCGAAACCAGGTGAAAAATACTTTGCTTTACTAAAAGTAGAAACCGTCAACAATGACCCACTGGATGTGGTGCATGAACGGATTCCTTTTGATGACCTAGTTCCACTTTATCCCCAAGAACGCATTCGTTTAGAGATTGAAGAAAAAAATGATTTCTCGATGCGAATCGTTGACCTTTTTATTCCTATTGGTAAAGGACAAAGGGGACTGATTGTTTCGCCACCGCGCGCAGGAAAGACAGTACTATTGCAAAAGATTGCTAATAGTATTACGACAAATCATCCCGAAATTGTTTTAATTATTCTATTAATTGACGAACGACCAGAAGAAGTTACGGATATGGAACGTTCAGTAAAGGCTGAAGTCATAAGTTCGACATTTGATGAAGTCCCAGAACGCCATGTCGAAGTTGCGGATATTGTTTTAGAAAAAGCAAAACGCTTAGTCGAACACAAAAAAGATGTTGTAATTTTGCTTGACAGTATTACGCGACTTGCTCGTGCGCATAATCTGGTTGTGCCACATTCAGGCAGAACTCTATCCGGTGGTCTTGATTCGAATGCGCTTCAGAAGCCGAAGAAATTTTTCGGTGCGGCGCGAAATATTGAAGAAGGCGGTAGTCTCACAATCATTGCAACTGCACTTATTGATACTGGTTCACGAATGGACGATGTGATTTTTGAAGAGTTCAAAGGCACTGGTAATATGGAACTGGTTTTAGACCGAAAACTAGCAGACCGAAGACTGTTTCCCGCAATTGACCTACAAAAATCAGGGACGAGAAAAGAAGAATTATTGCTCTCCGAATTTGAACTTAACCGCATCTGGATTATCCGCAAACTCTTAGCTGAGTTGAACCCGATTGAAATGATGGAATTTATTCTCGATAAGATGCGACTGACCAGAAATAATATTGAGTTCTTAGAATCAATGAACGAATAATATTCAAAGATGTCGATTAAGAATCAGTTTATAGATTGGTGAGGTGAAAATGAAAGATAAGATCCATCCTAATTATGTTGATTGTATCATTACCTGTTCTTGTGGTAATGTTATCAAAACCCGGTCAACAAAACCAAAGATTTCAGTCGAAATTTGTTCTGCGTGTCATCCGTTCTTTACCGGCAAACAAAAAATCATTGATACAGCGGGACGCGTGGAAAAATATCGTAAACGATATCAGAAAAAAGTCTGATGCCAGACTTTCCGTCAATTATTAAAAACCTATCAGAACGATTATCCGCATTGCAGGAGTTTCTTTGAAATTGACAAGAAAAGACAAGAGCTAGCCCTTCTTGATAAGAAAAGCCAGCAACCTGATTTTTGGCAAGACCCTAATTCAGCCAAAGAGACATTAGCCCGAATTCAGAAACTATCAGATATCGTTGATTCCGTTGAACAAGTAAAAAGAGAAATTGAAGAGGCAGAAGAATTATTAGTACTTTTTGCGGATGATGACCAAATCGAAAATGAGTTAAATGTTCATCTCAATAAAATTGAAAAAGACTTATCCGATTTACAAGCCAAGAGTCTATTTTTAACCCCGGAAGATAGTAAAAAAGCAATTCTCACAATACATCCTGGAGCAGGTGGCGTTGAATCCTGTGATTGGGCAGAAATGCTTTTTCGGATGTACACTAAATATTTTAATCGTAAAGGATTCAAATATAATATACTGGAATACCAGCCCGCTGAAGAAGCCGGTATTAAAGATGCGGTAATCGAAGTTCTGGGAGAGAATGCTTACGGTTTATTAAAAGCAGAAATCGGGATTCATCGGTTAGTACGGATTTCACCTTTTGACGCTAATAAGAGACGACATACTTCTTTTGCCGCAGTTTTTGTCTACCCAGAAATTGAAGAAGTAGAAGTAAATATCAATCCGAATGATTTGAAGATAGATACTTTTCGTGCCAGTGGGCATGGTGGTCAGGCAGTAAATAAAATTTCTTCTGCAGTGAGAATCACTCATATTCCCACTGGAATTGTCGTTACTTGTCAGAATGAACGCTCGCAATTCCAAAATAAACAGAATGCGATGAAAATTTTACGAGCACGCCTTTATGATTATTATAAAAAACAACAAGATGAAAAATTACAGAAATTAGAAGAAACTAAAACCGAAATCGCCTGGGGACATCAAATACGGTCTTATGTCTTTTTCCCTTATCAAATGGTTAAAGACCATCGCACGGGTTTAGAGACATCGGACATTCAAAAGGTGATGGATGGTGATTTAGATGATTTTATCTATGCGTTCCTGTTATCTAAGCAAAACAAACTAAAGAAAAACTAATTACTGAATCAAATTTTCCTAAACATTATTGTTAGGTTTTAATAGATTCATATTGCGGTTTGTTAATTTTTTAGTTTAGTTTTTTTGAGTTTCACTTAAGATTTTGTATAAACTCCAATGTATTCTTGACAAATTAGATTTTTATAGTAAATTAGGCATATGGCAAATAAAAAAGAATTTGTTAAAGAGATACCGTCTAAAAAAGACAATTTTTCTGAATGGTACACTGCGGTTATTTTGAAAGCAGAATTAGCGGATTATGCGCCGGTGCGTGGCTGTATGGTGATTAGACCCTATGGTTACCGAATTTGGGAATTGATGCAATCACTATTAGATAAAAGATTTAAAGCTACGGGACACCAGAATGCTTATTTTCCAATATTTATTCCGGAGAGTTTTTTACAAAAGGAAGCTGAACATGTTAAAGGATTTTCGCCACAAGTTGCTTGGGTAACAAAAGGTGGAGAAGAAGAGTTAACCGAACGATTAGCAATTAGACCGACTTCTGAAGCCATTATTTGTTCAATGTATGCAAAATGGGTAAAATCTTATCGAGATTTACCAGTGCTAATTAATCAATGGTGTAATATTGTTAGATGGGAAAAGACCACACGCTTGTTTTTGAGAACTACTGAATTTTTGTGGCAAGAAGGTCATACGCTCCATCGAACTAAAGAGGAAGCTGAAGCTGAAGCAATCAAGATGTTAAATGTTTATGTGGATTTTGTCCAAAATGATATGGCGATTCCTTTAATTTATGGTCGAAAACCAGAAAGTGAAAAATTTCCCGGTGCTTTGCATACTTACACCATTGAAGCATTAATGCCGGATGGTCAGGCTTTGCAAGCAGGAACATCTCATAATTTAGGACAATTTTTCTCTAAAGCATTTGATATAAAATATTTGGACGAAGATAATGTTGAAAAATATCCCTGGGGAACTTCCTGGGGATGCACCACGCGTTTAATTGGTGCTTTAATTATGACCCATGGTGATGATAAAGGATTAAGACTACCACCACAAATCGCTCCAATTCAGGTGGTGATTGTGCCGATTTTATTTGGAAAAGATGATGAAAAAGTATTAGTTAAATCTAATGAAATATATGAAACCTTAAAAAATGATTATCGGGTTTTTTTAGATGATAGAGTAGAATATACACCCGGTTGGAAATTTAATGATTGGGAAATGCGAGGAGTTCCATTACGCATTGAAATTGGACCTAAAGACATTGAAAAGGGAGAAGCAGTATTTGTGCCAAGAGATGAAAGTGGAAAGAAATCTGTTCGTATATCAGAATTAAAAGAGAAGATCAAGACAACTCTAAGTGAGGTGCAACAAAATTTATTTGAAACAGCACAGAAAAGATTATTAGAAAATATTTCTGAAGCATCTACAATAGAAGAATTCAATAAGAAGATTGCAGAAAAACCGGGATTTGTTAAAGTCCTATGGTGTGAAGGCCAACAATGCGAAAATGAGATTGTTGATAAAACTAAGACAACTCCGCGATGTATTCCACTTAATGAAAAACAAAAAGGCAGGTGTATTATTTGTGGAAAAGATACTGAGACTATTGTTTATTATGCCCGAGCATATTAGCAATAAGATTTTAATTGTTGACAGGTGGTGAAATTTTAGTATTATATAATTGATAGGTGTTAATAATTAGTAAGATTTTATTGAGTTATATAATTTCAGGGTTAAGAATTTTCCATTATAAAAATTTTGTTGTTGGGATGAATAAAGAATTCCTAGGGAATAGATAATATCCCTTTCGGTTACAATTACAATAAGTATATGACAGAAGACAAACTGATTGAAGATTTATTGTCGTCTGAGCCTAAAGTTCGTTTTTCAGCGCTAAAAAGATTAAAAAGTCTAGGTGTTGAAAAAGCTACAGAAATATTAGTACCATTACTTGGTTCAGATAATCAGATTGTTCGTGATAGCGCAGTGGCAACTATTTTAGCATTAGGCAAAGCAACAATTTCGTATTTAGTCGGTGCACTAAACTCTCCTAATGAAATTGTTCGTATGAATGTAGTTAGAATATTAGGTGAAATCGGTGATGCATCGATTAGTGGTGAACTGTTAGGAATACTAAAAAAAGGCAATAGCGAGGTTAAAGCTTCAGTAATTGAAGTTTTGGGAAGAATTAAGGAATTTTGGGCGGTTGAATATCTTAGAGATTTTCTTAAGGCATCTGAACCACTAGTGCGTGCCGCATCAGCTCGGGCCCTTGGTGAACTTAAAGATAAATTATCTATTGATTTGATACTATCTCTTCTATCGGATAAAGAAAAACAAGTTCGAATTGCTGCAATCGAAGCTTTAAGTAAAATTGGTGATACTCGTGCCTGTGATAGTCTCTGGCAAATAGCAACTAATGATGTTGATTTTGAAGTTAGAAATAAAGCAATGTTGGCATTAAAAATCATCGGTTCAGAAGTTATTAAGCCCCATGAGGAGTGGCTACTATCAAATGATGTTAATAAAAGAGATTTGGCACGGCTAAAATTGTCTTCGATTGGCAAACCAGTAATTTTACCGTTATTAGAGTATACCAAACATTATGAAGCATCAGTGCGAGAACTGAGTGCGAGAATTTTGGGTGATATTGGTGATAACATTGCAACGCCTAGACTGATTGAATTAGTAAATGATATCGACGATGATGTAAAATTAACTGCAATTGGAGCGCTGGGCAAAATCAAATCAGAATCAGCAATTCGGTCTCTTTTGTCATGTTTAGAAAGTCCAGACAGTAGGGTTGTAGATGCGGCTACTGAGTCTTTGAGTAAATCCGGAAAAGAACTTATTAAATTTTTACCTTCGATTATCAGTGAACACAATATTCAAAAACAACTTAACATTGTACAATTAATCGGTAAAATCGGAGATGTTGAGTTTATACCTATACTTAGTGAATATATTGACCACCCTAGTTTATGGGTGCGGATGACAGTCTGTTTATCATTAGGTGAACTGAAAAGTCCTTTATCCGCTGATTTGTTGTTAAGAAAACTTAATGACGATCCATCACCTTTAGTTCGAGCAGCATCAGCAAAGGCATTTGGCAAATTAAAAATCCCAGAAAAAGTTGATGCGTTAATCTGGGCATTACAAGAAGAAAAAGAAGAAATAGTGCAGGTGGCAATAATTAATGCTCTTGGTGAAATCGGTGAAGAGATTGCAGGTTCATTTTTAGTTAATTATTTATTCGCTAATGACATAGAGGTAAAAATCAGTGCAATTAAGGCTTTGGGAAAAATTGGCTATTTGGGTGCAATTTCTCATCTTAAAAAGATAATACGACCTTGGCCCTTTAGTAGAGAAACACCGGAAGTAAAAAATGCTGCCCGTCAAGCTTTGAATGAAATTAGTCAGGAGTCGATGTTTGGTAAACCTTAAAAAATAAAATTTGGGCTGATAAAACTATAAATCTATTTGGACTTATCAAACTGCTTTCTGAATTTACAGTTCTATTTTTCCAAATTTGATGTCTTAAAAGACAAATGAATGACCCTGTTTTTCTTAATAGATAATTTTTGCAAAGATTTTAGATGTTTTATTAATTTAGGTACAGGTAATCCGATAACATTGAGATAACAACCGTCGATGCTTTCTACAAAAATTTTGGCCTTGCCTTGGATTGCATAAGCACCAGCTTTATCGTACGGTTCTTTCGTATTTAAGTAATTTTCGATTTCTGTTGCACTTAATTTACGAAATTTTACTTTAGATTCTTCATAATCAACAATTATGTAGTTGTATGGTTTAATCAAAATACAAATTCCGGAGATGACCTTATGGATTTTGCCACTTAAAAGTTTTAGAATTCGTTGGGCGTCTTTTTTATTTTTGGGTTTACCTAAAATTTTTTGGTCAATAGCAACTATTGTATCAACTCCAATTATAATTCCTCGGGTCACTTTGTTTTCAACAGAAAAGACTTTTTTGCGAGCAATCTTTATTGCAAATAATCGTGGATTTTTTTCTGATATGTCTTCGTCAATTTTGGGAACTAGGGTCTTAAATTTTATGTCTAATTGTTTTAAGAGTGTTCGTCTGCGGGGCGATTTTGAAGCAAGATAAATTGGATAATTGCTCAATTGTACTTTCCTTAGCAATCTTTAGATATTTTCCTTAAATTTAATCTCTTCAAATAATTCAATTACTTTCTGCTCGATGTTCTCTAAGATTTTTGAATTTAAACCTTGGGCAGTCGATTTTGGAATGATTTTTGATAAGTGTTGAGTCAATAAGATAGAATCCTTGGGATAATATTTCTTAAATGATTGCCAATATGAATGGCAAGCGATAAGGTAGAATAGAGTCACGCCTAAAGGTTGGTTCTTAATTTTACCAGTGTCTAAGTATGAAATAAAGACCATAAATAGACTAAGAATTTTTGCTAATTGCTCTTGAATCAAAACTATTAATCTTCTCTGTTTCTGTAAAAGTTGTGTCATTTATGTATTTAAAATAAAGACTTTTCTAGGCATATTTATAATTAAGTATAAAAACCATTTTAATAAAAATCAAGTTATGCTTTTATATTTATATAATTTATTAAAATATCAAATATTATCTTAAAATCGGCTAAAAAGGGGAATATTATACCAGCACTTTAGGTTCTTAATAGTTGGATTGTATATGATGATAATATGTGAAAATATATCGTTTTATGTATATAAAGGATGTAATAAAAAATCCGTTACTCATAAAAAACGATTTGTTGTAAGTGATACGCCTGATACTATCGGTTATCCGATAGACAAGCCGGTCGGCAAGCCAGGGGGCAAGCCGAGGGGCATACCGGTCGGCAACCCACCGGCTTACCTATCCGAACACCAAATCGATAATTTTCTAAACCGCCTAACCTATTGCCGATTAATCTAACCAATGGACTATTGATAAGCTAGCAGAGTGTGTTGCCTAATCGATTATCTATCAGGTTAAACAGGCCGGCTGTTGAAAATATCACCAATTTATTTTATTTCAAGAATTAATATTGAAGATGGGTTTGATTGATTTATTCTGGATTATTCACCGCAATTGTGTACGTCAAAAGCAAATGGATGGTAAATTAAAAACTGAAGAAAAAAATATGCCTGTCTTTAATTTAATACAATTTTCAAAAACCTTGGTAATGTGTCGTTATTGGCCACATTCTAATTTTTTAGCCTGTTCAATTTTCATATAGGAAGTTATATAGAAAACTCGTAAAAAGTCGTTTTTTATGGATTACAGCGATTAAAAGAACAATTACAATGACGGAAAAAATAATGGTATTATCGGTAACATCCCTAAAATATCTGTGCAGTCAAAACATTGTCAGAAATCTCAATATACTTTATTGGACAGGGAGAATGAAGCCAAGCATTCCTTTACCCAAAGATACTTCGGGTATCTTTTTTATTCGTACTTTGAAATCATACGCCCATTTTGTTCCTAAACGATTGATATTGATAATTGCTTCCCAACAGTGCAAATCTTTCCAAATAGATATATTATAATCAGTTAATTTCTTTTCTTTAAAGTTATAGCCTGAAGTAAAATCAAGATGCCAGGATTTGGGTATTAAAGAAAGTGTTATGTTAAGCATATTGGCGTATGACTTTAATGGTGAAAAGCCGTCACTACTTGCGATATATAGATGAGTTAGTGTAATTTTGATTCCGCGTTCTTCATTAGTAGTTGTATCGGTTTTCGTCAATAGATAATTGAAAAAAGAGTTTATCGATAGTTCTGAGATACGAATTTTTTTTAATGGTTTTAGTTGCCAGGGATAATTCATTGTGAGAGAAGATTGTAATTGAAGGTTATCCTGATTAAGCGGATAAATATCGGCATTAATAGCAAGTGGCGATAATTCTTTTGTCTTAAAATCATAGTTTGATTGAAATCCAATAAAAGCTATATCTCGTTTAATGTATTCGCGGTGAAGATGTCGGGGTTGTTTTAATTTAAATGTTGTATCCTCAATCATCGTATCTTGAGTTAGTACTCTTGCCGGTTTAGAAAATTTACCTTGGAAATAGTTATTTAATCCAAACCCAAGACTTAAATTCTGTGGGGTCGTATCAATGCGTGGGATCCCCCAGATACCATAATGTTTTGTCAAGGGTGTTAGATTTAATGCAATTCCGGGTGAAATTTTATGTAAAATACTGTTAATCCTTAAGATTCCAATTTCGAAAAGCCGGAAAAGAGTTATATCAGAATTAAGGTTAAAATCATATACTACTTGAGTTAATGTCGTATCCGTATAATTGATAGTATGATTATAACTAATTGCCTCATTAATATTTAGTGTGCCCAAAAAATTCTGCGCAGTAGAAAATCCAGTGCCAGCTCTAAACTCTCGAGCGGATAAAGTAGTATTAGCAATTTCTTTAGAAAATTTATAACTGGTTGATATGGGTAAATCAAAAGTTCCAATCAATGTTTTGGGATTTGCTAAAGAAAATCGACCGCTTAATAAGCGAGTAATATTTTTTCGAAGAATCGGATTGGTTGCAGTAGAATCAGAAATCCGTTCCATGTTGACAAAACCGATACCCGGTGTGATACTCCAATTTGAAATTAGAGGAACACGATAAAAGTTTATTTGCCAAGCAGGTAATTTCCAATCAGTGATTGATTTTTCAAAATCTCGTCTTTGTTCCAATAATAGATTACTTCGGCCAATTTTCTTAAAATCGCGATTGAGCGAAATTTGCGAATAGAGTTCTTTTTTGAGCCACTGCACTTGATTTTCTGCATAATCTGGCAAATATGTCTGGTCACTTTGATAATCAATGTAAGCATCTAAATTAGACTTTAATAAAAACTTAGAAGTATGTTTTGTGTTGATACTGTAGCGATGGCGTTTTGTTTGCGATTCGTAAATATATGAAAGTAAGAGTTGACCACGCGCATAAGGGTTAACTATATAGACTCCTTCAAGTTTTGGTTGGAAGCCTTTTTTTTCCATTGCATCCAATGCAAAAGTTAAGTCAGCATAATCGTTAATCACTAAATAATAGGATACACCTTTGAGATAAATACCTTCAGTTTTGGATTGGCCAATTCTGAAAGGTAAAAGACCAGATTTTCGGTCTTTCCCAATTGGAAAAAACCAAAATGGCGCTGCCAAAATTGGAATTTTACTGACTTTTAAGACAATCGGTTGAGTTATTGCCATATCATTAAGAAAGACTTTAAGCCGTTTTCCATAAAAATGATAATGTGGTGGATTTTTATCACAGGTCGTATAATAACCATCCGCAACTTGTAAAGTTTTTTCTTTAATTAACCAGAGTTCTTGACCTTGAAAAAATCCATCCGCAATCGAAGTCTTGGCTCTAAACATTACACCTTTTTTAGTTTTTAAGTTATAATGAAGCTCTATACCATCAATTTTATCAGTAGCGGTTGAAAAATGGACATTTTTATAAGCGCTGAGAGTTTTAGTTTTTAAGTTGTATTCAATTGAGTCGGCTTTGACTTCAAGGTCAGTGTAATTTACTTGTGCAGAATCAAGTAAAATTATACGCTCATCTTGTGGAAGATATATAATGTTTTTACTTGAATAATGGACAATTTTAGTAGTTTCAGATTTAACTGCGGAATGTGCTGTGTCTAATTGAACAAAACAAAAAATAATCCAAAGATTAATAATCATTTGTTATTCAAGTTATTTGGCATAAAAGATATTGCTGTTTAATGGGCAATAAGTACAATTAGGTTTAGTGCGGCAAAAATCCTTGGCTAATTTAACGATTAGTGCATGATATTCCTGATAGAGTTTAACCGATTTGGGTAGATGTGCAACAAAGAATTTCTGGATATCCGCATAAGTTGCTTTGTTGTCGAGAAATTTATGACGTGAGAATACTCGTCGAGTATACGTGTCAACAACAAAAACAGGTTTATTTAAGGCATACAGTAAAATTGAATCTGCAGTCTCATCTCCAATTCCAGAAATTGCCAAAAGTTCTTGTCTTAAGACAGATGGTTTTTGTTTCCTTAAATTCTCGATGTTCCCGGCATAATTTTTAATAATAAAATCGAGTAATGCCTTAAGTCGTTTTGCCTTAATACGATAGAATCCCGAGGGTCTTATTAATTGATATAATTGAGATGTTGAAATTGTCCAGAGATTTTTAGGATTTAATAGATTATATGCCTTAAGATTTTCAATTGCTCTTTCAACATTTCGCCAGGCAGTATTCTGAGTTAAAACTGCGCCAACAATAACTTCAAAATCTGATTCTGCAGGCCACCAGTTTTGTGGTCCATAGTAATCAAAAAGTTTTTGATATACCAAGAATACAGGAAAACGCAGAATGTGTTTTTTATGATGATACTTCTGCTTAAAAATTATTTTCTTTTTAGATGACAATATTATCTATAAAATTTAAGTTTGTAAATCTTTATTGTTATTGTTTTATTATCCAATTACCGTATCATAACAATTTGCTCAGAATCCTTCAGTTGCTTTGAAATCAGGAGTTTGAAATTCTTGAAGCGGTTCGCCTTTTTTATGGAACAGACACTCATTTTTTTGTTCATGTCCTAAAATGAAAACCTCATTTCTAATCTTGGGGCATTGTGGAGTTGCTAACATTCCAGTTAAATCACAAACTTTGACAGTGGTAACACTGTCCGGTGCGGGAAAATCATTTCCGGCGAGAAGATTAGAAATCCTATTCATAAAATCAGCCCAAATTGGCGCTGCAACACCACCGCCGGTTGCATTGTGAAATATTGTCTTCTTTTGGTCATAACCAACCCAAACACCACAAACACAATCCGGTGTATAACCAATAAACCAAGTATCCGTATAATCGTCAGTGGTTCCAGTTTTACCAGCAGCGGGATAACTAAATCCCAATTTTCTGATTGCATAACCGGTTCCTTCATCAATGACACTTTTAAGCATATCAGTAACAACATAAGACACGCTAGCATTAATCACTGGTTCAACTTCTATTGTATTTTCTTCTATAATATGTCCATCAGCATCAGTAATTTTAAGAATATACATTGGTTTTGTCTTATAACCGCCTGAAGCTAGTACACTATAGGCACAAGTCATATCAATCAATGAAACATCACAAGAGCCAAGGGCTAAAGAATATACAGGCTGAAGTCGAGTACTTATGCCCATTCGGGTTGCATATTGTACAACAACTTCAGGACTAATTTTACTGATTAAGCGGACCGCAACAACATTTCGGGATAATGCTAATGCACGACGCAAGGTCATTTTGCCCATAAATCGATGGTCAAAGTTTACTGGAGTGTAAGGTTGAGGAACACCGGGAATGTTAATCGTAATTGGTTCATCTAATTCTAAATCAGCAGGTGTAAAACCTTGGTCAATAGCTGCAGTATAGACAAATGGCTTAAACGCTGAACCGGCTTGCCTTCTTGCTTGCGTTGCGCGATTAAAAGGACTTTGGCGGAAATCACGACCACCAACCATTGCTCGAATATAGCCTGTTTTGGGGTCAATGACAACTAAGGCACCTTGAAGATAATTTGGTTTTAAGAGCGTATCTTTTGTCGCAAGTGTATCATATCGTGATTTTTTATTAGGAAGATTGAAATCCCTCTCAATTCGTTCTATATTAGCTAAAAGTGCTTGGTTGGCACTTTGTTGCATATCTAAATCTAATGTCGTATAAACGGTTGCGCCACTTTTATAAATGAAATCATCACCGTAGCAACTTGATAAGTACTTTCTTATCTCTTCAACAAAATACGGAGCTTCATTTTTTAGTGCGGTTTTAGGTAATACACCTAACGGAGCAGAAAGTGCTTGTTCTAATTGTGTTTGAGAAATTTTTTTGGCTTTATACAACATTCTTAAAAAGAGATTTCGTCGTTTTAATGCTGCAGAAGGATTTACATATGGAGAATAGAGATGTGGTGCTTTGGGTAAAGCCGCGATGAGAGCACATTCAGCAAGATTAAGCTCTTTTACTGATTTATTAAAATAAGTTTGTGCTGCGGCTTCCACACCGTAGACACCATGACCAAAATATACCTGGTTTAAATACATTTCCAAAATCTCATCTTTTGAATAGTTGCGTTCTAATTCAAAGGCTAATAATGCTTCTTTTATTTTGCGAGCAATTGTCTTTTCTTGAGTTAAAAACATATTCCGGGCTAACTGTTGTGTGATTGTGCTGGCTCCTTGGGCAAAACGAAAAGACTTTAGATTACGAAGCGTAGCACCAAAAAATCGGACAATGTCAATGCCCCAATGGGAATAAAATCTTTTATCTTCAACAACAATTAAAGCATCTTTAAGCATTTGAGGAATTTGATTTAAAGGAACTGGAGTTCGATGCTGTTGAAAGAATTCGCAGATTAATCTTCCTTTACAATCGAGTAGTTTTGTTGAAGCCGGTGCCTGATAATTTTTAACTTCCTCAGGTGATGGTAGACCAGTACGTAAACGGACAATGCCTGCAAAAATTATACCGCCAATAAAAGATAAAAGGATAATAATCAATAAAATTAAATTTCGAATTTTTCTTTTTGACTTGGTTGACTTCATATGGCAATTATAATTTTATAAATAATAAATGTCAACAATTGACTAGGTGTGATAATTTTATCTTTGATAAAGAGTTCCATTGTTTTGGATAAATAAACAGCATCTTGTTAACAAATCATTCCGGTTATTACGGTTTTTTTAACACTTGACTTTTGCTTTTGTTTTGTTTTACTTTATTATGGCTTGGACAATTATCGTTAAACAGAAATTTAGTTCAGCACATTATCTTAAAGACTATCAAGGTAAATGTGAAGAGTTACATGGGCATAATTATTTAATTGTTGTTTACATAACCGGTCCCAAAATACCAAAATCAGGAATGTTATATGATTTTAGAAAGATTAAGGAATATCTGAAAACAATTCTGCCTGACCATAAATGTTTAAATGATATCTATAATTTTAATCCAACCACAGAAAATTTAGCAAAATATTTTTATGATAAGATCAAGAAAAGATATCCAGTTACAAAGGTAGAAATTTGGGAAAACGAAAATCAGGGCAGTGTTTACGAGCCTAAAGCCAAAAGAAAAAATTAGTTAAATCTTAACTAATGGGATTATTACATTAGGTTTAGATTCGATCCGTAAAGGTATCCAGGCTGGTTTGGTCAAAAGAAAATTAGTTAAATCTTAACTAATGAGGTTATTACCTTCATATTTTTTAAATCTTCTTTGTCGTTAGTTCTTGGTGTTTCCATAATTCCCGGTAAATGCTTCAGAAGTGGGTGATTGATGATATTTCTAAATCCTTCTAAACCGATTTTGCCTTCGCCAATATGCCAATGGCGGTCGATTCTTGAACCTAAATCAGTTTTAGAATCATTAAGATGGAGAAGATGTAATCTTTTTAAGCCGATAAGTTCATCAAATTCTTTCAAGGTTTTATCTAAACCAGATTTAGAATGAATTGGGTAACCGGCTTCAAAGATATGAGCAGTATCTAAAACAACCCCAAGTCGATTTTTATCATCAACATCGTCAAAAATTGTTTTTATATGAGTAAAATTATAACCAATTTCTGTACCCATTCCTGATGTGTTTTCTAATAGCAAGATAACAGAATTTTTGATCTTAATAAATGCCTGATTTATCCCCTCGGATACTCTTTTTAATCCATCTTGTTCTGAAGATGACATCCGACTACCAATGTGCATTATCAAAAATTGTGCAGATAGAAATTCAGTTCGTTCTAATTCGGTTATAAGTGAAAATAAAGACTTCTTGAATAATTCTTTATCCGGGCTTGCTAAATTGGGTAGATAGGGCATATGGACATAAATAGGACTGAGTTCGGTTTCTGCAATTTTTTGTTGGAATTCTTTTACATCGTCTTTGTCTAAAGGAGGATACTGCCAACCACGAGGATTTCTTGAAAAAAGTTGAATTGTCTGGCAACGTTTTTTTAAGGCGCGGTCAACTACCTTCCGAAAGCCGCCGGTGATTGAAATGTGAAATCCAAACCGCATTTTCTTTATCAGTTAATTTTGTGCTTTATAAAAGTAGTTGTTGTATATTTTATTTGCTATTTTTCTTTCTCGAAAGATTTTTCCTTCTTATATCCTTTAGGCGGTTCGAATACAGATAGCTTAAGTTCTTCTTGACGAATCTCTTCAAATTCGTATGAACTTCGGATATTACCCTTTTCGTATTCAACAATCTTAACCGGCATACCAAAATACATATTATCTTTTTTCTCGGTTTCAATGATATGAAGAGTAGAAGCAAAATCTTTTGCTATCTGTTCAAAAAATACTTTCATTTTATCAAAGACTTTGATGTCTTCTGGTTTTAGACCAATTTTTTTCCAATCAGTTGACCAGAGTTCCATAACCTTTTTACCTTCAATAATGCCGTCATATTTATCACAAAGCCATTGATTGACTTTTTCGCCACTTGAAACTTTTTTGAAAATCATGTTAGATTTCTCGGCTACTCCCTTTTTCATCATTTTTTCCATTTTTTGTCGTTGTTCGGCCGGTAAATTTTTTAGTGCTTGTTCCATAATGCTCGTTGCTTCTTTCATCATTTCTTGCATTTTTTCCAAATCTTCTTTGGTAAACTCGGTATAGGATTTTTTCTTATGGTCTATCATCCAAAAAATTTCTTGGTCAGCACGAAAGATTGTTGTTATATCAGATTTCTCGGCTTTCACATCGATTCGTATACATTCTTCGCTAAGATAAGTAGTTTGCTTCATCGGCTTTTCTTTCGGCTTTGTTAAATCTTGAATTTGAGCAGTCATTACAATATCTGCGTAGTTGAAGGTTATAATGGTAATAACACCAATCAGACCGTATTTTATTAACTTCATTTTTCCTCCAGACATACAATGGTATTTATTTTATTTACTATAGATTATTATTGTCAACTTGTCAAGAGTTGTTTTCAATTAACATTCAGAAATTTTTGTTTTTTACAAAACAAAGCCCCTGGTATTATACCAGGGGCTTTGACTCATTTATTTTATGGAGTTATGGGAGCGGAGCATTTGCTCGGCCGGTGTTTCGGATATCGTGTCGGAATTTTGGCCAAGGTGAAGTTGTGGCTAAACCTGGTACCATTCCTTTAATAGCAAAAACACCGCCACCATTATATGAAGCAACATAAATTGTGCCGTCAGGACCAATTGTTGGTGATGGTTGGAAGGCATCAAATTTTGACCGTTTGATGGGCCGGTAAGAAGATTTTTTAGCGGATGCAAGCATAACTTGCCAAAGAGTATCACCGGATTGGCTAATGCCGAAAACTTTGTCCTCAGGAGTATAAACAACGATTGTACCATCTGAAGCAATCGCAGGTGTGGAAGAGATATCCTCATCACTCAGTTGCACTGGAAATCCAGGGACTGCAGTTCCATTAGGTGTAACTCCATAAAGTTGACCATCATCACATCCAAAATAAATATTGCCATCAGTTCCAATTACTGGCGAGGAACGAATACCATCATCTGCTTGATAAGGATTTTGCCAAAGCGGTGTTCCAGTTGAAGTGCTTAAAGCATAGAGATAGCCATCTTCAGTTCCGACATAAAGCCGGTCAGCAGCAATTGCGGGTGAAGATTGCACACTAATACCAATTCGGCGTCGCCATTGAAGTTGGCCATTGGAATTTAGTTTTGTGACGTAACCAGAGTCATCGCCAACATAGACAAAACCTTGAGCGTCAATTGCTGGTGATGACGCAATTTCCAATTTTGTGCTGTATCTCTTAATAGTATCCGCACTTGAACCGTTATCACGAAGTACATATAAGAAACAGTCATCACAGCCAACAAATATTCTGCCATCGGCTCCAATTGCTGCAGAAGAACCATATTCATTGAAAGTTAAGCCATCATAAGAACTGTCAGGGTAGCGCCAACGAGTTGTTCCGCTAGTTGAAACACAATAAAGTTCGCCTTCTTCACTTCCGCAATAAATTTTTCCCAAACTTTGGTTGACTGCAGGTGTGGCGTTGATTAAAACTTCTTCATAATTAGGGTATCCGGCAGAAACGGTTGCTTCTCGCCAGGCTCGTGTGCCTGTTGTCGGGTCAATCGCGTAAAAGAAGCCATCTTGAGCACCGATAAATATGCGCCAACGATTCAATGCATCTTGACCTAATGCTGGTGAACTGGTGAACGGATATTCGTCAGGTATCTGAAATTCCCAACCAACAACGATTGCAATAAATGGTGGAGTTGTATCAGATAACGAACCAAACTTGTTTCGAGCAATTGCACGAATAATATAAGTGTCAGGTTTTGTTGTAGGAACTGGAAAGTTAATTGAATCTTTAAATATTGAACCGGTGTATTTACGGGGAAGCCAGGACCTTAGTGTATATGTTGTTGCATTGGGTTTACGATACATAAATCTTACTTGGACACTTTCGGTAACAGCGTCATAAGCCCGTGTAGTAAATGGTATATATCGATATGGAGATACACTGCGGGCAAATGTAGCAAACGGCGAAGGACCTAAGCCGACAATCGTATCAATTGTTGGACGAATCGCACCTTGGGTAATAACTACTAATTGAACAGGAGGTGCAGTATCAGAATAGTTATTACGGCTATCTTTAGCTACAGCGCGGATAATATAAGTATCAGTTGCAGTAGTAGTAAAAGTTATTGTATCTTCAAATGTTGAACCGGAAGATAAATATGCACGCCAGCTTCTTTGAGTCCAAGTTGTGACATTTTTCTTACGATGCATAAATCGGACTTGAACTGAGTCAGAACTGTAAGCGGTAACATAGAAATAGACATATGCACCGGAAATAATTATATCATCACTCGCAGTAATTGTTGAGATGCTCGGTCCCCAAACATATAATTTTACTGCTTTGGATGTGTCAGATTCTTTTCCTTTAGTATCCATGGCAATGGCTCGAACAATATATGTATCGGGGATGTTAAAACGAATATAATCAGTGAAGGTTGAACCTGATGGTTGATAATTTGACCACGGTCTTAAAGAATCTTTGGTAGCATTTTTCTGACGATAGATAAATCGCACTTTTACACTATCAGTCGTATCGTATGCAGTTGTGGAAAATATTATTGGTAAAGCAACACCAAATGAATCGGGTGGTGTAAGTGTAATAACCGAATCGACTCTCGGTTTGTAATTAACTTCAACATTAACACTTAGCGGATCAGATTCTGGTGATATAGCGCCTTTGATGTCTTGAGCAATAACTTTAATTGTTTTAACACCAGGAGACTGAAAAGCATAGCCGGTTTGATAATCTTCTTCAGATGCAACATAATCAGAAGTGTCGACAAAACCTTCGCCCCAGTTAAAGATAAAACGGACTTCATTTTTATCTGGGTCTTTTGCTTTAGCAATATAGATTTCAGTTTTACCATCATAAGTCGAAGTTGGTCCAGTAAGCGTTGGCTTTTCTGGTGCGCGGTTCTTCTTTTTACAACCAATAGGTAAAACAATTAATGCAATTGTGCTTAATACTAGTAATAAGAGGATAGGGGATATTGGTGATTTTTTCTTTAGAATCATTTTACCTCCGTAATTCAATTTATCTTACGACAACCGGTCCATGAAAATCTCCGGTTGGTGGAACTCGACAACTACCACCACGGCCATCCTCACAATAAAAATGATACTTGTGATAATTGCCGAGATAATGCTGAGTCTTAAAAGTATAAACGCCATTATATGGTTTACCTTGTTTTAATTTCAAAGGATAAGTTTCGCCGTCAATTACAATCTGTATTAAAGATGGTGTATCAAAATCTTCATCAAGATAAGTTACATAGTAAGTAAAAGTAGTTGGCTTATAACCAATGATTGGGTCTAATTTTACATCAAATAATTGGGGGGACGTGTTATAAGTTTCAGTTACTTCAGGACCACGAATAAAACCCTGTTCCGGTAAAGATATACAATTGTTTAAATTATCTATTGCCCGAAAATAATAAGCATGTTTTCCTGGGGGCAAAGTTAATGTTGCAATATAAGTGCCATTTGATGGTGAGCCTTTATGGAGGCGCATCGGATACTTAATACAATCAACATAGACCGCAACTTCTTTAGGTGGATTGCATTTGGGATCATAGTAATTCACAGTGTAAGTGTAAAGCGTCTTATCGGTTCCTGATTTTTGAAATACGCCACCTTTAGTTAATCGAGCGCGGTCTAAAATAGGCTTTGTGACTCCAACTAATGGTCCTTTTTTCGCACTATATCTGGGCAAACGAGCAGATTTTCCTTGCTCATCTTCAGCATAGAAATAATATAAATGTTCTCCAGGGGGTAAAGTCAATTTACATCTATAAATTCCATCATTAGGCTTGCCGGTTTTTCTTTTCAATGGGTAACTAACGTCATCAACAAAGACTTCAATACGGGAAGGTCTTTTACCATCTGGGTCATAATAGTGCACTGAGGCAATATAGACATTTCGGGCAGTACCGGATTGTGGTTCAATTGTGCCATCAAAAAGACAAGGTCGATTATTTAATTTTGTCGCATCTGAGATTATCGATTGAGCATTGATTGAGACTGAACTAAATAATAAACACAAAAATATCGCAGGTACAACATAAGACTTTCTCATGTTGCCTCCCAAAAAGTATTTATCATAGGTTAAAGTATATCTTTAAATTTTATTATTGTCAAGAAAAACTTTCGAAAAGCTCGGAAAAAGTCGCTTTCATTGGTTACAGCGATTAAGAAAACGATTACAATGATTGAAAAATCAATGGCTTTTATTGGTGATGTTACTAAAATATCTGCGTAATCAAGACTCTGTTAGAAGTCCTCAATAGAAGTTCTGTAAAACTGTTCCCGATAATACCGAAGACGCTCAAACAAGTTAAGCATGCCAAATAGCGAAAATAGGATAAAATTGAGAGGCTGAAACAAGTTCAGCATGACAGAAAGAAGCAAAAAACTGACTTTCGCAGAGTTGTCTCAATGGTTGCTTGACAATTTCTAAATTTACATTATAATATATGTGTATATATGAATATAAATTTATATCGGTTTTAGATATTTTAGATAAATTTTTTAATGTTTTCATTGGGCATCGTATTAATGTTGCTAACAAGTGTTTAATATTGTGCATATGTTATTTGAAAAATTCGGTTATTCTGCTTATTTTATTTGAATAAATTGTATGTTGTTGACGCAGTTTGTGTTGTGGTTGTTAATCCATAAAAATGTAAATGAAGTTAGGTACTTGCGGGGTGGCAGTATGCATACAGCACGGGTATCATTCTCTACATCGCTCTTGAAATCCCAAGTAATATCCTGAATGAAATCAAAGTTATTATCAGTCAAAAGATAATTTTTTTTGCTTTGTTTAATATCTTTAGTTATGTCTAATGCTTTAGGAATTAGTTTATTATCCATCTCAGCATATAGTTCACAACTTGTTATGCCCAAGACTTTGCGAATTGTATAATCTATTAGGAAGCAAGTTTTTATACTTGGGAAATTAGTAATTTAAAATATTGGGTAAGTGGTATATTATGAGCAAGGTATTATTTTACCGAGTTGAGTAAATACTAAATACGATTTTGTTTTCGAGACAGAGAAGATTTTGCTAACTGCTTTTTGATAAATTTTAAGTTGTGGCAAATACTTCTGAATTAAATCCGATATTTCTGTTTCAGATATTGGAAATGTCTTATAGTCATAAATATTCACAACGCTATCTTTAATAATGACCCGGTCAATTCTACCTGAATAGACAATCTTATTCTCTTTTAAGACAAAAGGAAGTTCAGCATAACTATTATTTTGAGGTTGTATTAATGAAAGTATTTCAGAGTTGAGAATTGTTTCAAATTGCTTTTTTATTTCATCCAGCATTGCTGGTTGGTTAGATTTCGGTATATTGTGAATTAAGAATTGCGAAACGGCTTCAGTTTCAATATCCTCAATTGTGTATCTTATCTTGCCTTGTGATATTTTTTCAAATATTTTGTGGAGAATGTCGCCGAGGATAATCCAATGTTCACCGTAATTCTGACGGACACGGGATTCGATTTCTGTAAGTTCTTTAGTAACTGCGCGCCAATGATATTCCGGTTCTTCAATTATTGGTTCAAGAAGTGTTACTGGTTGAGTCTGTGAAGCCTGATTATCGTCGCTAAGTTGGACTTTAATATTTTTTATGGTTTGTTTTAACTCATTAACAGAAATAATAGAAAATCCAGGAATGTTATCTACATTACACGATAATTTATTATCTTCAATTAATCGTATATCTAAAGCATTAATCAACCAGTTAAGTCGGCTTTCTTTTTGAGAGGATTTTGGGTTATATACGCCGGTTAAAAATAGTGCGTCGCGGGCACGAGTGACACCAACATAAAAGATTCTTTTCTCTTCTTCCAGTTCTTTTGATTTATATTCATCAAATAGTGGTGATAATTTCCTAAGATTACTATCTGGTTCATATGATACCCAAACTTCGCTTTCACTAACTTCGTTAATTAATAAATATGCTGATTCATTTTTCCTGTGATTTTCAAATTTTTCATCTAACCCAACAAAAAATACTACAGGAAATTGTAATCCTTTTGCGGAATGAATTGTCATCAATTTAACTTCATTTCTGCCTTCAGTATTGACATTAGCCTTAGATTCTTCTTGGTCTTTATTTTTTTCAAAATAGTCACAAATTGCTAAAGGATGAGACCCGTTATTCTCTAAATCTTCAACGATTTTCAGAAATTTTTTGATATTAACAACTTGCTGAGGTTGCCAAAATGTTTTCCAACCATTTTGGATATCAAGAATCTCTTCTAAAATCTCAACCATTGGTCGATAGCCAATCTGAGAAATCCAGTTTGTTAGTTTGGAAATCACATCTTGATACCGAGCACTGGTTTTTGCATTATTTTTAAATCGGGTCCATAAAGAAATTTTTAAGTCAGAATTTGTTGAAGTGAATAGTGTATCTTTTTCTGTTACACATAAATCACATTGCAAATCTTCATTGATTAGTAGAAGTTCTTTTTCCGAGAGTGCAAATAAAGGACTTTTAAGTACAACATATAAATCATAATTCCGTGTTGGGTCAGATAAGAAATTTACTAATGAAATCAAAATTGCAATTTCAGGTGAATCATAGAAACCAGCACCTTTGACAATTACAAAAGGGATATTGTATTTTCTTAGGGCATTTTCATATCGGGTTAAATGGGTTCTGCGGCGTAGGAGAATTGCGATGTCTTCAAACCGACAAGGACGAGCGTTTTCTTGAATATCAAAGACAATAGGCTTGTTAATGATATCTAATATTTTTAGGGCAACAAGTTCAGCATCAATTTGGCGTAAATTAGCCATTTTGCCTTCAGCAGTATCTAAAATTATCTGGACAATCCCAGGATTAGGATTATTTCTTTTACGCACAAAATGACGATACCGAGTTTGCCAGGGTGGTGCATCTTTATTAGCAGTCATTATTTTCGGAAATACCAGATTGGTAAAATCAATAATTGAAGATAAAGAACGATAGTTGTCAGTATCTTCAACAATTTCTAATTCATCGGATTTTAACCGCGATGTCAAATATGATTTAGCCTTTTCAAAGATTTCCGAATGGGCATTTCTAAATAAATAGATTGATTGTTTGTCGTCGCCGACCAAAAATATTGTTGGTTTAATTCCTCGTTCTCGTTTTGCACCTAAACCAGAAAGCCACTCTTCAGCCAATTTGGTAATTATCGCCCATTGAAGAAAACTGGTATCTTGAAATTCATCAACTAAAATGTGGTCAGTATGTTCATCAAAAATGTATAAAATATTGGACCATTCAGGGTGTTCGGTTAAAACTCTATAGGTGAGTAGTTCTAAATCATTAAAATCAACTTGTCGCAAAACCTTCTTACGATTATTATATTCACCAAGAAATCGTTTAATAAATAAATCAAAGATTACGCTAAATCTCTGATTACTGACAACAGTTAAAATAATTCGCCAGTATTGGAACATTAATTGATACCATTCGTGAATTTCCGGATGACAAATATCACTACTTGGACAGTTTTTTTGAGTTAAAAAAGTATGTTTGATTGATTCTAAGTCTTTTCGGATATCATCAATATCGGAAAAATCTTCTTTAGGAGCTCGGATTGGGAAATCAGGAATTTTTTGACTTGTAATTGGATGGTTTTTGATTTGTGAGACTAATGACTCAAGATAGGCATATTGGTAAGAAGGAATCTTACCGCGTTCAATTGATTGTCGTTTTTCAAATAGACTATCAAATAGTTTCTTTAAATTAGGCCATCCGCGAAATTTATTGGGAACAATTGAATTAAGTAATTGTTCGTAATCAGAGGTGCCTTTCTCTTTTTCGGCAATTGTCATCAAAGTATCATAGACGGAATCAGTCCAGATTGCTTTGGGGTCGGCAAGCACTTCTAAATCCGGTTGCAATCCAATATTGACCGCAAATCTTTTTAAGAGAGAAAGACAAAAAGAATCGATTGTCTGAATGCGTAAAGATAGAGATTTCTCTTTGAGTATTTGATACATTTTCAAGTCTTTTTCTCGAAGAAGTTGAAAGATACGTTCTTTCATTTCGGCTGCGGCTTTTTCGGTAAAAGTAATCGTGAGAATGCGTTCAGGAGGTATGTTCTGTTGCAGTAGTTCAATATAACGCTCCGCCAATTTTTGTGTTTTCCCTGAACCAGCCGGTGATGAGACAATTTTACTTTTAAGCATAAATTTTTAGATTGTTTCTTGAGATAAGTTTATATTTTCTTCGTCGGGTTTCATAGGACATATGGGCAAATAATCGCAATTTCGGCAGTCGCCATGATTTAATGGTTTTAAGTCAAAGATACCCTGTCTTATCTGATTAACAATCTTTTGAGCATGAGCAACTGCATATTCTATGAGTTGATTTAGGTCGTTTGATTCTGTGTTGTTAGTGTCTTTTGAAATGAGCCAATATACTTTGTTATCTGCTAATGAATAAATACCAACATCAATAATTTCCAATTTAGGTCTATTCTTTTTGACAATATATGCATAGAGGGGTAATTGGAGATGAAAACCACTTTCAATTTGACCGGCTGATACATTCGAAGTTTTACCGGTTTTATAATCTATAATTCTTATTTGATTAGAATCACTTCGTTTGTCAATCCGGTCAATTCGAGCGGATAGTCTTATATCGTTTAGGTCAGCAGTAAAATATTGCTCAATTTTTAATGGTTGATAACCTTGTTCGCGCATCCGTTGTTCAATTTTTATTAGTTCTGGTATCATATTATTAAAAATTCGGCGAAAAGCTTCTTGCCAGAATACGGGTAGATTTTCTTCTTGTAAAACCGCATCGACTACCTTTTCTATTTCCTGTTCCAATTTTTCAATAGGAATAATCCCTCTTTGATATAGCCGCTCCATAATTTTATGACTGACATTTCCCCAAAATTTGGCTTCAACCTCATAACGGGGTTCTTCTAAGTTAGAAAGTTCTAAAACATTTTCTAAATAAAATCGGTGAGGACAACGAGGATATTTCTCTAATAAAGTTACAGAAAATCTATGAGTTGGACCGAATTTCTGGGCTAAGACTTTTTGGATTTCTTGGTCCTGGCTGAAATTAACGGGTGAGATGAATTTAGTGAAGTCTATTCGCTCAATTGCACCTTGATGCCGAGCAGATTGCTCTTGAGTAAAGATAATGTTAAATGGTTCAAAATTCCGTTGATCATTTCCTAAAAAAGGCGAAGGCAAAAGTAAACGGTCGGCGTCAGTGTTATAATAGGAAAGAAAGGTCTCACCGCGTGCAGTATTGACTAATCGAAAATAATGGAATTTGGCACGGGCAAGATGTCTTTCTAATCCAGGTAAATTTAGTCTTTGTTTTAACCATAATGGTAATACAGGGTCATATTTTACTTCACCGGGAAATTTATCTTCACTGAGTCCACCAAAAAATAGATGGTCGCAGTCTAAACCACGGGTTTCAAGAAACTCTAAAACCGCAACACCTTTGATTTCTACTTCAGGTAGTAATTGGTGATAATTTAAGAGATATTCGAATATGCGCATGAACTCGTCTTCAGAGTATTCAGTTTTACCAAAGTCTAATTCAAAACTTTCCATATTATCTAAAATTCGATAAAATTCATTTTTAATTTTGACAACCTGCTGATTTTCAGTTTCCAATCCTTGACACCATTCAAACTGGGCTAAAAGTTGTTTTAAGCCTTGGGCAAAACCGGTTAAACTATTATGAGGCTGTTTAAATCTACTAGTCAGAGCAAGGAAAGTATTAATTTCTTTTTGAATCTGCTTGATTGTCTGTATTTCACAGTCAGTAATTTCACGGTCTTCTTCGATAGCGGTAATTGTTCTTTTTTCAAAACCTTTCCAATCGCGTTCATCTTTAATTATACCGGCTAATCGAGAATAGTGTCCAATCCACTCTTTAGTAGCAGAAGAAAATCTTTTGAAATAAGGTGATGAGAGAACTGCGACAGTCGAGCTACGAGGATAACCATTGATAATTGACCGCAATAACTCAATCACTGCAATAACCGGCTGAGTTTTGCTTAATGGTTTGGTTAAATAAATTGAATAGGGGATACCATATTTTGTGAAAGTGCGACGGACAAGAGATTCATAATCACGAAGACGACTAAAAGTAACTATGGTATGATTCAAAGAGAGTTTCTTTTCAAAGAATTGTTTCTTAATCAAACCCGCAATGGCTTCAACTTCTTCTTCAATTGAGGAAAATACATAATAGGGTAAATCATTTCGAATATCAGGCAGGTCAGGCAATTTTTCTTCTTGTAAAACATTCAAACTTCGAAGAAAAGTCAAAAATTCCTGAGGTAAAGCATATGCTTCAGGTGTTCGGGAATCATAAAATGATAATGCTAATACTTTCTCAGCTTTATTTATAAGTTCACACACCAACTTTTCTTCAATCCGGGTTAAATCATAGAAAAATCCATCCAGGACTAAAGTTTTAATTGTTACTTTCTCTTTTATTATTTCAGTTGTGTAGGTTAGAATATCTTCCGCATCTACCCAATTATTTTTTCTAAGCAAGTCATTATATTTAGTTAGAATATCAATTGCCGAGAAAATTTGCTTTTGAACTTCATCATAACTAAATATTCCTTTTGCTTCCAATTCCGCAAGAATTTTCTTTTTTAGTTCCTCGATTGATGTGTCAGGATGGTACTGTTTTATTTCGCGAATGAAGTCAGCAATGGCTTGAGCATAACCAATAGTAATATCAGGTGAAAGTTTTTTTATTAACAAAGGCTTAATAAAATCAGATAGAATTCTTTTATCTTTTGAATATTCTTGGAAAAATTCAGACGCAAATTGTTTAATCGTATAAAAACACGGTGGAATGAATGAAGGATACGGAACTAATTTGGCAAATGTTATCTGAGCATCACGAATTTTTCTTGGCGTTGGTCCAATATAGAGAATACTTGAGAAATCATTGCCTTCTATTGATTCGATTGCTTTTGTTAAGAGAAATTCAGTTGCCTTTTGTTTGCCAAAAGGAGCAAGATAGATCGTACCTTTCATTAAATATTATTACTAAAAATATATAGTCTCTTATCTTTCACAAAATAATTAGAATTTTAATGATATACAATATTTTGAATATATTATCAATTACTCAGATGGAAGCTACGCTGCGGTATTTATTTGTTGGTCTTGGTTAGTTTGTTGAGTTTGAGCAAGAAGCATTTTCTGTTTTTCTTTACGCCGCTTCCATTTGAGCCGAATACGATGCCTTTTTAATTTTTGTTTGCTTTTAGTTCTTGCCATAGCTCCTTTTCAATAGTGTTTATCATATTTTTAATTGTGATTTTTTATATTTGCCGTAATCATCTATTTAGACTTCTTATTATTGATTGTGGTTGCCAAATTTATTAACGAATTTCTTGAAGATATTCTATTCGATTACTTTATACACAATATCGTTTTCATGAGCATGGGCAATAACTTTGAGACCAATCGATTGTCCGACTTCGGCTTTCTGAACATTCTGGTGCTCAATTTGCATAGATTCGACTTTTTGAGTAAAATCCGAAGTGTGTCCTTTGATATGGATTGTATCGCCGACGGATAAAGAGTCATCAGTTAGCTCAACAATTGCAACACTGATTTTACCAAAAAAATGTGTTACTTTACCTACTTTTTTTTCCGTCATTTTTCACCTCCAATCACATTTTAATTTTAGGTAATTGATACGCATTTTTATCTTTGCTTATCATCTAGCTATAAATTATTTTATGGATATATTTTTTCCAGCATTCGGGGATAGGGGATAGTCTCACGAACATGAGGCAGTGCGCATATCCAAGCAAGAGTTCGCTCAATGCCTAAACCAAAACCAGAATGGGGAAAAGTGCCATAGCGTCGGACATCCAAATACCATTCAAAGGCTTCTTTAGGCAATTTATGCTCTTCAATTCTTTGTTCCAGAGTTTTCAGGTCATCTTCTCTTTGACCGCCACCAATAATTTCGCCATAACCTTCAGGTGCTAAGATATCAACGCCGAGCACTAACCGGTTATCTTGAGCATCGCGTTTCATATAAAATGCCTTACACTGTGCTGGATAATGGGTAATTGCCAAAGGTTTTTCATATAAATTGGATAATACAGTTTCTTCATCACCGCCAAAATCATCACCCCAATTAACTGGCTTGCCATTAGCATTTAACTTTTCAACGGCTTCAGTATAGGTTATACGGGGAAACGGTTTTTTGACTTTTTCTAATTTGTTGATATCCCGTTCTAACACCTTAAATTGTTCTTTGCATTTGGTTAAGACTCGTTCAATGATATAAACAATTAAATCCTCGGCTAAAATTATAATATCGTTCAAATCAGCAAAAGCAACTTCTGGCTCCAACATCCAAAATTCAGTAAGATGCCTTCGGGTTTTAGATTTTTCCGCTCGAAAAGTTGGTCCAAAACAATAGACTTTATTAAACGCTGCGGCATCAGGTTCATTGTAAAGTTGACCCGACTGAGTCAAATAAGTCTTTTCTCCAAAATAATCGACTTCAAATAGCGTAGTTGTGCCTTCAACTGCTGCTGGTGTGAGAATTGGGGTATCTACTAATACAAATCCTTGATTATCAAAAAAATCTCGGCAAGCTTTGACCAATTCTGAACGAATAAGAATAATAGCATGTTGTCTGCGAGACCGAAGCCATAGATGTCGGTATTTCATTAAAAATTCAATACCATGTTCTTTTGGTGTAATTGGGTATTCTTCTGCCATTTGGATTAATTTCAAATCACTGACCACCAATTCAAAACCACCAGGCGCTCGGTCGTCTTTTCTGACTAATCCTGTGATATATAATGAAGATTCCTGAGTAATCTTATCGGCTAATTCAAAGATTTCTGGGGAGACATCTTTTTGAGAAAAGACACATTGGATAATGCCGGTTCCGTCTCTGACTAAAACAAAACGGATTTTGCCTGAAGACCGTTTATTATATACCCAGCCAGCAAGAGTAACGGTCTTTCCATCATATTTAGCAATATCGCGTATCAGTGTAATCACAAAATCATTTTATTAGGAAAAACCGAAAAGTCAATAGGAATTAAGAAAAATTTGGTTGAATGCATAAGAATACAAAAGCATTGTTATTTGCCATCCAAGACACTGAAACCACATAAGATTACATATTTTTAGACACTCTTCCTATATAACGAAAACACTATGAATAAAATTAAAAGATGACCTAATCTTACCAGCATCTTCGAAGAATTTCTATCAAATTCAAGAAGTTTCTATAAGTCTCAATTTTTTATTTATATTTATCCCTTGACATTTAAGGAATTAGAATTAATATAAAAGAAATGACAAATAATATAAAAATAAAAAAAGAAAAACTTGCCGATTTTTGTCAACGATATCATATACGAAAATTGTCTTTGTTCGGTTCAGTATTAAGAAAAGATTTTACTCCGCAAAGCGATATTGATGTTTTAGTTGAATTTGAAGCAGGTCATACACCCGGTTTATTAAGATTAGCAAAAATGGAACAGGAATTATCAGCTTTATTAGGCGGTCACAAAGTAGATATTAGAACTCCACGTGATTTAAGCCGTTATTTTAGAGACGAAGTTATTTCATCAGCACAAGTTCAATATGCGAAACGATGATTTAATTCGTCTGCAACATATGTTGGATGCAGCGAGATTAGCAATTAATATTACCAAAGATAAAAATCGAAATGATTTAGATAAAGATATCAAATTGGTTTTAGCAGTAATAAAGGCGATTGAGATTATTGGTGAAGCGGCAAATAAAGTAACCGAATGAAGGACGTAAGAAATGCCCAAATATTCCTTGGCAAGAGATAATTGGGATGCGAAACCGTCTGATTCATGCTTACTTTGATATTGATTTAGATATTGTTTGGCAAACAATAACTGATGAAATTCCAATGCTCATTGCTGAACTTGAAAAAGTTGTTAATAAATAAATTAATTAATTTTATATCTGACATTTGAGATTAGGAATTTTGAAATTTTGCAGTATGTATATACTCCTTGACATTTAAGGAATTCGAATTATCCTAATATCAATAGAAAATAGAAAAGTATAAAGAAAGAAAATAATAATGAATCAAGAATTAGCAACTGTTGTTAAATTATACTGTACAGGTACTCATACGGATTTAAGTACTTATTTAATTGGAAAATCTAAAGATACACTTATTGCTATACTGGTTGATTTACTTACAATGTATATTAATGATAAAAATTCTTCAACATTACGGGAATATGTAACTGTTACATTAGCAGGATATAATCACAAAGAGAGAAAAATTGGCTATAATGGTTTTAAGCAAGATACCTATGCTGATGGAAGAACTATATATTGTGAAGCAAAGCCAAAGAATTTAGATACAGAAGAATTTGAAAACTTTAAGAAGGGTCAAAGAAAAACCCAACCTACAAAATTGAATGGCGGCGGGAATTTTTCTGATTACACACCAACAAGGTTAGAGAAAGACAAAAAGGAAAAAGATCTTAATATGTTAATTAGTGGTTTTATTGACGGAAGATTGATTTATATAATTGAATTTCCATTCAATTATAAAGATTTCGTAGAAAACTTAGAGAACCAAATACATAGATGGCAAGAGAAATTAAAGGGTAGTAAAAGTGTAAAAGGACAGTTCTTAAGAAGCGCTACTTTCAATTACAAAAATTACATTAATTGTCCTGATTTGAGAATTGTTTTTCTTTTACCGCGAGGAGAAATAGAAAGATATAAGATTTACTTTGATGAAGGCTTTTATAAATTTTTACTACATAAAACACAATGACACAAGAAGACTATTTAAATAAAATTATAAAGGGTGATACTTTAACCATCTTAAAGTCTTTACCCGATGAAATTATTGATATGGGTATAACATCACCACCATATAATAAAGGCGAAAACAAGAAAGGCTGGTTAGTTAAAAATGTGAAATATTCAGATGCTTCAGATAAATTAAGCGAGGATTTATATCAAAAAAATCAAATTGAAGTTTTAAATGAAATTTATAGGATTACAAAATATGGCGGGTCTTTCTTTTACAATCACAAGTTGAGATGGGAACGAGGAAAAATGTTTCACCCTATAGATTGGTTAAGAAGAACGAAATGGATAATAAGACAGGAAATAATTTGGGATAGAATGATTGCGGCAAATATAAGGGGTTGGCGTTTTTGGCAAGTAGACGAAAGAATATATTGGTTATACAAACCAAAAGGGAATAACATTATCGGTAAAGAATTAAAACCAAGACATGCATTATTGACATCAATATGGCGATTCCCTCCAGAGAAAAAAAACCCTCACCCTGCACCATTTCCATTAGCGCTTCCAATTAGATGTATCTTTTCAATCATGGATAGTGATAAAGGATTAATATTAGACCCATATTGTGGAAGCGGAACAACATTAGTTGCAGCAAAAATTTTAGGGCACGATTTCATAGGAATAGACATATCAGCTGAATATATAACATACGCTGAAGAAAGACTAAAAAATTACAAAGATGAACTAAAGACCGCAAATGAAGAAATAACAAAACATGTCGTTATGATGACATTTAAAGAAAGAAAAGAACGGGGAGAATTTACAGGTAAGTATGGGCCGGTAAAAAAAGATACTGAGTATCAACCAATGATACTGTTCGACAAGAAAAAACACAGATAGATAAACTAATTCCCATCACAAGCATATTTTTATAATCAATTGAATCTAAGAGAAAAATTTCCAGTCTAACAATTATATGAAACTTGATAAGTTTACACGAAAAGCAGTAGAAGCATTAGAACTTGCGCAGAATACCGCAAGTGAATTTGGCCATCAGGAGATAGGTAATATTCATCTTTTGTATGCTCTACTCACTCAAGAGGATTCGTTAGTCCAGCAGATTTTATCTAAAATTAATGTGCCCATTCCAGATTTTCAAGCACGAGTTAAAAGCGAACTTGCGAAATTACCCAGTGTTGAAGGTTCAGGTCAATTTTATCTGTCTCGAGAACTCAATACGGTTTTATTAGATGCAGAAAAAGAAGCCCAAAAGATGGGCGATGAGTATGTGGCAACTGAACATATTCTCTTAGCAATGTGTAATCTTAAATCAGGTGAGATCGCTAAATTATTCAAAGAGTATAATATTTCAAGGGATAATATATTAAATGTACTGAAATCAATTCGGGGTAATCAAAGAATTACTGACCCAGAAGCAGAAACAACTTATCAGGCATTGCAAAAGTTTTCAAGAGATGTTACGGAACTGGCAAGACAAGGTAAGTTAGACCCCGTGATTGGTCGTGATGATGAAATAAGGCGAGTTATTCAAGTTCTATCCCGAAGAACTAAGAATAATCCAGTTTTGATTGGCGAAGCTGGTGTTGGTAAGACTGCGATTGTTGAAGGTCTGGCTCAAAGAATTGTTAGAGGAGATGTGCCAGAAAGTCTGCAAGACCGAAAAGTTGTTGCGCTTGACATGGGTGCTCTGATTGCCGGTACAAAGTATCGCGGTGAGTTTGAGAACCGACTAAAAGCAGTTCTAAGAGATGTAGCAAGTTCTGAAGGCAAGATTATTCTATTTATTGATGAGTTGCATACTGTTGTTGGTGCTGGTGCGGCTGAAGGTGCAATTGATGCAGGTAATTTGCTTAAACCAATGCTGGCGCGTGGTGAACTTCGTTGTATCGGGGCTACGACACTTAATGAATACAGAAAATATATTGAAAAAGATAAAGCATTGGAAAGACGATTTCAGCCAGTTTATGTTAATCAACCATCAGTGGAAGACACAATCTCAATTTTGCGGGGATTAAAAGAGCGATATGAGATACATCATGGAGTGAAAATCTCTGATTCGGCATTAGTTGCTGCAGCCGTTTTATCTAATCGCTATATTACAGATAGGTTCTTACCAGATAAAGCCATTGATTTGGTTGATGAAGCAGCAGCAAAATTAAAGATGGAGATAACTTCCAAACCAATGGCATTAGATGAAGTTGATAGGAAGATAATGCAACTGGAGATGGAAAAACTCTCTCTGAAAAATGACCCGGATGCGAAAGAGCAGATAAACGAGATTGATAAAGAGATAAGCGAACTAAAAGAAAAGAAAAAGCATTTAGAATTGCAATGGCAAAGAGAACGAGAATTGCTGACCGCAATTAAAAATATAAAGGCAGAAATTGAAAAGACGCAATATGAGATAGATAAAGCAAAAAGAGTTTATGATTTGAACTTAGCCGCACAATTGGAATATACTCAGTTGACCAAATTGAAAAAAGAATTACAAGATAAAGAGAATGAATTAGCAAAAATCCAAAAGAACGGTAAAACTCTTTTACGAGAGCAAGTAACCGAACAGGATATTGCGGAAATTGTCTCTAAATGGACTGGAATCCCAGTAGAAAATATATTAGAATCAGAAAGGGAAAAATTAAAGAATTTAGAAAATTATTTGCATAAAAGAATTATTGGCCAAGATGAAGCAGTAATTGCCGTCGCTAACGCTATCCGTCGTGCTCGGGTGGGCTTAGGAGATAGAAATCGTCCAATTGGCAGTTTCATTTTTTTAGGACCAACTGGCGTTGGAAAAACTGAATTGGCAAAGACTTTGGCGGCATTCTTATTTGATTCTGAAGATGCGATGGTCAGATTGGATATGAGCGAATATATGGAAAAACATACAGTTTCACGATTAATCGGTGCTCCACCAGGTTATGTTGGTTATGAAGAAGGCGGTCAATTAACTGAAGCAGTAAGAAGAAGACCCTACCGGGTTATTTTGCTTGACGAAATTGAAAAAGCACATCCAGATGTCTTTAATATCTTGTTACAAATATTAGATGACGGCAGATTAACTGATGGCCAGGGTAGAACAGTTGATTTTAAGAATACGATTATCATTATGACTTCTAATGTAGGAACTGAGATGTTATCAGGAAAAAAGGTAGATAAAGAAGTAATTTACGATGTGCTGAAAAGAACCTTTAGACCCGAATTCTTGAATCGAATCGACGAAATAATTGTCTTTAATCGACTGACTAAAGACGATATGAAAAAGATTGTTGAGTTACAACTAAATTTACTTGCGAAAAGATTAAAAGAAAATGATATAGAAATCAGTATCAGCGATGAAGTGAAAGAAAAATTAGTGGATGAAGGATTCGACCCAGAATATGGTGCACGACCTTTGAAACGAACTATCCAAAGATTAATCGAAAATCCTTTAGCAAAATTCTTACTTGAAACAAAACCTTCAAAAATTTCTGTAGAACTCAAAAGAGGAGAAATTGTCTTTAATGCTGAATAAAGAATTATATTTCAGAAACCCCGATACCCCCTTCTGTAAAAAAAACAGAATTATACAAAATCAGCCAAAGTTGATTCAATGAATGTGTATAAGTCTTTGACTTTACTAATGATATTAAAAATAGCGATAATTTTACTATCAGTCAGTTTTGCTTGACAACAAATGATTTGTTTTTTATAATGATACTGTACCTATTATGTTTATTTATAAATCCAAGGATGCGACGGAACTTTAGGGTAAGGAGATTCCCGATGTGTCCCTCTGGTTTTTTAATAAATTGGTATAAAACCAATAAACAAAATCTTACCCAAAATTCATTCTATTCTATAAGACCAGACTATAATTGGCTGGCAGGAATGGAGGTAAAATGACACACCTAAAAAACAAATTATCAATAAATATAGTTTTATTGATGATAATATCGGTCGGTTTGATGAGTAAGGCAAGTATTGCTTATGCAGTCGAACCAATAGAACCTTTGTCTGTTATACCTGGACCGCCTCAGCAAACTGCAATTATATTTACTGAAAGTTTCGAAAACTTACCTTTTCCACCGACAGGATGGTCAACTTATGACCCGGACGGTGGAGCCAATGTTTGGGTCAGAGACCCACTCGGTTCAAATGCATACCATGGCTCATATGTTGCTGGTATTAACAGAGATAATGACTGGTTAATTACACCACAAGTGAATATTACTGTTGGAAGCACAATAAGTTATTGGGCGAAATTGAACAATAATAATGATGGCGTCTATGTTCAATTTAAGGTTGCATCAAGTTTAAGCGGTCCTTGGACTAATGTTGGACCAGCAGATAATATTCCTGGCAGTGTTATTGGTTGGACATATCATAGTTATACTTTTCAACCTGGTGACCCGACTGGTCCAATGTATATCGCATTTGCCGGAACTGGCAATCCTAATGGTTGGTTATGGATAGATTATGTTCAATATAATGAACAGGGCATTGATATAACATTTGACCAAACCGGTGCAACAGGCTCAACAGGAATCTGCTTATCTATTGATAATGGTGCTTATACTTATACTGCAGCACAATTACCAGTCACAGTGAATTTAACACCTGGTGTTCATACTTATGAGTTCTATTCGCCATTATCAGCAGGAACCGGTGAGAGGAAAGTTTGGATAAGCACATCAGGAACATTAGGTGAAACTGCACAATCAGATACATTTACGGTTTCAGCGCCAGGCACAATAATTGGAAATTATAAAACGCAGTATTATCTAACGGTGAATTCAGCCCATAGCACAACAAGTGGTGAAGGATGGTATGATGCTAATACAAATGCATATGCGAGTGTTACAGATTCGATTGTTTCAGGTGGTGCCGGAACTCAGTATGTATTTGCGGGTTGGACAGGTGATGCCACTGGTACTAAGAAGACATCCAATCCAATCTTGATGAACGGACCCAAGACAGCAACTGCAAATTGGACAACTCAGTATTATTTAACAGTGAATTCAGCCCATAGCACAACAAGTGGTGCAGGATGGTATGATTCAGGTACAAATGCATATGCGACAGTAACACCATTAACAGTTTCAGGTGGTGCAGGTGTTCAATATGTGTTTACAAATTGGTCAGGAGATGCGACAGGCACAACATCACCATCAGACCCGATCTTGATGAATGGACCTAAGACTGCGACTGCTAATTGGAAGACCCAGTATTATTTGACAGTGAATTCAGCCCATAGCACAACAAGTGGTGAAGGATGGTATGATGCTAATACAAATGCATATGCGAGTGTTACAGATTCGATTGTTTCAGGTGGTGCCGGAACTCAGTATGTATTTGCGGGTTGGACAGGTGATGCCACTGGTACTAAGAAGACATCCA
>JBDRUT010000015.1:0-41689 GCA_039801465.1 Caldifarciminota bacterium
TAACGGCTGTTATCACCGCAACTTATTAACCAAATTCGGATTACTTTGGAATCTGGAAGTACCCCGGCCACGCAAAGGAGGACTTCCAACTAAAGTCTTTAAACGCTACCGACGCCGCTGGCAACAAATAAATCGATTCATCCGAGATATCTTCATTGCTGGAGTTAGTAGTAGAGAAACCGGATTAGTCTTAGAAGGTCTTTTAGATACAAGACCAAGCGCTAGTACAATTTCCGATATATGTAAAATATTGGATGACGAAAATCAAAAGGTATCAGAATCGGACATTAACCGATGATTATCTATTATTTTTAGATGGCGTCTGGGTTAAAGTCAATAATGGTCAACGGGTTGTAAAAAAGGCGTTACTGATTGTTTATGTGATTAGAGTTTGTGCAGTTTTGCTAATTATGCCAGTTGCGATCGGATAGTGTATGCGGTATTTAACAAATATAACAAACAATGGGAGGAGAACTCCTATGGAAGCAAAAAGAGTTTATATAAAAAACTTGACTCTACCAATTATAATCATTTATTTTAGGTGCTATTATTAGGTTTTAGAATAAATGGCTTAAGAACAATGCCATTGTAATTAAAATAAAACTAATCTTGATTTAATAAAGACAATTTCCAATTAGGATCAGAAAAGAATTCTTGACATTATTAATAAATCTTGGTATTTTATAGTAAGTTTTATATAATAGTTTAGGCATATTATTCATATTATATATAGAAAAATAGTATTGAAGGCTAATTGGAGGAAATTATGGCAAAGCATTGCGAGATTTGCGGAAAAGTAGGCGTGGTTGGGTCTAATATCAGCCATGCCCATAATGTCACAAAACGGCGCTGGGAGCCGAATCTTCAAAGAGTGCGCGCTAAAATTGAAGGTGAAACTAAAAAAATTTGGGTCTGCACACGTTGTATTCGTGCGGGCAAAGTTGAAAAAGCATAAATTGAGTTTCTGAACTTTTGACTCCAGCATCTAAGTTCTAAAGCCTAATGTTTGTTTAATTAAGAAGTAATTATGAAAGCACTTATTGTGTTAAACTTTACAGTGTAGTACAAAACAGATTAAGAATTAATTATGAAAGCACTAATTGTAGTAAATTTTTATAGAGTTATATAAAATAGATTTAGAAGTAATTATGAAAGCATTGATTGTGTTATTTAGAACAATATAGACAAAGGAGATATTATGAAAGCACTTATTACAGGAATTACCGGCTTTGCTGGTAGTCATTTAGCCGAGTATCTGTTAGCGCAAAAGGATTGTTCAGTCTTCGGTATTTATCGCTGGCGTTCGCGAATGGAAAATATCAATCATATTCTGAATAAAATCAAACTTTATGAGTGTGATCTACGAGATGCGGTATCAGTCAATAATGTGCTCAAGCAAGTCAAACCGGATATGATTTTTCACCTTGCGGCTCAGAGTTATGTGCCAATGTCCTGGACCGCGCCTGCCGAAACATTAACCACCAATATTATTGGCGAGTTAAATATTTTTGAAAGCGTACGAAACTTAGGACTTAAAGATTGTCGTATTCAAATTGCTGGTTCCAGTGAAGAATATGGACAAGTCTTTCCTTCCGAAGTTCCGATTAAAGAGACTAATCCATTACGTCCCTTAAGTCCGTATGGTGTCAGCAAAGTTGCCCAAGACTTATTAGGATTTCAGTATCACAAAAGCTATGGATTAAATATTATCCGCACTCGGGCATTCAATCATACCGGACCAAGAAGAGGCGAAGTGTTTGTTACTTCTAATTTTTCCAAACAGATTGCTGAGATTGAAAAGGGTCTGCGCGCACCAATAATCTATGTCGGAAATTTAGAAGCCGTGCGCGATTTCACTGATGTACGCGACACTGCCCGCGCGTACTATCTGGCACTTAAAAAAGGAACACCTGGTGAAGTATACAACATCTGTAGTGGCAAAGGCTATAAAATTAAAGAGGTTTTGGATATTCTAATTTCTTTAAGCAAAGTTGACATTGAAATTAAAATTGACCCTAAAAGACTACGGCCATCAGATGTTGAACTTTTAGTTGGTGACCCGACTAAAATCAAAAAAGAAATCGGCTGGAAACCCCAAATACCTTTTAAGCAGACATTAGAAGATTTACTCAATTATTGGCGAGAAAGAGTATAGAAAAATTAGCACAATTAAATATTACTTAATCTGTGAAAAAAGCGTAAATTAAAGGTGCTAAGATAATTGTTGAGAATTGCCGTGTTGATTATCTTTAGAAAAATTAACGAATATCACCTATTTTAATCTGTGAAAAAAGTCTTAATTACCGGAATTGAAGGATTTGTTGGAAACTATCTTGCGGGTTATCTCAGTTCATTAGATTATGATGTTTACGGAACTTACTTTGCAATTCCTCCGAGAACTGACTATAAAATTTATTATTGTGATATTCGCAATCACTCACAAGTCCTAAGAGTTATTAAAACAATCCGACCCAAGGTAATCTTTCATCTTGCGGCCCAAAGTTCAGTTTCTCAAGGAGAAAAGAATCTTAAAGATACTTTTGCGATTAATACTTTAGGCACACTGAATATCTTAGAGTCAGTAAAAGAAGTAAAAATAAAACCGCGCATTATGTATATTTCTTCCTGTGAAGTATATGGCCGAAGTGACAAAAAATTGACCGAAACTTCATCTACGAACCCAGTAAGTTTTTATGCTTTAAGTAAACTCTGTGCGGAAAAGATTTGTCTCTATTATGTTAATCAATATGATTTTGATGTCGTGATATTAAGACCATTTAGTCATACTGGTCCAGGTCAAGCCGAGCATTTCATTTTTCCCAGTGTTGCCAAAAGAATTGCTGAGATTGAAGCGGGCAAAAGAAGACCAGTGCTTGGAGTGGGAAATATCAAAGTTAAAAGGGATTATCTTGATGTCTCCGATGTAATTCGTGCCTATTATTGGGCGATGAAAAAAGGAAAGTCCGGCGAGATTTATAATATCACCAGTGGTAAACCTTACACTATAGAAAAATGTATCAGTTTTCTTTTGAGTTTGAGTCAGAAAAAGATAAAAGTTAAAACTATTAAGAGTTTAATCCGAGCAAATGATATTCCAATACTTACGGGTAGCGCTAAAAAATTTTCGGCATTAACTGGTTGGAAACCAGAAGTTTCGTTTTTTACTACTCTTGCCGACCTCTTAAATTATTATCGTATGCAAATGGAAGACTAAATTTTAAATACCGATCACCGATAATAAAAATTGAATAAACTCGCTGTATTAAAAGTATCTGATAGCGCAATTCACTATTTGTCGCCAATGTATTCTCCAGTAGGTGTTGAACCGGCTAATCATAAATGAACATATCGACCAGAATTACTAAAGAAATGGTTTCAATTATTATTGTGACCTGGAATAGCGAAAAATACATTAAGTCCTGTTTGGATTCAATTCTTGCTCAAGATGGATTTAACTTTAGCAATTATGAGATTATCATAATTGATAATAATTCCCAAGACAGAACAAGAAACATTATTGAACAAGATTATCCACAGATTGTTTTAATTAGAAATTCAGAAAATGTTGGTTATGCAAAAGCGAATAATCAAGGAATAAAAATTGCCCGGGGGGAATATATTCTTTTACTAAATCCCGATACAATATTGCAGAAAAATTTTTTTGTGCCCTTAATTGAGTATCTTAATAAAAATCCAATAGTTGGAGCAATTGCACCGAAAATACTAAATCCGAATTTAACTGTTCAAGAATCAGTTCGTTCATTTCCCAGTCATTCAATATTATTATGGGAGATAACTGGACTATCAAAAATTTTTGCTCGACATAAGACTTTGGGCAAATGGCGGATGAGATACTTTGATTATGATATAATATCAGAAATTGACCAACCAATGGCATCTTGTCTGCTGGTGCGGAGCAAAGCAATTGAGCAAATCGGTGATTTTGATGAAAATTTTCCAATGTTTTATAATGATGTTGATTTCTGCTTTCGGTTAAAAAGTGGTGGTTGGAAAATAGTGTATTTCCCTGATGCTTCCGTAATTCATCATCGCGGTGCCAGCACAAAAAAAGTCCGTACTAAAATGATTTTCTCAATGCATAAAAGCCTATATCACTACTTTGAGAAATATGACAAAAGTAAAAGTTGGTGGATTAAAAAAATCTTTCTGTATCCGGTTCTGATGTTTACCGCAACAATAAGAGCAATCTTAGAAAAGTTCTAATTGAGACAAAATATACTAATCAATTGGAGTTTGGCAAAATAAAACCCGCGATTAATAATAGAATGAAGTTTTTTTCTGATCTTTGAACTTTGACAATTGTCATTCCGAACTTGTTTCGGTATTTCATACTTCCTGGTCCGTCACGCTGGTCGCAAGCGTCTACGAGTGCAACGAAGCTAATTTGTTTCAGCATCTCTTGAGACCCTGAAACGAGTTCAGGGTGATATTTGTGCCTCATTATCATTTTTATTATTAATTATATTGTCAGATTATCATCTTGTCTGGTCAGATTGAACTTATTTCATCATCTTAATTCTCATTATCTAAAATCAATTTTCGTTACTCACATCATAGAATTTGCCTATTTTTTATGTCTTCAGTGTTTCCATTCCGCCTTTTCCGAAGTTCTCTAAAGATTCTTGACAAAATAAGAATTTTAATGTATGATAATTTTATGGCACATAAAAAGGGCGCAAGTTCATCAAGAAATGGCCGAGATAGCCATGGTCAGAGATTAGGCGTTAAAGCATACGCCGGCGAATTGGTCAATGCCGGCAGTATTCTCATTAGACAACGCGGAACAATATTTCTACCCGGCATTAATGTTGGCCGTGGTAAAGATGACACTCTGTTCGCAATGGCATCAGGGATTGTGAAGTTTGAACGGGTTAGTAGAAGTAAAAAACGCGTCTCAGTCTATCCGGTCTCAGAATCTAATATACCAATCTCAAACTAACATCCGACACGGATATTTATTAAATCGAAGACCGCATCGGTCATCTGATACGGATTTTTATTAATAAGATTGAAGACTGCTTTATCTGTACCAGATTTGGAAACTGACTCTAAATTATTTGCGTGGCTCTGACCAACTGAATTGATTATCCAATATATTATTTTACTTTAATCCCCTAACTGATTCTAACTTTTTGTCAATATAGTTACTTTGAGACTTCTGATAAAAACTTGATTATAATCAATGAAAGCATTTTCCGGGGAGATTTCTATTTTGATTCCCAAATAACTCTGCCTGACTTATCAATATAATGCCATTTTTTACTTATTTTTACTTTAGCCAGTCCGTTAATAAAACTTTCGGCTTCATCATATTGGGCTTTGATTACTATTTTACCGGTTTTGTCAATATACCCGTATTTTTTGCTGGTTTTGACTGCTGCCCGTTCTTGAGCAAAATCGTCTGCCCAATCAAACTGTGGTTTGATTACTAATTTGCCGGTTTTATCAATATACCCCCAGCGATTATTAGTTTTAATCCGGGCTAATCGTTCATGAAAATCACCCGCTTCATCATATTGTGGTATTATTGCATACTCACCGGATTTCACAATATATCCATACTTTTCGTTTTTCTTGACGCATGCCATTCCTTCAGAGAACTTTTGTGCCCAGTCAAAAAATAAAGATATTGCATAATCGCCGTTTTTATTAATATAGCCATATTTATTTGCCATTCTGACAACTGCTAAATCTTGACTGAAATCATCTGCCCAGTCATATTGTGGTTTAATTACAATCTTGCCAGTTTTGTCAATATATCCATATTTATTATTAACAACAACTCTGGCAAGACCTTCGGAAAAATTACCTGCTTCAGTATATTTAGGTTTGATGATTAATTTACCATCTTTATTGATGAATCCGATTTTATTTTCTATCCAGACTCGAGCCATGCTATCAGAAAAATTTTCTGCCCATTCGTATTGCGGAGTTATTGGATAGCGTCCCAAGGTATCAATAAAACCCCACCGATTTTCCACAAAAATTGCCGCAAATCCTTCAGAAAATCCCCAAGTGTTATCAAATTTTAATGGAATAACAATTTCTCCTTGATTGTTAATAAATCCATACTTTCCATTTTCTTTAATAGGAAAAAGCGGAGTTGAATTAGCCTGTGCTGATAATAGAGAAAGACTAAAAATTAAAACCCGAAAATAGAAAACATATAAAGATAATGCCCTAAGGCAATTTGGGTATCGAGTCTTTAATATCTTGACTCCAATTGCTAATTTTATCACTAGGAATTCTTAAACCGTTCTTGGATAATATTTTTTAGAAAATTATAAGCATCTTGAATTTTATCTTTTTTGCCGCCGCCTTCAGCTAAATCCAATCTGCCACCGCCGCCGCCCGAGATTATTTTACCAATTTCTCGAGCAATTTCATTTGCGGATAATTTTTCTTTAAGGTTATTACTCACAAAAGTAATATATCTAATTCGGTCTGAGTCTTTAGAACTGGCAACCAAAAATCCACAGATGTTTTCATTTTCAATTTGACGGATTTGGTCAGCAACAAGCCTTAAGTCTGCAATACCAAGATAATCAAAGTGCTTAAAGATTAATTTGATTCCCGCAATCAATTCTGCATTTTTCAGCAATTCATTAGTTTCCGCATCAATTACTTTACGGATGAGTCGGGCAATTTGTCGCTCTAATTCTTTTTGGTTAGCAAAAATACTTTCAATCTTATTGATTAAAAGATTATCCGTTGCTTCTAACTTTTGATTCAACTCATCCAGAATCATTCGTTCGTTTTTTATTGCTTGGAATGCGGATTTGCCGACCAAGGCTTCAATTCTTCTTATGCCAGCAGCGATACTGGTTTCGGTGATAATTTTGAAGATTCCAATCTCACCAGTTCTTCTTAGATGAGTGCCGCCGCAGAATTCGGATGAAAAATCGCCAATCTTTAAGACATTGACTCGTTCACCGTAAGTCTCACCAAAAAATGCCAAAGCGCCCATTGCTTTGGCTTCATTAATCGGAATATTTTTCAAGTGCTCAACTTTAATATCTTCAATGATTTTAGTAAATATCAGCTCTTCAACTTTCTGAATCTGCTCTTGGGTTAAAGGTAATGGTGAAGTAAAGTCAAATCTGAGTCTACCAGGCTCAACTAATGAACCTTCTTGTTTTACTGATTCGCCAACAATTTTTCTAAGTGCTGAATGTAAAAGATGCGTTGCCGTGTGAGCGCGCTCAATCTCCCGTCTGCGTTCTTTATCAATTATTGCCCGCACCGGCATTGGTGATTCAATAAAAGCACCTTCAACCAATTCGCCTTTAATCAGTTTAGCTTCACACCAGCGATGTTTATTTTTATAATAAGTATCAAGCACTTCCAGTTCAAAATCTCTACCGATTATTTTGCCGGTATCACCGACCTGACCACCAGCTTCAGCATAAAATGGCGGGTCTTGCAATAAGATTTCCCAGAATTCTTCGGAAAGTTTTTGGGCAATGAGCAGATTAGTATCAATAGTATCGCATTCGTATCCACAGAACTCTTCAGACTGCATTGCCAGTGCCTTTTCCATTGAATCTGAGATTGATTTTTTGATGTCAACTACAACTTTTCGTGACCGCTCTTTTTGCTTTTCCATCTCTTTCTCATATCCTGCTAAATCCAGAGCATAACCAGCTTCTGTTGCTAATTCTTGGGTGAGTTCTACAGGTAGACCAAAAGTATCGTGGAGTTTAAATATCTCCGTGCCTGGGATGCTTTTTTCTTGTTGATACTGTTCTGCAAGTTCCTGCCAGCGCAATAGACCTGCAGAGATAGTTCTTAAGAATCGTTCTTCTTCGGCTTTAATGATGAGGGCAATAGTTTCTCGTTTATGAACATATTCGGGATACCATTGCCGCATTTGTTCAATGATTTCACTACTTAACCGATATAAGAACGGTTCTTCAATGCCAATTTTATACGCAAAGAGCAAAGCCCGACGCAGAATACTGCGTAACATATAACCCCGACCTTCATTAGATGGAATCGCACCATCACCTAAGGCAAAAGTTAATGCCCGAGCATGGTCAACACAAGCATAATAAGTAGTCCGATTTTTATCATTAATCGGTGAGTTGAGAATTTTACTCAATGCTTTGATAATTGGCACAAACAGATCAGTTTCAAAGATAGATTTCTTTTCTTGTGAGACCATACACAATCGTTCCATACCCATTCCAGTATCAATCCCGCGATTTTTTAATGGCAAGAGTGTGCCATCAAGTTGCATATCATATTGGGGAAAGACGATATTATACAGTTCCAGAAACCGGGGGCAATCACAACCTGGCCCACAACTTTCTTTGCCGCAACCAAACTCTTCCCCCATATCAAAGTATATTTCTGAACAAGGACCACAAGCACCGGTAAGACCGGCTGGTCCCCAGAAATTATCTTTTTTGCCGAGTTTGTAAATCCGATTTTCTTTTAAGCCAACATCTTTATGCCAAATCTCATATGCCTCAGTATCTTCTTCATAAACTGAGACATAGAGATTTTCTTTAGGCAGTTTAACAACTTGTGTGAGATATTCCCAAGCCCAAGGTATTGCTTCTTTCTTAAAATAGTCACCAAAAGAAAAGTTGCCGAGCATTTCAAAAAATGTGCAATACTTAAAAGATTTGCCGACTTCAGATAGATCAGTGGCGCGCAGGCATTTCTGAATTGATGTTGCTCGGCGATACAGTAAAGGAACTGTCCCAGCAAAAAAAGGCTTGAACTGCACCATTCCAGCACTGGTAAATAGTAAAGTTGGGTCGTCTTTAGGAATTAACGAAGAACTGGGAACAATCTTATGGTCTCGTTTGGCATAAAAATCAAGAAAAGTTTGTCTAATTTCGCGATGGTTCATCTTCTTCCTTAGATATTTTTAATACTTTTTTAATAACCGGATAAGAAAACCCCCGTCGAGTCAGTAGCGCATAGAATTTTTGTTTTCTTTCTTGGATTGGAAATTTTTTATAACGATTTTTATATTTTTCAATGATACGTTTTAAGGCAGTTTCTTCGCCTTCAGTAATTTCTGGGTCGTTAAGTGCAGATTCAATATCTTGTTGGCTAATGCCCTTTTTTAAGAGTTCCGCGAAAATTAGGTGTCTGCCTTTAAGACTAAAGTTGACACGGTCGCGAGCAAATAACTGGGCAAATTTTCGGTCATCAATCAACCCCTGACTTTCCAGTTCCGCCATCACATCTTTTATAACAGATAAAGAGAAGTCCTTTTTGCGTAACCGTTCTTCTATTTCTCTTTTAGTTCGCATCCGATAAGAAAGCAATAAATAGGCATAGTCTTTGCATTTATGCTTTTCTGACTCATAAAGCAGATTTTCCAATTCTTGCTTTGAGATTTCTTGCTTGTCATACAGCGCAAGACCGGCTAAGGTTTCTTTATCAATGCTGAATGCGTATTTACCGTTGATATAAATTGAAGTTCGCTCAGGATTTTTTCTTTGGGGCTTTAATGATATCTTCATCGGATATTTCTGGTTTTGATAAATGTAGTTCTGCAAGCAATTTCTTCTCAATTTTTTTACGGATCTCTTGGTTTTTTTCCAAAAATTCAATTGCGGCATCTCGGCCTTGTCCGATGCGGGTATTTTCAAAAATTATCCAAGTGCCTGATTTCTGCAACACATTATGTTCCGTTCCTAAATCAATCAATTCACCACAACGAGATATCCCTTTGCCATAGATAATATCAAACTCAACTTCCTTAAAAGGTGGTGCCATCTTATTTTTGACCACTTTAACTTTTGTGCGATTGCCAATTACAACATCGCCTTTTTTAATTGAGCCGATCCTCCTGATATCTAATCTTAAACTGGCATAGAACTTTAATGCTAATCCACCAGGGGTAGTTTCCGGATTACCAAACATCACACCGACTTTTTGACGAATTTGATTTGTAAATATAGCACAAGTCTTAGATTTGCTAATCACACTGGACAATTTGCGCAATGCTTGAGACATTAATCTTGCTTGGACTCCAATAAAAGCATCACCCATTTCGCCTTCAATTTCCGCCCGGGGCACTAATGCAGCAACTGAATCAATAACAAAGACATCAAGACCCCCAGAACGAGTAAGTGTTTCAGCAATTTCTAAGGCTTGTTCACCCGAATCCGGTTGAGCAACAAACAGGTTGGTTAGATCAACACCTAAGGCTTCAGCATAATTCACATCCAAAGCATGTTCTGCATCAATAAACACTGCATTGCCACCCATTTTTTGAGCTTCAGCAATTACTTGCAAAGCCAAAGTAGTTTTACCTGATGCTTCAGGTCCAAAAATTTCTACAACCCTGCCCCGGGGAAATCCGCCAATGCCTAAAGCATAATCAAGAGCTATTGAACCCGTAGAAATAACTTCAGCTTGAACTTTAGTTTCGGTTTCGCCCAATCTCATTATTGCACCTTTGCCAAACTGTTTTTCAATCTGTGCAATGGCGGCTTTTAAAGCGTTAATTCTTTCTTCTTTAGCCATAATTCACCTCATTTTACGACTGAGAGACATTTTTACTTTAAGTTCTCACATTATGTAAGTATAAACTGAATAACAACAAAGTCAAGATTTGCTATCTCATAAGGTCAAGGCAATAGAATCATCCAAAGGTTTAATCGTTTCTGAAAATTGAGCTCAATTTTTTATACCCATAAGAACTAAAAATAAAAGATAAACACTATGATGATTTTTGAGGGTATCCGCAAATATAGATTTTGTAGACTTTAGAGAACGATTTGAGTTATCACAACGCACACATTGCAGACCAAGTATTGACGATAAGGATAAATTGGTTTATTATATTATAAATTTTATGCGAAAGCACGAAATTACAAAGAAAGACAAATATCAAAAAATTAAATTTTATTAAAATAATAAAGATTAATATCTTACAATTCTTCATGTTTTCGCAGTTGAAGGAGAAAATATGCTTGATAGGTTAAAAACAATTTTATCCAAGATTGATGCGGATTATGCTGATATCCGCTATGAGATAAAAAAGGAAACCGTGATTGTTTTTAATGGCAAAGAACTATCACAAATTAGTTCTAATGCGACTGATGGCTATGTTGTGCGTGCATTAAAAGATGGTGGTTTTGCGACCGCAGTCTTTACCAAGTTTGAAGATGCGGACAAGATTGCTCAGACAGTAGTGGAAAATGCAAAATTAATTGGCAAACAAAGACCCAAACCTGTGACGCTTGCTAAAACTGAAGTGATTAAAGATCGGTTTACGCCGGCTTTAAAAGAAGACCCACGTCAGGTGTCAATGGAAGAGAAACTTGAGATTACCCGTAAAGCCAATAATGTTCCTTTAAGTCATAAAGAGATTGCAACGACAAATATTGCTTATCGAGAAACTATTCGTGAAAAGACATTTGTCTCTTCAGAAGGCTCAGAGATTCAAGAAGATTTGATAACTTTATCTTTAGCTGGTGAGATTATTGCTAAAGATGGAAGTTTGGTACAGAATGTCCGGGTGGCAACTGGTGGTAGTGATGGATTTCATTCGATTCGTAATCCAGAAGCGCTTTTTGAAGAACGCACGCAGATTGCAATTGATTTGCTTAAAGCTGAACCGGTTAAAGCCGGAGTCTATAATTGTATCTTGAATCCCAGTATGGCAGGTGTTTTTACTCATGAGGCGTTTGGCCATTTTTCCGAAGCCGATATTATTGAAAATTTACCAGCAATGCGGGAGAAGATGAAACTGGGTAGTAAACTGGGTAGTGATGTCTTAAATATTGTTGATGATGCAACTTTACCCAATCAATTAGGATTTTATAAATACGATGACGAAGGTGTAAAAGTGCGTAGGACCCAACTGATGAAAAACGGCGTTTTAGTTGGTCGACTCCATTCCCGGCGTACGGCTGCAGAATTTAATGAACCCCTTTCCGGTCATTGTGTTGCTGAAGATTATCGGTTTGCACCAATTATCAGAATGGGCACAATCTTCATCGAACCCGCAGATAAAACGCTTGATGAACTTTTTGAATTGCTGGGTAATGGTTTATATATTCTCGATGCTAAAGGTGGCCAAACCGCAGGCGAAAATTTTACTTTTGGTGCTCAGTATGGATATATAATTAAAAATGGAAAGAAAACGACAATGATTCGCGACATTAATATTTCGGGTAATCTGTATAAAACGTTATTAGGTATCACTGCAATTGGTAATGATTTGGTGTTAACCAAAAGAGGCGGTTGTGGCAAAGGACAATTAAACATCCGCTCGTGTCATGGCGCGCCGCATATCATTGCTCAAGGATTGGTCTTAGGAGGTGTTTGATGGAAAAACTTTTAGAAATGGCAAAAAAGGTTTGTGACCAAGTTGAGATTTATAGTTTAGATAATAAACAAAATGTCGTCTCGTTCGAAGATGCGAAACTTCACGAAATTGATACTAAATTCCAATCCGGTCTCAGTATTCGGATAATTAAAGATGGTAAACTCGGTTTTGCCTATACTCGTAATTTAATCAATCGCGAAGAGTTAATACAGAATGCGCTCAATTCATTACAAGGTGGGGTTAGTGCCGAATATGAGTTTCCGTTGACAAAAGATTTACCCCAATTAAATACTTATGACGTAAGTATTGAACAGATTGGTAGTCATCAAATGGTTGAAGAGTGTAATCGCATCTGTGAGATTTTAAAAAGTAAGACGAAGGGAGAAGTTTCAGCAACCGCTTATACTTATACGGAAACAATTCGAATTTTGAATGATAAAGGCACAGATGTGGTTAATCAGTCAAGTTATTTTGGAATTTATGCGTCGGTCTCATATCCTGGCACTGCAGCAGGTATTGGCCGGGTTTTCGCGGATAAGAAGTTTCATAAGATGCCGGATGGTTTACTTAATGAAATAATTGAGTTTTACAATTTATCAACTAAAGAAACCAAAGCGCCAAGTGGTAAAATGAAAGTATTATTTATGCCGAATGTGATGTATGCGATAAATTGGCGAGTGAATAGCGGTACTAGTGGCAAAAGTGTCTATGAAAAAATCTCCCCGGTTGCGAATAAAATTGGCGAAAAGATATTTTCAGAAAAGATAACAATATATGATGACCCATTGGATGATAAATATCCTGGAGCTAGAGCATTTGATGATGAAGCGGTTGCAGTTAAAAAGACGACAATTGTGGAAAATGGTGTGCTGAAGTCGTTCTATTGCGATTTGGATTATGCCAAAAAATTGAAGATGAAACCAACTGGTCATGGCTATCGCTCAGGACAATGGGAAAGCGATACAATAACCTTAAAACCAACACCAACTCTGGCTTATTTGCGATATCAAACCGGCAATAAGTCACTTTACGAATTAATTAAATTAATTGACCGCGGGATTGTAATTGAAGGTGCTTTAGGCGCACATAGTGGTAATATTCCTAATGGCGATTTATCAATTGGTGCCAATCCAGCATTATATGTGGAAAATGGCGAAATCTTAGGTCAAGTAAAAGATGTGATGGTCGCAGGTAATATTTATGAACTTCTCAAGAATGTCATTGAAGTAAGTGATACTTTATATTTCAGTTACGGTGGCTTAATGCCAGCAATCCTCTTTGATAATGTGAGCGTGGTAACAAAACATTAATCCGCGGAATAGTTATCGAGATAGACCGATAGAATAGAAATTATCCCGGACTATTTAATCTGCGATAATAAATTGTGCGGAATAGGTGGTATTGTTAATAGTTATCCGACATATATAAACACCAGCGGTTATTTTCTGACCAGTATTACTCATACCATTCCACTCAATAATATAACGACCTGGTAGTTTAAATTCTTGATTAAAACTATACACTAATCTTCCGGTCTTATCAAAAATACTTATTTTTGGTGTGCCAGGGGTCGAAATCCAATATTCAATTTGAATTTTATCAAAATTCGGGGATAGTATTTTAATGTGGTCAGTGTCTTTAAGATAATATTTTATCTCATCAATGTTGGTTGCGGACGCACCACACGAGAAAACTATCACTGGAATATCCGTGGTTGGAATACTGAGTGCAGAAATAATTGCAGTCCGTTCGGTTGGATTTAAGGGAACAGTTAAAAAGCCCTTAAGCCCAAGTATCTTGGCTTGCATTAATAACTGAAAGCCAACAAATCCTGCTTCTTGCATTGGTCCATAAGCACTGGTATCATTAACGCAGATAACAAAATAGACTGGAGCGGTTGATGGAATTCTACTCGAAGCCGCTCTTAGTTGTGCTCGACGGTCTTCCGCGGTTATCTGCTCTAATCGATGGTCGGCGGTTGTAAGACCAGTTCCTGGTGGCAGACGATTATGGTATCGGTTTACTCCGGCATCACTGACCAGATAAATTTTTCTGGTTAAGTAATAAGCAGCAATTGCGCTTGGCACAGTTAATCCGCGTCGATTATTTGTCGTGGTATGAGGAGCAACTCCATAACCTGCCCAGGCTAATTGTGAAATAGTTGGTAAAGAAAGTGATATTGGACTAAATACTGAATCTTGGGTAAGGGTTGATAATACTACTTCAAAAGTGTCGGTCCCATCCGTCCGAGGTAAAGGAAGTGATGAATTTGAAGAAACCGCAAGACAAGTTGTGTCTAAGGCCGGACAGGTATATCGGCCAAATACACCAACACATTTTATCGGATGGACTGGATTCCAATTGCTATTGGCGTAATCCGCCGCATATTTCATAGGACAAGTCGCAACATTAGAATCCCGAAAAGCAGTACCAGCAAGTAGACCGGATTGTATCATCAAACCAGTTTCTTCATGGCGTTCAGTCGCAATTCCGATTTCAAAAGCAGAACCAGACAAATAGCGATGGTTACCTGGAAGATGTATAACCAAAGTATGATTTGTCGTATCATATCGATAAACATTAGTCGGAGTAGCAACATATATTTCACGATAACCACTAATTCTTGGTGCTCTGTTCATTGCCCATAAAATATTAGAAAGTATTTGACGTGATAAATTACTCGTAAAACCCGAATGCACGGAGTAACGATTATTAGAAAGAATCTCAAATGATTTATTGTTGATAATCGGAGCCGGTAGAGATTCGACTTGAGCCGATAAAATTGTGAAAAATAAAACTAATGTAGAGACAACTATTGAAAAGTATCTCATAACAAGATAAGTATACATCCGATTGAATAAAATACAAGATTAAATAAAAATAATCAGTTGATTTTTAACCAATATCAGTTATTATTGAATTATGAGAATATGTATTTTAGGTGCCGGACTCCAAGGAAGAGCGGTGATACAGGATTTAGTAAAAAACAATCACCAGGTCACTGTTCTGGATAATAATCAAAATAATTTCAAAAGAATTATAAAATCTTCTCGAATTTCAACTAAACTTTTTGATGTCACAAAGAAAAATGAGTTGATAAAGTTTATTAAAAATTATGAGGTTGTCGTTGGTGCCTTGCCCGCAGATTTAGGGTTTTATGCTATGCAGTGCGCAATTGAAGCAAGGGTTGATATGGTTGATATGTCTTATTCAGAACAAGACCCATTCATACTGGATAAACAAGCAAAACGGCAGAAAGTAAAAATCGTGCCTGACGCGGGTTTTGCTCCAGGGCTATCTAATATCTTGATTGGCGAAGCCTATCAGGAGTTCAAAAAGATTACAAGTTTAAGAATCTTAGTTGGCGGAATTCCGCAAAATCCTATTCCGCCATTCAATTATAAATATACCTGGTCACCCAGCGATTTAGTTGCTGAATATACCCGACCAGCCCGGATTGTTAATAACTATAAGATTATTGAAATTGAAGCCTTAACTGGTATTGAACGATTTCAAATCCCTAAAATTGGTCAGTTAGAGTGTTTTTATACGGATGGACTTCGAACTTTACTGCATACTTTTAAGAATATCAAAAATATGGAAGAAAAAACGATTCGCTATGAGGGTCATGCAGAAATTATAAAAGAGTTGTTTAAATTCGGGTTTACTCCATCAGAACCAAATCCATTTACTGGTAACAAAATTAATCCCAAAACATATGTTCTTCAATTTTTGCAATCAGAATTAAGTAAAGGCGATGATTTAGATTTAACGATTCTAATAGTTGATATTAAAAGCCAGAATAAAACAAGAAGGTATAGAAGGTATAGTTGTATTGATTATTATGATAGAAAAGATAAGATAACATCAATGGCCCGAATGACTGCTTACACTTGTTCAATTATTACTCAATGTATAAAAGATTATCCTGATTACGGCGTAATTCCACCGGAATATTTAGGAATGTATCAAGATATTAGCAATTTTATAAAATCTGAATTAAAAAAGAGGAATATCATAATCCGTAAAAGTTGAAAACAAGAATTTGGCAAAAGACATTTTAGCCACGGAAGAAGTCAGATAGCAAAGGTCAAAAGTGTAAGTGGTAGGTCAATTATCATAGTTTGAAGTAGATAAAAGTTATTATTGACAAGTAGGTAAATTATTCTATACTAAATCTTATGTTTGGTAAAAAAAACATTTTCGGAGAAACACAGATAAAGGAACATAGCAGATTAGATTCTTTTATTGGTAAAGGCACCAATTTTAAGGGTGACTTAGCGGTTTCTGGCTCGGCGAAGATTGATGGACAAATTGAAGGTGAAGTTAGAGTGTCCGAATTGCTCGTTACCGGACCAGAATCTTTTATCAAAGGCACAATCAATTGTAAAGATGCAATAATCGGTGGCAGGGTTGAAGGAAACATTAATGCTCAAGCAAGTGTTGAATTGCAAACTGGAGCAACTGTGCTTGGTGATATTGTCTGCGCAAATTTAATTATTGCCAAAGATTGTTTTTTTGAAGGCAAATGCCAAATGAGTGGTAAAGAGATACGAAAGGATTAATTATGGTTACAGGACTTAAAGGCAAAAGAGTGATAATTACTGGAGCCGGGTCAGGCATTGGCAAAGCGATTGCGAAAAAGTTCGCTGAAGCCGGTGCATTTATTGCAGTCTGTGATATTAATGGCGAAGCCGCGCAACTAACTGCAAAAGAGATTGAGATTATCGGGGCTAAAGCAGTTGCTTATCAGGTAGATGTGGGAAATTTCGAGGAGGTCGAACAGACCGTAGAGAAGATTGCCCAAGCGCTCGGAGCAATTGAAATTCTTATTAATAATGCGGGTATTACTAAAGATACACTGTTATTACGAATGAAAGAGATTGATTTTGATAGCGTGATTCGAGTAAATCTTAAAGGCACATTTAACTTTACTCGTGCCTGTGCAAAACATCTTCTTAAGGCAAAATGGGGCAGGATTATAAATATTTCTTCTGTCATTGGTGAAATGGGTAATATTGGACAATCAAACTATGCTGCTGCCAAAGCCGGTATCATTGGATTTACAAAATCAATTGCTAAGGAGTTGGCAAGTCGTAATATTACAGTTAATGCTATTGCTCCGGGATTTATCAAAACGCCGATGACGGAAAAATTACCAGAAAATGTGATTCAGGAATACTTAAAACAAATTCCACTGGGCAGAGAAGGGACACCGGAAGATGTTGCCAATGTCTGTCTGTTTTTGGCTTCTGAAGATGCGTCTTATATCACGGGTCAAGTAATTCGGGTTGATGGCGGAATGCTCACCGCCTAAAAATAGCGGAATAAAAGATTAAAAATAAAAATGAGAATAATTTTTTATCCATCGGACTTGCAGAACTTTTGCTTGACAAAAGGTATTTTTTCTGTAGACTAACAATAAAATATAAATTTGATTGGTCTTAGGAATATAATTTAATAAATATAATTTTATGCTATGAGTTTAATTAATATAATACTTTTCTATAAGAAACGAGCGAAGTTTTTTAATATTTCAATTCCGGTGTTTATTTTATATTTGATTGCCGGATTTTTAGTTTTACTCATTCCACTTACAATCTATTTTGTCATTGCAACATCGCATTATGCCTATACAAATCGTAAGGTTCAAGTATTGAACCGTGAGAATCAAATGTTGAAAACTGAGATGGCTACGGTTCGGACACAATTAGAAACTCTCAGTCTCAAATTACAAGTACTGGCAGAACTTGATGCTCAGATTCGGATTGCGGCTAATTTGGATTTACTTCCCAAAGATGTTCGACAAATGGGTTATGGTGGTAGTAATGATGATATTATTGCTGAAGTTGATAACTTAATTGAACGGGCAAGACAACAAGAGAGAAGTTTTCAGCAACTGAAATCCTATCTTGAACAACAGAGTGCATTATTGCAACATACGCCATCAATTTGGCCTGTGGCAGGTTGGTTATCCAGTGGTTTTGGATACCGAAGGTCACCTTGGTCAGGAAAATCAGAATTTCATGAAGGGATTGATATTGTCGCTCCTGCGGGTACGCCAATTTTTGCAACCGCAGATGGACGGGTTAGGAGTGCGGGTTATAAAGCCGGTTGGGGACAATATGTAGAAATTGACCATGGTTTTGGATATTTAACATTCTATGCCCATTGCCAGACAGTTAGGGTGAGAACTGGTCAAAATGTCAAACGGGGAGAAGTCATTGCTACTGTTGGTCGGACTGGTTCAGCTACTGGTAATCATCTCCATTATGGCATAAAAGTGGCTGGTAATTGGGTGAACCCGTTAAACTATATTTTAACTGAATCCGCAAATCGTTAAATTATTCCCATCAATTATTTTTCCCAAAAAATTGTATTTTAATTGAGGAGGCAACATGAAAGATATTAGATTAGAACGTTGGGCAGATGTGTTAGTAAATTATTCATTAAAAATCAAAAAAGGTGACTTGTTTCAAATCATCTCAACCCATTTAGCAAATCCGTTGATTCATGAAGTTTATCGAACTGCTTTAAGAAAAGGTGCCCATCCTTATGTAAAATATATTGGCGAAGGTCTGAATGAAATCTTTTTGAAGGAAGCCAGTGAAGAACAACTGGCATATATTTCAGAAGTAGAAAAATTTGAAATTGAGAAGATTCAAGCATATTTATACATCATAACCGAATTCAATCGCAAATCACTTTCCAATTACGACCCAAAACGGTTGAGTCTGCGACGTAAAGCCACGGGTTATCTATTAGAAAGACGATTAGAACGGGCGCACAAAGGATTAATGCGCTGGTCTTTAACTGCATATCCAGATAATGCTCAAGCCCAAGATGCGGAAATGTCACTGGATGAATTTAGCGAATTCATATTCTCAGCAGGATTTCTGAATGATAAAGACCCAATTAAAAAGTGGCAGGATTTGGCAAAAGAACAGCGAAGAATTATTAAGATTTTAAGCAAAGTAAAGAAACTCAGAATCAAAAGTGAAGACACGGATTTATCGTTTTCCGTTCAGGGCAGAAAATGGATTAGTTGCGAAGGTAAAGAGAATTTTCCGGATGGCGAGATCTTCACCACACCAATTGAAGATACAGTTGAAGGTGTCATTAAATTCTCGTTTCCCTGTGTGTATATGGGCAGAGAAGTTAATGATGTCTATTTGCGATTCAAACAAGGTGAAGTAATTGAAGTTAAAGCATCGAAAGGTGAAGATTACTTAAAATCAATGATAAAAATGGATGAGGGAGCAAAAAGAGTTGGTGAATTTTCCTTTGGAACCAATTACGGCATTACCAAATTTATTAAGAACACTCTATTTGACGAGAAGATTGGTGGCACAATCCATCTTGCCTTAGGTTCATCTTATCCTGAAACCGGCGGAAAAAACAAATCCAGTTTACATTGGGATATGGTCTGCGATTTAAGAGAACAAGGTGAAGTCTTCGCTGACAATAGTCTAATCTACAAAAAAGGTAAATTCATTATCTGAAAACTTAAAAGAGAATGCTGAGTAACTCTTATTGCCATTGAAAACACTGAAGCCACAGAATTAAATTAGCAAGTCCGGAGCAGTCAATCGCAAACGCAGAGCATCTAAAATTTGGACTTGACAATTCATTAAAAATTAGGTAAGGTAAATACAGAAAATGCACTGTTCTTTGAAATACTGGGTTGACGCAAAAGGGCAAAAAATAGGGGAGTCAATACATTTGGTATATTAAAGGTATTTGAATTATAAGGATTTAAAAAGGCTACAGTCTGAAAGCCTGCCCTGATGAAAAAGGGATGGACATCCGTGAACCGTAAAAGACGGATAACGGAACACGGTCACAAATCACGGACTTTGTCCTGATGAGAATGGGTTGCGAAAAAAATATCAGAGATGATGCAAGAGATACTTGGTGATGATATTTTTGTTTTGTTGTTGATTATTATTTTGGGATTAGTAATATTATATTGTAATAAGATATTATATTTGGGGGTGAACAATGAAAAAAGAAGACCGTTATAGATTAGGTACCGGATTATATGAATTTGGTTTAGACCGGATTTGGAAGCATATTAATCGTGGGTTTGTGATTTTATCATCTAATCAGAACAGAGATAATGAAACAGAAGAAAAGGCGTTTAGGGAATTAAATTGGAAAGTGCATAGAGCTGGAGCAGGTTATATTGAGTTAGATGGTGTGTGGTATGATGACGAAAAAGGTATAGAGTATCACGAAAAATCGTTGGTCGTGCCTTATCCTGGTGATGAGAAATGGAAAACAAAAGATGAATTTAATAAGGAGATGCTGAATATTGCTCAAAGCTTTGAGCAAGAAGCGATTATTGTGGGTGATGACGAAGATGGTAATGTAAAGATAGTTTACTTGGATGGTAGAGTTGACGATTTGGGTAAATTTCTACCTGATAAACTCGCACAGGCTTACTCAAAAATATCAAAGGGGCGTCATGTGGGACGAACTTTTGCCTTTAAAGGTGTGAGAGTTCCTGGTTCAGCAATGGAAGCGTTGGCAATGAGAAAAATGGGATATATTTTTGAAGGAAAGATTTGGTTTGTAGTGCGATAACATCATAAAATATTTGTAAATATTCATAGTAAAATCTCAATGTGAAATAATGATAAAATAATAAAAATTAAACCAAGGTGAATAAAATGTGAAGTTTTACAGCATTTTTTGTTTTGTAACAGGTGATTGAAATTTGGACTTGACAATCATTAAAAATTAAATTAGGTAAGATAAATACAGAAAATGCACTGTTCTTTGAAATACTGGGTTGACGCAAAAATGGCAAAAAATAGGGGAGTCAACACATTTGGCATATTAAAGATATTGAATTATAAGGATTTAAAAAGGCTACAGTCTGAAAGCCTGCCCTGATGAAAAAGGGATGGACATCCGTGAACCGTGTCCGTTAACCGTGAACCGTAAAAGACGGATAACGGAAAACGGTCACGAATCACGGACTCGCCCCTGATGAAAAAGGGTTGCTTGACGCTTGATGCCAAAAAGGTGATGTGTAAGGCGTAATGCTTGACGCGTTTCTGAAAAATTATAAATCTGGCTTAACAAGTTCTCCGTAGTGTAAAGAAATTGATGTCCTGAACCGCTCCAAAATTCGTAATCTAAATGCTACTCCTTAAATGTTGTTAAAATACCTGCTAAAAAAGACTTTAACAGATGCCTTAACAGATAAAATAATTGGTAATATACCAAATCTCCTAAAAGAAGAATTTGTATATAAAAATTACCATATTTTACTTCGCATAACCCGCAGTGGGGAGAGCCATACCATCGTAATAGGTCTATTTTTATTTATCACTTTCTGATTCAATAGGTTATATTAAATTTTTGCTTAAATTTTTGTTTATATATATGTATAAATTTTATTATGTTTAGAAGTGTTAAAAATCTATGGTTGGGGATGTTCAAATTGGGAATAGTAATGAGTTGAGTCGGTTATCCAATAGATAATTGAGTCTGCAATAGAGCCGATAATTTGGTTAATTGTCTATAGGATAATGGGTTAGATTATATTATCCGCAGTCCAGATGGTAAGCAGGGGGGCTAGCCAGTGGGCAAGCCAGTCGGCAGCCCATCGGCTTACCCATAGGATTGCTCTTTAGACTGCGGATTAGATTACCGAGTATACCAAGTCCTGCGTTCAGAATATTTGAAGGATAAAAGACGAATTGGTTGAGAAGACGGTTGCATTTTTCTGTTGTCAGAAGTAAAGCATACTTTCTTTTTTAGCCGAAAGAAAAAAATCTGCTTATCTATAATTTAACAGAATTTCCATAGACATTCATCAAGTATTTCATTTACTGAAAACAATAAAAGAATTTAATGTTTGCAATTATGCTCTTAAGAAATAATTGAAATTAAATAAGAGAATCTGTGTGTGCTTATCAGTCTATTTTGACCCCAGCATTCAAAACAATGTAGTTGGTTGAAAAGTAACAAAACATTTTGGGAGTTTTGGAATTTAGATTTTTTCTAATTTCAATATCATTTGCTTGGTTTATTGTGTTCTTTCACATCAGCATTGACTTTTCAAAAATTTTGTTTATTTTATTATAAATTATGATATCTGTTTATTGTGAAATTCGACACTCGTTTTTTGGCTTTAGTAAGATAATTAATTTGAATTAAGGAGTCAAGATATGAGAATAAGTGTAAGTTTGATTTCATTAATGATTAGTTTTCTGCTTGGTGAAAATCTGGCACCGTTAACACCAGATTCAATTATAACTCAACTTTTTGGTGATACGACTGCGCCAATTGAATTCACAGTTCAGACTACTGACCCAGATAACGATAAAGTTTCTTATCAATTTGATTGGGGTGATGAAAATTTATCAGGATGGAGCGATTTTATTCCGTCAGGATATGTCCATATGGAAAAATATCAATATAAAAGTGTTGGTGTTTTTAGTGTTAGGGTCCGAGTTAAAGATGATAAAGGTAATGTTAGTGAATGGTCAAATCCTTGGTTGCTTACTATTGTTCCCAATTTATTAAAGTGGCAGTATTCTCAAAAATCCGGGACTTATTCTGCAGTTGCCATCGGACCTAAAAAAGAGATATATTTAACTTGTGAAGATGGCTCACTCATTGCACTTAATCCTGATGGTAGTCTGAAATGGAAATTTTCTGCACTTTTTGCCGTCTATTCATCGCCGGCAGTTGATAAAAACGGAATTTATATTACTTCAACAGATGGCCGTTTATATGCAGTCGATTTTTCAGGTCAGGAACGCTGGCAATTCAAAGCCGGAAATTCAATTTATTCATCACCAGCAATTGGAAAAGATGGCAGTGTTTATTTTGGTTGTGACGATGGGAAAATTTATGCGGTATCATCTTCGGGTAAGTTATTATGGACCTATCAGACTGGTGATGAAATTGCTGGTTCGCCAGTTATTGATGCTGATGGCACAATTTATGTCGCATCAGATGCGATTTATGCGTTTTCGCCGAAAGGTAAACTTAAATGGACTTTCAAACCACCTGAAGAAAATGAAGCCTATTTCTTTGGTTCGCCGGCAATTGGTTTTGATGGCACGATTTATGTTGGCGGCACAGATGGCGCATTATATGCAGTTACTAAAACCGGTAGATTGAAATGGATTGCACCAACACCAGACGAAGATGCAATCCGCGGACCAGTAGCAATCGGAGCTAATAGTGTTATTTATTTTGGTGCTGAAGATGGTTTCTTATATCAAAAAGATGTCTACGGTGAAGTGACACCGGTATTTGAGACTGACTACTATCTTTTCTCTGGACCAGCGATTGATTCTTTAGGTAATATTTACTTTGTTTCAGATGATGGTTATTTTTATGTGATTAACCCGAAGGGGAAGTTACTTTTTAAGTGGATGATTGCAGATGACAGTAAAGAGATAATGTATAGTCCATCACCAGTGATTGACAATGACGGCACGGTTTATATTGGGTCATGGCAAGGACAATTATATGCTTTTAATGGCTTTGCACCGCCAGCAAAGAGTGCTTGGCCTGTGGTCCGATATAATCAACAGAATACCGGTTGTAAGATACAATAGGCCATGCCCAGAATACAGGACTTATTAAGAATACTTTTAACAACAACTTCTTTAATATTATATCTGAATTTACAATCAAAAAAACTAATTACCTTTAAAAACAAGTGAAAAATTCTAAAATCTTTGCGCAAGCAACGCGCTTAAATAAAATTCCACCTTATCTTTTTGCTGACTTAGACCAACTAAAAGCAGAATATATTTTAAAAAATAGACAAGAGATTATTGATTTCGGTGAAGGCAATCCGCTATTCTTTCCTGACAAAAGAATTATTGCGGAATTGATTCAGGCACTAAATAAATTAGAAAATCACCGGTATCCTACTTATGCTGGTTCAATAGAAACTCGAAAAGCGGTTGCTAATTGGTATCAGCGCCGATTTAATGTGAAACTCGACCCAGAAAATGAAGTGGTAATTGTTCTGGGCACAAAAGAAGGTATTGGACATCTGTTCTGGGCAATGATTGATAAAGATGATATTGCTTATATTCCATCACCATCATATCCAGTTTATCTTAATCAAACCCTTCTTGCTGGTGGAAAGCCGGTTATATTACCACTTAAAGAAGAAAACAATTTTTTGCCCGAACTTAATAAAATCCGACCAAACAAGAAAACAAAACTATTAGTGCTAAATTATCCGAATAATCCAACCACCGTAGTTGCGCCAATCTCATTTTATCAAGATGTCGTAAATAAAGCACTAAAATATGGTTTCTATTGCTTCAATGATAATGTCTATTCTGAATTATATTATGGTTCACCACCGCATAGTATTTTAGAAGCACCTGATGCCAAAGAGTGTTGTGTTGAGTTTCATTCCCTATCAAAGACTTTTAGTATGTGTGGTTGGCGAATTGGTTTTGCAGTTGGAAATAAAAATATCTTAAAAGCACTTTTGAAGATTAAACAAAATGTCGATTCTGGACCATTTGGCGCAATTCAAGATGCAGCAATCTTTGCCTTAAATAATATGGAAAAATTTGCTGAGCATACTCGTCAAGAATATCAGAAACGGTTGGCACTTTTTGCTCAAGGACTACAAGCATTAGGATGGCAAACTAAAATGCCCGAAGCAACATTTTATCTCTGGACTAAAATTCCCATTGCAAAATATAAAGATGATTCTAAGACATTCACCGCTTATCTTTTAAGAAAAACCGGAATATTAGTTGCACCCGGTAGAGGTTTCGGTGAATATGGCGAAGGATATATTCGATTTGCATTAATCCATTCAATAAAAACGATAAAGACCGCATTAGACCGAATGCAGAATTTGAGATGTTAAAGGCAAGAAGTAAGAGACATAATGCAAAAGGCTAGATGTTAGACCTAAGGCATAAGGCTCAGGTGATTAGATTTATTTTGGGTATCAATGTTCCGCAATTTAGTAGTAGTCTTTTTAAAGAATTTAAAGTAATTGATAAGATTATAGATATTGTCATAAGAAAACCGGATTGTCGTTTGCTTCATTCTGAGCAATACGAAAAGTTTTCTTGGGAAAAAGTTACATTGGAAGCATAAATGGAAATCATTGTTCAGAAATTTGGCGGTAGTGTAATTAAAGACCTGCCAGCGATTGAAAGGGTTGCTGATATTATTGTTAAGAGCAATACTTCAAAACAGAAAGTAGTCGTTGTAGTCTCAGCAATGGGTGATACCACAGATAATTTGTTAAATTTAGCCCAAAAGATAAATCCGAATCCTGTTGCCCGTGAAATTGATATGTTATTAACCAGTGGTGAACGGATAACGATGGCACTACTTTCTTTAGCAATCTGGCATCGAGGTTATGAGGCAATTTCTTTTACTGGTTCACAAGTAGGCATCATAACTGATGCTCAACATACTGATGCCCGTATAATTGAGATAAAAGGAAGTCGTTTATATGAAGCCTTAGAACAAAACAAAATTCCAATTATTGCTGGATTCCAAGGAGTAAGTTTTAATAAAGAAGTTACAACTTTGGGACGCGGTGGTTCGGATGTTACCGCAGTTGCGATTGCGGCATTTCTTAAAGCCAAACGATGCGAACTGTATAAAGATGTTTTAGGAGTCTTTGCTGAAGACCCTAAACTATTTCCTTCAGTAAAACATATTCCGCAATTATCTTATGAGGAAATGTCTGAATTGACAACAGCAGGAGCAGAGATTCTTCACCCGCGAGCCTGCGCTTTGGCATTAAAATATAAAGTTCCGTTAGTAATTAAATCATTAAAAAAGGATAATGCAACAATGATAAATAGCGATAATTTAACAAAACAACATACGGAGAAAGCATTTGTCCGAGCAATTTCCCATTCAACGAATTTGTGTCGATTGTCATTAGTTGCGGTTCCACAATTACCGAAATGTTTACATCAAGTGGTTGTGCGTTTAGCCGAAGCAAAAATTCCATTATTGTTTTTTGCGCACGGTGTTCCCTATCATAAGAAATTTGATCTTTCGTTTATTGTTACAAATGCGAATTATCCGGCTGCTAAAGCAGTGTTAGAAACTGCAAAAAAATTAGTTAATGCCGAAAGTTTAGTCGAAGCAAAAAATTTGGCATCAATTTCACTTATCGGTCCTGGTATTGGCAGTGATGTAGAAATTTTTTCCGGATTATTTGAAACGCTTCATAAACTTAAAATCCATACAGATGCTTTTATCAGTTCAGAGATGAAAATTACCTGCTTTTTGCGTGAAGAACAGATAAAAAAAGCAATCTCGGCATTACTTAAACGATTCGACTTAGTAACTAAATCAAAATTGAAGTAACTCAAATGGTATTTTGTCTGACTAAAAATAAAACTGAATATCAGATGTCAGAATTGCGATAGAATAATATGGAAGAAGATAAGAAACTAATTCAAAATTCTGAGACTTTTCCTTCGGTAGATAATACCCAATCGGCCATACCAGAGTCTGATGGAGGCAAGTCGAATAAATCTGATGGATTATCGTCATCAGCAAATACATCTTTATCTCAGCAACCGGCAATAACAAAAATCCAATCAGAAGCAACCCCAGCATCTGAAACTTTGAGTAGCATAAATCAACCTGAAACAACTCCGATACTAAAAAACATTATTGAGGCATTACTTTTCGCTGCGGATAGTCCGTTAACAATGATTAAACTTAGTGAAATTACCAACCGGAGTGCAGAAGACATTCTGAGTGCAATTGAAGAATTAAATCAAGAATATGAGGCAAGTAATCGAAGTTTTCGAATTGAAAAAGTGGCACAGGGTTTTCAACTTTATACCCTACCCCAATATAGTAGCTGGTTGCGAGCACTATATAAAGTTAGTCACCATCGACTATCAAGAGCTGCTTTAGAGACTTTATCGATTATTGTTTATAACCAACCAATTACTCGGCCGGAGATTGAAAAGATAAGAGGAGTTGATTGCACAGGTCCGATTGTGACGCTTTTAGAACGAAAATTGATTCGCATTAGTGGTAGAGCGAAAAAACCCGGCGCGCCATTTCTCTATGGCACAAGTAAAGAATTCTTGCGCTATTTTGGACTGCAATCGTTAGATGATTTGCCACGCAAAGAAGAATTAGAAGAGTTTTTACAAAAACGCGACGGGCAATAAAATCTCAAAAAATTAAATATTTTAGAAAAAAGTGTGACATCAACTGACAATACAATACCTAATGGATTGATTGTTTGGGGTGTAATTATTTCGGATATAAATTTACTGCCGGAATTAGAAAAGTTGTTATATCACAATTTTGGTGAAGTCATCATACGCAGTCCAATCATACCTTTTGACTTTACAGATTATTATGAAAAAGAGATGGGGAAAAATCTTAAGCGTTGTTGGATAGTAACAAAAAATATTGTCGGTCTTGACCGATTAGTAGAAATAAAAAAATATGCTGAGCAAATTGAAAAGAAATTCCTTGCGCCAGATAATAAAAGACGAATTAATTTAGACCCCGGAGTCTTGACATTGCAGAATTTCGTTTTGACTACCCATAAAAATTATGGACACCGAATTTATCTGAAAGATGGCGTTTATGCTGAAGTGACTCTGATTTATCGACACAATAGTTATCAAGCACTAGAATGGACATATCCTGATTACCGAAAAGCAATTGATTTTTTTAATGAATCTCGAAAAAAGTTGCGGCAATTTCTCTCTCAAACCCAAGATGATTTATTGAGTTAAACAAGAATGATTATTGTATTTATCAAAAATATTGCTTGCTAATAAATGTTAGAAAGCACTACCGAAAATTCTTCTCCAAGAATAAACCAATTTTTGTTAAATTTAAAATATTACTTGCAAATAAAAAAACTTTTGTTATATTTAGAGTAACAAGAAGTGGTTTTTGACTAAGTGATGCTAAGAAAGATGTATATCAAATTAGGAAAAAGTTGCGGATAAATGCAAACTATATTAATTTTGGCTTTAGGAAAGCAGAGGAAGTAAAAATGAGAAGCAGATTCATTAAAGAAGAACTTGGTTATACTGGTGAACAATTACATTCACTATACGCCTACGATAATTTTGGAATTGCCGGCGATTCAATCATCGCATTTATTGGACCCTGTGATATTAGCCTTCGAGAATTAGTTGATTTAGAAGATGTTAAAGCCGGGAAACGGGTTTATGCTCCGCGGATGCTCCATTTCATTGCTGAACATTTTGAAATTGATTTGGAAAAAGCAATTCTCCGACAATATCTATTAGTGGATATGGTGAAAGATTTATTAAATGAGAAACTGGGAAAACTTATTGTACGTCGAGTAGGCACTGACCTCTTTATCAATGATGCCAAAATTACAATATCAACTGCAACCGCATCACCAGTGTCATCTTTAATTCATTTAGGCATTAATATCATCGGTGCCGAAGAACAGGGAACAAAAAGTAAAGGACTTACTGACCTTAATATTGACCCGATTGCTTTTGCCCAAGAATTACTTGACCGTTATACCAAAGAGATTGAACGAATTAATCTTGCGCGGTGTAAAACTCGTTGGGTTGAATAATAAAACATCATATGCAAATTCTAAATTCAAAATTACAAGTTCTTAACAGATTGTTACCCTGAATTTCAAAATCTTAAACATTAGAATATTGATATTATTGGGAATGTAATGCGTGAACCGAAGATTTTTATTTATATTCACCTGAGAAGATTGTTGAGTTAATAAAATGGTCAATCCCGATATTTTGATTATTGGTGCTGGTCCAGGTGGTTATGTGTCGGCAATTAGAGCATCTCAATTGGGCAAGTCAGTTTTATTAGTAGAAAAAGATGAGATTGGCGGCGTTTGTCTTAATCGCGGATGCATTCCAACTAAAGCGCTATTACATTACACAAGTATTATTGCCCATGCTAAAAAGGCAAATAGAGCCGGCATAAGATTTTCTGAACCGAAAATTGACTTTACTCTATTTAATAATACAATAAGCAACATTGTCGAGCAGCTTCGAAAAGGGGTTGAATCTCTGCTTCGAAAAAGTAATGTTCAAATTGTAAAGGCACATGCTAAGTTTATTGACAAAGAAACGGTTTTGCTAACTGAACCAAATCACACAGAACATAAAATTAAACCGGAATATATTATTATCGCAACCGGGTCTAAACCAGCAATGCTTACTAATGTTAAACCCGACAATGATAAAATTGTTAATTCTGATGAAGCATTGCATATTGGAGATGTTCCTAAAAGTTTTGTGATTGTTGGTGCTGGTGCAATTGGACTTGAATTCGCAACGATTTATAATCGTCTTGGAAGTAAAGTCATAATTATTGAAATTGCTGACCAAATATTACCTGGAACCGATACCGAAATGTCCAATTACCTAAAAAGAATTCTTAGCAAACAGGGAATTGAGTTCTTTCTTAAAAGTAAAATCATTCAGGTCCAAAAGAAACAGGGTAATTTAGAAATTATATTTTTTACTGATGATAAAGAACACACTCTTAATGCTGATAAAATACTACTTGCAGTTGGTAGAGTTTCTAATATTGATGATTTGGGATTAGAAAATACTGAAATTAAGTTAAACGATAAACGATTTATTATTACCGATGAAAATTATCGTTGCCAAGACAAGACTTACGCAATAGGTGATATTATCGGACCACCATTATTAGCCCATAAGGCAATGGCACAAGGTATTGTTGTTGCAGAGATGATTGCAGGTGAAAAAAATATTAAGCCTGTTCAATTTATTCCAAATTGTGTTTATACTGACCCAGAATTAGCAACAATCGGCCTTACTGAAAAAGATGCAAAAGAGTTGAATTGTGATTATGTCATTGGTAAAGTTCCTCTGTCCGCAATTGGCCGAGCCAAAACGATTGACCAACTTGAAGGTATGGTGAAAATCATCGCTGATAAGAATACTAATTTAATTTTAGGTGCCCAGATTTTAGCACCTGAAGCATCCAATTTAATTACTGAATTATCTTTGGCAATCAACGCTAATATTAGACTGCAGGATATCATTGCAACGGTTCATCCACACCCAACATTATCTGAGGCAATTTTGGAAGCAGTAAGTGCAGTGGATAAAAAGGCAATTCATATATTAAAGATTTAAATATTAGGATGTTGATATTATTTGTAATTTGGTGCTTTGGGTTTAAAATTTCATACTGTGGAGTTTATTGATTTAGGTTTCTGTGACTATAAAATTGCTTTAGAAAAACAGAAGGAAGTCTGGGCAAAACGAGTAAATGGTGAAATTAATGATACCTTGATTTTAGTTGAACATCCTGCAGTATTCACTTTAGGTAAATCAGGTAAAGAAGAGAATCTTTTAGTCTCCAAAATTAATTTACAAGAAAAAAATATTCCAATTTATCGGGTGGAACGGGGAGGAGATATTACTTTTCATGGTCCGGGACAAATTGTTGGTTATCCAATTTTTAAGTTAAAGAACTCGTTAGTTAGTGTCAGACGGTTTATTTATAAGATTGAAGAGATTTTAATCGAAGTGTTAAAAGAATTTAATATTGTTGCACAGGTGTCTCATCCTAATATTGGTGTTTGGGTTGGCAATAAAAAGATTGCCTCAATTGGACTTGCAGTTTCGAAACAAGTAACATTCCATGGCTTTGCATTAAATGTATCTACGGAATTAGATTATTTTAACTATATAAACCCCTGTGGAATGAGAAATATTAAAATGACATCAATGCAAGAGATATTACAAAAACCAATTTCAATGGATTCAGTTAAAGAAAAGATACAATCAGTTTTTAGTAAGTATTTTATCTAAAAATTCAATCGAAAATAATCTAATCACGAAGCCACAGGAAAATCATAGATTTGCATCAACTTGGAATCCAATAGAATCAGTATTTTTTATAATAGGACTAAAAACTAAGGATAGAAATAAAAAAGCGAATGGACCGATTTGGAGATATTTCCTAAGTTATCTCTAACTGATACCTGCCAAAAGAAATGTCCTGAATATGGTTCTAATGTTGGAATAGTAATCATAGTATCGTTAGAGGGAATTGCAGTTTCTTGATAGACTAAGACCAATCGAAAATCTGGTCGAATATAGTATATCTCAAACTCATAAGTAAAAGGGAAAGGCAGAGATAATTTATGCCAGACACAAGAAAAATTTTGATTAACTATTGTATCTAAAGTTGGACTAATTGGTTCTGGAGCTTCGTAAATAATTCGACTCAATCGATACGGATTTGACCTAAAACGAGATTGGGAAATACTTAATACTTCAAAAAAGCAATCTTTACCAATTAGACTTTCTAAAGTACTATCAGGAAACACTTCAGCCGGTACCGTATCTTTGTAAATACCATTAGTGGTGTAATATAGAGGAAATATTTTATTAAGTTCAGGGATTAAAACATAAACGCTTTCAATGTCATTTAAGCCATCTGCATCAAAAACACGAACACTAAAATTAACTAAATATATATCATCACCAGGGAGAAATGGTTCGTGATAAGAAGTTATCGATTCAGCACTAAATTGCGGAATAGCATCAAGTGTAAAGTTTATTGTATCAGTGCGATTAATGTCAACTATGATAGATTTTTGTGATGGGCAATAGCCATCCTTTTCTGCTATAATAATTGCTGAGTCACCGTAGTTAAGATTGTAGATATAATCTACCGAATAGTTTCCGAATCGGTCTGAAGAAGTGGATATTGTCTTCGCTACAAATTGGAAGAGTAGAGAAACTTTAGCATTTTCTATTGGTGCCCCATTTTTAGTTATTACTTTTCCTCCAATGATACTGGGCTTTGTTTTTATTGACTTCGGGTCATAAGGATTATCCCGTTCAGGTTGACAGGCAGTAAACAAAACCGTAATTATATAGATTATATTCCGAAGTCGAACTTTAGTCACGATAAGATTTTACGCTAAAACATTGATGTGTCAATCCGTTTTGCTGAAAGTCTAATTCCTTAGTAAAGATTAAACTGAATAATAGTCCAAAATGATAGTATATGTTTAGGGGACTCTGATGCAAAACGTTTACAGGAAAGAGAAAATAAGATTCAATGTTTCATTGTGTCTTCATCTACTATGAACTGTTTATAATAATGAATTTTGCTTCCACAATAGATTTTTGTTTAATAAATAGTGGACCGCATCGATTTGTAATAGAAATTGATTTTCGCACTGTAGCCTTGACACATTATCGTAATAAGACTATTATTAATAAAGGACTCTTCATAAGTTTGTCTTATGCGAACACGCAATAATGTATGAAGAAATACAATATAATAGAATTTAGAAATAATGTATATCTGAGGTTCTGGGCGTTAATATATGTTTTTAACATTTAATGTTTTAATCCTATGACTCAAGACGGTTTCAAAACACTATATAAAATTAGCCAGACGATTAATTCCATAATGGATTACAATGAACTCTTAGACCGAATTATGGATTTGGCAATTGAAACCCTATCAGCTGAAAGAGGCGTGATTGTGCTAAAAGAAGATAATAAGATTATGCCGGTTGTGGCGCGAGAATTTAGTCAAAAGGATTTAACTGATTTGACTGAAATCTCTTCAAGTATCTTAAATCAAGTTCTACAAGAACAAAGACCGTTATTAATTCACAATGCACAAGAAACTGATTTTAGCAAAGCCCAAAGTGTAATTCTCCACAATATTCAATCTGTGATGTGTGTGCCTTTGATTCATCGAGAGAAATTACTAGGCGCAATTTATGTTGATGCGCGCAGTCGAAAAGGTGTTTTTACCGAGGAGGATTTAGAATTTTTGGAAGCATTTTCTCACCAAGCAGCAATTGCGATTGAAAACGCGCGTTTGCGTAAATTACTTTTAGAAGAAAATCAATATCTTAAGACGGAATTGACCAAGGCAACACAGTTTGAAAATATCATTGGTAGAAGTCCACAAATGATGAAGGTGTTCGATTTAATGCGCAAATTGCTTAATTCTAATATTCCGGTATTAATCCAAGGCGAAACCGGAACCGGTAAAGAACTCGTGGCACGAGCATTGCATTATAACGGCATAAGACAAAAAGGAAAGTTTGTTGCTATATACTGTGGAAGTATACCGGATACTTTGTTAGAGTCAGAACTTTTCGGATATAAAAAGGGAGCATTCACTGGTGCAGTTACTGATAAGAAAGGATTGTTTGAAGAAGCTGATGGTGGAACTTTATTCTTAGATGAGATTTTAGATGTTAGTTTAGCGATACAGGCAAAGCTATTAAGGGTATTACAAGAAGGTGAATTCCGTCGTATTGGAGAGGTAACACCGCGTCGGGCTGATGTACGAATAATTTCAGCAACTAATCGAAGTTTATCCCAGGGAGTTAAAGAAGGAAAGTTTCGCGAAGATTTGTTCTTTCGGCTTCAGGGAGTCACAATTAATTTACCGCCTTTAAGAGAACGCGGAGATGATGTGTTGCTCTTAGCAAATCATTTTCTAAAACATTTTGCCCAAATTGAGAAAAAAGAGATTAAAGGATTTACTCCTGAAGCAGTAGATCTACTTTTAAAATACAGTTGGCCTGGCAATGTTCGAGAATTGGAAAATACTATTGCCCGAGCCTGCGCTTTAACTAATCAAGAGTTAATTACGGTGGAAGACTTAGGTATTAGACCGGATTTATCCCAAGAAAATAGTCTTAAATCAGCATTGTCGAACAGAGAACGCGAGTATATTATTGAAGTCTTAAAATCAGTGAGCGGTAATCGACAAAGAGCCGCAGAAAAATTGGGAATTTCACGCCGAACTTTGCAATATAAATTAAAAGAGTATAATATCAAGGACCAAGAATTAGAATAGCTATTGAGTAATTTTTTAATTTTCGTTTTGAGATGTTTTTATACCGACAAAAAAGAAGCATCTCAACACTTAGAAATCTTAGAAAAAGTCGCATTCATTGATTACGGTTATTAAAAAACGATACAACGATTGATAAATAAAACTTATTATTGGTAAAATCAATGAAGTATCAACGCAATCAAGATTTTGTTCGAAATCTCACACTTAATAACCTCAAAATTCAGGATTCTTTGTTACACTCAAAATGATACTTAGGATTATATAGTTTTATTTATATGGTTTTAGATAAGGGTGTAGTTTTTGCTGAGAAGTACGAGATAATCAGTGTACTTTCTTCAAGCGCTCAAGCAGTCGTTTATACAGCCTTACAAAAACCTTTAGACCGAATTGTCATCTTAAAAGTTTTAAGTCCAGTATTATCTGCTGATGAAGAAAATGTTAGAAGATTTGAACGCGAAGCAAAAGTGCTTAGTGCACTTAAAGATGAAAATGTTACAAAAATCTTTGATTTTGGTAAACACAGCGGTCTTTATTATTTTGTTACCGAATATGTTGAAGGCCTCAGTTTAAAAGAATTTTTAGAAAGAAGGGGTAAATTATCACCTGTAGTTGCAAGTTATATAATTTTAGAAATCAGTAGAGTTTTGTCACGACTCCATGAACAAGGAATAATTCATCGGGACTTAAAACCGAGCAATATTCTCATTGGATATGACGGTAAGATAAAGCTAACTGATTTCGGACTAGCGGTATCTCAATCATTGCCTTCAATTACAGTTGAAGGAAGTATTCTGGGAACTCCAGGCTATATGTCGCCAGAGCAGATTACCGGTAAATCGCTTGACCATCGCTCAGATATTTTCTCATTAGGCGTGGTATTTTATGAATTGATTACTGGACATAATCCGTTTATTGCCTCAACTTATTCTGCGGTTATGCAGAATGTCTTAAATTTGAAAATTACCCCTTTTTATAAATTAGACTCATCATTAGCAAGTTATAAAGATTTGTGGCAAATAATGGAACGAATGTTAAAGAAATCCGCTTCCGACCGTTTTCAAAATATTGCTGAAGTTTGCGAAAAATTAGAACAGTGGATGGTTGGTAGGCCCAAGGTTGATTTGAAAAAAGAAATGTCTGAGATATTAATTGGACCCCAAAGGCAAGATGTGTCGTTACCGCCAATAACAACCGGAAAGAAAGTAAAGTTATCTTTTATTTATGTCGCAATGTCAATTATAGTTTTAACTATTGTATTAGTAGTTGGTGTTAATAAGATTAGTCATAAACCCAAAATTCTGATTGGGGGTATCTCACCAGATACTTTATTTAACCGAGTTGAGACAAGATATGACTCGATACAATTAAACCAAACTTTAATGCAAAAAGCTTCTTTGAATAGTATAAAAGATGAAGGTTTTATGAAAAAAGACCGAGGCACATCAGATTTGATCCCAAATCAAAAATATTTTCAAGGACATCTTAAAGTATCTGTTGTTCCTTGGGCTGATGTTTATATTAATGGTGAAAAAGTTTTTACAACGCCTAAAGATACAATCATTGACTTAAAGGTTGGAACCCATAACTTAAAACTTATCAATCCTGATTTTCCTTTGGTTGAAACCTTATTTTCAATCAACAGCAATGAGAATCTCAGACTCGTTTTTAATCTTTTTGATTATGTAGGCTATTTACAAATAACGGTTCAACCCTGGGCAGATATTTTTATTGATGACGTTTATAAAACGACCAGTCCAATTGCAGTGCCTATTATAGTTCCTGTTGGAAATCATAAAATTACAATAAAGAATCCTTATTTTCCACCTTATGAAGAGACAATTGAATTTAAACCGCGCGTAACTATTGAAAGAAATATTGTTTTAAGATAAAATGTCTTATTAAAATATCTATGGCACGATTATTGCACATTGGGATTATAGATATATTATTTGCTTTTAATAATACGGTATAATTTTTATGTTATTGATTGCAAGTTGTAAAAATAGGCGTTTATTATATTTTTATATTGATTTCAGAAAGTTGTCTTATTTATACTTACTGACAACTTTCCTTACAGGTTTTATCGTCAATGTTTGGGCAGGGTGGGCATTCCGTGCACCAATGCGTTTTCCCCGTTATGGAGTGATGGTGGCTGCAGTTAATAACCGAATATATGCGATTGGCGGTTTTGGGCAAGCAGATACCGGCGTGCGTTATGTGGAAGAATATAACCCAACATTGGACACTTGGGTTTTAAAAGCGCCAATGCCAACACCAAGGGGCGGTGGAGTTTGTGCGGTAGTCAATAATAAAATTTATGTTATTGGTGGTGGACGAACTCGGAATATGCCAGTGGAATCTTGCGAAGTTTATGACCCCCAAACAAATCAATGGCAAAGACGTAAACGACTGCCAACTCGTCGTTACGGATTTGCGGGAAGCGTAATCGGTGAAAGTATCTATGTCGTAGGTGGTTTTATTTTGCCGCATGGTGGCCAATATACAGATACCGTTGAAGTCTATTTACCTAGCCGTGATTCGTGGTTTGTTCGAAAATCAATGATTACGCCAAGAGTAGAATTAGGTTGTGCGCAAGTCAATAATAAAATTTATGCGATTGGAGGTGTTTTATATGGTTATACTAATGCCAATGAGCAATATTATCCGGATACCTGGATTGTTAGAAGACAATTTCCTGAACCTCGTTCTCGTCACAGTTGCGCTGTGCTCAATAATAATGTCTATGTGATTGGCGGTAGAAGACAACAAGGATCTAATGAAATAATCTATGCAAGAGTTGATGTGTATAATCCAATATTAGACACCTGGGTACTGAGTGAATCGTTAAATCTTGGTCGATACTATGCAGGAGCAACTGTTCTTAATGGAAATTTATATGTTATTGGCGGTTATGGTAGGAATATTGGACCAGTTGCCAGTGTTGAGCAATACATAACTACTGGTTATGAAGAAACAAATCCAACACAAACCTTAAATCATTCACTCCTAAAAGTTTTTCCTAATTTTCTAAGAACACAAACATGTATTTGGTATGAACTTAAACAAAATGGAAAAGTCCTTTTATCAATATATGACTTAAAAGGAACATTAGTAAAAACATTAGTTAATCAACAACAACCTTATGGTCTTTATACAGTTAAATGGAACGGTACCGACAAATCTGGTCAGCGGATAGCACAGGGTATTTATTTTGTAAAACTTTCAATAACGTTTTCTAATTCAAGAATTGATGCCATTGAAAAAATATTGGTAACAAGATAAAAAGATTATGAATTGGCTACAACGAGACGAATGCAAAAGTTTGATAAAATTTGAATGTAAAATAAAAAGTATTGATATTTTTTAAGATAAATTTGCTTAAAACTAAGCCAGTTGGACATATTACTCGACTCAATGACGATTTAACTCTTTTATTGTTGTTATTTCTTATATACTCACAAGCCAATTTTATTTTAGCCCAATCCATTGATACAAAACATATAATACCAATCGAAACTAAACTCTCCCAAGTCGAATCTCTTTATAACCAAGGACAATATCAACAGGTGACTACAACTATTGATAGTATCTTTCGAACCACTAAAGAATTAACTGATACAATGTTAGTTCAACTTTATACCTATCAAGCATTTGCTTATGTTGCATTAGATAAGAAAGAACTTGCTAAAATTACTTTCAGATATCTATTAATGTTAAATCCAAGATTGACATTAGATCCAAGATATGTATCACCTAAAATTATTGAGATATTTGAAGAAAGCAAAAGACAGATTGGGGATACTATGAAATTAATACCAATAGTCTATCCCAATCCAAAAATTAATATTGATAGAATAGTTAAAGTTCGTTCGTTAATTTATCCTGGATTAGGGCAACTATCAGTTAAACAACATATCAAAGGATATTTATTTATAAGTGCTGAGACTATTTCCTTATTAGGTTTAGTTGTATCACATTTTATGACCAATTCTTCACATCAAGACTATTTGAATAGTCGTAATCTTTCAGAAATGGACGCTAAATATAAAAAGTATTCATTCTGGTACCGGTGCCGTTTAGGATTTGCCATTTCCTGCGCAAGCATCTGGGTTTTAAATTATATTGATGCGTCATTACATTAAGAACTTTTTAGAATCTTTTATGATAGTCACTGATTCAAACTCAGATAGCAAAAACCGGCAATAATGTGCAAAAATTTGCACATGCAATACTAGCTATATCAAATCTATAAACGAAAAATGAAAGATCTATTATAGAAATAGGTAGATTAAAAATAGCAGAATTGTATTAATTTTTAATTTCTTATGCGATTTAATAAATATTGGAGATTTAATAAACTTTGGCACGATTTTTGTAGTCAATATATTATGATGAAAGAAAAAACATATAAACCAAAATTCATCAATAACTCTGTTAGATACCGAACTTTATTAACTAAGGGGTCCAACTGGCAAGAAAATTTACAGGTCGGCTCTAACAGAGTTAATAAAATTCAATTAAAGTTAGGAGGTGAATTATGAAAAAAATCTTCACGCTTCTCTTCGGAATTGCTTTATTAACTACTGCTTTTGCTCAACAGAATGCCGGCTCTATATCTGGTATTGTAACTGATTCAGTAACTGGATTACCTATTTTCCATGCCAAAGTTGTGGCTCGTGGCTCAATGAATTGTTGTAGAATGGCATATACTGATTCTTCAGGTGCTTATACTATTACAAATGTTCCTGCTGGCTCTTATCAAGTTATTGCTTCGGCAATGCAATATCGTCCGCAAGTGTATCCGACCCCGGTAGAAGTCGTTGCTGGTCAGAATACTCCGTACATTAATTTTGCCTTAGCACCAATGACACCTCCGCCGCCTCCGCCACCACCGAACCCTGGTTCAATTTCTGGAGTGGTAACTGACTCGGCAACTGGTTTACCAATTGCTAACGCACAAGTGAACGCTTGTCGTCCAGGCAGTTGTGGTGGACGTGCTTTTACGGATGAAAATGGAGTTTATACAATAAACAATCTATCAGCAGGTGATTATCAAGTAACTGCTAAGGCACTTGGTTATCGAACTCAAAGATATCCAACCACAGTGACCGTTGTCGCTGGTCAGACGACGACGGACATAAACTTTGCATTGGTTCCAATGACTCCGCCTCCGCCACCTCAAGACCCGGGCTCGATTTCTGGAGTGGTAACTGATTCGGCAACTGGTTTACCAATTGCCGGTGCAACTGTTACTGCTCGTTATCGTCGGTTTGTGCGTCGGGCAATAACTGCGGAAGATGGCACCTATACAATCACCAATCTGCCACCACGAGATTATCATGTTATGGCACGCGCCCAGAATTACTATCCTAAGATGTATCCTACTCCAGTAACTGTTTTTAGTGGTCAAAATACACCGGATATTAACTTTATTTTGACACCTCGCACACCTTAATATATTTTTTATCTAGCCGCCAACCTGAACCCAGCATTAATATGCTGGGTTCTTTTTTTATAAACTTAACTGCGTTTCATAGAAATCAATTAATCATGAGAAATATTGGTTAAACATAGAGCAAATTAGAATTTATCTAAAAACTTACCATTTAGCCGTTCGTAAATTTAAATAGTAAGTGTTGATTGGAAACATTTGATTTACAGATATCTTGAATTGGTATTATAAATTTGGTTTTTCGTATCAAATTTATAATTAATGTCAAAAGGCTAGGGTAGGGCTAAGAGTGATTAGGGTAGTTTGTAAACAGTGGATGGAGGACCTTTATTAGATAAGAGACCTAAGTGACCGCATAGACTAATCTTTTTGCTAAAATTAAAGAACTAATGTATATTAATTTATTTTTTAAAAGTAATGATATTCCGAATGTGCAAAAATATTATTGTATTAATTAAAATGAATATATGTAAAAATATCAAGAAAATTATGAGCCTTCCTATTTAACTTGTGATTTCAGTAGTTTTAATTTCAAATGATATTTTCTTTAAATGTTTTTTATCAATACAATCTTATGCTTTGATTTCAAGCCCTTTTCCAATATAATGTTAGATTGTGGGATTTTAAAGTGCTCGGAGAGTAATTTTATAAGTGCTCTGTTTGCTTTTCCTTCAATTGGTGGTTCTGTAACATACACGATTAATTTGTTATCATTTACTGAGATAATTCTGTTTTCTTTGGCATTACATTTCACTTTAATGAATATTCTCATAAATAATAGTTTTAAATTAATGCTTAATCACAGATGGTCAGATGTTGTTAAAGCATTTTATGTTTGGCATATTAAATGCAATATAATATGACAGATTAGGATTCAGCAATGGAAGACAATAGGTCCAATTAGTAGTTTTGCTGACTTCGGTAATTAGATTCGGAATTTTTAAGTAAATTTGAGGAATTACATTTCCTAAAAATATCTTTACATTATAAAAACAATTTTGTATCATAGTTAAAGACCACTTTCTAAATACATACTATTTTTTAATACTATAATGTCAAGAGAAATTCACCCATAGGCAAAAAATAAAAAATTAAGGAAACAAAAAGCCATGTCTAAAACCCGACTTTAAAAATTGGCCGATACTTCCTGTTAACAGTTATACAGTTAGAGCTGTGCGGAACCGTCAACACTACAATTGATACGTTACAAAAATTAACCAATGCTTTTGATATTGCTGTTGATGAGTTATTGAACTAAAATAAGTATTATTAATTAGTAATAAATTATCAAAAATAATAACGTTTTATGTAAAAATGGCTCTACTTTTGTAATAGAGTCAAATTATTGAAAGAACAATTTTAGACTTAAAAAGTTGTGCTATTTTGGACAACAACTGGAGTCGGGTGTATTTGTGGCTTCGCTCTCGCAACACAATTCATTGGTTCCTCCTATAACCAACTGTGAAGCCGCGACAAGCCCAGCTTTAATAATTAAATCCGCGGGAATTGCTTCGTGAACATCTCCTTCTATTTTAACAGTTCTACACTCAAAAGGACCGCAGACGTCACAGCACAGGCTTTGGCTGGTGGTTCCGTTAACCCAATCCTCTAACAATTTGTCATTAATCCAAATCTGGTTGGACTGCATTGGGTCTTTTTTGAACTCGACCAGAGAAATTTCCCTCTTCTCTAGAACAACGTTTATGCCCAATGGATTAAGCGCCCGTTTAAGAGTGAAAACTGCCTTTTCAACTTCCTTTTCTGTAGAGTCACATCTCGGACAGGTTTGGCCGTTAGATACAAGCCTCTGCCACTTGATATTTAGTATCTTCATATTTTTACAAAGTTTGTATTATTTTTCTTCATAACATCGCATTTATTAATATGATTGTTTTACAACTATTTTAAATTGTTAAATATTATCAAATAGAAAATCCTGTGTCAAGGATAAAATGAAAATAGAAAATAAGAATAACTTTGGTAATATTATGATGTTTATGATGTATTAGGAAAGGAGTTAATATGGCTGATGTTTATTTAGGCGTTGATATTCATAAAAACTATTC
>JBDRUT010000016.1:0-39403 GCA_039801465.1 Caldifarciminota bacterium
GGGTAATATTTGCTATATAGTTAATTTGCATTGTGGTTTAGATACAGAAATATCAAGAGTCTACTTTTCTTTTATTGGGTAAAGTTTAATTGTTTTGGGTAATATTTGCTATATAGTTAATTTGTATTGTGGTTTAGATACAGAAATGTCAAGAGTCTACTTTTCTTTTATTGGGTAAAGTTTAATTGTTTCAGGTAATATTTGCTATATAGTTAATTCGCTTTGTAGTTTAGATACACAAATGTCAAAACATTTTATGCAATTATTTTGGGTTTGATTTTTAAAGAGCGCAGAATTTTTGGGGACATCCGGTTGTCCTTGAATCAAGTTAGGACAAAAGGTATAATTTAATGAAAATGAATTGAAATTTATTGAGGTTTAAGGTTAATCATCATGAGGAATATTTAGTCTTTCCCAAAGCCATCTAATCTCAATATATGGTCTACCTTCTCGTTTATTGGCTTCTTGGTCATGCTCAATTCTTTTTAATAGTTCAATTACTTTGGCTTTGCCTTCTTCAGTTTTGACTGCTTCAAGTGGTGTTTTACCATCTAAGGCAGGAATGCTTTCCGTCAACCATTTTTCATAATGTTGTTGCATAAAAGTGCTGTATAGTTTTTGCTCTACTTCTTTTGGCATTGTGCGCACAGGTTGTTCTAACGGCAGGTCTTTCATTGATTTGAGCATCTCATAAGGGTCCTTGTATTCATCAGATTGATGAGTAATTAGATTGGCAAGATATTTATTAATAATTTTCTTTGCTCGCTCGAATCTTTCTTTAGAATTGCATTCCAGGATTAGTTCATTATCTTTGACTTCAATTTTGGCAAGAATTGTATCTTTTTCATTGAGCCAGAGAAATTCATTGTCTTCTACTTTTTCCAATTCTTGGGCTTTGGTTAATTTGTCAATGACTGATTTTTTGTTGGTGAGAGTATAGATTGCTTTAGAAAAGACAAATGGTTCTTTATCAGTGGTAACCAGTATTGGTTTGGGCAGATTCTTAATAATATAGCACCACAAATAATTAAAAATATTACTGCAATTCTTGAGAAATTCCTTGAATGTTGATGTTGGAAAATCTTTTTTGTAATCTTGATAACAATGATTGATATAAGCGATGATATTTTCTTTCAGGTGTAAAGGATAAGGATAAACACAACCACTCATTATATATTTTTCATCAAGGTAAAGTAGTCGAGTAGCAAAAATATCCCATTTTTGAACACTTCGGGTTGCTAATCTTTCTCGGACCATATATTCTTCATTAGAAAAAACATCCTTGAGTAACATTCCTTGTTCAGGGAAAACTTCTTGGACTTCGTAAAGACTGATATAAGCATTTTTCATTATCTTGAGGACATTGATTTCATCTTGGACTAAGTTTTTATTTTGCTTAAGAAAATTATCAATAATGGTTGCCCCAGTATTTTCATCAAGCACATAATCATAAACGAACCACTCCTTGAAATTGATTTCACAGAAATTGAGCATACTATCGTCATCCAATTCGAATGGGTCAAAAACATCCCAGAAAATATCATAAGCCTCATCAATTGCATCTTGATAATGAGTTTCGCTAAATTCGCGCAGGTCTTGGATAATTTTTGATTTTAAAAATTCGTCAGGTCCATAGCCAACCGATGATTTAATCATACAGCACTTTTTATACTTTTTGCCACTACCACAGGGACAGGGGTCGTTGCGACCAGGATTTTTTGACATTTAATGCTCCTAAAGTATTGTATATAAGAATATATCTCCTTACTCTAAATGTCAATAAAAACTTTTGCTAATTTAAGAACTTGTTTTTTTTATAACTACTATCATTAAATCTTGTAAATTGTATAGTATCTCTTGGACACATTGTAAAATATTGACAAATTAAAAATATCAAGTAAAATTATCTTTTGATATTACACTTTAGCTCAATATATATTGAATTAAAAAACTTTATGAAAGTTGGGAAAAGTCATAGAGCGAAATTAAATGTTCTGTGGTTAATTTTTATTTATCCCGTTTGATTTTTTTCAGGAGGAATTAATGACTTTACAAAATAAAATTATTCAGCGAACGGCAAAAGTTGGTATTGTCGGAATGGGATATGTCGGATTACCATTAGCAGTTGAAATTGCTAAAGCCGGTTATAAAGTATTTGGTATTGATACGGATAAGAATAAAGTCCGATTAATTAATTTGGGAAAGAGTTATATTGAAGATGTTGCGGATAATGAACTCGCACCTTTGGTTTTAGATAAAAAAATCGTTGCTTATGATAATTACCGGATTTGTAAAGATTGTGATATCATCAATATTTGTGTGCCGACTCCATTTACTAAATCCAAAGACCCGGATGTTTCTTATATTATTGATGCAGGTAATGAGATTACTAAGTATCTGAAACCTGAACAATTAATTATTTTGCGCAGTACCACTTATCCCGAAACAACAGAAAAAGTGCTTTTACCGATTTTAGAGCAATCAAGATTAAAAGTGGGAAAGGATTTTTATCTGTCTTTTGCGCCAGAGCGAATTGACCCGGGCAATAAAACTTTTACGACGAAAACGACACCGGTTGTGGTTGGAGGGGTTACGAAAACCTGCACCAAGTTAACTGAACTCTTTTATAGCCAATTTGTTGATAAGGTGGTGCCGGTTTCTAATCCGCGGGTAGCAGAAATGTCTAAACTTTTAGAAAATATTTTCCGCAGTGTCAATATCGCATTAGTTAATGAACTGGCTTTGATGTGTGAGCGAATGGGCAATATTGATGTTTGGGAAGTTATTGAAGCGGCTAAAAGTAAGCCATTTGGTTTTATGCCGTTTTATCCTGGACCTGGTATTGGTGGACATTGTATTTTAATTGACCCGTATTATCTTGCCTGGAAAGCGCGAGAATATGACTTCCATTCTAATTTTATTGAACTGGCAGCACAGGTAAATGAGAATATGCCGTTTAAGGTTGTTGACCGATTGTTTGAAGTATTAGGTGAAAATTGTATCTGTTCTAAGAATGCTTCACTCTTTATTATCGGTGCGGCATTTAAGAAAAATGTTGGTGATACACGGCATTCGCCAGCAATTAAAGTAATGGAACTTTTAGCGGATAAAGTTAAAAAGATTGCCTATAATGACCCGTATGTGCCAATGCTTAAAATTAATCATAAGACTTATAAATCGGTTGCTCTTACTGCGGAAAATTTGAAACGGGCGGATTGTGTGTTGATTCTTACTGACCACAGTTGTTATGATGCCAATTTTATTTTGAAACATAGCCGACTCATCTTAGATGCCCGAAATCTGATTAAAGCGCGTGGTTATAAGAAAGTATATACACTGGGATTAAAATCTAGGCAATAATAAATCTAAAAGTACTTAATATTGTTGATTGAATGCCAATTAAATTAATCACAGATATAAAAAGTCTATACTCTGGGATTGAAAATTCCTAAAGGCTGAGTTCTATTTAGATTAGTATGCATCGAGTATGGGCAATAGAAATTCAGAAAAAGGGAATTAATCCTGAAGCCGAAGCATTAAAAAAGAGTATTCAGGATTTAGGCATTAATAAAGTACAAGACCTTAAAATAATTTATATTTATTATCTATTGACCAATCTGCCAATTGAAACTATCAAGAAAATTGCCCAAAATTTTATCTGCGATGCAGTATCAGAAAGATTTACGATTAAACGCGTATCAGAAAAGACAACCAAGAATTTGTCGCACACGATTGAAATCGCATATAAACCAGGAGTAATGGATCCAGTAGCAGAAAATGTGATGCTCGGGCTAAAGGATTTAGGGTATAAAGATTGTCTTATTAAAACTGCTCAGCGGTATGTTTTCCCCAAAAACCTTTCCGCAAGCATTGTCAAAAAAATTACTGAGAATTTATTGTATAATCCATTAGTTCAGGAAATCGTAAGAGATAGTTCAAGCATAATAAACATTGGATATTCGCAAGAATTGGGACCGAAATTTTCTATCCAATATGTTGAGATTCTTAATAAGACCAAATCGGAATTAAGAAGAATCTCTCAAGAGCGGTTATTAGCATTAAATGACCAAGAGATGTTAACAATTCAAAGATACTATCAAAAACTGGCTCGCAATCCGACGGATATTGAACTGGAAACATTTGCTCAAACTTGGTCAGAACATTGTAAGCATAAAACATTTTCTTGCCGAATTCTGTTTAATGATGGTAAGAAGACTAAAATCATTAATGGTCTACTTAAATCGTATATTAAAAAAGTTACCCAAGAACTGAATAAAAAATGGTGTCTTTCAGTTTTTGAAGACAATTCAGGTGTGATTGAATTTGATAAGAAATACGGCATCTCTTTTAAGGTTGAAACCCATAATCATCCTTCGGCTTTAGAACCTTATGGTGGTGCGGCAACTGGAATTGGCGGTGTGATTCGCGATTGTTTAGGCACAGGTTTAGGAGCAAAACCAATCTTAAATACTGATGTCTTCTGCTTTGCGCCACCGGATTTCCCGGACGAAGAAATTCCGGCCGGCGTCTTGTCTCCCAAAAGAATAATTAAAGGTGTAGTAAAAGGTGTTCGCGATTATGGCAATCGAATGGGCATTCCGACTGCTTCTGGTTGTGTCTGCTTTCATAAAGGATTTGTTTGTAATCCCTTGGTCTATTGCGGAACCGTCGGTCTAATCCCCAAAAATAAGATAAAAAAGAAGATTGTGCCTGGTGATTTAATTGTCCTCATTGGTGGGCGAACTGGTCGAGATGGAATTCATGGTGTAACTTTTGCTTCATTAGAACTGGATAATACAACTCAACAAATTTCATCAAGTGTTGTGCAAATCGGTAATCCAATTGAAGAAAAGAAGATAACCGACTTACTAATCACCGCCCGAGACCAATCGCTTTTTAATGCGATTACTGATTGTGGTGGTGGAGGTCTTTCTTCAGCAATTGGTGAATTGGCTAAATCTGGTGCAATAGTTGATTTAGAAAAAGTTCCCTTAAAATATGCCGGTTTATCTTATACTGAGATTTGGATTTCAGAATCGCAAGAACGGATGATTCTTTTTGTGCCCAAGAAAAATCTAAGAAGACTTCTCGATTTGTGTAAAATCTATCAAGTAGAAGCAAGTGTCATCGGTAAAGTTACGGATACCGGTAAATTGCTTTTACGATATTGGAAAAAAGAAGTTGGTAATCTGGATTTAAAATTCCTGCATCAAGGATTACCGCAAAAAACAATGGTTGCTAAGGTTCGTAAACCAACTGAAACTTGTGTTTCTTCAGGTCAGTTTTTAGCAAAAACAAAACGAGATTATAATAAAATAGTCTTAGAAATGCTCAGTGATTATAATGTTGCGAGTAAAGAATGGATTGTGCGACAGTATGATTTTGAGGTTCAAGGCAATACAGTGATAAAACCCTTTGTTGGTAAAAATAATTTAGGTCCTTCAGATGCCTGTGTGCTTCAACCGCTAAAACAATCTAAAAGAGGAGTTGTGATTGGATGTGGTATCGCATCTCAATACGAAAACCAAGATCCGTATTGGACATCAGCGTCTGCAATTGATGAAGCATTGAGAAATGTTGTTGCGGTTGGTGGCGATCCGGATAAGACTGCGTTGTTAGATAATTTTTGTTGGGGCAATCCCGAACGACCGGAAATTTTAGCCAGCTTGGTACAAGCGTGTCGAGCGTGTTATGATATTGCCCGAATTTATCAAACACCATTTATTTCCGGAAAAGACAGTTTATACAATGAATACAAATCAAGTAACGGCAAAACAGTTTCAATTCCCTCAACCTTATTAATTTCTGCAGTGAGCAATATTCCCGACATAAGTAAGACTATAACAATGGATTTCAAACAACCCGGAGATTTGATTTATTTGATTGGAAAGACTTATCCTGAGTTTAATAATCCCAAAGTAAATCCCCGATTAGGGATTAAGATTTTCCGTGCTTTATATCAAGCAATCCAATCTGGGTTAGTTTCTGCTTGCCACGACTTATCTGAAGGCGGATTAGCAATTGCAGTTGCTGAGATGTGTTTTGCTGGTGAGATTGGGGCAGAAATCTTTTTGAAAAACATTAAAGCCACTTGTCCATCAACTCAAAATCATGACGATGTATGCCTTTTTTCAAAATCTAACACTCGTTTTATCTGTGCGATTTCCGAAGCACATCAAGATAAATTTGAAAAAATTATGAAGAATCTTCCTTACACATTAATTGGTCAAACTAATGCTTCTGATGTTTTTCAAGTATACGACAAAGACCACTTGCTAATCATTAATCTTAAGATTCAAATTATGAAAAACATCTGGCAAACTGCATTAAGCAAATCATTAAATTAGCAATTAGTATAAAGCAGGTTTTTAGTATTATTTGAGTCGTTTAGACTTTATAGTGTAATTCTTTAAGAATTATACACAAGTCTTAAAAGGAGATGGTGTTTTCGCATGATTAGACTTAGACTCTATGTCAAAAGGTTATAGAAGCACTATTTGAGCCGAAATCTTATTTTATGAGCGTGTTCCTAAACAAGTAAAACCAATGTTTACGCTGAAATTTTTTATATTAAAAATTGTTTCCAATCAAATAGAAATACTATTTGAGACGAGATCTTATGAGTTTATTTTCAATTAAAAGAAATGCTATTTAACCAAAAATTTTATTTTTTATCCGATAAAATTACTTTCAATCGAGCACAAATACTATTTGAGCCGAAATCTTATATCAGCAATTGCCTTTTCACCGATTTGGTCGTTCAATTTTTTAATTATCTTCGATTTAAGGAATTTTAATTCATTACGCCATATTGGATTTGAGACTACAACAATTAGAGTCTTTCCTTCAACTTTAATCGGTTGTGTATTTTTGGCAATTTGCTCACCAACTACTTGAGACCACATTGAAATTACTTGTTGTTGGATGAGCATCGGAGTAAATCCCAATTTGTCAAAAACCTGAGGTAAAAAATCGGCTATTGGTTTTAACTTTTTTGATTTTACTGGTCTGGTCATAAAAGAGAACGCTGAAAAAGTGTTTTTGATAACACAGAAGACCCAAAATATAAAGAAAATTCAGTGATTTTCAAGCCAGCATGCGCAAAGATTGGCTTACGCAGAGATCTCATAAAAGAATCACCTAATGACTTCAATTTTGATGTGTCGTAGATTTCGACCTGACTTTCCAGATAGTATTTAACTTTTTTAACATAAGATTGATTTTAACATTTTAAATTATCCGTGTCTACAGATAAAACAAATCATCTGATGTCTTCAATCTTTTTAATTTCCCCGATTTCAAGATAAAATATTTTCCCTTGTTGACCCAAACCGATTTTATCTTTTAGTTCTTTTGCTGAAGCATAAAAAAATTGACCCTGTTGGCAAATCAATTCTAAGAGTTTTTTAGTGTTAATATTATCAAGTTCAGAAGCAACTTCATCTAATAGAAAGATTGGTGTTTGGTAATTGTTTTTTAGTAATTCGGCTTCAGCCAATTTTAATGAAAGTGCAGTGAGGCGCATTTCGCCTTCTGAGGCAAATTTTCTTACGGATAAATTGGCTTCTTTTATCACAATATCATCGCGATGCGGACCAATCGTCGTATAGCCCAATTCTTGTTCTCTGACCCGATTAGCCGAAAGCATATCTTGAATTTGTGCTTGTCGACTCGAGTGCTGAGGGATTGTGGTTTGGTAGTCAAAACTGATATTACGATGAGGCAAGAAAAATGCTAAAAATTTTTGTGCCGAATTGAGCAATTGGGGAATAACTTGTTCTCGGACTTGTAAAATTAAATCAGCATATTTTGCCAAGGCAGATTCCCAAACTTCGTAATGAATAGAAGAGGCTTTCTCTTGTAATAATTTGTTGCGCTGGGCTAAGATTCGTCGATACTCAATTAAATTCTGGAGATAATTTTTATTCACTTTTGATATTGCTAAATCTAAAAAGTTCCGCCGGATATGGGGTGACCCGGCAACCAAATCAATGTCTGATAAAAGGATTGTCACAACCGGAAGCCAGCCTAAATAAGAAGAGAGTTTGTCTTGCTTTTGATTTTGACGATAGGCAATCTTTCCTTGAGCACTATATCGGATTTCTGCAGAAAAAGTTGTGGATGGGTCAAATTGCGGGTCATTCGGACTTAACCGGGCTAATCCTGTAATCTTAAAGTATTCAGCATTGAACTTCAAGATTTCGCTATCGTGATAAGTACGAAATGACCGAGCAACTGCCAGATAATGAATCGATTCTAAAATGGAAGTCTTTCCTGCACCGTTTGCACCAAAAAGACAATTCGCATAAGGACTAAAAACAATTTCCGCATCTTTAAGATTTCTTATACCTTCAAAACGAATCTTTTCTAGCCACATTCAATTTATAATGCAAAAGTTCAAAGATTTGCCTTCGATTGTATGGGTTTCATTAATAATATTACAATTGCATTGCAATACATTTTCGATTTTATTGTCATCCGATTTAAATCTCTCTCAGACTAACAATCATATTATTTCTGTTCACATTAACTCTTATTATGTCTCAATCTTTTTATAAAATATCTTAAGCAATTGTTAATCTCTTTCAGGCTAACATTTTGTTTCACATAAAAATTTTTGTTTACATTAACTCTTATTGTATGCCGATATTTTTATAATATATCTTAGCTATCAACGGAGTGCTGATTTTAATATTTCTAATACTAATTCATCATAACTAATACCGACATATTTTGCTTGAGCTGGCAAATCCGAAAGTTCGGTCATTCCAGGTAGTGTGTTGATTTCTAAAAAATAGGGTTTATTTTCTGATACGATTAAATCAATCCGTGAATACCCTTTGGCGCCGATAATATTATGGGCAAGGAGGGCGAACTTTTGAATTCTCTTATAGAGTGGTTGTTTGATGCGTGCTGGGATAATAAATTCAGTCTCGCCTTTAGTATATTTTGCTTTGTAATCATAGAACCGTTGATGCTTAGGCACGAGTTCTAAGATCGGCAATACTCTTTCACCTAAGATACCTACGGTTGCAATCATTCCAGGAATAAACTTTTCTAAGAATATATCGCCGAAATTCTTCATACCTTTAATGCATTCTTTTTGTAACATATCAGAGTCATCAATTATGACGCATCCGACACTTGAACCCTCAGCGCGTGGTTTCAATATCATCGGAAACCCCAACTTCTTTTGAGCAGTCTTAATAGTTTCTTTAATTTTTACTTTTGTTTGGTCTTGAGAAATTAATAGATATGAAGGGGTTGGTATTCCGGCATATTCCCATAGTCTTTTCGTCGTTATCTTATCAATGCCAATAGCTGAAGCCAGTACGCCAGAACCAGTATAAGGAATACCCATTAATTCCAAAAAGCCCTGAATTGTGCCGTCTTCACCGGGCTTACCATGTAAAGCAATAAAGGCTAGGTCGATTTTAGCATCTTTAATCTGTTGGGCAAAATTGCGAGTTATATCAATTTTAATTGAATTAAATCCTTGGCGTCTAAGCGACTGATAGATGTTTTCTCCGGAACGCAATGAGATTTCTCTTTCACTCGACCAACCACCCATAATTACACCAATCCGCATCTTTTTTAATTTCTGAATAGTTGCTTTAGATACAATTAGATTTTTTTTAGATTTCATTGTTTAATCCTGATAATTAGATTTAGGAAAATGTTCTTTGACATATTCCAGACCTTCTTGTTTGTTAGTAATTTTACCTTCTAATTGTAAATCTTCAAGTTCTTGAAGAATTGTCTTAAAGATTGGACCTGGTTTATAGCCTAAGGCGATTAAATCGTCACCGGTAACTAATCGTTTTATTTTGCGTTTCGATTCATCCGCTTTCTTAAGATTCATCATCCGGATAATCGTCTTTTCCAGATGTCCGGTTCGACGCGCAGTGGCATAGCCATCAGCATAAGTTAGAAGCATTAACCCAAAATATTCTTCGCCTAAATCACGAAAGAATCGTCGGATTGCCCGGTCAGTTAAGGTCGGCGCGGTCGCAAGAAGATGTAATCGCATATGATATGAAACTAATGTTTTTAACATCCCTGTTTGTTTCCGAGAGAGCCGAAGATTTTCATATGCAATCCTTTGAACGATTTTGGCTCCAAGGTTATCATGACCATAGAAATGAACATCGCCTTCTTCAGTCTCAAATTGAGTATGAGGTTTAGCAACATCATGAAAAAGTCCTGCCAACTTTAGCAAAGCCCGACGAAAAGGTATTGCCGAAAGATAGGCGTCAAATTCCTGAGCAAATTGATTGAAAAAAGACTTTTTGTGCAAGATTGATTCTAGCATCTTGTAAGTGCGCAGGGAATGCTTAAATAAATCTTTGTCGGCAAAAAGCTTTTTTGCCAAAGGAAAAAGTTGATTCATTAAGCCGGTCTGATATAATATTTTTATATAAGCAAAAGATTTTGGACATTCGGCGATACGAAGTAATTCGTATGAGATGCGCTCAGGCGCAGTACCGGTTATATTTAACATCTTTGCTAAAGATAAAATTTTTTTATCTACGGAGAAATTTAGTTCTAATGCTAAACGGAATGCCCGTAAGATGCGTAATGGGTCATTGGTCAATGAGAGATTTGATGTCAACACAATCTTTTTCTGCTTAAGATGACGCAAACCAGAAAAATTATCAATGATGCGGTTAGGATGTTTTAAGTCTATTGCTAAAGCATTAATTGTAAAATCCCGACGCTGTAAGTCATAATCAATTGATTTATTGCCCAAGCCATTAAAATCAAAAATAATTTGTTTGTTATCTGGTTGTTTATTACTGATTACTATTCGGGCTGAATCGTCTTCTTGGGAAAGTAATACAAAACTGGCTTTAATTTTTTTAGAAAACTTTCGAGCAAAGTCAATGCCTGAACCGTAAACCGCAAAATCAAAATCGCAGGGCGTATGGTTTAATAGCACATCTCGAATCGCACCACCAACTAAATAAATTTTTCGTAAACCAGTAAAATCTATTAATTGGTTAAACATGAAAAGTAAATCTTGGTCTTTTAAGATGCTATCCAGCACAAGTTTTCCGCACAAACTGCTTGGCTTCATAAATAATAAAAAAATGAACCTGATAAAAACTTATTGAAATAGATAGAAATTCATTTTTAATACTTCTTTCATTCTCTCGCCCTCTTTATTGGAGAGGACCGAGTGAGGCAGATAAATAAGCGAAATAGATTTTCACTCTTTCTTTATATTGAGACTTACGAGTTTCTATAAAATTTATAATAATTTTTTAATTTTTATTTTAGATAATACAACCATTCTTAACTTATATTAAGACTTTGAGTTTGTATAAATTTTTATTTTAGATAATAATACAATCATTTTGATTAGTCAAGATTTTAGAATTTAAATAACAGTTTGGGTTAGTTGTTAGTTCTTTAAGTTCTTTGTCATTCTAATGAGCAAAGCAAGTATCTAAAAAACGGATACGCCCAGAATCGCTTTAGTTGGCTTATAACTGTTAGTGAATACAAGTTTACAAAGGTCTTTTGTTCTTGAACAAATATTGAAAGTCGACCTCTGTTAATTTCTAAGTTTGTTCACATAACTATTATGATTAAATCTCATAAACCGTGAAGTATCTCTTGGACACATTACAATTTTCTCTTGATTATTTCCAATTTTTTTCTAATATTGGATGTGGTCTATTTTTTCCAGCAAGTTATTAATGGATTGCAATTAGGCTCAGTTTATGCGCTCATTGCATTAGGTTATACAATGGTCTATGGAATTATCCGTTTAATTAATTTTGCCCATGGCGATGTCTTTATGGTCGGTGCTTATTTAGGATTTTATGCCATATTGCGATTTAACTTGCCTTTTCCAATCGCATTGTTATTAGCAATGACCGGTTCTGCGGTACTTGGTATTCTAATTGAGCGACTTGCTTACAAACCTTTACGACAAGCACCACGAATTGCATGTTTGATAACCGCTTTAGGTGTATCTTTATTTTTAGAAAATTTTTGTAGTCTGAAATTTGTTTTTGGTCCGAACTATTTGGCATATCCCAGACCTTTTCCGGTTGTCAATTTTAATATTGGCCAATTAACAATTTCTAATATTCAAATTATTGTTTTTGTTGTGGCTGTTTGCCTTATGATATTACTGGAACTTTTTGTTTCTAAGACCAAGACCGGAATGGCGATGCGAGCAGTTGCTTTTGATAAAAATACTGCTCAGTTAATGGGAATTAATATCGATTTGATTATTTCAATAACATTTGGTATTGGTTCGGCATTAGCCGGTGCCGGTGGTGTTCTCTATGGTATTGCTTATCCTCAAATCAATCCGTTTATGGGTATTATGCCGGGCTTAAAAGCGTTTGTTGCCGCCGTGCTTGGTGGCATCGGCATTATTCCTGGTGCAATGCTTGGTGCAGGAATTATGGGTATGGTTGAGGTTTTAAGTTCTGCTTATATCTCTTCAACAATGCGAGATGCGATTGCATTTTTAGTTTTACTAATTGTGCTGTTAGTAAAACCGACCGGTTTATTAGGTAAAAGCGCAATTGAAAAAGTATGATGTCAAATATTAAATATCAAATATCAAAATTTCAAATCATCGCAATAGTTGCTATAATTTATGCAATAATTCAAATCTTAATGTCGACACAGATAATTAATCCTTATTGGCAGCAAATTATCTGTTATGCTGGAGTTATGATTATTTCGGCATTAGGATTAAATTTAATCTATGGTTTTACCGGACAATTCTCATTAGGCCATGCAGCATTTTTCGGCATCGGCGCTTATACTTCAGCATTTACTATCCGAATGGCAAATTTTAATAATACTTTTCTCTTAGTTGTTGGTCTTATCGCTGGTGCATTATTAGCAGGAATAATTGCTTTTATCATTGGTTTGCCAATTCTTCGTTTGCGCAGTGATTACTTAGGTATTGCCACACTTGGCTTCGGCATTATTGTGAAAGTGCTGTTTGATAATGCGGATGCGGTATTTCCAGTGTTGGGTGGTTCAAGAGGAATGGTTGGGATTACAAAATTGACTAATTTTACCTGGGTTTTTTTACTTGTTGTTATCGGAGTGATAATTTTACGAAATCTTATCAATTCGGCACCGGGTCGTGCGTTGATTTCTGTGCGGGAAGACGAAATAGCAGCAGAAGCAGTTGGTATCAACACCACAAAATATAAGACTCTGGGTTTCGTCATTGGTTCAATCTATGCTGGAATTGCCGGTGGACTTTATGCTCATCTTTATTCATTTTTGCATCCACAAAACTTCGATTTCCTAAAATCAATTGATGCTTTATTGATTGTGGTTCTAGGCGGAATGGCAAGTATTTCCGGCACGATTGTTGCTGCTGTGCTTTGGGTGTTGATTTTAGAAGGATTACGGGTTGTTTTGCCGGAGGCAATTTTAGATTGGCGGTTAGTAATTTATCCAATTCTGTTGATCCTAATTATGATATTTAGACCGACTGGAATTTTTGGTGGTAAAGAATTCCAGTTTTTACAATATTCGGAAAAGAGATGAACCGCAAGAATATATTAGAAATCACTAATCTTAATCGCTACTTTGGTGGACTAAAAGCGGTATCTAACTTTAATATGACTATTGCTGAACACGAATTAGTAGGGTTGATTGGACCAAATGGCGCAGGTAAAACCACGGTTTTTAATCTTATTACTGGAATGTATGTTCCGAGCAGTGGCTCAATTCGTTTTTTAGGTGAAGATATTACTAAACTAAAACCGCATCAAATTGCGCAACGAGGAATAACTCGAACTTTTCAAAACATTCGTCTTTTCTCATCTCTGTCGGTTTTGGATAATGTCCGAATTGCCTATAATTATAAAGTCGATTATGGAATCGGTCATAGTATCTTGCATAGTCAAAAGTTCATTAAAAGGGAAAAAGAAATTTATGAGAAAGCTTTAAATGTTTTAGAAACCTTTGGATTGATTGACCGAGCGTATGAAGTTGCAAAAAATTTACCTTATGGTGAACAACGAAAATTAGAAATCGCCCGCGCCTTGGTATCAGAACCAAAACTTCTCCTGTTAGATGAACCAGCCGCAGGAATGAATCCTTCAGAAATTAAAAGTCTAATGGAACTTATCCGGTTTATTCATAACAAATTTAATTTAACAATATTATTAATTGAACACCAGATGCGAGTCGTGATGGGAATTTGTGAACGCGTTGTGGTTATGGACTTCGGTGAAATTATTAGTCAAGGCAAACCAGAAGAGATTCAAAATGACCCGAAAGTAATTGAAGCGTATTTAGGTAAAATTACGGAATGTGTTAATCGATAAGTTGTGGTTACGAGTGAAAGAATTTTTGGTTGCTTATGGAATGATAGTGGAGCAATAAATTAAATCGAATGACAGGAATTTTTCTAAATAAAATTATTGAAAATATTAACTAACAAGATGTGGTTACGAGTAGAAAATCTATCCGTCGCTTATGGTGTGATAAAAGCCGTTAACGATATTTCTTTTGAACTAACTAAAGGGGAAATCGTTTCTCTGATTGGCGCTAATGGCGCTGGCAAAACTACGATCCTCAACACGATTTCTGGTTTAGTTAAATCCTGTAAAGGCAGAATCGTTTTTAACAATCAAGAAATCACAAATTTTCCAGCGTATAAAATTGCGCGCTTGGGCATTGCTCATGTGCCTGAAGGAAGAAAACCATTTCCTAACTTAACCGTCTATGAAAATCTGCGATTAGGTGCTTATAATACAAATGACAAAAATAAAATTGAACAAAGATTAAACCGAATCTTTAAGTCCTTTCCGCGTTTAAAAGAACGACTAAGACAACCCGCTGGAACTCTATCCGGTGGCGAATTACAAATGCTGGCAATGGCACGTGGACTTATGTCGCAACCAGAACTTTTAATGTTGGACGAGCCATCTATGGGACTATCACCAATTTTAGTTGCGGAAATATTTTCAATCATCCAAGAAATTAATCAACAAGGAACAACCATACTCTTAGTTGAGCAGAATGCTAATATGGCATTGAGTTTTGCGCATCGGGCATATGTTTTAGAAACCGGTAAAATTGTCTTAGCCGGTAAAGCCTGCGAATTAAAAGAAGACCCGCGCGTCAAATCTGCCTATTTAGGTGAATAAATTCATTTTTGTGTCACATATCACTTGCTGGGAACTTGAAATTAGTTTGATATACTCTGTAAAAAATAGATTTTCAAATCCCCGCCGCATAAGTGTTTTTTTATTTCCCAAAAAGATATGCTTGCGCATAACTTATTGATTTACATTATTAAAAATACCCTATAAGAATAATTTCAATTTTTTCCTGATAAGTTTTTTTCGTGATGCTAAGAATGCTTATTTTTCCAGCATTCAGTGAATTTGCCATATTAAAATTTTTTCCTTGACAATACAATATATTGATTCTATGATGCTATTCATACAATATGAAGTGCCCTTATTGTGATGAAGTGAAAGATCGGGTGATTGATTCACGAATTGTGCGTAATGGTGTTGCAGTTCGACGCCGGCGTGAATGTCAGTCATGTCATCGTAGATTTACAACCTATGAATATGTTGAGCGGACGCCTTTGATGATTATTAAAAATGATGGCCGACGTGAACCGTATGACCGAAGTAAACTTATCTCCGGTATCGCACTTGCATGCACTAAACGACCAGTAAGTCGGGCGACAATAGAAAAAATTGTCTCGGAAATTGAAAATGAATTGGCGGATGAGTATAAGTTAGAAGTCGAATCCAAAGAATTGGGCGAACGAGTGTTGTCTAAGTTAATTCATTTAGACCAAGTTGCCTATGTCCGTTTTGCTTCAGTTTATCGTCGATTTCAAAGCATTAATGAGTTTAATCAGATTATGCAGAAGATGAATCTTGCAAAAAGAATATCGCCATATAAATTATGAGATGGAAGATTAATAACACAATATTAGTTTTAGGCCAAATGATGATTGCGCAGAATGCGCTGACATCGACATATAAATCATAAGATGATAATAATATATTTTAATTGTATTAAGGTGATGATTATTTAGGGAAAGGAGAGACTAATGACCAATAGTCTTAATAATAATGGGTTACCGCTTGATAAAGAGCTATCAGAAACAAATATCAAATCTGAAATACGGGCGGTGAGTCAAGATAGTGAACAGAATTATATTTTCCGTTATGTTGCGAAGCGTGACGGAAAAATACATGAATTTAATAAAGAAAAGATTACTAATGCAATTTTTAAGGCAGCACGGTCAGTTGGCGGAGAAGACCGTAAATTAGCCTCAGAACTTGCAGATAAAGTTATTTTATATCTTTATAATAAGTATAAGGATGTGAAAAAAATTCCTGCAGTCGAAGAGATTCAAGATGCGATTGAAAAAGTTTTAATTGAAGAAGGTCATGCTCAGACCGCAAAAGCATTTATTTTATATCGGGAAAAAAGGAGTCAATTAAGAAAGAAGCGTGCTTTAGAAAAAGCAATAAAAACGCCTCCTTTGGAAGCTACGGATTACGCATTATTTGTCCGTACCACAGACGACCGGATTATTCATTGGGACCGCTCGCGCATTGTTTCTGCATTGGTACGCGAAGCAAATCTGGCTACAAGTTTAGCTGAAAAAATTGCGGAAGAAGTTGAAGATGTAATTTTAACTTCCGATGTTAATTTCATCACCTCAAGTCTAATTCGGGAAGTTGTCAATGTTAAATTGATTGAACACGGACTGGGTGAAACTAGAAAATGGCATGCCCGATTAGGTGTTCCGCTTTATGATGTGGAAAAGATTCTCTTATATCGAAACAAAGAGAATGCCAATACTCCGCATAATCCAGAAGCAACCAATATGACTTTAGCCGAATCGATTAAGAAACAATACGCTTTATCTGCAGTTTTTTCCGAAGAGACCGCTGAAGCCCATCGTAAAGGTGATATTCATCTTCATGATTTAGGTTTTATTGACCGACCGTACTGTTCCGGTCAATCTTTAGAGTATGTTAAAAAGTTTGGGTTGAGTCTACCTAGTGCTTTATCCATTGCCAAACCGGCAAAACATCCAGAAACACTTTTAGCCCATATGGTAAAATTTTCTGCTGCCTTACAAGGACATTTTGCCGGTGCGATTGGTTGGGATGCAGTTAATCTTTACTTTGCACCATTTTTAGTCGGAATGAATGATAAGGAGCTACATCAATTAGCCCAAATGTTAGTCTTTGAATACTCGCAACAGAATGTCGCTCGTGGTGGTCAAGCCATCTTCTCAGATTTGAATCTCTATTGGGAAATTCCCAAACATTTTGAAAACACACCGGCAATCGGTCCTGGTGGTGAATATACGGGCAAAAAGTATGCTGATTACTTACCAGAAGCACAAAGATTTGTCTGGGCAATTTTTGATGTCTATAAAGAAGGTGATGCTTCAGGACGACCATTTTTCTTTCCCAAACCTTTGGTCCATATTACCGAACGATTCTTCCAAACACCTGGTTGGCAAGATTTCTTATATCATATCTCGGATGTCGCAAGCGAAAAAGGAAATACCTATTTTGTCTTAGACCGGGGTGAGACCGCTAAAGTATCTGAGTGTTGTCGGCTTTCATTCAAATTAGAAAAATCCGATTTAGAAGACGCTGACCGTCCTTGGAAAATGCGATATTCGGCAATTCAAAATGTAACGCTTAACCTACCCCGTGCCGCATATCAGGCTAACCACCAAGATGATTTATTGTTTGCTAATATCAAAAGGCAATTGAATTTAGCCGCTGAAGCCCATTTACAGAAAAAGGCATTTTTAGAAAGACTCTTATCACTCAAAAACGATGGTCCGTTAGCATTACTCACAATGAACCATGATGGCGAAAGTTATCTGCGAATGCATCGAGCTACTTATCTTATTGGAATTTTAGGGTTAAACGAAATGGTGCAATATCATTTAGGTAGAGAACTTCACGAAGATGATGATGTCTTCTTGTTTGGTCTAAGAACTATAGCCTTTATTCGCGATGAAACTAAGAAACTTTCAGAGAAATATGGTTTAAGATTTGTTTTAGAACAAACTCCAGCAGAATCTACTGCTTATCGATTTGCTAAACTTGACTTACAGTATTATCCTGACTGTGCGGAGAAAGTTGTTAAAGGGAGTATTAAAGATGGTGCAGTTTATTATACTAATTCAACTTATCTCAATATTGGACTGCCTATCGACCCAATTGAGCGCGTAATAAAAGAAGGAAAGTTTCATGATATGATAGAAGCCGGTGCATTAACTCATATCTGGCTAGCAGATGCCAGACCGCCTAAAGAAGCAATTGCTAATTTTGTTGAGAAGACCTTTAGAAATTCGCATAATGCTCAAATTGCCTTTTCACCGGAATTTACCACTTGTAATAATTGCTTTAAGACTGCACGGGGATTGCGAGACACTTGTCCTTATTGTCAATCTTTGGATGTCGACCATATTACCAGAGTTACTGGTTACTTTTCCCGGGTTTCAGGTTGGAATTTAGGCAAAAAGGCAGAGTTAAGAGATAGGTATAAAGGCGGAATTAGTTAACAATATTTATAAAATTCTTTTGATAAAAATAGAGAGATTGTCAGTATTTGTGTGAATTTGGTTAAATTAAAGATAAAAGTATTACTTTTACTTTTCACCATAATAATGTTCATCTCATAAAAGCAGAGATTCCATTCTATAATTAGAGATATTAGATTAGCAGTTTGATTTATAGTCAAATTTTGAAGAAAACTAATTAAATTAAAAATAAACAAATTCTTTTTTTGGGGTCTGATTTTAGTTAAATTAAAGACAAGAGTATTACTTTTATTTTTCAACGTAATAATGTTCATCTCATAAAATTTGTTAATATTCCAATTCACAAGGACGAAAAATTTATTTTATAATTATGGAGGTTAAATTTTCGATTATTATATTGATTGGCTTGAATGATACAATCGGTTATCCAATAGACGAGCCGGTCGGCAAGCCGGGGAGCAAACCGAGGGGCATACCAGTCGGCAACCCGCCGGCTTACTCATCCGGCCATCGAATTAACAGATTCTGGGATTGCTCATATAGTTGCCAATTAATTTAACTGATGGATAATCAACGGGATAATAGATAGGATTACCCAAGGTTTTGCCGACCCAGCACAATAGGATGGAGTTGAAAAATATTATAAAACGCACATTGATTTATGTGCGCTAATTTAATAAGAGGTCTCTGACAATGTTTTAATTACACATAAATTTTAGCAACACAAGTGATAATCCTATTGACTTTTCAATCGTTGTAATCGTCCCTTAAATCGCCGTAATCACTAAAGACGCCTTTTTCAGTATCCTCTTAAAAATCGACCAGTAACTAAAATTGATTAAAGGCTACTTGTAAAATTAAATGTTAATTCAACAAAATTTTCCCAAACACTATTAATTCTTTTATATACTTCAAAATAAAAGAGAGATTATATATTTGTTGATTTTAAGGTTTTGGCTGTTTCGGGAATTTTTTCAAAATTTGTATTGTTGAATTTCAAATGCGCGCGGTGGTAACAACAAGTCCATAGACTTCTTTAACACCATTCTGAAGTAAGACTTTACCTGCTTCAGATAATGTTGCACCAGTAGTAATAACATCATCAATTAAAATTACTCTTTTGCCCTCTAATGAGACTTGCAAATTTTTCTTAAGTTGATAAGCATCTTTAATATTTTCTGTTCTTAAAATGTGGTCAAGTTTAGTTTGTGATTTAGTGTTCTTTTTGCGGTGCAAACAATCCAGTAATGTAATTCCAGAATTAAATGCAGTTTCGCGAGCAAGCAGTAATGACTGATTGTATCCCCGTTCTCTTAATCGGGCAGGATGTAAGGGAATCGGCACAATAAAATCTGCTCGACTTAAGACAGGGTCAGAACTAATCACATTGGCTAAACCAAGACCTAAAACTTGAGCAATTTTTCTTTTATTATGATACTTGAAATTATGAACTAATCCTTTATATGGTGGTACATATTTACCTAAGGCACGAATTCTGGTAAGTGTGCTGGTTTTAACACCAGACTTAAAAATTAGATGTTCACATCTCTCTTCCCAATCTTTGGGCATTCCGCAAATCGGACAAACGCCCAAAGCATTTGTCGTGACTTGAATAAAACATTTTTCACAAATAATACCTTGCTCAAGATCTTTATCACATCCATAACAACGAGGTGGAAATATAAAATCTAATAGGGCGGTCGATAGTTTTTTTAGTATTTGAGAAATAAATTTTAACAACTTAACCCTTTAATATAATAGAAAGTTCTGAAGAAGTGTGACTGAAGATAGAAATAAGCTTCAAAGGTTTAAAAGTTCAATATTCAAAAATAAAATGTGGTGTTCTCTTTGAATTTTGGTTTGTCATTTTGACTTTTGAGTTTTGCACTTTGAATTTATGCTTAGTATGACAAATGGCGGTCTACTTTTAGGCACAGATGACTGAATAAAATTCAGTAGCGAAAATGTCTTGCGCAGAGTTCTCAATTATAAAGATATGACAAACGAAAATAGAAATTATTGTTTACTTTTTATCCGAATAATTATAAAGACAATCGCAAAAATCGCTAGTCCTAAAGCAATGATTTGGTTAACCCAGAAATTGGCTGAGTCTTCATAGTATCTCACAAAATCTATTCCAAATCTAAATAATGAATAGAGTAAAAGAATTATACCAAATAATACGCCTGATTTAAGTTGTCTCTTTTCTAATATTAGTGCTAAAATAAAAAGTATTAGTCCAGCAAAAGACGAGTAGAGTTGAGTCGGATGAATCGGACAATCAAAAGTATATCCTGCAGCCGAATGTTTGGGAAATATAACTCCGAAAGAAGAGTTGGTTGGTTTTCCAAAACAACAGCCATTAAGAAAACAGCCGATACGGGTAAAAAATTCACCGAGCACAACTGCAGGTGTAATTGCATCCAGCATTTTTAATAAAGGCATCCGTTCTTTTTTCGCATAAAGAATACCAGCAATTAACCCAAAAAGAAATCCGCCATAGAACATTAAACCACCTAAACCACCACGCCAAAAAGCAATGATGCCGATTATGTCATTGGCAAATTCAGACCAATGGAAGATAACATAAAACAACCGAGCACCAATAATTACTGCGACTAAGACGATTAATGCCAGATTAGTAATTTTATCAGGATGAACTCCAAATCGCTTTGCTCGGTTTTCAACAATTTTGGTGCCGATTAAAAAAGAGATAAATAAGAAAAGGCCATAGGAATAAATATTAATATTACCAATTCTAAAAAGGGTTGGATGCATAATTTATAATTCTCCTTATTATTTCATAAAAGCAAGCCAAACAAAGCATTAATATAAATGCAAGCATAATTTCTACATCTTCTTTATTTTATAGGAAACGGATTAGGCGTAAATGAACAGACCATTATTAGAAGGGCAAAGATGACTAAGACTTTATCGCTGGTTCTCAGTGGTGTAATATCATCTTGAGTTTGGGGATGTCTTAATCCGATGATTAAAATTAAGAAAATCCAAAAGAACCAACCAGGCCAGAGAACACCTAATCCTGCCATTAAAGGTATAAGTAGCACTGTGACAATTTTGCGATGTTTCCCTAATAATGCATAAGCAATATGTCCACCATCAAGTTGTCCTGCTGGAATCAGATTTAATGCAGTAACAAATAATCCTAACCAACCAGCAAATGCCATTGGGCTTAATACTAAATCAAAACCTTCAGGAATATTACGATGAAAGATAAAAGTCAGAAATTTAAATAAAAGGGGCACACCTAATCGAATCTGATGATCGGTTTCAATAATTTGAGAAATTTGTGAATGGGCAATACCAACAATGGTTATTGGTAAGGAAATTAAAAAGCCGACGATTGGACCCGCAACTCCAATTCTTAATAAAGCACGACGATTGGGTAGCATTGATTTAATTCTAATAAATGCACCCATTGTACCAACTAATGGATGCGGAATTGGTAAAAAGTATGGCAAAGTTACTGAAACGCCATAGTGTCGAGAAATAAAATAATGGCCGAGTTCGTGTCCGCCTAATATTACTAACAACGAAAACGAAAACGGTATGCCGAGTGCAAAATCTTTGAATTGAGAAAAAGGATTGCCACCACGATTAATTGCACCAATCAATAAGGTGGTAAAGACCGTTGCAATAAACAGAATCAAATTAATAAAATTTGAACTTAACCAACTCTTATTTTCCGATTTAATTTCTGATACTGGAATTAAATGAATCTTATGTGGATAAGCTTGAGCAGGTAATTTTTCAAATAATGGCTGATAACCGAGCTCGTGAAAATAATCTCTTAAATTTTTGATATTTTCTTCCAGTGGCGAAAGAATTTTGCCGGTGATATGGGTTGCTTGTATTTCAGCAATTTCCATATACTCGGACAATTCTTTTTCATCAATCAGAAAACTTTCCATATTTATGTGGTAAAAAGTTATTTATTGGTCAGGTTCAGTTGCGCCCATTTTTCTTATTCTTTGGACATACCGACGCAAGAACTCTAAACTCTCTAAAAGACTCGTAGGTTGGATTACGATTCGGTTGCTAACAGAAAGAACTTTTAAGCCATAACTGGAACGACCGGCTTCAGCAATACGAAATCCACCACTAAATGCGATGGGATATTTGGAATACATTTTACCAGTGGATTGGTTTAAGAATTTGATTAAATCCGAAACAACTAAAGGTATAACTTCATCAATATTAGCGTCTGGTTTTAAGGGAAGAATCACAATTTCGCCGCCGAAACTCCGGTCATCTTTTATCGCAACATTTTTCGTGTTTATGAATTTAATAAATTCACTCATTAGGTTTTGCTAATTCGCGATTTTTATACTTCCATTCAAATAAAATTGCATTATCTTCAATTTTCCACAAAAATTGATCATATCTCTACATTCAATCATCGGATATTTCTGATTTACTGTTTTTTTAATATATTCAGTCATCGGCGATTTCTTGTTCGCTATTCACTTACGCTTCCTTTCCGAATAAGCAAGCATAGACTTTTGCATCATTGACCATATTTTCGATTATACAGTATTCATTAGGTTGATGTGCGGTATTGGCAAATTTCCCCCAGACAACTGCAGGAAAACCGCGTCGTCGTAAAATTGCCGCAACAGTTCCGCCGCCAATTCCTCTTGGTTTTGCGTTAACATTATAGACTTTTTTAATTGCTTGCTTAAGTAGTTTGACAACATCTGCATCAGTTGAAGTTGGCGGTGCGGCTTGTTCACCTTGAACTTTTTCTAAAACAATCTTCGCGGAATACTTGGTTTGAAATTTGGCAAGTTCTTCTTGAAGGTCAGTGATAATATTTTGAATGTCATATTCGGGTAAAATTCGACAATCAAAATAGAATATATCTTCACCAGGAATCGTGTTGATATTGGGAACATTGCTCTCTTTTTTAGTTGGCTCAAATGTTGAAATCGGTGGTGAAAACAAACGATTTTTTGCTTTATATCTTTTCTTGAAAAACTTATCTAAATGACAAATTAAATTTGCTGCAACACGATGGGCATTTAGTCCATGATGAGGTGCTGATGCATGGGCTTGTTTGCCGTAGACAATAAATTTCAACCAAAGCATCGATTTTTCTGCAATCTCAAGTAAAGTCCCATCTTCATTACCGGCATCGGCAACAACGAACAAATCGTCTTTTTTAAATAGTTCAGGATAGTTGTTAACTAAATATTGGACGCCAAATTTACTGCCGGTTTCTTCATCCGCTACTAATAGCAGACAGACATTATAATTGGGTGTTAAGCCTAATGATTTTAAGACTTTTATTGCGATAATGGAAGCAACCATCTCTTGTTGGTTGTCTTCGGTACCACGGCCATAGATTTTTCCATCTTTAACTACTGCTTGAAATGGGTCAGTTTGCCATAGGTCTTTTGACCCAGGTGGCACAATATCAAGATGTGTCATAATCCATATCGTTCGATTACGATTAATGCCTTCTAAACGGACAACAAGATTTGGACGATAACCTGCTGGAACTGAATTATCCGGCGCATTATATTCTTTGATATTCAATGACAGGCCAGATAAATAATCGAGTAAATATTTTGCTTTCTCGGCTTCTCCGCTACCACCATTTATTGGGCCGATTGCTGGAATTGCAACAAGTTCAGATTGCAGTTTAATCATTTCCGAACTTTCTGCATCAATTGTTTCTCTAATCTTTTGCCAAACTTTATCTTTCCACATTTTTGCTCCTTAATAAAAATATTGTTCAATCAATTTTAATAGTATGATAATCGAAAGTTAATATAAAACTATACAGAAATAATATCAGTTTTGCAAGAGTTAGATACAAAGAAATCAAGATTAGCAAAAATATTATCTTTTCAATTATAATATAGGTCAAAAACCGGTTTAATGTAAAAATCTCTTATTTAATAAAATATTGCACAAGATTTTCAAATACTGAGCATAAATTCAAAATGCAAAACTTTTGAACCTTTTAACTTTTGAGCTTTTCTCTTTAAATCTTATTCTGTCTTTGGAATCTGAGAAAAAGTCTTGATTGTGCGGATACTATGGCAACCCAATTGATATTTTGTCGCTAATTGTATTATTGCGCTAGGTGGTTTTAGAAAAAAATTTGATTGTGCAATATTATAGCGAAACTATCGATAATTGTATCAGTTTTTCAATCGTTATAATCGTTTTTTAAAATAAAAGCATTTTTTCAAAGATTTCTTTCAGAGATCTCTGACAAGATTGTGTTTATGCAGATACTTTAGCGACACCAACAATAATTCTTTTGATTTTTCAATCGGTGTAATCAATCAAAGCGAATCTCCCGAGCTTTCGAAAATTAATACTTGACATTTTGGGTTTTTTCCGTTATAAATTATGTTTATATTATGCCATCAACCATTTGATAAAATAGAATGACTAATAGGGGTTGATGGTGGTATGAAGATAATTTGTTTTTATGAAAACATATATTGCTAAAAATAGTGATGTTGAACGGAAGTGGTATTTGTTTAATGCGGAAAACAAAACCCTGGGCCGTTTTGCGTCACAAGTTGCTCGCGTCTTGATTGGTAAGGATAAACCGATTTGGACACCTCATGTTGACGCAGGAGATTTTGCTATTGTGATTAACGCTAAAAAGATACGCGTGACCGGGAAAAAGATGACGGATAAAATATATTATCATCATTCTGGTTATCCAGGCGGTCTTAAGAAAATTACCTTAAAAGAGATGTTGGCAAAACATCCTGAGCGTATTCTCTATCTTGCGGTAAAACGGATGCTGCCGAAAAATCGTTTGCAAGCTAAGAGAATTAAGCGTCTGTTTATCTATCTTGATAGCGAACATCCCCATCAGGCGCAAAAACCAATTACAGTAGAGTAAAACTATGAACTTAAAAATTGCTTTTTTTGCGGTCGGTTCCAGAAAAACTGCAACGGCTAAAGTCTGGTTATTGCCAGGTAATGGCGAAATAAAAATAAATAACCAGACTGCTCAAAAATATCTGGGCCGGGATGATTTATATCAGGTTGTTCTGGCACCGCTCAAAACCACAGGCTTAACCGGACAATTCCAAATAGTTTGTCAAGTTAGCGGCGGTGGTATTTCCGCACAAGCGGATGCGGTTGCTTTAGGAACTGCTCGCGCTTTATGTTTATATAATCCGGAATTACGTAAGACCTTAAAAAGTGCAGGCTTACTAAAACGAGACCCAAGAGAAAAAGAACGAATGAAATATGGATTAGCCAAAAGGAGAAAACGATTCCAATGGACCAAACGTTAACAACACACCATACTTCTTTTCCTTTAGGGATAACCATTAAAGAATTGCTTGAAGCCGGTGTTCATTTTGGTCATCGCTCTTATCGCTGGAATCCGAAAATGAAACCGTTTATCTTCGGCAAAAAGAATGATATTTATATTATTGACCTTGAGAAAACTTTAGAACGAATAAAATTGGCTTACGAGGCAGTAAGAAGAGTTGCGGAAACCGGTCAGGATGTTATATTTATCGGCACTAAACCGCAAGCGAAATTGATTATAGAAGAAGAGGCAAAACGGTGTAATGCTTTCTATATAACAGAAAGATGGGTCGGTGGACTGATAACAAATTTTGATGTCGTCTCAACTCGTATTGCTCGTATGGTAGAATTAGAACGAATCCTACAGGAATCTAAACCGACCAATATGACAAAAAAAGAAATGTTAAGTTTAGAACGCGAATATAATAAACTTAAAAAAATCTTTAACGGTGTAAGAGATATGGACCGATTACCGGGAATTGCTTATGTGGTTGATGTTGCGCGTGAAGCAACACCTTTGGCTGAACTCAAACGGGCAAAAATACCGATCGTTGCAATGATTGATACTAATGGCGACCCAGAAGGGATTGATTATCCGATTCCGAGTAATGACGATGCTTTAAGGTCAATAAAACTTGTGACCGGTATAATTGCTAATGCGGTATTAGAAGGACGGAAGGGTTTTGAAACTGAGGAGGTATCATGAACATTTCGATGGATTTGATTAAAGAACTGAGAGCGCGAACGAACTCGGGTATTTTAGACTGTAAACAAGCCTTAGAAGAGACTCAAGGCGATATCAATAAAGCGATTGAACTTTTAAGAAAGAAAGGTATCGCCTCCGCGGAGAAAAAACTTCAACGGGCAACAGTTGAAGGAGTAGTTGATGCTTATATCCATCCGGGTGAGCGTTTAGGCGTGATTGTGGAAGTAAATTGTGAGACGGATTTTGTTGCCCGCAATCAAGATTTTCGGCGCTTTGTTCATGAGATTGCAATGCAAATTGCAGCGACTGACCCAATTGCAATTTCACGAGAAGACCTGAAGCCGGAAATTGTTGAGCGAGAGAAAAAGATTTATGAGAGTCAATTAAAAGATTCCGGTAAACCTCCACAAGTAATTGAAAAGATTATCCAGGGTAAACTGGAGAAATTTTATTCCGATGTCTGCCTTTTGGAACAGCCGTTTGTAAAAATACCCGAGAAAAAAGTTGGCGATTATCTTAAAGAGCAGATTGCCAAATATGGTGAAAACATCAAGATTAAACGGTTTGTCCGATTTAAACTTGGTGAGGAATAGTTTTTGGCTGAAGACCCTGATAAGAACACACTAATCAAAAAATCTGAATCCAGTCCGATAAAAATCGATTATTACTATTAAAGGGTTTTTTCTTTTTTTAATTTTAGTTATTAAATGGCTTATTCCAAAAATAGTTTGGTAAGATTAAACCAATCGATTTATTGACAATAACAGGAGGAGAATATGTTAGAGGAAAAATATAAACAGATAAAAGAGAAGATGCAGAAATCAGTGGATCTTTTCTCTTTGGAATTATCGCGAATACGGACGGCCCGAGCAAATCCGGCAATTTTAGATGATGTTAAGGTTGACTATTATGGAACTCTCACGCCCTTAAAACAACTGGCATCAATCTCTGTGCCTGAGCCCCGGCAGTTATTAATTCAACCTTGGGACCGCTCTGCAATTCCTGAGATCGAAAAAGCAATTCTTAAATCCGAACTGGGATTGAATCCGATTGTCGAAACAAATCTGATTCGGATTCCCATTCCACCTTTAACTGAAGAACGAAGAAAAGAATTAGTAAAATTATGCCATAAATTGTCGGAAGATGCGAAAATTGCGATTCGTAATATTCGCCGAGATGGTAATGAGGATATTAAAAAATTGGAAAAAGATAAAAAAATCTCTGAAGACGATGCTCGGATTGCCCAAAAGAAAATTCAGGATTTTACCGATGAGTTCATTAAGACAGTAGATAAACTATTTGCCCAGAAAGAAAAGGAGATAATGGAACGATAAATTTTTTCGGATGATTAGTGATGAAAGATTCTTCAATTAAAATTCCCGACCATATCGCAATTATTATGGATGGAAATGGTCGCTGGGCAAAAAAACGCGGTTTACCCAGATATTTTGGACACCGCAAAGGCGTTGAAGCAGTTCGCACTACGGTTAGGGCATGTGCTGAATTTGGCGTCAAATATCTCACCCTGTATGTCTTCTCTTCAGAAAACTGGCAAAGGCCAGCATCTGAAGTAAATAAGTTGATGCAGTTATTACAAGAGTTGTTAATTAAAGAAGAACCAGAACTGAATAAAAATAATGTTAAAGTAAAAGCCATTGGCCAAATAGAACGTTTGCCGGCTAAAGTCAGAGAAAATCTTAATTATCTAATAGATAAGACTCAGAATAACACCGGGTTAGTTTTAGTATTAGCCTTAAGTTATGGTTCGAGATCAGAAATTGTTGATGCTATAAAGAAGATCCCGATTAAAGAGATAAAGAATCTAACTAGTGAAGACCTTAGGCAATATCTTTATGACCCGGAAATTCCGGACCCGGATTTGTTAATTCGCACTGGTGGCGAAATTCGATTGTCCAATTTTTTGTTATGGCAGAGCGCTTATACTGAACTATATTTTACCGATGTGCTCTGGCCGGACTTTAATAAGAAAGAACTCTGGAAAGCAATTGAAGATTTTAGTAAAAGAAAACGCCGGTTTGGCCGAGTTTCCGAATACGAGATTAGGCAAAAATGAAGTTTGTTTCAGTTTGAGAGACCGAACGTTAATATTGTGCCTTTTTGTTAAAATGTATAAATGAACAAATGAGCAATTTTATTCAGCGGTCTTTAGTTGGTAGTATTCTGGGTATTATTGTTATCATTGCCATCTTTATTAGGATTCCGCTATTGCTTTTGCGGTTAATATTATTGGGGATTGGATTTTACTACTGATTGTCTAAATGCATAAATAAATATATGAGCAATTTTTTCAAACGGTGTATTGTCGGAAGTATTCTCGGTATTATTGTTATTATTGCGATATTCGTTAACAATCCGATACCAATCTTTTTATTAACATTAATTTGGATTGGATTTGCTACAAATGAATTTCTCAATATCATCTCACTAAAAAATATTTCCATAAATCGGTTTTTACTTATATTATTAAATCTCTTATTTCCGATATTCTTCTATTTAACCAAATCATTTATTCTGTTCTTAATTTTACCAATTGCTGTATTCATTTATGCAATCATTAAAAATGAACAATATTATCTTGTGGTTCCTTTTAGTATATTCACACTATTTTATTTGGGTTTTTTACCATCTCATCTTTTATTTCTCAAAATTCGGGGGATAGAACAAAATCTATCTTCTTGGATTGTTTTTTTTCCGGTTCTTTTTACTTGGATAAACGATACTTTTGCTTATGCGATTGGCACATTATTTGTTAAAGGCATTAAATGGTCCCACAAATTAGCCGAACGCATCAGTCCCAATAAAACTATAGAAGGTTTTTTAGGTGGACTGATTGTCAGTGTGATTTTTTCTCTTTTGTTTATCAAACACTTTTATCCTGAAATTTCAGCATTTGTGATTGTTTTGTTGGGTATAGTTCTGAGCATTGGTGCGCAGATAGCTGATTTGGTCGAATCCGGTTTTAAGCGCTCAGCGAATCTAAAAGACAGTTCAAATATCTTTCCAGGGCATGGTGGATTTTTGGACCGAATTGACAGTCTATTGTTTACCATACCCTTTTTCTACTATTTTTTAGTATATATTTTGCCCAAACTTTTTTAATAAAATATTTTTGATATATTCTCGTTCTAAACTTAAACTCGTCTCAAAAGAAAGGTTTATTCTTTTCTAAAAAATTTTATCTTGAGCAAAAAATAGTATAGTGATAAGCAACTTAAAAGGTAATTTTAGTGATATGCTATATGCAGAAATGAGTTGCCGGTTAGATGACAAGTTGGTTTTTGAGATATTGGGCTGGTTTGGAGACAGAAATATTTACAAAGACATAAATGGAAGGATAAACAATAAATTAGATATTATAAATCACACAAATATTGACTCAATACACAGCCCAGTGGGTGATGAAGTAGCAAATCGGCGACAACACCCCCTCTGTAGCATAGCGGTATTAGATACCTGCAGTTGAATTTTATCTTTCTTAATTAAAGCCTGCAAAGTAATAAAAAATAGTAATTTTAGGGCGTCGAATATTAGTTTTCGTAATAATCTTGTATCAAAGAGCAATAGATAATATAAAACAAGTCTTCGTATATATAGACTCATTTTTAATGCTAAAGAAACACAAGATTTAAATACAGTCTGGATTTATCGTAGTCTTAAAAGGTCGTTATATCTATCTCACTTAAATTTAGAAAATATAAACAGAGATTTTCCTAAAATTAGACTATTAGCCGTTTTTGTGTTTATTTTATGAGTAAAGTTTAATTCTATCTATTACGTTTCAGATTATCAATAAAAGTATCAATTGGAATTGCTGCAAGAGTCATCACTTGAATTGTTCCGCGAGAACCGAGTTCAATTGAAATCTTAGAGATTGTCTCGTTATCTTTGGCTTCAACAATATTGACAAAGTCATATGGACCGAGCACACTGTATTGAGCAATAAGTTTAGCGCCCATTGCTTCCACTTCTTTATTTACTTCTTTTAGGCGGTCAGGATTACTCTTTAAGGTTTTTCTACCCTCATCAGTGAGAGTTGTGAGTAATATATATGTTGCCATAACTCCTCCTGCTCTTTAAGATTTTGTCACAACTACATTAATTTTATACTATTAATATCTTAGATGTCAAGTCTAAATATTAAAGTGGCTAATTTCTTGGGTTCTTTAATGACGGCGATGTATAATGATAAAGCAATAAGTTTGTCAATTTTATTTTTGGTATCAATTTTTATGCAGTAACGTTTTTACCAAACTTTCTCAACATGACTATTGACAAATCTTATTTGATTGCCTTATAATTAATTATGCCAATATATGAATATCAATGTGATAAGTGCAAACATATTTTTGAAGAGTTGGTATTCAATTCGCAGGACCGGATGAAAGCCGGTATTTGTTGTCCAAAATGTCACAATAAAAAAGTTAATTTGCTGTACTCAACTTTTGGTCTGAAAGGTGTGGATAAGAAAGTTTCTCAATCAAGTTGTGCAAGTTGTTCAGCCAAGAGTTGTAGTAGTTGCAAATAGGAGGTTATAATGACACTTACAAAATATAAAATTGCTGATAAAATTGCGAAGAAATTTCATCCACGGATTACGCGCAGTGATGTTTTAAGAATTACACAAGAATTCTTAAATGAGATTGAAAATGCATTATTAGCCGGGCATCGTGTCGAGTTTCGGGACTTCGGTGTTTTTAAGACTAAACTGCGTAAGCCGAAACTGGCGCGAAATCCTAAGACCAATGTGCCTGTGCCTTTGCCTTCAAGATTAGTCGTTGTGTTTAAACCCGGTAAGAATTTGAAAGTAAAAATTGCTAAAAAGGGATGAAATATTTTATGTTTAATGTATTCTTAGAACTTTTGCTTTATTGCACAGCTAGCAAGTTGAAAACTAAATTTACCCAAAAGGAGTGATATTGTTATGCCTTGTGGAAGAAAAAGAAAACTAAGAAAGATAAAAAGACATAAATTTAAGAAGCGTCGAAAAGCCAATCGACATAAGAAGAAATTACGCTAAAAATCATCGGCAAAGTTAAGGTTGTTGGCGATTTTTGGAGTTAAAGAGAATCAAAAGACGAAATCTCTGCGCCCGTAGCTCAGTTGGATAGAGCGGCGGATTCCGGATCCGCAGGTCGAGTGTTCAAATCACTTCGGGCGCTTTATCTAAAAATTAGAGGAGAATAATTCTATGGAATTCTACGATGTTATTAGAACCAGAAAAAGTATTCGTGCATATAAACCCGACCCAATTCCAGATGAGGTCTTAAATAGAATCCTTGAAGCCGGCAGATTAGCACCTTCAGCCAAAAATATTCAACCCTGGAAGTTCATTGTCATAAAAGACCAACAGATTAAAAAGGATTTAGTTTCAGCCTGTCGGAATCAAGAATTTATTGGCCAAGCGCCGGTAGTGATTTGTGCGGTGGCATTGGAAAAAATTGCCTGGGGTAGAATGGGCGGATATTGGAGTTCTTATCCAGTTGATGTTGCAATTGCTTTAGAACATATTATTTTAGCAGCAGCAAATGAAGGTTTAGGAACTTGTTGGATTGGTGCTTATGATGAGAATGAAGTTAAAAAGATTTTACGGATTCCAGAGGATGTTAAAATTATCGCACTGACACCAATCGGTTATCCTGCACAAGACCCGTCTCCCAAACCAAGAAAACCACTTTCTGAAATTATTTCGTTTGATACTTTTTAATTATCACCTTGTAGAAAATAGATCTCATAATATTTGCAAATATTTTGTCTTTGGGGCTAACACATTTTACAATATGCTTTTGCGTCTGGTTATTGCCACTGAAGTCGAGGAAAAGAGAGTCCTAAAAAACCATCCAATCCGAGCACAATAATTAAACAGCGATTATCAACATTTACGGGATAAGCCAGTTCAACATATAAGCCCGTAGGAAAACTGGATAGGATTTTTTGGTCTTTCCAGCCTTCTTTTCTAAAGATATGCGCACCAGCAAATAAGATTGTGCCGAAAATATCTTTCTTTTGTTGCGGTGATTCTTGAACGATCATATTTGACCAGTTAAACGCTTTGATACCACCGTACACAGAGAAATTTCTTGTGATATCAGTTCCAGTCATAATTGTGCCAAAAGGTGCCAAAAGCATTTCGTTCATTATATAATCAAACCCAACAAATGTCGCAAAGTAATCAAATGGTCGATATTTTAAGTTTATGCCGATTGAAGAGTTAATTGAACTGTTGCCGTGAAGTCCGACATCTAATTTATTTGTCATTCCGTATTGAATATAACCACCATATGTCTGAAATTTAGTATGCGAATAATGATGAAGCGCACTGTCTCGCGCTTGGGTAGTTAGGTAGATGGGCAAAGTTAGAAATCCTGTATAGCCAAAATTGCCCGCACCACGAGTGGAAATATCTTGACTAATACCCCAAATACCATAAGCAAATTCAAAAGGCAAAAGGCAAAAGGCAAAGATTAAGATAAAATGCAGAATGCGAAATGTGACTAAACGATTGCGGGTTCTCACAATTTTGTGCCGATTACAATTGGTTTACGAACAAATTCTTGTTTACCTTGAGGTGTAATACCTTTTAAGTTCAAAATGTATATGCCAATTGGAAGCGGTTCAGCATTTTGATTCGTGCCATCCCATCTTAATTCATAATAACCACCAGGTTGATTAGTTAAAAGTTTTTTTACTGACCTGCCTTCCATATCAAATATCTCCAGATATAGTCTATAATCTTGAGGTGAATTAATCCGAATCAGGCAAGATTGTAAAAGTGGGTCATCGGCTCGACGCGAAAAAGGATTTGGATAAACCGTATCAATGCGCATTATTTCGGCCGGCGGCTGAGTACTGGTAAGGTCAATAATATCAGAATTAAATCGGGGCATAACTTGATAACCGGTGTTAAAAGGACTGGAAGTTGTGTATTGTCCAACAATACCGACAATTTGAAAGTTCTTATTTTTCTGGAACTGATTTATTGGGATGTTAGTCGTATTAAGAACTCTTATTGTAATACCCGGAGTGCCATTTTTGATAGTAAAATTCTGACCAGCACCGGCTTGAGATGGTTCGGCAATTATTGGTCCGGTGACTTTAATTAATTTGCTTTCCATTCCTTCAGTAATTGGTGTGTTAAATGGCAGTTCAACAGGAGATATTGGAACAATAGTTTTATCTAACAACATCATTACGCCATTAGCAATTTCAGTTAGTCCGTTGTATTCAGTAACTTTACCAATAACTTCCCATTCTGTGCCACAACTATCAAGCCAGGTTGTTGCAGTATCAGCATATAACGGAGCATAAACATTAATTCCGTTAGTGGCATCTTGAATGAACAAACTTTTTGATGAACCGCTCGTAAAGATATAAGCCGGACCGGTAATTCGACCGCGAACTCTGACATATTGTCCTTCATAAGCCGAGGAATAACCGTCTGGACCGGGGCGTTGGACTTCAGCAATAGTCATTAATGGAAGAGCATCGTTTAGATTTCGGGAAAAATCAGTTCGAAACCGGGGTAAAAGTTGATAACCGGTATTTACGGGCGGAATAGTATCAGTGGTATATTGAGATTTGATTCCAATAACCGTAAATGTATCTTGCACCACAATCAAACCGGGAATATCGGTATCTTTGTAAATTCTCATCACACAACTTCCTGAGTTGTCAATCAAATTATAATTCTGGTCTCCAGCCAAAAGAAATGCAGTTGTAAAAACTCCGGTCAATTTTACTAAGCTTCCTTCATAAGGTTCACGGTTTATCATTGCACAGGTTAAAGGTAATGGTTCAGGCAAGGGCCGATTATGTGCGACAATTGTAATACTGGCATTAGAAATTTCAGTCTTACCGCGATAAAAATAGACTTGGCCACTAACAATGACACTGTCGCCTAATGATGTTGGAATATACGAAAAATTAAAGACATTTACTCCTGCAGTGTTGTCCTGAACATAAATATCAGTCCGAGTGCGAGAAAATACTCCTGAAGGAACAGTTACAATACCGGTCACGGTAACATATTGATTACGAAGGTCCGGAATTCCGTTACTATCAGCATCAGCGATGGCTTCAGCAATTGGAATTACTTGCGCATAAGAGAGATTAAAAACGAAAAATAAAAGACAAAAAACTAAATAAGTTAAAGTATTTAACTTTGAATTTTGAATTTTGCCTTTAGAGTTTTTATCTGGCGTGTAAGTTTTTGATTTCTGGTTTTTCACATTTAATATTGTTTGACTCATTTCAACTCCTTTTGCAACTTATTGGCTGCATTGTCTAGTGCTTTTTGGGCTGAAGTTTTAAGTCGCATCGCTTCTTCCATTGCTTCTCCTAAATACCGACGACCGGCAAACCATTCTTCACTTCTGGGTTCAAATGTTGCATAATTTAACTGGTCAAGACTTTCTCTTAATCCTTTGACTTCTTGTAAAAGTTTGGCATAAACTGGTTCTTGTAATGCTTGTTTACAGACCGGCACATAAAAAGTTTCACTTGCCCAACGGGCCTGTTGTTTTGGTCGGGTAAACCATTTGATAAATCGCCAAGCGGCTTCTTTCTGTTTTAAGGTCGATTTCCGAAACAGAGCAATATTTGTGCCGTAAGAAAGCACCGCATTCTTATCCCAACTTGGCAATGGTGCAATACCAATCGGAAAAGTCATCTTATCTTTCATAAATGCCCAGGAAACAATTGTGCCAAAGATGAGAGCAAGTTTTCCTTGAAGAAAATCATTCTGCGGTTCATAACCAGATACAAAATTAGTTGAAGAATCTTTATAAATCAGGTCAATCATATATTGAAGTGCTTCAACGCCCGCCGGAGAATTGAATTCAACTTTCTTATTAGTCTCGTCTAGCAATTTACTGGACTTCTGATAGAGCATACAGCCGAAAAGCCAAGAATTAACTCCACCGCCAGTGCCATAAATATCCGGTTTACCATCATGATTAAGGTCTCGGGTTAATTTTTTCAGCACGATTCTAAAGTCTTGCCAAGTTCGGGGAAACTCTTTAATCCCTAATGATTCAAACATTGCAATATTATAAAAATAGACCGGCACACTCTTATTAAAAGGAAAGGTGAGAAATTTACCATCCCATTTGTTATTTTCAACAAACACCGGATAGATATCAGCGATTTCTTCGGCAGAAAGTCCGGTTGGACTATAAATAAAAGAATCTAAAGGGAAGAGTTGATTCTGTTGATAAAACTGGGATGTCCAAGATTCATAGACTTGGGCAATAGTTGGTGGATTATCAACCGCAATTGCGCCCATCAACTTTTGCGCTAATGCGGAATAATCACCCATACCAACTAAAGTTACTTTAATATCCGGATTCTGCTTTTCAAAATCCCGCACCATTAACTCAAGGGTTTTGCCTAATGGACCACCCATTGCATGCCAAAAAGTTATTTCGGTTTTTGTTGTGCGTGTTGAGCAGGATAAAAATAGCAGAAAAGCAATACAGAGAAAACTGTAATAGATTCTCATAAGACAATTTTACTCGGATTGCTCATAATGTCAATAAATTTATACAGAATCAAATTGGATATGAAAGTCTTAAGTGTAAAACTGCTGTTACGATAACTCTACGAGAGTAAATTTTCACTATTGAATCAGGGAATTTTTTCCTATGTGCCGGGCGTTCAGTGAAGTTTTTTTGAATCAAAGAAAGACGAATAAAATACTTGACAGCAGTTTGATTTTAGGTTAATCTTTAGCAAATCTATTGCTGAGGAGGCAATATGAGACGATATATTGTTGGGTTGTTTTGTTTAGTGGGTTTTGTCGTATTTGTGCACAGCAAGAGTCTTAATCATCCATCATATGAATTAGCGCGAATAAACCGAATAGAGAATACAGAAATTGCAGGCCAGGGCTTTAGCCTAGCAAGACAAGAATTTTGTCATTCTGAAGGAGTGCTTGCGACTGAAGAATCTCGCCACATGCATAGACTTGATATGTTGGAGACCCTTCGCTCCGCTCAGGGTGACAAAATAGTAAATCAGGGTGACAAAAAGGGAACTCAGAGTGATGAGATAGTAAATCGGAGATACAAAACAGTAAATCAGAATGAAAAGACTGCTAAACTGTCATTTGATTCTTTGAATTGTCGGTTTGTTGGTAATTGGCCATTTGGTCCGGCTTATGCGGTTGCTTATGACCAAGCAAGAAATCTTTGCTTTTTGGGTTCTGGTGGCGGTTTCTATATTCTTAATGTTTCTAATCCGTCAAATCCAATAAAGGTCTCAGAAATAAAAACCAGAGGAGTAGTTTATGGGCTTTTTTATCTTAACAATCGGCTTTATATTGCTGATGGTATACCAGGCATTGAAATTTGGGATATAACAAATCCATCATCACCATCAAAACTTGGCTCGTATGATACACCAGGTTTGGCTTATGGTGTTTATGTATTAGGTTCATATGCCTATGTTGCTGATTGGAATGATGGACTTAGAATCATCAATGTCTCAAATCCTTCATCGCCATATGAGGTTGGCTATTATGATACACCGGGTTGGGCTCGTGGTGTTTATGTCTTAGGTTCATATGCATATGTTGCTGATTGGAATGAGGGACTAAGAATCATCAATGTCTCAAATCCTGCATCGCCTTATGAGGTTGGCTATTATGATACACCAGGTTGGGCTTGTGGTGTTTATGTTTTAGGTTCATACGCCTATGTTGCTGATGGAGGTGCTGGTCTTAGAATCATCAATGTTTCAAATCCAGCATCGCCATTTGAGGTTGGCTATTATAATACACCAGGTTATGCTTATGGTGTTTATGTATTAGGTTCATATGCTTATGTTGCTGATGGAGGTGCTGGTCTTAGAATCATCAATGTTTCAAATCCTGCATCACCATTTGAAGTCGGCTATTATGATACACCAGGTAATGCTCGTGGTGTTTATGTATTAGGTCCATATGCATATGTTGCTGATTATTATGCTGGACTAAGAATCATCAATGTCTTAAATCCATCTTCACCATATGAGGTTGGTTATTATGATACACCAGGTTTGGCTTATGGTGTTTATGTATCAGGTTCATATGCCTATGTTGCAGATTGGGATGCTGGTCTAAGAATCATCAATGTCTCAAATCCAGCATCACCATTTGAAGTTGGCTATTATGATACACCAGGTAATGCTCGTGGTGTTTATGTATTAGGTCCATATGCCTATGTCGCTGATTATTATGCTGGACTAAGAATCATCAATGTCTCAAATCCAGCATCACCAATTGAAGTCGGCTATTATGATACACCAGGTTATGCAGAGGGTGTTTATGTATTAGGTTCATATGCCTATGTCGCTGATTATTATGCTGGACCAAGAATCATCAATGTCTCAAATCCAGCATCGCCTTATGAGGTTGGCTATTATGATACACCAGGTTGGGCTTATTGTGTTTATGTATTAGGTTCATATGCCTATGTCGCTGATCTTGATTCTGGTCTTAGAATCATCAATGTCTCAAATCCGCAATCACCATTTGAAGTTGGCTATTATGATACACCAGATTATGCTTTTAGTGTTTATGTCTTAGGTTCATATGCCTATGTTGCTGATCATCATGCTGGGCTTCAGATTTATTATGGACCGATTGGAGGAATTGAAGAAGCACGCAATACGCCTGACACTCAACACTTAACGCTGAAAATATATCCGAATCCGGCGACATCCGTTTTTCGTGTCCGTGCGCCGTTTGCCGTGGATAAAGTGACTTTGTATGATGTGACGGGTAAGATAATAAAAGTTCAAGAGTTCAAAGGTTCAAAAGTTCAAGAGATTTTGCTTGATAAGATTAAGAGTGGTGTCTATTTTGTGAAGGTTAATGATGAGATGGTAAAGGAGAAGTTGGTTGTAACAAAGTAGTGCAGTGTCATTATGAGCGTAATGCTTGCCCGTATCGGGCGAAGAATCTCCAGTCGAATAAATCTTAACTATTTGAGATTCTTCAGTCGCTTTGCTCCTTCAGAATGACAGTTTAGGGCATTGTTATTTGAGATTCTTCGGCCTTTGGCCTCAGAATGACAGAAAGGGGTAGTATGACAGAAAGGGTGCAGAATGATAAAAAAGGGGGTAGAAGGATAGGAAGAGTGCAGAAGGATAGGAAGTGTGCTGAAGGACATGGGGCATAATAAAGGGATAAAGTGAAAAGGCGGTTTGAGTTTTGCCAAAAGGCAATCCGGTCGATTCAGGTAGCCATCTTGTCAAAGAGCAAATAGTAGCAAGTATTGAAACTTTGCTTATCTACTCGCTATTCAATACTTGTTTTTGTCTTATAAAAGTCTTATCATTTAAGATTAAGTTATTATCTTTGTTTTTAGAAGAAAAAGCATTATCATTATGTTCTTTAGAAAAAAAAGAAAAAGAAATATCATTAATATTATTCTTTGTTACTAATTGATTATTTGTTTCTAATTGATATTTTGTTATATATTGTGCTGTGTCCATATTGGACACACCCCCTGTATCCATAATGGACACAGGTCCTGTATCCATATTGGACACAGGGTCTTTGTCTTTTAAGCGCTGAATGTGTGATTTTTTGCTAAAACAGATGTCAACTAATCGGTCAGTGAATGTGTAATAGAGTGTATTATCCTTGGTCTTAAGTGTCTTAATAAGACCTAATCTTCTCAATTTAGAAATCCGACGCCATAAAGTCCTTTTATCCGGCAAATGGATTAATGGCATACTTGACATTAACTGTTTGTAATTGAGCCAGATATATTCTTCACCTTGATAAATAACCCTTTTACTCTGTTTGTAATAGATAAAGTCTTTCAAGTAATCGACAATTGCCC
>JBDRUT010000017.1:0-38394 GCA_039801465.1 Caldifarciminota bacterium
GATTCTTTGTCTTTATTCTATTCTATTGATAATGGAATCAATTATACACGGATTGCTCACGGTATTTCAGGCATTGATACCTCTTACTTATGGACTGTACCAAATGTCAGTTCTGATTCCTGCAAAATCAAAATCATTGCTTATGGACCAGGTTGGCAATATGATGAGTCTGATGGAGTGTTTAGGATTTCTGGAACTGGAATAGATGAACGCTTAACGCTGGACGCCAGACGCCTGATGCTAAAAATCTATCCGAATCCAGCAAAATCCGCAATGCGTATCCGTTATTCGTTGCCCATAGAAAGTAAAGTATCACTTCAACTTTATGATATTGCAGGAAGGTTAGTTAAGACTTTGGTTAATGAAGAAAAGAAACCAGGCAATTACTCTTTAACTTTCAACACAAAAACTCTTGGTTCTTGCCCGCTTCGGGCTGGTGTCTATTTTCTCTCATTACAAACAGAAAAGAAAAGGATAATTGAAAGATTAGTAGTTATGAAATAAGATTTTATTATTGACAAGATTATATAAAGAAATATGATAAGATAAAGAGAAGAATAAAATGAGAGTTGAAAAAGTGACAGATAGAAAATTGTGGTTGCCAAAAAGCAACACCCTATGTCACCCTGAACTTGATTCAGGGCAGGATTCAGCATGACAGAAGGAGGCAGAATTTGACTCTCGCAGAGTTCTTTGACTTTCCTGTTTGTCGCCCTGAATTTATTTCAGGGTCTCTTGAGATGCTGAATCAAGTTCAGCATGACGGAAGAAGACAGCAGCATGATAGAAAAAGGCCAAAATTCATTTTCGCAGAGTTCTTTGACTTTCCTGTTTGTCGCCCTGCATTTATTTCAGGGTCTCTTGAGATGCTGAATCAAGTTCAGCATGACGGAAGAAGACAGCAGCATTAAAGAAAAAGACCAAAATTCACTTTTGCAGAGTTCTTTGACTTTCCAATTTGTCACCCTGAATTTATTTCAAGGTCTTTTGAGATACTGAATCAAGTTCAGCATGACGGAAGAAGACAGCAGCATTAAAGAAAAAGACAAAAATTGACTTTCGCATAGTTCTCCAAGATAAATAAAAGACCAAAAATTAAATACCAAAAATAAAAAATCAAAATATTAAGATAGAAATATATACCCTAAACATAATTTAAGTCTGAAGAAATATCTGGATGTAAGATTTCAAGTAAATTACCTGTTTGAGTTTCTCTTGTACCATCTTAAAAGCAATCTCATAAATAAAGAATGATATATTTTAAGAAGAGTTTTCAAAGTATTTGTCTTTTATAGACTTAGAAAGAGACTTCAAGAGATTATATTAGAAGATTTGGGCTAACTGATAGGCGACCTTGTATGCGGTATATCAGGTAACCAACCGCTTTCATTAGTCTGGGAATTGGCTAGCCCAGGGCTAGCCCCACCCTAGCCCTACTTCCTATACAATCATTCTAAAAGTGCTACGGAAATTGCTAAAGATATAGATTTTGCTTTTCAAACTGATATAAATGCAGATAAACATTTCTAAGTTCTTCTCTCTATGGTTAGTAAATGGTGATTCTTTCTTCATCAACCATATAATACGGATAAAATTGATTTTTTATCAGTTGAATTGAAAATTGCTTAAGTTAGAAACAAAATTTGATTATTTAAAATAATTCAATTAATCTCTTGACTTTTCTTTTATCTGCTTTATCTTAGATTATGCCGAAATTTATTTTTGTAACTGGTGGAGTTGTCTCGTCTTTAGGTAAAGGCATTGCAACTGCTTCAATTGGTCTACTTCTAAAGAGCAGAGGCTTAAAAGTAACTTTACAAAAATTTGACCCTTACATTAATGTTGATCCAGGAACAATGAGTCCGTTTCAGCATGGCGAAGTTTTTGTTACTGAAGACGGTGCGGAAACAGATTTAGATTTAGGCCATTATGAACGATTCTTAGACCAGAATTTAACCCGAGATCATAATCTTACTACGGGTCAGATCTATAATGCGGTAATTGAAAAAGAGCGCAAAGGCGTATTTTTAGGTGGCACAATTCAAGTTGTTCCGCATATTACCAATGAAATAAAAGATAGTATCCGTAGATTAGCCAATAAAGTTGATGTGATTATTACTGAAATCGGCGGAACGGTCGGCGATATTGAAAGTTTACCGTTCTTAGAAGCTGCCCGTCAAATGCAAATTGAAGAAGGTAGAGAAAATGTGATATATATTCATCTGACATTGGTACCATTCATTGAAACTTCAAGTGAATATAAGACTAAGCCGACTCAACATTCTGTAAAAGAACTTAGAGAAATTGGTATTCAGCCGGATATTATCCTGTGTCGAACTAAGTTCCCTTTACCGCAAGAAGCAAAAGATAAGATTGCTCTGTTCTGTAATGTACCAAAACAGGCAGTGATTGAAGCCTTGGATGTAGAAAATATTTATGAAATTCCTTTAATTTTTAAGAAACAAGGTTTAGATGAGTTAATCACCAGATTATTACATTTGAAATATCCTTTGCGTAAATACGATTTACATAATTGGCAAAGATATGTGGAAAAAAGTAAAAATCCCCAAACGATAATTCCAGTGGGAATTTGTGGTAAGTATATTGCTTTACATGATGCTTACAAGAGTGTTGTGGAAGCAATTCATCATGCAGCAACTTATTGTAATGTAAAACCTGACATTAAATGGATTGAAGCCGAATCGATAAATCAGAATAATGCCGAGGAAAAATTATCGGGTTTGGCTGGTGTTATTGTGCCTGGTGGTTTTGGAGTTCGAGGTATTGAAGGTAAGATTTCAGCAATCAATTTTTTAAGAACACATAAAGTTCCATTTTTAGGGTTATGTATTGGATTACAATGCGCGGTAATTGAGTTTGCCCGGTCCGTGTGTAAAATGGCCAATGCTAATTCAACTGAATTTAATCCACGAACTCGCTACCCGGTAATTTATCTTTTACCCAGTCAAAGAGCGAAAAGACAAAAAGGCGGAACAATGCGATTAGGGGTTTATATCACAAAATTAAAGCACGATAGTTTAGCCTATAAGTGTTATCAGCAACCAGAAATCAAGGAACGCCATCGACATCGCTATGAAGTCAATAATCGTTTTGTGCCAATTCTTAAAAGACACGGGCTAATAATTAGCGGAATTTCAAAAGTCGGTAGGCATAATTTAGTTGAAATCATTGAATTGAAAGACCATCCTTTTTTTATTGCTACTCAGTTTCATCCGGAATTTACTTCCAGGCCTTTAAGACCTAATCCATTATTTATTGGATTCATCAAAGCCTGCCAAGAAAGGCTTATCGCAAATGGTCAATCGTGATTTTTTGCTTAATACAATTTATTAACATCTTACCACTACCATTTGCAATCGCCTTTTCTCAATTGTTCGTCTTGACTTATCTTCTATTAAAACCCCAATACCGTAAGGAAATTTATTACAACTATATTAATATAATTGGTAAAGATGACAAATTTTTTTGGATAAAAAATGCTTTAGGAGTCGGAAAAAATCTTGGGCTTATGATTAAAGCCAATAGAAAAATACTTAATGATATCGAAGTCCGAAATGAAGATGTTCTTCAGAAAATCAAACAGAACTTTTCAGTAGAGACATTGGAAAATATCAAAATCAATATTAAAGATATTGCGGATAAAAGTCTTGACAATGTTAAGTTTAATCGTGAAAATATTATAAATAATATTATGAAAAATAATTCTTGTATCGTTGTCTCTTTTCATTTCGGACCTTGGGAACTGTTGCCGAAGATCTTCGGTCAGAAGGGGTATCAAATTTTACTAAGTGTTCAAAACCAACGAAATCAAAGACTAAATAATTACTTAGTTAAGTATCGTTGCGATAATAAAAATATCCACTTGGTTTATGACCTTAAATCGTTAAATGCTAAATTAACTAATTCTCTACAGCCATTAATATTAGGTTTTGTTTTAGATAATATGAATACTGCTTCTGGTTTTCAAATTTTGACTAATATTTCCGATGCAATAAAGAATAATATGCCATTGGTTCTGTGTCGTCGGTATTCATTGCCGGTTGTGCCAATTTTTATTTATTCGGAGGACACAAGGATTAAAGTTTCGCTCGGAGAAGCAATTATGCCGAATCTTTCTCAAGAAAAAATTAGGCAGAACATTGCTCAACAATTTCTGCCATTTTTGAGGGCGACACCTGAACAATGGGTCTTTTGGGCAAAATGATAATGAAAAATTAAATATGCAAAATAAGAGATATTCGAATGCAAAACCTAATAACAATTTAAGAAGACAATGAAAAAGATAAAACTTCTTTCCACAAAATCATATTCGCTATTTATATTTTTAATATATGTTTTTAGTTGTTGGCTCTTCATATTTAGTTTGAATTCTTGTAAGTCTAAATCAAAAAATTCTCAAACGGAGCAATTACCTTCCCAGATTGTGACTAATTTTACTCTTTTCGAAAGTGCCAGTGGTCAAAGACTGTATCGACTGTTTGCAACCAAGGCATATGTTTATGAGGAAGGAAACAATTCTGAAGCACAAAAGATTGTAGTTAATCAACCGCATATCTTATTTTATGATGAAGACGGTTCAGTCTATTCAACATTAGATGCGAAAAAGGGTGTGGTCTATACGCAATCTTCAGATTTAGTCGCTCAAGACATTGTCGTAGTCCAGACATCCGATGGCACGATTTTGCAAACTGATTCTTTAGTTTGGAATAATCGCGAACGAATTATAACTACTGATGCCTGGGTAAAGATTGAAAATAGACAAGGTGTAATTGAAGGTAGAGGTCTAATTTCCGATGCCGCACTTAAAAGGATAGAAATTAAAAGTAGTGTCACAGGGAAATCAACCTATGAGTTCTAAGATAAAATTTATTATTTCTTGGTGTGGTTATTGGCTGTTTATCATTCTGCTTAATCAGTTAATTGCTGCAGAAATTAGTGCGCCCAAAATGGAAATTATTGATACCGAACGGGGACGAGCAACCTATTTTCCTCAAGGGATCACAATTACTGATAAGGATACGAAAATTACCGGCACAAATGCTTTATTTTGGGAAAGGGATAATGTTGCCCAAATTTCCCAAGTGTTAATACAAAACCCTCAATTTAATATTACTGCCGAAACTGCTTATTACTTTTTTGATGAGAAGAAGACTATATTAAAAACTGCGGTTAAGGTTGAATCTGAAACATTATTAATTGAAACTGCAAATTTAACTCTAAATAATTTATCAAATATTGTGTATTGTGAGAGCGATATCATCATAAAAGAGAAGACACAGAATATTGAAGCAACTGGTAAAAGAGCCAGATATGATTTTAAAGAACAGATTGGTATAATTGATTCGCAACCAATACTAAAAATTATAGGACAAACCGATAAAGATGCGATTATTATTCGTAGTTATAAAATGATACTTAAAAATCGCGATTCGCAATTTTTAGCAATTGAAAGTATTAATGCGCAAACTGAAAACACTGTCTTAAAATGTGATTCTTTGGTATACTTTCTAAAAGGCGACTCGGGCTATGCGAACGGAAATCCTAAAGTAATTGACAAAGACAACTATGCCCAAGGTGAAATTATAAAATTTTTCTTCAGGGAAGATTCTGCCCAATCGAACAGTATCTCATTAAATACAGTTAAGATTATCAATTCGGCTATCGCCAATTATAATACAGAAGATGGTGAAGTTGAAGTCTGGGGAAAGATATTTTCCATTCATTATCAAGATGGTAAACCTAATATGATAATAATTCAATCCGACGACATCAGTAGAGTTACTGGCAAATATGTTTTTAGAGAGGAACTATAAAGAATGCTAGAGTTATTAATGCTTAGTTTAATGTAAATTTCTATTAGCAGTTGCTCAGAATAAAGTTGAGAGTTATAATATAATAAAGATATATTATGAACACAGCACTTATAGCCCAGAATTTAGTTAAAAGTTACAATACCCGAAAAGTTGTAAATGATGTCTCATTAGAAATTCGTCAAGGTGAAATTGTTGGGCTTCTTGGTCCAAATGGTGCAGGTAAAACCACAACCTTTCATATGATAACAGGTTATATTCAGCCAGAAGCCGGCAAAATTTTTCTTAACGGTCAAGAAATTACTGATATGCCAGTATATAAAAGAGCAAGATTGGGTTTAGGTTATCTGTCTCAAGAACCGTCAATATTCCGTAAACTATCAGTAAAAGATAATATTTTAGCAATTTTAGAACTTTTGAATGTGCCAAAAGAAAAGCGACAAGAGATATTAGACAAATTGTTATTAAAACTTGATATTAAAGAACTGGCAAATCAAAAAGGCGCAAGTTTATCTGGAGGCGAACGCAGAAGGGTTGAATTAGCCCGTGCCTTAGTATCGAATCCTAAGTTTTTATTATTAGATGAACCTTTTACCGGTATTGACCCAATTGTGCGTGCAGAAATTCAAGATATTATTAAACAACTTAAATCCGAAGGTTTAGGTATTTTTATTACTGACCATAATGTGCGCGAAACTTTAGAAATTACTGACCGGACTTATATTATGTATGATGGTAAAATTCTGGTCTCAGGTCATCCTCAAGAACTGATCGAGAATCCCTTAGCCCGAGAAATCTATTTAGGTGAACGATTCCGGATTTAATTTGAGGAACATAGAAAAATGATAACGAAAGAAAACGATACCGCAAAGTCGCAAGAGAATGGCGAACATAAAATTATTATGCTTTGTGGCTTGAAAATATGCCAGAAAACTCTATTTGCTATTAAATCATTGATTTTTTTTCTTTTCTGTGTTTTCAGGAGCAAAATAGGTTGAGGCAATGAATCACGAACTACGCTTAGAACCCAAACAGATATTGACCCCTCAAATCCTATTAAATCTTAAATTACTCTCACTACCCAACATTGAGTTAGAAAGTTTGATTCGTATGGAATTAGAGAAAAATCCCATGCTAGAAGTTGCATCTGAAACCAATGATGAAGCACAACTCTTTGAACCTGAATCTGGCCAAATAGATATTGTGGACTTTTTGACTGAGGAATCTTATATTCCTAATTTGAATCAGTCACCATCAGTTGATACTTCGGAAATAACACCAAAACCTAAAACCAGTATTGAAGAAAACCTTTTACCGATTATAAAATCTGTGGTTTCGATAGAAGATTTGCCGATTGCTGAATATATTATTGGCAATTTAGATGAGAATGGATTTTTAACTATTTCCCAGGAGGAGATTGGTAATATTTTTAATATTCCTTTAGAACGAGTGCGAAATATCGTTAAGCAGATTTCGCAGATTGAACCCGGTGGTATTGCAACATCTAATATTCAAGAGTGCCTTTTAAGTCAACTGCAGTATCTGGGATTTGACGAACAAAGTCCAGAAGTAAAAATAATTCGGGATTACTATGACTTATTGCTCAATCGCCAATATCAAAAGATTATTAAATTATTAAAAATCGATGAGGCAGGTTTCAAAACCGTATTGGAAAATCTCAGCAGTCTTGACCCACGACCAATTAGTCGTTATTTGTCAAGTACACCGGAATATGTGACACCGGATTTTTCCATTCATTGGCAAGGTGATAATTTAGTAGGTTCATTATATGATGAAATGATTCCAATTTTACGGATTGCTCCACGCTATCGTGAAATCGTGCTTAGCCCGAAAGAGTTTTCCGAAGAAGAAGTGCAGTTTGCGCGGGAAAAACTGAAGAGCGCTGTAATGCTAATTAAAGGTATTGAATCACGAAAACAGACCTTGAAAAATATTATCCAATTTATAATTTCTCATCAAAAAGAATTCTTAACGACCGGCAATAAAGAACAGATTAAACCGATATCAATAAAAGAAACCGCAGATTATTTAGGAATGCACATTTCAACCTTATCGCGAGCAATTGCTGGTAAATATGTTGAAACTCCTGTAGGTATTTTTCCCTTAAGATTCTTCTTTACTCCTGGCGGTTCAGGTGAACATAGTCGACATAGTATTAAAGAGAAGATTCAAAACATAATTGCACAAGAGAATAAAGATAAGCCCTATACTGATGATGAAATCGTGCAGATTTTGGCACAAGAGAATATAAAAATATCCCGAAGGACTGTAGCAAAATACCGTGAAGAATTAAAAATTCCTGGTTCAAGCGAAAGAAAAACCAACAAATGATTTTTATCCTAACCTTAACTATTTTATTTAATGTAGCCAATGTTCAAGAACTGGTATTGGGCTATTGGGTATGTGATATTATTAAACAAGAGATGAATGTCGATTTGGTAATGTTACCAACATCAGTTATTTATGATAGTCTCTCTTTAAAAAATGATAGCCTAATAATGACTTCAGTTAATTATTTAGAACTTTTTTATTTAGTTTCAAAAAATATATCAAAAGAAAATCTGATGCCATTTTCTGGATTTGAGTTAAATTATAAAGGTATCGACAATAAATTTAATTTTAATTGCGATGTTTTTAATAAAAAAGAAAAAGCCAGTTTAATTACAATCAAATCACTTAATGGATTGAGCGAGTTATCTAAAGAAACTAAAATATTAAATAAAAACATCGCTGAGATAATTAGTACGCATCTGCAGACGAAAAAAACTATGCCATTGCCACAAACAGGACGCTATTTGCCTTTCGACACACCTCCTTCTACAATTAGTACTGCTCAACAACCAATAAATCAAATTAGTTCTACAAGTCAGAGGTCAAAAATAAATATTAATACCGCAACTAAAGAAGAATTAATCTCTTTGCCGGGTATTGGACCGAAAATTGCTCAGCAAATAATTGATTATCGTAAGCAAAATGGATCATTCCGTTCCATAAGAGAAATAATGAATGTCAAAGGTATTGGACCGAAGAAATACAAAACAATTAAAGACTTAATCACTGTCCAGTAAAAAATCCGGGAAAGAAATTTAATTTAAAGTATTTTATTAGTTAAACCATATCTTATGATTTTGTCTGTCAAAATCAAAATAAAATGTCAGTAAATTGGATTTTTAGCATTTAGATAGATACTTTTTATTTTATATGTGTAAATTTAGAATGAGATTAGATTTTAGGAATATATTAATAATAGGAAAGCAATAACAACCAGAATGAGAAAGAATCCGAACATTTTTAATGCACCTTTGATTACTAGTTTAAGCAACTTTGTTGGGACATTTTCTAAAGCGTGTCCGCCGATGGCAACCTTATATCTTAATTCAAAATAAAAATTAAGATAGAACTTAAAATCATCTGTTGTTTTCTTTGATTTTTAACTAATAACTTTTAGTTTCAGATTTTCGCTTTTGACCTAATTCCTATTATAATTTTGAACGAATCGCCGAGACTTCTCTTTTATATAATAGTAGTTTGAAATTTATTGTTTATCCTTAGAGTGATAATTCGTTTATTCTTTCATTTTTTGAAAGTAAAATGGCTGAGGTATCTATCTGCTAACAAATTATAAAAAATGATTTTTGTGACTTTAAGAGATTATTACTTTTGGCTGATAAATAAATATTGCAAAACTTATGTTGACAGAGAGTTTTGAAATAATTAAACTTATCTATGCGCTATAGATATTTAGACCATACTTCTGATTTGGGTATGGAAATTTATGGTAAAGATTTGAACGAATTATTTGCAAATGGACTTTTTGCGATATTTGATAATATCTTGGATTTAGAGACAGTAGAAATAAGAGAGACTAAAGAGATAAATATCGCTTCACAATCTTTAGAAGAATTACTCTTTGATTGGTTTCGGGAATTACTTTTTATATTTGCTACAGAATTTTTTGTTGCCAAAGAAGTAAAAGAGATAAAGATTGAGAATAACCGATTAAGAGCAATTATTGCTGGTGAAAAGTTTGATAGGAATCGACATCGGATAAAGATCGAAATTAAAACTCCGACTTACCATATGTTTGATCTTCAAAAGACCGATTTGGGATATAAGGCAACAGTGATCTTTGATGTCTAAATAAGATTCAGTAATTCAACACCAGAACACGATTTAAGTTAATTGCCGGATTTACCAATAAAAACTTAATTTAGTTCGTGTTGTTCTTAAGAGTTATAATTTCTGTGGTGAAGTCTTTATTTCTTTTTCCAAAGCGGCGAGATTGCCCTTAATCGCTCAACAATTTTTACTAAGGTTTCAATAGTATAATCAATATCTTCTTTAGTTGTATTCTTATCCAAACTAAATCGTATTGGTGAGTTGATATATTTATCTTCAACGCAAATTGCTTTTAAGACATGGGATGGTTCAGATCTACCTGAGGAACACGCTGAACCTGCCGAAACCGCAATGCCTTCTAAATCCAGATTCATTAATAAGGCTTCTCCTTCGACATAAGCAATAGATACATTTAGAGTATTACAAAGCCTTTGTTGTGGATGACCATTAATTCTAATTTCAGGTATACGAGTTCGGATACTTAACTCTAAGAAATTCCTTAAGAGCTCAATTTTCTTTGGTAGGTTTTGTTCTAATCCTTTACGCGCTAAGACTGCGGCTTTACCAAATCCAACAATTGCGGGCAAATTTTCTGTTCCGGCTCTTAAAGATTTTTCCTGGGAACCGCCAATAATTATACCTTCAATTGGTGTGCCTTGTTTAAGATATAAAGCACCAACTCCTTTTGGTCCATGAATTTTATGACCGGAAATGGTCATGGCATCAACTCCTAATGCTTTAACATCTAAAGGCACTTTGCCCGCAGAAGCCACTGCATCCGTATGAAAATAGATGCCATTTTTATGAGCAATCTCACATAATTTTTTTATCGGCTGAATTGTACCGATTTCATTATTGCTATGCATTATAGAGATTAAAACTGTCTGCTTAGTAATCGCATCTTCTAATTGGACTGGGTCAACCATACCAAAATGGTCAACCGGTAACTTAGTGCAAATTCCCATTTGCCACTTTTCAATTAAATGTAGCGAGTTTAATACAGAACTATGTTCTATACTGGAAATAATAATATGATTGCCTTTGCCCATTAATGCATGAGTAATACCGCGGATTGCTAAGTTATTAGCTTCAGTGCCACTCGCAGTAAAGATAATTTCTTCAGGCTGGGCATTGATTAATTGAGCAACTTCACTTCGGGCTTGTTCAATTGCTTCACGAGTTTTTCGTCCCCAAGAATGTGGACTTGAAGGGTTGGCATAATACTCTGAATAATAAGGAAGCATTGCTTCTAGAACTTCCGGATCAACTGGCGTTGATGAATTGTTATCTAAATATATTCGTCGTTTCATTGGCTTAATACTCTAACTAATTTTACAATATTATAAATTGTGTCCTATATTTACTCAGATTTGACCGAATCTGGAAGTTGAGATATTTGTTTTCAACATTCATTGCCTTCATTTGGTGTTTCATCGGCTATGTTTTAACTAATTTTACGATAGTATCAATTGTATAGTCAATTTCTGCTTTAGTAGTATATTTACTCAAACCAAACCGAATCTGGGAATTGAGATATTTGCTTTCAACATTCATTGCCTTCAAAACATGGGATGTTAAACTCTTAGTTGTTTCACAAGCAGCGCCTGATGATAATTTAATGCCGGCTTTATCTAAGGCATCAATTAGTTCCTTATTATTGATATTAGCAAAAGCGATATTAGAAGTGCTACATATCCGTTTAGTGGGATGACCATTAATTTTTATTTCTGGAATTAGTTCTTTTATTCTTTGTTCTAAATAGTCGCGTAAATTAGCAATTTTGTGCGGTGTATCATTGTCAAACTCTTGTTGGGCGATAATGGTAGCTTTACCTAAACCGACAATACCGGGCACATTTTCTGTGCCGGCTCGCATATTGCGTTCTTGTTCTCCACCATAGATGATTTTTTCAATTGTAGTTCCTTCTTTGATATATAAGACGCCGATGCCTTTGGGACCGTGAAATTTATGGCCGGAAATAGTCATTAAATCAACACCTAATGCTATAACATCTAAAGGCACTTTGCCCGTAGAGGCAACTGCATCCGTATGAAAATAGACACCATGTTTATGGGCGATTTCGCATAGTTCTTTTATCGGCTGAATTGTACCGATTTCATTATTACTATGCATTACTGATACTAAAATAGTATTTTCATTAATCTGATGTTCTAATTCATCAGGGTCAACTAGACCGTATTGGTCAACACTTAAATAAGTTGCTTCAACATATCGCATCTTTTCTAAATATTGCACAGGCGAAAGCACTGATTTGTGTTCAATGCTTGAGACGATGATATGATTACCTTTAGAAATCAAACTACGAAAAATACCTTTAATTGCCCAATTATTAGATTCAGTACCACCTGAAGTAAAATAGATTTCTTCGGGCTTTGCATTAATAAAATTAGCAACTTCTTCGCGGGCTTGTTCAATCGCTTCTCGAGCTTCCCTGCCAAAAGAATGTAGATTAGATGGGTTACCATAATACTCTCGTAAATAAGGCAGCATTGCTTGTAGAACTTCTGGGTCAACTTTTGTCGTTGCGTTATTGTTTAAATATACTTCCATACGAACTCAGAAATTATTCACAGATTATATCCATTTATGTATTGGTCTCTGATTGACTTTTATCACATATTGAGATCGGTGAGCATTGTTGTCTGGAGCGAAAAACTTCTTTGGCGATTATCATTATGAGGCCAATCACTAAGGCTGAATCGGCAATATTAAAAGTGGGCCAGCGTAAATGTTTAATGCCGATATCAATAAAATCAATTACATAACCAAGTCGAATTCGGTCTAAAAGATTGCCCAGCGCGCCACCTAAAATTAATCCATAAGCAACAGAAAAAAAAACTGTCTTATTTTTTATGGCAAAATAGATCACAATAAAAACAACCGCAAAAGGAAGAATATAATAGACAAGATGATTTCTAAAGGGAATACCAAAAATAATCCCAAGATTGTGGGTTAGAACCAAACGACCGAAATCACCTATTACTTTGACGGGAATGTGCATTGTTAAGTAAGCCGACGCGAAAATCTTTGTTATTTGGTCAAAGAAAAAAACCACGATAGTTGTTATTATTAGAACAATATGTGGCGAAAGCACAAGGCCTTTAGTTTTCTTTTGAGACGACATAAATTATTATAGTTTGATATAATTTAAGTGTCAACAATTAGATAAGCACATTTTGATATATTATGATAAATTCGTAACCTTTGTTGTATTTTCAACTATATTTGATATTCAGTAACGCTAAATCGAAAATAAAATAGAAAACAAATATTACAAATTTGTGTAGTTTATAATAAAGAACTAATGTATTAATGTTCAGAAAACTATTTATTCTTTAACCGAAAACTTCTTCAATCTTATTGACAAAAATTCACACTGGATGTTTCATTACAACATTAAGCCAATGAAGGCTTTAGATTTTCTCATCTTGTGTCTAATTGAACTCAAATTTGGTCAGGGTTGACTTTTGTCAATAATCTAGTAAAATAAAACTTATGAAAATTATTTTATCAGGACCACCAGGCAGTGGTAAAGGCACACAAGCGGAAATGTTAGCAAAAGAGTTTGACTATGCGCATTTTTCTACCGGAGATATTTTTCGAGACCACATTGCTCGAAAAACTGTTATTGGAGTTAATGCGATTCAATATATTAGTAAAGGTCTACTTGTGCCGGATGAGATTGTATTAGAATTGACAAAAGATTTTATCAAATCCAATCAGAAAAAAGGTATTGTCTTTGATGGCTTTCCGCGCACGATTGGTCAGGCAAAAGGTTTGGATAGGATTTTAAGCGAAATCAATGATAAAATCGATTTGATAATATTTATTGAATTGCCGGAATCGGAAATTATTAGCCGGCTTACTGCACGACGCACCTGTCGGAAATGCAATGCAATCTATAATCTTGACTTCAAACCCCCAAAAACACCGGGCATCTGTGATATTTGTGGCGGTGAATTGTATCAACGGCCAGATGATACCGAAAAAATAATTAAAGAACGTTTAGTAGTATATCAAAATCAGACTGCAGAACTTAAAAACTATTACAAAAAAAATTATACTATTTATGAGATCGACGGCAATTTAGGTAAAGATAAAGTATATCAAGAGATTATTAAACTGATTAGACAAAATCAATGAACCATAGCCCTCGCAAGTATTAGGAGATTTAGATTCCACGAAAATAATGGGCATCTATATCAAATCTCAAAAAGAGATTGAAAAAATAAGAGTTGCCGGTAAAATTGTCGCACAGACAATTGATTACATTAATCATCATCTAAAACCAGAAATGACATTAGTAGAAATCGAGAAACTTTGTGATGATTTTATTCGTAAACAAAATGCGATTCCCGCCTTTAAGGGCTATCGAGGATTTCCTGCATCAGTTTGTATAAGCCTTAATGAAGAAGTTGTCCATGGCATTCCAGATAATCGGAAAGTAAAATTAGGAGATCTGGTTAAGATTGATATCGGCGTCTATAAAGATGGTTATTATGCGGATGCGGCGACAACTATTCCAGTTGGCAAAATCCGACCCGAAGTTCAAAAATTGATATGCGTTACGGAACAGGCTTTATATTTGGGTATCAAGCAAGCATATGCCGGTAATCGCATTGGCGATATCTCATTCGCAATTCAAAAATTTGTTGAATCTAATGGTTTTTCTGTAGTGCGTGAACTTTCAGGACACGGTGTTGGCATTGAGTTGCATGAAGAGCCGATGATTCCTAATTATGGTATCGCTGGAAAAGGTATTGAGCTAAAACCAGGAATGACATTAGCAATTGAACCTATGGTAAATATGGGAACTTATGAAGTTATAACGCTTAAAAATAATTGGACGGTTGTTACTAAAGATGGTTTACCTTCAGCTCATTTTGAACATACTATTTTAATTACGGAAACCGCGCCGGAAATCCTGACTGCTGAAAATTCCCGATTGACTAAAAGTACTTCTTGTTGTATAACTAATTAGTAAAATATATTGTATAACAAATTAGAAAAATATAAGATTTAATATGGCAAAAAAAGATTTAATTCAGTTAGAAGGCACGGTAGTTGAAGCGTTGCCCAATGCGATGTTCCGGGTTGAATTAGATAATGGCCATCGGGTATTAGCACATATTTCTGGCAAAATGCGAATGTATCATATCCGAATATTACCCGGTGACCGCGTCACAGTTGAGTTTTCTCCCTATGATTTAAACCGCGGAAGAATAATCTACCGATTCAAATAATATCTATTTATATCTATATGGCAAAGTAAAATGTCAAATTATATAAAAAACTGATGATACAACTGGATTTTAGCTAAAATCTATTGATAATTCAAAAATATAAATGTAGTTGTATTGTTAAGGAGATAAAATGAAAGTTAAGCCTTCAGTCAAAAAACGTTGCGCACATTGTAAAATTATTAAACGGCATGGCGTGACTCGGGTTATCTGTAAACGAGACCCAACCCATAAACAACGACAGGGATAAAAAGAGTTAGAGTAATTACATTTGTAATTCATTGGGTTTGAGCACATAAAGAGAGAACACTCAAAAAAGTCTTGATTGTTCGGATATTATAGTGACACCACTGATAATTATATTGATTTTTCAATCATTGTAATTGTTTTGCTTAATCACTATAATCAATGAAAGCGACTTTTTCCGAGCTTTCAAATAAGATAAACAGCACAATTCATATTGACATTATCTTAATCCCGTTACGATTTCATCAGTTTGAAACAAAGAGCGTAGTCTTAAAGTAAAAAATTTGCATAAACTTAATAGCGTGTTTTGCGGATTAACAAGTCAAATGGATAGCCATTTGAAATAGTAATTTGTATCATAATTGATTACTTAACTCTTCAAGTCTTAAACTTTAAGTTTGTTGTTATAATAAATTTTCTAAAACACGCCCAAAATTCCGCTTATTTAGAAAACAAATAAGATAGTTTAATAGAAACAAAGTTTGATACTTTATTTCTCTTAAAATACAAAAATATATACGGAGGAGGGGACTATACCCCTGTTTTAATACATTTTGCCTTAAAGCATATGAAAATCAATGCAATAGACTGAAAATGAATGTGTTTTTAAGTTATATTGTTAATATAACTTTTCTAAAGATAGGAAACTTTTAAGTATACATTTTAATAGTGTTAAAAAGTTAAAAAATCAGTTACTTAAAATAGTGCGAAAGAATAATTTTATTGATTCTGTTTATTAGATATAATTGACCTTATGCAATTTTATTAGATGGTTTATGTCTACTAATTGGAATGAGTAATTTTTCTGATATAGTTCCTTTTAATCAGTTACCTAAATACTTCAAAAAAATAATTTTATTAATATACAACAGTTTGTTTGTATCACAAATTTACTTATTTATATTTTTGGAGAAAAATGGTTCTGCGTTCTGCCGGGATTTTGATACCTTGTTCATCAAAAGCCAATTTCAAAAGTCGTCTCAATTCTCTTTCCGCATCCCATTGGGTTTGCGGTTTAACTTTGACCACAATTCTAATCGTCATTCCTGACGGTGAAAATCCTAAAATTCCCTGCACTTCGGGTCCTTCTAAGACAATTTCGTGCCTTTGCTTTGCCCAATCTTTTGCTACTTTTTCGGCAATGGTCATTCCTTTTGTGATATCAGTATCATAGTCTAAATCTACAGTTATTAATGCTCGCATAAAATCTCTGTTATAATTGCCAAAACGCGTTAGCTCGCCATTAGGGATTGTTCTTAGTACACCAGAGTAATCACGAAATTGAGTTGTTCTTAGACCGATGCGTTCGACAACACCACTTTCTGAACCAATTTCAATAACATCGCCAACACTGATTAAGTTTTCAAATAAGATAAAGAAACCAGAGATAATATCTCTAATCAGTGTTTGAGCGCCAAAACCCACTGCCAAACCGATAACACCAGCGCCAGCCAAAATTGCACCATAATTTATACCAAACTCTCTCAGAACAGCAATAAGAACAATAAAAAAAGTAATATATTTGAGGATACTATTGGTTAAAGGGATTATTGTCATTGCCCTTGGTTCTTGATGTTTTTTTAACATTCGCGATAAAACCCATGACACTATCCGGTAAATAACGATACCAAATATAATTATTACATTTATCGTAAGAATTTTGATTAAAAAATGCGAAATTCTTTCTGGACTTCCAAAACGAACATAAAGTTCATTTAAAAATTCTCGCCACAGCATACAATACATTATAAAGAAATAATCTATTGTCAAGGGTAAAATGATGATGTAAAATTAGAACACCGAAAAATCACGGGAATGCGAAAGATTATGAGATTTCTGAAAAAGTGACACCGAAAACACTGAAGGGGGGAAAAATTGAAGAAAAATCAGTGAGTCAACAGCAAAAAATGACTTGCGTATAGGTTTCGATTATAAAAGTTTGACAAATATCTGTTCATAGTTATGACTACTTTTTCGTATTTTAATTTTTTTTAAAATGGCTTTTATAGAAACCCTAAAAAATTCCAGTTGACATAATATTAGGGAGAGTTATAATATAATTGAATATGGCAGTTATCTTTTTTATAATAGTTCCTCTTTCATTTGGCATATCAAATAACATGTTACCGAACGATAACTATTGCCTATCAGATTCATTCGGATATTATTGGCTTGATAGTGACACTAATGCTCCAAATGCACCAATCTTTAATTGGGTCTCTATATATAACCGCGGAACAAGAATTACTGGGCTTACGGATGATAATGTAAAAGGACCAATTCCTCTTGGTTTTAATTTTCCGTTTTATTGGGAACAAGTAAATAGTATCTATGTCGGTTCTAACGGATATATATCATTTGACGATAATTTTATATCAGCTTTTCCATTTCAATCACTTCCCAGCATAAAAAGACCGAATAATATTCTTGCACCCTTAATGGCTGATTTAGATTTCACAGTTGGCACAGCGTCTTGCTGGTATTGGACCAATGCCATTGATACTTTTATTATTGAGTTTGATAGTGTTTCATTCTGGTTAACCGGTGGATTAAACTCATTCCAAATAATTCTTTGTCGGTCAGACACAAGTATCACCTTTCAATATCTTGATGTCCAGGGAGAACCTTTTGGTGGTTGGTTCAATCAGAACAGTAATTCAATCGGTATTGAAAATTCTGCTGGTAATATCGGATTACAGTATTTAAGAGATGGTACGCCATTAAGTAATCAAATTCACGATTCTTTAGCAATACGGTTCTTTCGACCTGCACCATCATCTTTTACAATGCATGATGTAAAGGTATTGAATGTTCTTAATGATAGTTCCGGCGCAATATTTTTATGTCCCGGTGATTCTGTAAGATTTTGGGCTAAGACTAAAAATGCCGGCAACCGATTTGAAGAGTTATACTTAGTTACAACAAGTGTCAAAGACCAAATATCAAATCCGGTTTATACAGAATACACCCAATTATATTGTCGGCCACCTGGGATAGTCGATTCTGTAGTCTGTACTCCGATTTGGGTTCCATCAAATACAGGGAGATATACTTTAAGTGTAAAAACTGCGTTAACTAATGATATGTGTCCTGAGAATGATTCAATCGTAACCGAAATGAGAGTGATTACCTTTGCTAATGAATTTCAATATGACGACGAACCAAACTGTTATTTAAGTTGGAACCGAATAGGCGGTTTTGCCAATCATTTTATTCCGCCTCGATATCCCGCATATCTATCCGGCGCAAAGATTTACGCATCTGCATCTTTACCAGTTGATATTTCACTCAATGTTTATAATGACAATGGTCCTAACCATAGTCCAGGCGATCTCCTTGCTTCAACTACATTAAACATCAGCAATCCTAATTGGTACTGTGTTACATTTCCGCAACCAGTCACCATTAATAGTGGTTCATTCTATGTCGGAGCAATTTCGCCTGCTCATAATTCGCCATGGTATGGAGTTGATACTCTACCACCTTTTTCACATCGGCTTTGGGAATATACTGGTGCTGGTAACTGGGTATATAGTCGATATAACTTTGATTGCGATATTTGTATTCGCGCGGTAACAACATTGGGGGTTGAAGAACTTCCTATGGAAGCATTCGTAACATCACAAGAATATATTTTCCCTAATCCATTTAGTAAGACCACAGAGATTCATTTTGCCAATCCCTTACAGCACAAGAAAACCTTAAATATTTATAATGCATCCGGAGTTTTAGTTCGAGTATTAACCGCCCAGGGAGATAAAGTAATTTGGGATGGTAAGAATGATGCTGGTTTGTCTTTACCGAGTGGCTGTTATTTTATCCGAGTTGCTGATAACAGAAAATCTCTTCAAAAAGTAATCATCGCCCGATAACTATTTTTTACGCCAGTTCGTAACAAGTTATTTAGCCATCTCAGTGTAGGAATATTGCAAAATTGTTCAAATTCAATCAGTTCTTCTTTTTGCCAGTCTTTAGGAAAATAATTGTTTTTGTAAAGAGCATTAAGAGGTTGGTATCGCATCGCATAGGGATGAGCATTGAGTTCTTTTATTATTTTTACTCGTTCGTAAGCGTCTTTTGGTTTTTCGTTAAATCCATAAATACAATAAATAATTACTTTTTCTTCTGATTTAATTCCGAAATTTTTAAGCAATTTTAGTGCATTTTTCAAGGCCATTTCATTTCTTAAACTATCAAAAGTAAAACGCCAACACAAAACATTCAACCGCTTTAGAAAAAGTTCAATATGCCAGGATTCCAGCAATCGAGCATCTAAACCATGTAAAAAATCGATATATCGTAAATGAGAAAGTTTTTCACATGCATTTTCAATATGCTTTTTAGAACAGGCTAAAAAATTAGGGTCTAAAACTATTGGTGCCGGATTAAAATCGGAAAGTTCTCTTAAAGACCCTTCAACTATTGGAACCGAACAGAACTCACAGTTTCTGATACACCCCCGAGAGGTGTAAGTTGAAAGATATTTACCCGGTTCTAAATCGAATCTACGATCAAGTCCAATTTTAGGTTCAATCCCGGTTTCGTTAATAATATAAGATGACATTACTGAAACTGCTGGACCACCAATTTCAACTTTAGTCTTTTTTACTGCCTGTTTTGCTTGACTTACCAATATTGGTAAATCCCAAGTGTATAGGGCACTGAGATAAACAATATCATAATTATCAAAATCTCGATATTTCGGTTTTGACTTCACAACCTGATGGCCGGTATGTTTAAGCCAATTAGCAATCTTTTCTACGCCAAGATTATAGTCGGTGCTACAATTAATAACTAATGCTTTCATTTATTAGCGAGTACCGGATATGTTTGGAAAAATTGTTTTAGTTCACGATGTTTCGCTTCGTCTAAAACCGCATCTGAAACAAATTCAATCGTAATATCTATTGAATCGCCAGCGTATGCTTGACTCCTCTTAAAAAGTAAATCTTTTCGTGAGTCTGATAATGATTTCTTTGTAGCGATATAAATTACGAGGTGCTCAGGCTTTTCTTGAACAATCTGGAATTGTCTAACTTCTTGATTCTTCTTAACCAATGAAGCAAAGAAACTCGCTCTCAAGAATTGACCATTTGATGTAACAATTAAATCACTGACTCTTCCATAAGTAATTTCCATTAGTGGGAACGGTCGGCCACATTTGCAAATATCTTTTTTAAGAACCCCAAAATCTCCAGTCTGATATCGAATAAATGGCATTATATAATTTTCTAAATCAGTAACAATAATTTCTTGATTTTCTAAAGACTCTACAAAATATGAATCTATGAAGACATGAAGGCCATTATGTTCCTTGCATTCTTGTGCGATTGCGGGAAATTCTGTTGTGCCATATAAATCAAAAATTTCACTTTGAAATATCTCTTCAATGAATTTTCGTGCCGGATGGGTCAGAATTTCACCTGAAGTAATTATTTTTGTTGGATGAATACCCTTTATATTCCATTTCTTAATATAAGTTGCCAGAACGATAAGTGTCGATGGATAACTATAGATTAATTTTGGTTGATGTTTTAAAATTTTTCTAAAGAACATTTGTATAACTTGTTCATTAGGTTTGAACTTCTCTTCTTTTGATTTTGGGCAACATAATGGAGTTCGGCTAAATGAAAGCAGAGCAGCGTCTAAGACTAATCTATTTATCAACTTAGAAAAAAGAAAATTCTTTCTATCCCGCAATGGAACTAATAATACCCAGGGTTCACCAATTTCAAAATCGACCATATCAAAAATTCTTAAGTTCTTGGCAATCTCTAACGCAAATAAATCTTTATTAATATAAAAATTAAATGCCGGACCTGTTGTACCCGAGGTGGTCTTTTTTATTAACCTTTTTTTACTGGTAATTATTTCACTTTTGGCATTCTTTAATTCTTCTTTTGAAAGTACTGGCAAATCGCGAATTTTGTCAAGATTAAGATTAGCAAATCGCTTTTTGTAGAAGGGAATATTTTGAGATGCATAAGAAAGTAGTTTTTTTAGTTTGATAATTTGCTGGTTTTCTAGTTCGGTTTTTTTCAGAAACTGGTTTATATGTAACTGATGGTAATATTTAAAGAATGGATTTTTATTTAGATTAGCTACGATTTTTAGTAAACGCAAACGATTAAACATTTTTTGTTGTCCAGGCTCTAAAAGTTTTTCTTATCAAGGTAGCAAATTCAGATGGATTTGTTATCGACGCTACAAATCGGCCTAATATATATTGTGGATTTCTTGATAAACTTTTTATATTGCAATACTCTGCGTAATTAAATATTTTCTTAAACTTCTTGTATAGTTCTTTGTCCTCAAGATATTCTCTTTTTTTATTTGCAACAGTTCCTGGATAGGGTTTAAAAATGGCAACACTAATTAATGCGTGAGTATACTTCCAAACCTGCTTCATCAGTTCTAAAGTCTGATTAAGGGTTGCTTCTGTTTCATTTGGTAATCCGATGATAAAATCAGCATTAATTTTTATTCCGACATTTTTCATCATTTCTAAGATGATTGGAACTTCTTCAATTCTTACGCCGCGTTGTAATTCATCTAAAAGTTTCTGTGAACCAGATTCAAAACCAACACAGATATTTCGACAACCTGCTATATACATAAGTTTAAGAATATCCCAATCAAAATATTTATGTACATCTGCTCGAGCACAACATCGCCATTTTACTTTTAACCCTTTTTTAATGATACCATCACAGATGGCACTTACCCGCGCTGGCTCTAAAATAAAATTGTCATCAGCAAAATTGAAATCTCGCACCTGATATTTTTGATAAAGATATTCCATCTCATCTAACACATTTTCCGTAGAGCGAAATCGAACTTTGCCTTTCCATATAATAGACGAAGAACAGTAAGCGCAATTATATGGACAACCTCGCGATGTATGAATCTGTCCCAATGCTTGCTTGGGATATTTATCAAAGTCAATAAGTAAATCCCGGTTATCAAATGGCAATATATCAAGATGAGAAATTTCTGGTCTTCTTTCTGTAGTTATTGTTATCTCTTTAGTTTTATACGATATTCCTTTTATGTCCCGAAAATCCGATGCGGTCGTTATTGCGTTAACAAGTTCTAACATCGTAACTTCTCCTTCACCTGAAACTAAAAAATCAAAATATGGGACTTTTATTGTCGATTCTGGCATCGCAGTTGGGTGAATGCCTCCTACGATAATCACTATATTCTTATTTATTTCTTTACCTAATTTCGCAATACTGATTGCTGATTCTAATGCATCAGTTGGAAATCCAAGACCGATAATATCAGGTGCAAAATTAATCAAATATCGTCTTGTATGTTCAAATCTATCTTTAACATAAAAACTAGCGTTATAAACTTTAACTTCGTATTCGTTTTGTCTTAAGATGCCTCCAATCGAAAGAAGTCCAATCGGTATTAAGGATTCATTTCTTTTAGGTATATTAGAATATGGAGCAATAAGAAGAATTTTGGGTTTTCTCATACAATTCTTTTTCTCATTGCAAGATTGGTATAATAAAATTCAATTTTATTTGTCATCTTTCTGATTGAGAAATCGGTTATTATTTTCTCCCGCGCTTTCTTTCCCATTATGCTCGCTTTTTCAGGATTTTCTAAGAGTTCAATTATTGCTGATGCGAGTTTTTCTGGATTATTAGGTTCAACTAACATACCGGTTACTTTATCTTCAATTAATTCTGGAATTCCGCCAACTTTTGATGCAACCACAGGTAATCCAAAAGACATCGCTTCCATAACAGCAACAGGTAATCCTTCAGAATAAGAGACAAGCACAAACACAGAAAGGATTGACAGTATTGGTCTTACATCATAAACAAATCCGGGCAAAAGAAAGTATGAATTCAAACCTCGTTTATTTATAAGCTCGGTAATTTTTTTCTGTTTCGGTCCACATCCGACTAAAATAAATTTGATTTTAGGCAATTTTTCAACGATTTTAATCGCTGATTCAATCAAAACCTCATGTGCCTTAAACGATGAGAACGCCGCAACCATACCGACAATAGGAAAAAGGCTATTTCCCTTACCACCGATTGCCCAATTCAAATCAATGCCGTTATGTATCACAACAATCTTTTTTTCAGGGATTTTATCTCGTTTTATTAATAACTCTTTACCTTTATTAAAGACGGAAATATAGAGGTTAACCCATCTTGAGGTGAATCGGTCAAGCAATGAATGAAAAGATTTACGCCAATTATCTTCAGTCCTTTGTCCGGTAATTATAATCGGAACATTAGCAAGTCGAGCACAAAATCGTCCGATAATATTGGACCAAAAACCATATATGTGAATAATATCAATATTATTATTTCTTAAATATTGGTATAATCGGATGAAAGCATTGAACATTTGAAGAATATTTTTTTGGTTTGCAATCTTAAATAAAAACGGCTTTCCTCCTCTTTTCTTTACCTCATCCAAGAGTGTACCTCCCGGGAAAAATGATGCGACAGAAACATCAAATTTTGTTCGGTCGATATTATCTAATAATCGCAAAATCATCATTTCAGTTCCGCCGATATAAGTAGATGCATTAAGGTGTAGAACTTTTAATTTTTTCATTTCTCGATTTTAATTCATTTAATATCTTTTGAATATTTATTATATTCTCATTATGTTTGTATTTTAAACAATTCTCTAATGCTTTTTGGGCTTTCTGATTATCACCTTTTTTTATGTAAGCAATTGCTAAATTATAATAAGTTTGAGCTGAGTTTGGCATAAGTCGAATAGCGGATTCGAATTCTCTTATTGCCTCATCATACAATTTTTTTCTACCATATTCAATCCCAAGGTCATTATGTGCTTCTCCGAATTGTGGGTTCAGTTTTATTGCTGTTATAAATTCACTAATTGCATCATCATATCTTCCAGCATCCCGATAAACTGTTCCTAAGGTGTAATGTAATGACGGAGCTAAATTTTGCGGACTATATTTAATTGCCGTTGTTAAATTCTTGATTGCGTCATCATACTTTCTTAGTTTGTGATAAATTGTTCCTAATCCGGCATAGCCTTCTGCTGATTTGGGCTCGAATTTAATAAACATCTTAATGTTCTCAATTGCCTTTTCGTAATTATCTATTTGAAAATAAGCAATCCCAAGATTATAATACGGTTTTGCGTATGTTGGTGCAAGTAGAATCGCCATTTCAAATTCTTTAATTGCGTCTTGTATTTTGCCTGACTCAAATAGACCAATTCCAACATTGTTGTGTCCATGAACTGATTTCGGGTTATTCTTTAAAGTTGCTAACCAAAGCGTATATTCTGATTTAAAATTATAATTTCTTTGGATGGTTTTAATTGAGTAAAAAATAATAATCGATACTAAAATGATTAAAGATAGAACTTTAGTGGATTTTCTCAAAATGCCTTTTGACAATATCCATCCTAATACTAAACAAAAGCCAAAAGACGGTATGTAAAGATATCTTTCTGCAAGGAAAAAAGTCTTGGGTAAAATATTTGACACTGGCAGTAAATTAATTAAAAACCATGCAATACCAAATGATATAACTTTATTATGACGATAAGTTATTACTGCCAAAAAGATTAAAAAAATTAAAAGCAGCAACGATAGCCAAATATAATCTTGCAATATTGATGTATACGCGGGAAAATAGTAATCAATATTTAAAGGATGTGGAAAGAATAGTAATTTTACATATTGAGAAAATGCTTTGACTTGTGTTATTAGTATTGAAAAATAAGAACGATTTCCTGACAGACTATGACCAAAGGAAACGACATCAAATCCAGAAATCTTAAAATTCCAACGGGGTGAGGGAATGGAAAATAATAACAAGAATATTATGAATATAATAAGATATGGCAAATAATATTTTAATTCTATCTTATTACCGAAATAAAAATCATAGAGTAAAAGCAATAACGGAAAGACAAATGCCACTTCTTTCGCGCATAATGCAAAACCGAAACAGATAACACTTGCTAATATTGACACATAGTTTCGAAACATCTGCTGTCTTATATAGAAAATTAGTCCCAGCATTATAAAAAGCATAACTAAAATCTCTTGCCGATGAGAAATTATTGCTACCGCTTCAGTATGAATTGGATGAGTTGCGAATAATAAACCAGTTAAGAATGCACCCCATTTTTCTTTCAATATTAAATAAGTGAGAGCATAAATCATAACCGAAGTTAAGATATGAAAGAACATATTTGTTAAATGAAATCCACACGGTCTTATTCCCCAGATTTTATAATCAGCAAACAGAGTAAAGGTTTCAGTAAGACGATAGCGGTGACATTCGGAAAATAGATTTTTAAAATTTCTTATCCATTGATTATCGACAATTTCAAATTTATCATCATAAACAAAACCATTTTTTAATGTATTGAAATAAATAACAAAGGTAAGACCCGTTAAAAAAAGAATAAAGAATAAATGCCATCCGTAATTTATGATTTCACTTCTTGCTATCGGTTTGCACTTTGACAACATCCGACCCTCATTTTTTCATAATATCTTCCCAACTATTGACTCGTTCTTTATCCTCATCATTTTTAGTATACTTTCGCCAATGATTGCTGTCAATCCAATCGTGTTAAAACCATTGGAAAAGTTTTTTCAAACATTGAAATTATCATTATTCTGCTTTTCTGAAAGTCCTGTTTCCTTTCTGATTCTGAACGAAGCTGAGAATTTTAATTTATCTCATAAATAATTCAATCAAGTCAAACCTTGATTTTATTATTTTTTTTAATAAGATATACAGCACATGCGAAAATTTGAGAAATTATTAATTGTTGAATCACCGACTAAAGCACATACGATAAAAAGGTTGTTAAAAGATCGGTTTAATGTCCTTTCGTCTAAAGGACATATTAAGGATTTACCGAAATCCAAATTAGGCGTTGATATTGATAAAGGTTTTACGCCCCATTATATTACGATTCGGGGAAAAGCAAAAATAATTAAGGAATTAAAAAATGCCGCAAAAAGGGCTCGGATTATTTATTTAGGTTGTGATCCGGATCGCGAAGGTGAAGCAATCGCATTTCATATTGCCGAAGAAATCAGTAAAAACGGCAAAAAAAATATTACTGAAGAGAAATTGCAATCTAATGGCAACAAGATAAAACGCGTTTTATTCTATGAAATCACTAAAACCGGAATTGAAAAAGGCTTAGCCAATCCAACCGAAATCGACCAATACAAGGTTGCAGCTCATACTGCCAGAAGAGTATTGGACCGTTTGGTCGGATATTTAGTCTCGCCGATTTTGTGGAAAACAATCAGAGGAGGATTATCTGCGGGTCGAGTTCAAACTGTTGCTTTAAGATTAATTGTAGAACGAGAGCGGGAAATTCAGAACTTCATTCCTGAAGAATATTGGTTAATTAGAGCAGTGTTTAAGACCAAACACAATGAAGAATTTTCCGCCCTATTAGTAAAAATTAATGGTGCTGAAGAAAAAATAAAAAGCGAAGCAGAAGCCCAAGCAATTAGAAAAGATTTAGGGTTAAACTTAGAATATTTTATCTCCAAATTAAATACTTATGAAAAAAGTACTAAGCCGCCACCACCATTTATTACAGCTACTCTGCAACAAGAAGCATCGCGCAAATTAGGATTTAGTTCTAAAAAGACAATGTTTATTGCACAACAACTTTTTGAAGGCGTTAAATTAAAAGATGAAGAGACAGGTTTGATTACCTATCCCAGAACTGATTCTTTAAGAGTTGCAGAGGAATTTATTAATATTACACGGAATTATATAAAAGAAAAATATGGCGAAAAATATTTGCCGTTAGATATACGAAAATATAAAGACCGAGACGAAACTCAAGGAGCGCACGAGGCAATTCGTCCTACTGATATTCGTCGGGTTCCATCAGATATTAGAGAATATTTAACACCAGACCAATTTAAACTTTATGATTTAATTTACCGGCGGTTTTTGGCATCACAGATGAGTGATGCGGTATATCTGATAACAGATGTTGAAATTACCGGTGGTAAATATACTTTTCAAGCTCAAGGTATTAAACAAAAATTCGTGGGTTTTGAAAAGGTTTATGGAGAAGGACCTGGAGAAAAAGACTTGCCTTTGCTTAAAAATGGCGAACAAGTATTTATAAAAACAATTAATGCAGAACAACATTTCACTCAACCACCTGCTCGATATTCTGAAGCCTCTTTAATTAAAAAACTCCAAATTAATGGCATTGGTCGACCATCAACTTATGCAACAATCGTTTCCACAATTATGGAAAGGAAATATGTAGAAAAGAAACAAGGTCGGCTTGTGCCCACACGCTTAGGTTTTATTGTCAATGATATTTTAATCTCAGGCTTTGATAATATTTTTGAAGTTGATTTTACAAAAAAGATGGAAAAGGAATTAGATTTGATTGAAGCTAATAAAGTAACTTGGCAGAAAGTAGTAAATGATTTCTACCTTCCTTTTAAGGAAGATTTAGAAAAGATAAGTAACAAAACACTTGAAATTAAGAAAAACCATATTGAAGAATTGGCAGAGAAATGTCCAGAATGCAATAAACCGTTAGTGAGAAGATGGGGACGATATGGACAATTTATCGCCTGTTCAGGTTATCCGGGTTGCAAATATATTAAGAAAGAAGAAAACAAAGACCCCTTAAAGTTATTAGAAACAAAATGTCCGGAATGCGGCAAACCATTAACCGAACGAATAAGTCGCTACGGAAAGTTTATTGCTTGTTCGGGATATCCAGCGTGCAAGTATATTCAACCAACTGTTAAACCTGTACCAATTTTACTGGAAGAAAAATGTCCGCAATGCGGTAAACCATTAGTAGAACGGCAAGGTCGATTTGGCAAGTTTATTGCCTGTTCTGGATACCCAAACTGTAAATATAAAGCAAGAACTAAAAAATCAACCCATCCTAGAGAGTAAGTTAAACATTTTACTAATTTATCTTTTACCATCACCTCTTGACTTTTGATATAATTTCTTTTATGCTTTTATTATGGCACATGTTTATACACCTGGACTGAAAGTAACAGAAAGGACTTTAGTCCGTAAGGAACGCAGATTACCCTTAAACGGTGAAGTATTGGTAAATCAAGGGCAAACTGTCAAAGGCGAAGATATTGTGGCGCGGACTTCCTTGCCGGGAGATGTTACAACTGTAAATGTTGCAGGTTTACTTGGAGTACCAGCAGAGGATGTTAAAGGTTTAATGCTAAAAAAAGTTGGCGACCCCATTAATAAAGACGAGATTTTAGCCCAATCAAAAGGATTTTTTGGTTTATTTAAATCCACGGTAAAGTCACCAATTACAGGCACTGTTGAAAGCATTTCAGATATTACCGGGCAAGTTATTTTACGAGAAGCACCGCGACCAGTCGAAGTAACAGCATACATTGACGGTGTTGTATCTGAAATTTTTCCTAATCAAGGAGTCGCAATTGAAACTGAAGCCAGTTTGATTCAAGGTATTTTTGGTATTGGTGGTGAAACCCGCGGAGAAATTATCGTTGTTATTGATAATCCTGCTCAACCGCTAACACGACAAGATATTGACGAATCTTGTAAGGGTAAAATTGTTGTTGGTGGTTCTATTGTTGATTTTGAAACTTTACAATGGGCACGTGAGGTTGGGGCTAAAGGTGTGGTCGTGGGCGGTATTGAAGATGCTACTTTGAAAAAGTTTTTAGGATACGATATTGGAGTTGCAATCACAGGTTCGGAAAAGACTGGTATTACGCTGATGATTACGGAAGGTTTTGGCAAGATGCGGATGGCAGACCATACATTTGCCTTACTAAAATCATTAACTAACAAAACTGCTTCAATGAATGGTGCAACCCAAATCCGCGCTGGTGTAATTCGACCTGAGTTAATTGTACCATTAGATAGTAAAAAAGTTAGTAGCGAGCAGACAAAAAAAAGTAGTTCCATGGATGTTGGATTACAAATCGGTAGTTTAGTCCGAGTGATTCGGGAACCTAATTTCGGAATGATTGGAAAAGTTGTTTCATTACCTGTAGAATTAACAGAGATTGAAACGGAATCTAAAGTCCGTATCTTAGAATTAGAATTAGAAGATGGTAAAAGGGTTTTCTTGCCTCGGGCGAATGTAGAAATAATTGAGAAATGAAAAATGTTTCAGTTGGTTCATATTATTCGCGCCCATTTTAATACCTAATAAGATTGAAAAATATTAATTTTGATAGAAAACCAAATAGAAATCATAATCTATTTTATGGGAGTTACAATTCAATTTATGAAAACAAAAAAAACAATTAAATCGTTTTTGCTCTTTATGTGTTTAGGGTTATTTGTGCTTTACGGTAATTATACAAGTTTTTCTTCACTGCTAATTACTCCCAGCGCAAGAGAAAATGCTTTAGCCGGGACCGGCGTTGCTAATGCGCAGGGGCCGCAAGCGATGTATTTTAATCCGGCATTAACTGGTGGATTAGAGAAAACTGTGGTCAGTTTTAGTTACAATAATTGGTTTCTTGATATGTATCAACAGAGCCTGTTTGTAGTTAAACCTTTACCGAGGTTGAATTTGGGACTAGGCATAACCAACTTTAATCAAGGTGAAATAGAATTAAGAACGAATCAGCCAACAGAATCAGAAATTGGTCAGTTCTCTCCTGCAGATTTTAGTTTCTATCTTAATCTAAGTCGCAAATTAAATGAAGATGTCTTATTAGGTATTTCTGGCAGATACTACTATGAAAAGATTTTAGATTATACTGCAACCGGCTACGGATTGGACGTTGGATTATTATTTAAAGCCTCACCAAAATTTAATTTTGGTTTTTCCGTAATTAACTTTGGAAGCACAATGTATTTTATTCGCGATGAATTTTGGTTGCCAACCAGATTTCTAACTGGTATTAATTATGTCTTCAATCTCAGACCAAATATAAAAACAGTTTTTGTTTCCGACTTGTCCTATTTTGTTTATGATAAAAGAATTGAATTTAACTCAGGAATCGAAACGCAAATCGCGCAACAATACTTTATCCGCTCAGGGTATAATTTTACTAATTTGATACATCGGCAGAATCAAGATATACCAAATTCTTTTTCATTTGGCTTTGGTACGATAGTGAAAAAGATACGATTGGAATATGCGTTTACTCCTTATAGGAGTGGACTAGATGATGTTCATCATTTCTCAATCGGTTTCGGATATTAATGTTAATACATAAAAAGCCATTCCGATTTCAAGATTGTATTTATCTCATAGTACCATACACTATAATAAATTATAACAGATGGGTATCAAGAAATTTTAGAACGATTACATTCAATTTTGAGATTTTATAACCAATGGATAATTGGCTTGATTTTGAAAAACCGATAGCAGAAATTTACAATCGGATTCAAGAACTTATTCCGCTGACCGGTTATGAAGATGAAATTGCAAAATTACGCAGTCAGATGGAAAGATTAAAAATGAAGATATACTCTAATCTTACACCTTGGCAAAAAGTCTTGATGGCACGGCATCCATTAAGACCTTATACTCAAGATTACCTTGATTTAATGACTACAGAATTCATTGAGTTAGCTGGTGACCGTGGATATGCGGATGATAAAGCAATCATCGCTGGTCTAGCGAAAATAGAAGTTTCGGAAAATAGTTATTTAAAGTTAGTAATAATTGGAACTCAAAAAGGCAGAGAGACAAAAGAGAAAATTCTAAGAAATTTTGGAATGCCCCACCCCGAAGGTTATCGTAAGGCACTCCGAGTAATGAAACTTGCAGAAAAATTTGATTTACCAATTGTAACTTTAGTTGATACTCCCGGTGCTTATCCCGGAGTCGGCGCTGAAGAACGCGGACAAGCTGAAGCCATTGCCCGAAACCTTAAAGAAATGGCGGTATTAAAAGTACCAATTATTGCAATCATTACTGGCGAAGGCGGTTCTGGTGGTGCATTGGCATTAGCGCTGGGAAATCGAGTTTTGATGATGGAATATGCAATCTACTCGGTCATATCACCTGAAGGTTGTGCTTCAATCCTCTGGCGTGATAGTGATAAAGCCGAAGAAGCAGCAAAAGTATTAAAAATTACTGCTCAGGATTTATTGCAATTTGGTATAATCGACGAAATTATTCCTGAACCCCTTGGTGGTGCACACCAAGACCACCGGCTTGCAGCACAATATCTTAAACAAAGTATCATAAAAAATCTTTCTGAATTAAGAAGTTTATCAAAAGAGGAATTAGTAAGTCAAAGAATTGAGAAATTCCAAAACATAGGTATCTATCGAGACCGCGAATAACATATTTTAACATCAATGGAACATAAATGTGGTTATGTAGCGATTTTAGGTCGACCTAATGTTGGTAAATCGACCTTGCTAAATGCACTTCTAAATTTTAAGCTCTCGATTGTTACGCCTAAACCGCAAACAACCCGCAATAAAATTTTGGGTATCCTTAACGGTGATGATTACCAAATAATTTTTATTGATACTCCGGGAATTTTGAAACCCCAATATACATTACAGCGACTAATGCAGAAAGAAATAACCTCAGCAGTTTCGACGGCTGATTTGTTTTTAATTGTGGTTGAACCTTTTTCACCGCCTACTGAAGATGAAATAAATCTTATCAAAAAAGTCAGTTCCTTTCCAATGATTTTAGCAATCAATAAAATTGACTGTGTTGATAAACCTTCAATATTACCAATTATTGATGCGTATCAGAAATTTCCTTTTCGAGAAATTCATCCCATCTCAGCGCTTAACCAAGATGGTATTGAAGACCTAAAAAAAAGCATCGTTGATAATTTACCTTATGCTGAGCCCTTTTATCCTAAAGACCAATTGAGTGAAAAACCCGAGCGATTTTTTATTGCCGAATTAATTCGGGAAACAATATTTACTAACTACGGTGAAGAGATACCTTATTCTACGATTGTCGAAATTGAAGAAGTTAAAGAACGAGAAGTTGGAAAGACCTATATCCGTGCGACAATTTATGTTCAGAAATCGACTCAGCGCGCAATTATCCTTGGTAAAGATGGAAGCGCGATTAAAAAATTGGGAAGTAACGCACGTAAAAAAATCGAGCAGTTCTTAAATAAACCAGTCTATTTGGAATTATTAGTAAAAGTCAAAGAAGACTGGCGTGATAACGAATCGTTTATAAAAAATATTCTTTATAAAATATAGGATAAACTTTAGCAACGACAAATTCAATTTATAAGTACAACTTTAAACAATTTACGTTATAAATAATTAGGAAGCTCGGAAAAGGTCGCTTTAATTGATTACAGGAATTAAAATAACGATTACAACTATCTGAAAATCAAAGGCATTATTGCCGATGTCGCTAAGGGAACTGCCCAACCAACACTTTGTCCGAAATCTCTAATAAAATTAAATCATCTATACCATTGAATTTTCCCAAAGATATTTTTAGGATAGCAATCCAATTTTAGACCTATTTAAACTTATCTACAGGTGTCTAAAAGAACTACACTCTCTTAAACCGAGATTAAATAATGTCAATTTTACGGAAATTTTGTTAAATTAAATATCAATATATTCCTTATCTTCCGTTTTTTAATTTGGCATCCAGAGGATTCTTTCTATAAGTACAACAAAAATGCGGATATCCTAAATGAGACGCTCGGCAGACCGATAGGCGAGCCGGTCGGCAAGCCAGGGGGCAAGCCGAGGGGCATACCGGTCGGCAGCCCACTGGCTTACCTGTCCAACTACCAAATCTACAAATTTTTAGATTGTCCACCTGACTGCCTATTAATCTAACCAATGGACTATCAATAGGATAATAGAACGAGTTGTATAATCGATTGTTCATTAGGTCAAACAGGCCGGCTGTTAAAGATATTGCTGATTTATTTTACTTGAAGGATTAATATTGGTGATATTTTTATTAAAAATGGAAGAAAAGCGATATGTCCATTTTAAATTTAACAAAATTTCTACAAAACTTGATTAACTTTTGGAAATCTATCCGTAAAATATTCTACTTGGATTCAAATTCTTTTACAGAATTTTAATCTTATTTTCCCTTAAATACAAATAGACTTGCTAAGGTTAGAAATGCTGCGGATAACATTACCGGCCGATAACCCAAACTACCAACGACTCCACCAATTAAAGGTCCAATAATTCCTGATAGACTCATTAAAGAATTGAATGCTCCGACTGCAGTTGCACGTTCTTCATTATGTTCCATTAAATATTTTAATGTGCCTAAATATAGACAGGACCAAGATAAAGCGAGTAAGACTTGAAATGGTAAAATTTGCCAATGATTCTGACATATAGAGAAGATCACAAATGTAATTGCAGAAAAGATTAAGCCTGCGGTTATAAGACGAGTGCTTTTATAGCGGTCAAGATATGGTAAAAACAGAAATTGACCAAAAGCGTTAATTGCATAAATCACACCAATCCAGAATTTATTAGCACCAAGTTGCGCAAGATAAATTGGAAAGATTGCCCAAATACCAAAAGCACCTGCATGGCGCATCAGAAATGTTAAATACACTCTCCAGTTTCTTTTAATTACCGAAAAGTCAAAAAATTCTTGTTTTATGCTTACAGGCGTTTTCTTTAGAGAAAATATTGCTAAAATAAATGTGATAAAGAAGATGACTCCAGCTAAAATAAAGAGTTTATAATAGACCGCGACTATTCCAGCAACGATTGAGCCGACTCCCCATCCTAATGAACCTATTGCACTAAATTTTCCTAATGTGTTATTCTTCTCATAAGCGTAGGTTAAAAGTGCTGCAGGAAATATCCCAACTGCAAAACCAGCCAAAGCACGAACTGCAAATAATGTTGTGAGATTTTTAATTAGTAAATGAGCAAAGAATGCGATTGACGAAATACCCAGACCTAAAACAATATAACGCTTCCTGCCTCTTAAATCAGAAAGTCTACCAAATAAAATACCAGCAACAAAGACCATTGTATGATAAGTTGAAACGACTAAACCAATTTTTGCGGGCTGAGCACCAAGACCTTGGGCAATTAACGGAATATAAATTAAAATTAAAGTTGGAGCAAGATTAGCCAGAAATTGGATTGTGAAGAGTGCGGTCAATGAGAAGTGCGATATTAATCTTTTTTCTTTTTGGTCTTGGTTACTAAATGTTGTTCTACCCAATTAAACCATTCAGTAAGACCTTGCTCGGTTTTACAGGAAGTTTTGATTATCTCCAGAGATGGTTGAATCATTCTTAATGACTTTTCCAGTGCAAGAAAATCGAAATCCACATAAGGCAATAAATCAATTTTATTAATTATTAATAAATCGGCTTTAGAGAACATTAAAGGATATTTTGCCGGTTTATCCGCACCTTCAGGTGTTGAGAGTAACATTACATTATAATGGACTCCTAAATTAAATTCTGCTGGGCACACCAGATTACCAACATTTTCAATCAAAAGTAAATCGATTTTTTTATAATCAAGTTTTGATAGGACCTGGGAAAGCATAAATGCATCAAGATGACATGCGCCATCAGTATTGATTTGATAGACCTCGCCACCGGCTTTGAGCACACGCTTGGCATCTAAATCGCCTTTGATATCGCCTTCGATCACAAATATTTTTAGTTTATTCTTAAAATGGGCAACAGTTTTTTCAATTAAAGCAGTTTTACCTGAGCCTGGTGCAGACATTATATTAATTGCAGTAAGCTTTTCTTGGTCAAACTTTTTTCTGTGTTCTTCTGCCAAGGCATCATTTGATGCTAAAACCCGGTTCAACATTGGTATTCTCATATAGAACTCCAAAAGTGTCTGTGTTCTTCTGCCAGTGTATCATTTGATACTAAGACTCTTTTCAATATTTGTGTTCTCATATACAGCTCCAAAAGTAAATTTTTCTTAGATTATTCTTCTCATAAATAAAACTTAGAAGTGACTATGGTTTCTTCTCGCTTTTCGCCGACCGACAAAATTACAATTTTACAACCGGTTAATTCTTGAATTTTATCCAGGTAAACTTGGGCTTGTTTGGGTAGTTGGTTCCAATCGCGGATTTCTTTAATTGAACTTTGCCATCCTTCTATTTTTAGATATACTGGTTTTAGTTCTGCACTTAAATTAGGATTAAATTCTTTTAATGTTTCGCCTTTATAAGTATAGCCCGTGCATAGATAAATCTCTTTGAACTCATCTAAGACATCAAGTTTCGTAATTGCAATCTGGTTAATTCCATTAATTCGTGCAGTGTATCTAACTAAAGGTGCATCAAACCAACCACATCGTCTTGGTCTACCGGTTGTGGCACCAAATTCTCCACCGCGTGTTTGTAGTATTTTACCGTTTTCATCAAACAGTTCAGTTGGAAACGGACCCATACCAACTCGGGTTGTATAGGCTTTAGCAACTCCGATTAGATTATCAATACGGTTTGGTCCGATACCAAGTCCAATGCAAATTCCACCAGCTGATGGTGATGATGATGTTACAAATGGATAAGTGCCGTGGTCAATATCTAATAAAGTGCCTTGCGCGCCTTCAAATAGAATCTTCTTTTTCTGTTCATATGCCGAGTTAATAAACTCCGAACCATCAATCGCCATATTACCGAATTCGGCAATATAAGCTTGATACTCGTCATAGATTTTTTTCTCGGACAAAGGTTCGGCTTTATATAGTTCCATTAATAAGAAGTTCTTTTGAGCAAGATTGCGCTTTAACTTTTCCCGAAAAATTTCTTCGTCTTTTAAGTCACCAAATCGGATTCCGATGCGTGCGTATTTATCTTCATAACATGGACCTATACCGCGAGTAGTAGTGCCAATTTTTTTATTGCCCAACGCTTCTTCTCGAAATTTATCAATTGCTTTGTGATATGGTAGAATTAAGTGCGCCTTGAAATCAATAAACAATCTATTCTCAAAACTAATATTGACTGATTTGATTTGTTGTAATTCTTCTTTAAGCACTTCCAAATCAAGAACACAACCACTTCCAATAATACAGACTGATTTAGGATTTAGAATACCTGAGGGAATCTGATGAAAAGCAAAACGGATACCATTCCAATAGACGGTATGACCAGCATTTGGTCCGCCTTGATAGCGAGCAATAATATCATAATTTGGGGCAAGGAAGTCAATTATTTTTCCTTTGCCTTCATCACCCCATTGCAGACCAATGATTCCTAAACTTGGCATTATCTTATTGTTCTGTGTCAGTAATTATGAATGCGACTATTATTTTGACAGATAATTCCTAAATCTTGCATTCTCTTGATTTTGTCTTGAAAAATCTAATCAGCGGATTAGGGTAATTAACTGTGCTGGTGTTAACTCTTAAATTCAGCATCATCTTAATTTGGGCAACAAGATTAGAAACGATAGGTAAATGAGAATTTGTAGTTAGAAGTCTCAAAATCGTAAATCATTTGGTCATTACCGACATCTAATTGAAATCCGCGATAATGGATACCAATACCAAGAGTCAAGCCAATTTTATTAAATTTACCACCATGTTTTGTAAAGAGGTATTCTGGTAAAGATAAATATTGTTCATCACCAGATGCATTAATAACTCTGACACCACCACGAGCACCTTCTAAATCTTCAAAGTAGCCAATGCGTAGAGAAAATATATCATATAGCCAGGTTTCTACGCCAAAACTCTTCCATGCTGACCAAAGTTCATAATTCAACTTTTGAGTGAAAGTTTTTTCTTCGTTTGGGTCATAAAAAATTCCGACTAGAACCTTAGTAATTTCGGTTGTAATATTTACTTTTATAATTTGATTTTCAACCGGCGTGTATTTCACACCCAATCTTAACATTCTGGGTAATGGGTCAGATTCGCCACTTGTAGAAAATGAAATATTCGGTCCAATATTAGCAATTGAAGCACCTACTGAGAGAAATCTGAATGGTTTATATAAAACACCAGCATCAAACGCCCAACTCATTCCAATGCCCCCGCTCGTGCCACGTAATTCTTCAATTGCACCAAAAACCCAATCTGGCACAAGATAAGAATAGATAAATTTTGCTGAAAATCCTGTGGCAACATTAGTGGATGCTTTGAATCCATAACTACCGCTAACTGCAACATCAAATGTCGTATATTTGCCAAGATAATTACCATTATTGTCAATGACATCAGTTTCACCGGTTGTTAGATAAATCAGATTAAAAGCGATTGTTCCCTGCTTGCGCAAAGCATGACTAAACCCTAAATATTCATAATACATGCCTGGGTAGAGACCGGGCAACCAATTAGAATGCATCAAAGTTGCATAACTACTGTTTAGGAATCCCAGACCACCAGGATTATAATAAGGTGCGGTTGCATCATCAGCAATTGCCGCAAAAGCACCACCAAGACTCGTTGGTCGTGCTCCAGGCCAGATCATTAAAAATACCGCACCAGGATATTCGCTGGTGTAAGTTATATTAATTGCAGCCAATAAAATAATTAATAGTCCAAGTTTTTTGTGTGTCTTCACCTAGGCCTCCTAGAAAATAACCCATATGCTTCTGACTTCTTGTCAAAAAGCATAGAGTTAGCGACAATTTGATTCTGTCGCTTCGCTTTATTTCTTCTCTGCGAATTTTCTTTTAAGTATTTAAGCAAAGACCTTTAGGTTTCGATAGTATTTTATTATAGATATTTTCTCAATAAAAGTCAAGAGCAATTAAAATAACGGTAATGTATAATATTTTGTGTAAATTTAGAATTGAAATGTTTAAAATAAAGGTGTATCCTCCTATGATGTTTAAACTAAATAATAAATAATAAGAAAGGAGAACACACCTATTAGACCATATAACTTACATATCAGCAAGAAAAAGTATAATAATCCCTGGCGAGAGATCAAGCATTATTTAGATGATGACTGGGATAATGACGACTTGTGTCAAGCAATGAAAGAAACCCTCAAACAAC
>JBDRUT010000018.1:0-38139 GCA_039801465.1 Caldifarciminota bacterium
CTGGTTCACCAATCGTAGACTACTGATAATTGAGATTTGGAATGTTTGGTAAAATTTCAAAAAAGATTCGATTTATGTGCGATAACTTATTTAAGTCTATGGCGATGCCAATTTTCAAATTAACAGGTTCACCAATCGTAGACTACTGATAATTGAGATTTGGAATGTTTGGTAAAATTTCAAAAAAGATTCGATTTATCTGTGACAACCGGGTCAAATCTGTAGCAATACCGATTTTCAGATTAACTGGTTCACCAATCGCAGACTACTGATAATTGAGACTTGGAATGTTTGGTAACATCTCAAAGAAGATTCGGTTTATGTGTGATAACTTATTTAAGTCTATGGCACTGCCGATTTTCAAATTAACTGGTTCACCAATCGTAGACTACTGATAATTGAGATTTGGAATGTTTGGTAAAATTTCAAAAAAGATTCGATTTATCTGTGACAACCGGGTCAAGTCCGAAGCAATGCCAATTTTCAAATTAACTGGAATCTCATAAAAGAAAAGTGTTTGTAAGTTCAATTCGCAACCAACCGCCATTAATCTCTTGTCCGTCTTCAGTTTTCGGTCTTCATACTTACTGCCAATATCATAAAATACTGCACCTGAGATATTCTTAAAAAATAACGGCAATGTTCCTAAACCACGCTCAATCCAAATTAATGGAAACCGATATTCTGCAGTTGCTTTAAGAAGATGTTGAGTCTTTATCTCAGTTCCGAGATAACCTCTAATATTGGATTCTCCCAAAATATAAGAATTGCATGCAATCGTATCGCCCAACGAGAATCCCAAATCAGCCGATAACATCATAATATGATGACGGAATGGTAAATTCAAATAATTACGAGCCTTGATGTTAAATTGGGTCAAGTTGTATGCACTTGCGAAAAGTTTTGGATAATGATAAACTGACAAACGAACACTTCTTCCTTGTTCCGGACTTATTGAATAAGGATAAATTTGGGCATTACTAAAACCATAAGAAAAATTAATGCCACTTAACGGATACTGGTCTTTATTAAAGAGATAACCTAATGACAAATCTTGATATTGACTAATTTTTCTAAACTGGAATGTGTTAAATAGAGAACCTTGTATTTTACCTTTGTGATAATAACCACTAATTTGGATTGTCGGCAGATATCGGTCAAAAGCATAATCAAAATAAATACTCGGCTTCTTATCTTTTAAGTCATATAAACCATAAATTAGATAGCTATGTTGAAATAACGCATCTGCACCATAAGTGAGCGCACCAATTGACCAGGAATTATTATATTGAACCAATGGTAACCAGAATTTAGGTAGAACTGAAGGAAATGGATTGTAATAATATAGCGTGGCACGGATTGTGTCTGATAGTGTATACCAGTTATCCAAAGCCAACTGCTTTTCCTTTTGAATATAACTCGGAGCATTCAGTGGTTCTGGGGCAAAGATACTATCTTGACTTAATGAATCTAAATTGATATCCATTAGATGAATCTCATATCCTTTACTTGAATAGAGCAAAAATGCCAGTTGTTGATTATCTGGTGAAATTGTCGGCTGAAATGCACCAGTTAAGACATTAGTTATCTGGTAAGTCTTATCTTGTTTTAGATGATAAGCGTAGATATTGAAAACACCGCTACGGTCAGAACTAAATAGAATATACTCTGCATCTGAAGACCAACAGGGCTGAATATCTAAATTTTCGTCTTGAGTCACAGGTGTCAACCAACCAGTTTCAAGATTAAAAAGATAGATGTCCTGAAGACCGCCTTGTTTCCAAATGGTAACACAGATTTTTTTATCATCCGGAGAAAATCTGGGATTAGCATACTGAGTATGACCGTCACTATGAGTCAATTGAGTAATCTCTTGAGTATTCAAGTCCATCAGAAAAAGATTAGTCTGTCCCAGTTCATTACCAACAAAAATTATTTTAGTGCCATCAGGTGAAATATCCGGGTCCGATGCTCTTAAACCATAAGTCACTCGGTTGAGTCTTTTTGTTGTCAAGTCATAAATGTAGATGTCGTCAAAAACATAAAATCTTTGATAGACTTCTCTAATGCTAAAGATAAGTTTTGTGCCATCAGCAGAAATATTTAATGGAGAACTGACTGTCCTTTTAAGTAAAGTCTTGGTCTTATTCTCAATTAAGTCTAATACTTTTATTGAGGGAAACTCGTGGCTATTTTGCGAAAGATAATAGATTTGATTCCCGTCTTGAGAAAAGATTGGTGAGTTAAGATAAAAACCTTCATTAGTTAATCGGGTTGAATTAGTCAGCGGTCTTTGTCTAATTGATTCAATTTCAGTCTGATATTCGTTAATTATATCTTTATGCCAATCCCGCCATAAAGAATAAATGCTTCTGCCGAATACTTGCTTTGATCGGTAATTAATAAAGAGCGGTAATCCACTACTATGACGCTTGGAATAATCAACCAATTTATCTTTGCAGTATCTTTTTGCTAAATAGGCATAGAATTCACCACCATAAAGATAAGGTGTTTCGGCACCAGGAAATTGTGCGAGTTCATAAGTGACGCATTTATCGACAAAAAAAAGATTTTTCTCTAAAACCGCAGTTCGGAGTTGCATTCTATGATAAGTGCTTTGACATCGACCTTGACCAGTAAATTCTGTTTCATTAAATACAGAAAATCCTTCATGGAAGCACAATGGCATTGTGACATTAGGCAAGACAATTCTGCCCAGTATCTTTCTTAAAAATCTTGGAAATCCGAATACCATATCCATATGGAGAATATGGGTGTACTCGTGAATGATAAGATGTTTGAGCCAGTCATTATAATTAACGCGCATATCTTTAGGAAAAGTTGGACTTAAAAATATTAGATTATTGGGAAATGGTGTTGCCCAACCCGAGACATAATCAAACACATCGGCAATCACAACATTAGTTTTACCTTTCGGGATCCAGCGCATAAACGGTGATAAACTCCTATAGGCATTTTCACAATACCAAGCAATTTGTCTTGATAGTTCTTCAGCATCATCCGATTGGGATTTACTGGCAAAGTGGATTGAAAAATGGTCAGTTTCCAGTGTATACCATTTCAGTTTCGGGTCGAATTTCGGCACTGGCAAGAACTGATTGATTGCAAAATAAAACAAGATAAAATATGTCATAGTTAAATACTCGTAATTCTTTTAATTAAAATTGTTGCATAACTTCCTTTAGGTAAAAAGAATGACAATGTCATTTTATATTTCTTAGGATACAACTCATCACCCATCAATTCGCTGACAGTTAAGTCTTTTGGAATCACAATCGCATTGCGCTCGTACGGCTTAAAAAACAGTCCTTTAATGTCCAGATGAATTTTTAAGTCATTTAAGGTAATATTTCGTTTGATTGTTTTAGATTCCTCCGAAAGAACTTCTTCCATTGCTAACTTTATTTCCATATGAGAGAATTTTGATTTATAACTTGGTGCCGGAATTACTAAATTCTTCAAGTAATCAAAATCTACAGAAGAAAGTGTATCATAAAAATATAGTTCGCCAAAACGATATCTTACTGAAAAATATTCTATTTTACGATGTTGGATAATTTTCTTTAAGGTTTCATTCCAAAGATACGCTTGATAAGCATTAATAAACATTTCCAGTAAATCGCGTCGGATTGTTTTAATTGCCCCCTTAAAATCTTTTGGGTGTTTTTTTAGATATTGTAACGGGTATTGAAATTGTCCTAAATCATAAGGAGACTCAAGACATTTTTCCCAATTGCCCCAATTTTCTAAGAGATATTTTTTTAGTCTTCGGGTTTTACTATCATCAAATTTTGACGGTGTTGCCAAATAGAGTTTCAGTGCGCCATTATAATGTTGTAAAATTAATTTCTGAGCAATAAATCCTTGTTTTGCTCTACCTGAACCCATCCTCTGCTCATCATAATAATTCGCAACTCCGTAGGTCTTAACTACATCAAGATTTTGTCTAATATAGCCGGTCTCCTTTTGGTTTAAGTCTCTAATAGTTATCCGAAAAGAATTACCAACTAAAGAATTTAAAGTAATTGGTTGGTTAGATTTTCCGATTAGAGATAATCTAAAATTCTTCTCAATAATTTCTTGCTGCGCACAATTTTTAATTGAAACATACTGAATTGAATGACTATATCGGTCTTTGATGCCGGCCCGACCAATATCTTTTAATTTATATTTGCGGGATAAATAGTCAAGTAAATCAAAAGTATCCCAGAACTTCTTTTCTAATTTATAAATTGAATAGGGACCGGCTCTATTAAAAGAAAGATTGACAATTTCTTCAACATAAAAGTCATCAGGTTGACACTTAATCTTCATCAGCAATATTTAAAGAATCAAAAAGATAATATTTATTAAAATTTATTAAACACCAAGTTCACAGATTGACGTTTAATCTTCATTAGTTACACTCAAAGGTTTTCCGATAGACTATAAACGAATATTTTTAATAATTAACAAAATTCCGATGCCGATAAAAATTATTCCAGAAATAATATGGACAGTCCTCACAGGTAGAATTTTTTGTAGGCTTGCACCAACAATCACACCTAAAAGCGAAGTTAAAATTAGAGCACAGGCAGAACCTAAAAAGACAATCCAAGGAGATTTTCCTGATGCCGCAAATCCGACTGTTGCTAATTGAGTTTTATCCCCAAGTTCGGCTAAAAAAACTGATACAAAAGTCATAATAAAAAGTTTTAATTCCATTATGCCTCCATCTGATATGGATATTGGTTAGTTCTGTAATCCAACATTTTTTCAGTGAAGTCTGCATTAACAGAAAATCAAGATAAATCATATTGAAAATATAAGAGAAATCAAGGGATGGATTTAATATAATCGGGTTCGGGTTTTAGGGGTAAGTAAAGATTTTATTATTTATTTTTAAGTAGTTTTACAAGAATATAATAACAAATAGTATATTTTTATTGTCCTTAGTGGATAAGAGATTAGGAATGTTTGGTGAAATTTTGTAAAATTACAGATAAGCAGATTTGTCCCTTTCGGCTAAAAAACAATCTATGCTTTACTTCTGATAACAGAAAAATGGAACCGTCTTCTTAACCAATTCGTCTTTTATCCCTCAAACATTCAGAAAGCAGGACTTGGTATACTCGGTAGTCTAATCCGCAGTCTAATGAGCCGACCTTCGGGCAAGCCGATGGGCAGCCGAGTGGCTTGCCCAGTGGCTTGCCCCTCTGCCTAAACACTGGACTGCGGATAAGATAATCTAACCCTTTGTCCTGTATACAATTAACCAGATTATCCGCTATACTACAGACTCAATTACATACTGGATAACTGACTCGGCTTATCCTGCCACCCGATTGCAGAAAGATATTTCGTCCTTAACAGGTTCCTATTAGTTTCTATCGGAGCTTTCTTAGTCTCTTATTCTATTCTTTGACTTTGTTTCTCTGTGCTAAAGCAATCTATTTCAGTATTAGCATCTTTCTTTGCATCTTATTATTTTCTGTTTTTAGCACATAGAAATAGACACCTTCATTGACTTTTCTATCATTGTCATCTGTTCCATTCCAATTGACAGTATAGAATCCTGGACCTTTAGATTCATTAACTAATGTCTTAACCAATCTACCGGAAACATCATAGATTGAGAGTGAAACTTTACTTGGACTTGGCAGTGAATAGCCAATACTGGTTAGGGATTGGAATGGATTGGGTCTATTCGGATATAGGATAAATGGATAAGAGACTCCGGATTTCTCAGCATTGAGATTTGAGATTGGTTGAGAATTTGATGTTGAGACTTGAAGTTTTTCTGCAGGTAAGTATTGCCAGAACTCATTGAGTTTATTACCTTTTATGAGCCAGACCCTACTTCCCGCATAAGCAAGCGATGCTCCGGTTTTCGGCACTGATTTCTTATACTCTGGACCATATCTTGGGATTGTGCAAAGTCCAGTCCAAAGTCCTTTGTCTGAAGGCTGATACATCCAAAAGTCTTGTTTACCTTTACCTTTGATAAGATAAATCACACTACCATCAGTGCAAATTGCTGTGCCATCACCAAACTTATTCTTTTTGCCAAGCATCGGATGACTTTGCGGACAGGATTCAATCTCATTCCAAGTATTGCTATCAATATTATAAACCCAGAAAGCATTGTATTTGTCACCACCTTTGACCGCATAAATCTTATTACCAATCTTTCGGATGCAACTGCCATCTTTCCAAACTTTATTATATGGACCAGGTTGAGTTTTCAATAAAGTTGTCCAGGTCTTTGCTGATGGGTTATAGGAAAAGAAATTGTCATATTCAAGTTTTTGTCCGCCAACCAAAACATAGAGTAGACCAGATGTTCGATCAAAGTCAATTGAAGTGCCACCTTTAGCACCTTTAGTCGAAGGTAGATATGATTCAAATTGCCAGTGAGCGGAATCAATATCATAAGACCATAATTGGAATGTGCCATTACCTCTGGTTGCATAGATTTTATGCTCGCCATCAAAACAGAGTGAAGCGCCTTTGCCAATATATTTAGTATTAAGTTTTGTTGTATCAGGATATTTTTTACCAAAAGGCAGTGGTTCCATTGTGTTCCAGACACCTGGTGCGCCATCAGTATATTTATAAAATGAATTCGTCTTCATTCCGGAAAAACAATAGAGCGTAGTTGCTTTGCTTGCCGGGCCATCAGTTAATGCACCGCCATCTTTGACTATTGCCGAAATATCTGTTCTTTTCGTCCAGCCAGGTTCTAACTGAGTTGTTGGTAAAGGAGACCAGAAACCTGAATATAGGTTATATGAAGCATTAGTAATTTTACCAATGGTCGGTTGTCCAAAACTACTGCGCAGGGTATAACTGGCAGAAGTCATCTTTGTTCCGCCGGCATCAATCACATCTTTTTTTATGATATAGCCTTGACTTAAACCGATTGAGAAGATGAAAAGCAATGTAATTAAGATTTTCATAATTACTCCTTAAACTACAATTTTTGTAGCTTTGTTTTTATGTTATTTTTTCATCCGCTCAATTTCATTTTCTATTGGTATTTGTTTAGAGTTTTCGTATTTCTGTTGTCCGAATGTTGTGCGGAAGTTAAATAAGTTTCCTTTGCCCATTCGGTCCAGTTGCGATTTAGTTGCACAAAGGAAGTCATCATCTAAAGAGCGGCCGCGAAGTTCAGCATCTTTTGTCTGCTCAACTGGCATAATAATCCGAGTAATCTCTGCGGACTGGTCTTTTCTGTCACCAGTTACAATCCAATAGACTTTGGTATTTGGTTTACCACCTATCACAAAAGTATTACCATTAACTTCATCAGCAACATAAACATCAGAAGTACCGACACCAGTTAGTTGAATCATTGGGTTTTGGTTTAAGGCATCAAAATAGTCGGGTAAATGAACAACTGCTTTACCATCAGCACCGATTACTACTGAGCCACGATAAATCAAGACCATTTCAGGTGATTCGACAAAATAGTGATTTAAGATTTTATTCATTGGGTCAAGCGGATGGTCAATCGTAAAAGTGCCGGATGCTTTAGAAAGCGTGCCAACTCGAGTTTGACCAGAACCAGTTGCGATTTGACCATTAAATGCTGCAGAACCACTATATGATATAGGAACTTTTGAACCAAAATTAGTTGTAAAACTAAATGGCGCAGCAGAACTATCTTGATAACCACCAGCAACAGTTGTCTTCTCACCGCTTGCCGAATTATGATCACCACCACCAACAGTCGCACCCAAACCGCTTGCAGAATTATAACAACCACCGCCAACAGTCGCATTAGTACCGCTTGCAGAATTATAATTACCACCACCAACAGTCGCATAACTATTGCTTGCTGAATTATGTTCACCACCGCTAACAGTTGCCCTCTCACTGCTTGCAGAATTTACTATACCGCCGCCAACCGTCGCATAAATATAACTTGCAGAATTATAATAACCACCGCCGACCGTCGCATACCAACCGCTTGCAGAATTATGACGACCACCACTCACTGTTGAATAACCTCCTAATGCCGAATTTGAATCGGCTTCTGACGAACCGCCGCCACCTGAAATAACTGAAAACATACCGCGAGCACGATTATATTTACCACCGCCAACTGTTGCACTGGTGTCGTTTGCATAATTATTATAACCACCACTGATAGTCGCTAAATTACCACTGGCAAAATTATAATTGCCACCGCCAATAAATGCATGAACACCGGTTGCAGAATTACTCTGTCCACCACCAACCGTCGAATAAACACCGTTTGCATAATTATCAGAACCACCACCGACAGTCGAATAAGGATTGCCAGCTTTATTATTATAACCACCGCTAACAGTCGTATGATTACTGATTGCAGAATTACCCTGACCACCGCCAACTGTTGAATACTGAAGCCCTGCAGAATTTGATTTACCACCACTTACAATTGACCAATCTCCTTTTGCTGAATTTGAATCGGCCAATGATGAACCACCACCACCGCCAACAACTGAGTATTGTCCACGGGCTCTGTTATAATAACCGCCGCCGATAGTCGAAGCATAACCGCTTGCATAATTGTCCGAACCACCACCAATCGAGACATAAGCATTGTTCGCAGTGTTATAAGTACCGCCAACATTGACACCATAACCACTTGCAGTGTTGCGATATCCGCCATTCACATTTGCGTAATTTCCAGTTGCAGAATTACGAGCACCACCACTCACTGTTGACCCATCTCCTAATGCTGAATTTGAATCGGCTAATGATGAACCACCGCCACCACCAACAACTGAGTATTGTCCACGGGCTCTGTTGTTACTACCACCGCCTACCGTCGCATAAGGACCGCTTGCAGAATTATTTCCGCCACCACCAACAGTCGCACGAAAGCTTGCAGAATTATTATATTCGCCACCGCCAACAGTCGCAGCCAAACCGCTTGCAGAATTGCCTCTACCGCCGCCAACAGTTGCATATTCATCGCTTGCAGAATTATCTATACCACCAGCCACAGTTCCACATAAACCGCTTACAGAATTACTTTCACCACCACCCACAGTTGCTCTCTCTTCGTCTGCAGAATTATTTATACCGCCGCTAACAGTCGCACCACCACCGGCTGCAGTGTTATTTTTCCCCACCACCAATCGAAGACCAACTACATGTTGCTGAATTAGAATCAGATGCATCTGGTCCACCGCCTCCACTAATAACAGAGTAATCGCCTCTTGCCCGATTATTACTACCAGCAACAAATGCCATCGTCCCAGTATTTATATTTCCTGAACCAAAATTACCTTTACCCATTGTGATTTCTGGGTCACCCGTATTTGTAATTGGTCCGGTCATTGTACCGCCAGCAAGCGGAAGAAATGGTCCACCACTTGTAGAAATAGTGATACTTCCTGCTCCATTAGTAACAGATATACCTGTTCCTGCAGTAATATTTGCCGCAACAGGTGCTGTATTACTACTTCCGATTAAAAGTTGTCCATTAGTAAGTGCTGGTGCTTCAGTAATCGCACCACTATTTGAAACCATTATGCGATTGTTATTAAGTGCGGTACCAGAATTTGTGCCACCTTGCGCTATTGGCAGAACACCCGATGTAATCTTAGATGCATCAAGATTCGGAATATCAGCCGGAACTAATGTACGGAAAGTCGGCGCACCATCTTTTTCTGATGACGGTCCAGCAAAGACTACATTGGAAGACTGGTTATTCCAACTCGCAGTTAAAATACCAGATGTTGTTACTGGTGAACCAGATACTGAAAATTGTTCTGGCATTGAAAGACCAACTGAAGATACAGTGCCACCACCACCAGTATTGTCATCTGCAGGAGACCAAGCACTTCCATTCCATTTGATAACTTGTCCAGTGGTTGCACCGGCTTGCTCAATTTTTGTCATTGTTACATTACCATTAGCAATTTTATTAGTTGTTACAGCATTATCGGCAATAGTCGGACTTGGATATGTCCCTGTCAAATCACCGGATGCAGCATCACCATTTTTAATAAACTCCGATGGCGCTAAACCTTGCAGTTTATCCGCATCAATTGTCTTATAAGAATATCCGACTGCTGTAAGTTCTGTTCTTGGTGTTAATGCATTACCACCAATTGTTAACTCCAACCAGCGTGGAGCACCAGCAGTAAATACATTAGCTGGAACATCAAGTAAAGTGCTGAATACACCATTTTCGACTGATACTGATTTAGTCGCTTCCCATTGAGCCGAACCTGCAAATTCGTCATCATATATCTTGAATGTGATTGCTAATGACGGATGAGTAATCGGTTCATTACTGCTGTTTGTCAAATAACCCTGATAGTTGATTTTTTGTGTGATTGTTTTGGCATTACTTTTGGTTAAAACTCTTACATCTGAGTTCTCTATTGCCAACACCACTGCAACGAGAACTATTGTTACTAAAATGATGCGTTTCATTTTAGCCTCCTTGTTATATTATATTTTGTTATTAATACTGCAATAATACAAAACTTTAATTTGTAATTCAAACTTTTTCCTTTCTTTAAAATTAATTTGTTTTTAAAAAGAAAAGAAGACGAATATGAGCATCTTATCGCTCAGGTAGGACTATTCCAATTTTACAACAGTTCTTGCTACGAGTTGCCCTCCTTTTAAGCAATTATCCGACTCATTGTTTTTATTCACATAATTTTCGTCTCCAAAATCGTGATTGACAATATTAAATAAACCCGCAAGTTCCTTTTGGTAAAATTCGGATTGCCTACTCTCTTCTTCACCGCTTTTATTAATTGCTATTGGTTCTTCATCAAGTGAATTGTTTGAATTGGAATTTAGCTGACATAGAACAGATGTATTGAAACAGTTTGATGAACGAAATTGACAAAAAAATACATTAGAAGTTTTGTAGTATTGATATGCTGAAGTTATATTCCAATGCGAGCGAAACAATAAAACCAAACCCACAAATACTACTAAGTAATATCGCTTCATGTATCCTTCAATACTGTTTATATTTATTTTTATATTAGATTGTAATTACGAAACTTACCCCGAACGAGCGATAAGATTACAATGTAATATAAAATTAAATGTATAATATTATAAAAAATATATCTGAAATGTCAAGTAATTCTTGTGGGAAATAAAATTACTACTAATTATTATAACATTTTAACAATTAACTACATACAAAAGAGAATTTTTGATACTTTTTGAAATTCCATAATTATCTAAAAAATATGAACAGGGGTCTTAAGAAAATTAAATTTGGGACAGAATGAAATTTTGGTTATTTAATCTGGGTTTAGTGGTTTTAACTATTTATTCTTTTCTTTAATATGTCGCAGTTTTGACAGATACTTTTTCACTTCTTGCATTTTTGCTTGTTGTTTCTCATTCAATAATGGAAAGATTATATTATTATGATATAAAGGGTCAGTCTGCGTATCAAATCCAAATTGGGTAAAAATCGGACTATTTGGAATTGGCGAGAATTCGGCTAAATGAGCGGAAATACCAAGACTATGCACAAAATCAATACTTTTGATTATTCGTTCAGAAGTTAATTCCGGTAATCCAATTAGCAGATAACAATGAATCTGGGATTCAGAAAATCCACTACTTTTCAAATATTCAACTGCTCTGACAAATTCTTCGGTTGTTACTTTATTATCAATCTGTTGATGAATATCTGGGTCAGCAGTTTCTAAACTTAAATAGATTGTCTTAAATCCGGCTCTAAACATTCTATAAGTAATCTCTTGAGTTAATAGTCTCGGATGTAGACCATTGGGCGTATGAAAGTTGACATCTATTTTTTTCTCAATGATATTATCAAGAATTGACTGAAAATTCGGATTGGCTAAAAGCGCATCATCATAAAAGGCAATATTTTTTACGCCTAAACTTATATAATATTCAATCTCATTAAGGACAGAATCAACTGAACGATAAATATATTTTGGATAAAGTTCAGGAACAACACAATAAACGCATCTAAATAGGCATCCCTGAGAAGTCAGAATACAGGCATAATCTAATTTTGTATATAAATCAAACGCTGGAATCGGATATTCAGAAAAATTAAATTGTTTTAATGCAGGCAATATCTGTATGAGACCCTTTTCTACAGGACCCGGCAAAACATAATCCGCATTAGAAAATTTTTGAGCATGTTCATAACATAGCGTTGCATAAATTCCACCCAAAACAATTGGCGTGTCAGGAAAATGTTGTTTTAAGATTCTAACTGTATCAAAAACACCAGGATACCAATAGGTCATAACTGAAGTGACAAAAATCCAATCCGGCTTATTAATCTGAGAAAGAATCTCCTCAAAAAGTTCTTTAGGTAAACCGTATCGTTTATACCTTCGCTCAATATTTTTATAAAGTTCCGGTTTTGGAATCTCTTGGTTATAAAACTTTCCTCTGCCAAACTCATCAATCTTGGGCAATTTAGATATATTTTTCAATAGAACCGGATGATAGCGGTCAAGACAATCAATAAAATCAATCTCATAACCCGCATTACGCAAAATTGATGCAACATACAAAAGTCCTAATGGCTTCATCCAAAAATCATACGCCTTAAAATCATAAATCCAGGGATTAACCAAAAGAAAACGATACCTTTTCATTTTTTGACTATAATAAATGTAATTTTGCGGAAAAAATTAAAATCTAACTGAATTCACCACTGAATACAGGTATAATCTTTTATTGAGATGTAATTCTGCATCTTGTAAACTTTCCAGAATAAACGAGAGCCGACTTATAATTTCTTCAGTCGATAATTGCGAAGCAATTTTCTGTACGACTTCATTAGAATAAATTTGAGAAATATTTAATTTTAATTGTAATGCTTTGCGATACAAAAATAATAGCGTGTTAAGAAAGAACTCGGTATCAAAATCTTCAAAATTCTTATTAATCACTTCTAATAACAACTCTTCTTTGGAAACTAAAGAACTATCAACTAATCTTATCAGATTACCTTGGGGCAAAAATTGATTCGGATTAGCATAAAACTCTAATGCTTTTCTTAGACTACCCTCTGAGATTTCCGCACAGATTTCTGCTTCTGATAATGGAATATTTTTCGTTTTCACTAAATACTGTGCAATTAATTCTTTACTAATCGGACTGAAACGGATAATTTGACAGCGGGACCGAATTGTGGGAATAATATAAGATAATCTTTCTGTAGTCAAAATAAATAAGGTTTGCTTTTGTGGTTCTTCTAAAGTTTTAAGAAAGGCATTGGCAGCTTCGTTAGTCATCTTATCCGCATCAACAATTATTACAACCCGATACTTTGCAACCATTGGTTTATATGCCATCTCTTGTTTTATCCAACGCATTATCTGAATTGAAATTGTATAGTTCGCTGGTATATTCGGACGCATCTGTTCAAGACAGTATAAAGGAAGATTTTCTTCAATTTCACGAAAAATACGCTCTAAACCTTTTTGGCTTTCTTTTTCATCTTTATCTTCACTTTGACTTACTGGTGCAATCGGAAATATAATTTTAATTTCTGAATGGCTAAGATTACCAATCTGTTGACACCGTAAGCACTGGTTTTTATCTAAATCATCTTGTGTCGAACAATTGATTATCTGAGCAAAATTAATTGCAGTAGTTCTTTTGCCAACACCTTTAGGACCAGCAAATAACAAAGGTGGAAAATGTTGATGTTGATATAAAGCAGTAAGAATTCTTTTTGCTTGAATCTGACCAATAATTTTAGGAAATAATTCCATTAGTGTGATTTATTGAGTTAACCAAGGCAAAGGGTCAACTGCTTTACCTTCCCGACGCAATTCAAAATGGAGTATGTCTTTTGATTTACCCACAACTTCACCTTGTTTGAGATTCATTCCCACACTACAAGTCATTTCCGCAAGATTAGAATATAAAGTATAGTAACCATCACTATGGTCTAAAATAACTAAATTGCCATATCCCATAAATCGGTCAGCATAAACTACTCGACCATCAGCGATGGCTCGAACATCAGCACCAACCGGACATTTAATGTCAATACCAGTATTTCTAATTTTAGTTTTGTACTTAGGGTCTTCAACACTTCCAAATCCAGAAATTACCGTGCCATAATAGGGCCAGGGTAATTTCCCCTTCATAATTTCTAAGAAATGCGTGCCGGGTGGTAATTTTCTTTCTTTTCGTTTCATCTCCATTTCCGCAATTAACTTCTCCAATTTTTCCATTGCCGTTTTCAGTTCTTTTTGTAACATCTGATTTTGTTCTTTTTCCGAACGAACCTTATTTAACACTTTTGTCTCTAATGCTTGAGCATCTTTTAAATTTGCTTCTTCAGTTTCCCGCATCTGTTTTAAGCGCATTAACTCGTTTTTGGCTTTTTCTAACTGTCTCTGTTGTAATTCTAAATCATTTCTTAGTTTGGTCAGGGTTTGAATTGTCGCTCTTTGGTCTTCGGCAATAATGCGTAAATAGACAAACTTTTTATAGACATCAACTAATGAACGATTGGACAAGATAACTTCTATGGGATAAATTTTCCGTTGTTTATAATAACTTATCAAAACATTTTGCAGGTCCGAGCGTCGGGCTTCAATCTGTTTCTGTGTTTGGATAATTTGATTAGTAACCGCAACAATTTCATTTTCTTTATTCTTTTGAAGAATTTTAAGTTCTCGAATCATCTTTTTCGTGAGATTAATCTTCTCCGCATAAGCCTCAATGCGTTTGAGCACTCCGGTCTCTTCTTTTTCTAATGACGCAATCTTTTCTTGCAAAGCACGAAGTTTTTCTTTAGTCTTTTCTAATTCTCTTCGGGTATGCTCAATATTTTCCTGAGCCGAAATTACAAAAATTAGCCCTAAACTTAGTATCAGTAATAATATGCATTTGATTTTACAATTGTTGTGGTTCATCTTATTTTGCAGTACTTTCATTGATTTATCCGATTTTTTTGAAGACATTTCTCTAACAAGCTCACTTGTTATTTCAAAATATGTGATAACGCTATATAAGAACCACCTAATCCTAATAAACTGCCGGCAATAACATTAAAAATTAGCAAGGAAAAAATCGGTATGGATAACATTGGTATTTCAATGGTCACAAGATAAAATAAGATGATACTCACAATAAAAGAGATGATACTACCTAAAAATCCATGTGATAGACCTTCAATATAAAAGGGAAATTTAACCATATTTGAAGAAGCACCAACCAGACGCATAATTTCAATTTCTCGGGAACGAGCTAAAATGGTTGATTCCACGGTTCGCGAGATAATAAAAACTACCGCAACAAAAACAATTAGAAGAAGCCCAGTATCTAAACCAACAATAATGCGAATAATTCTTTGTAATCGAATTAAAATATCCTTACCTGACCATGTTTCTCGAACTCCTTTTAATAACTTTATTTTTTCTTCTAATTCCGATAGTCGGCTTGCTAATTTGAAGTTAGGGTCAACTTGGATTCTTAAACCAGCAGGCAATGGATTATGACCTAAGATATCCAATAACTGAGCATTATCGCTTAAATCCTGTTTCAGTTCTCTTAGAGCTTGTTCTTTTGAAACATACTGAACATCGCGCACTCCATTTAGCAAACTAATTTTATTAATTAAATCATTAACCTCTGCATTATCTTGGAGAAAAGCATATATCTCAATACGTTCTTCAAAATAATTTTTTGCCCGCAGGATATTTATTGTTAACACTAAGAAAATTGAAAGCAAGAGTAAACAAATTGCTGAGACGCTTGCCGAAAGAAAAAATGCTGATTTATTGCGTAAAATATTTCGGAGACCCTCTTGAATTAAAAATTTAGTAGCCATTGGTTTTTATTCCGATTTATAATTTCTCAACATTATTAGCAAAAACCTTTGTTTGCTTACAATTTTACTATTGAATTGAGTTATTATCTGCAAGAATCTTACCGTCTTGTAATTTTACTACCCGCTTATTGCTATTTTCTGCGAGTAAATAATCATGCGTTGCCATTATTACTGTTGTTCCCGAATAATTTATCTCTTTTAATAAACCTAAAATTTCCGCTGAGCCTTTATAATCAATATTACCGGTTGGTTCATCCGCTAATAAGATTTCTGGATTTTTGGCTAAAGCCCGAGCAATTGAAACTTTCTGTTGTTCACCACCAGATAATTGATAAGGATAAAAATCCTTACGATTTGTGAGTCCAACCTTAGATAAAGCCGACATAACGATTTCAGGAATTAAATAGGGTCGAATGCCGATTACTCTTAAAGCAAATTCAATATTTTCATAAACCGTTCTTTCGTTTAGCAGTTTGAAATCCTGAAAGATAATACCAATTTTGCGTCGCAATTGAGTAATTATCTTATCCGAACAATTTTTGTTTAAACTATAACCAGAAACAGTTAAGTCTCCGGCATCAGGAAATTCTGCACAATAGATTAGTTTAAGTAATGTTGTTTTTCCTGCACCAGTGGGACCGGTAAGAAATACAAATTCACCTTTATTAATCTTAAGATTTATATCATAGAGCGCGGTCCATGAATTATGATAAATCTTAGAAACATGTTCAAAAAGAATCATCGTTAATCATTATAAGGCAAGATAAAAGGATGTCAAGACACACAGACAAAGTGTGCAATTTTTAACAAATATAACAAATGATAAAAGCAAAAAGTATTTACACAAAAACTTGACACTACCTCTCTCACCATTGACAGAAAATGAACATTTTATTAAAATCATAATATGACGTATTTAATTAGAGTTGGGTTTTTTATCTTGTCCCTGTTTCCCAATGAATATTATTTTCAATATAATCGGTTTTTGTTGAATCCAAGTGGAAAAACAAATGCTTCTTGATAATCACTCATGTTTTTAAGTGAACCTGGCTGGCAAAATTAAGAAATAAGAAATCTGTATTTTCATTAAGAAAATACAAGAAAAGAGAAACCCAAAATGATTATAAAGAGATTACCAACAATTTATATAGGTATCCATATATTAGGATTTTCTTTATTAGTTGCAAACTGACGACCTAAAATATTGATCGAAAATCAACAGCATAAGATAGGCCGTTTGGTTCAATCTATTGCGGTAAGTAACAATATACTGCATGTTATGTCACATGGCGGTGCTATAAGCGAATGTGATTATCCCTTATATCTGCGTTCTGGTGATGGCGTAATCACATGGACTTCGCATCAGATGGATTGGTGGTTAACCCCACCTTTACATAGTCAATCTGCCTTAGTTGCTTCTGGTAATAAGATAATCGCTTTATTTGCTCCATCGAGGGGAATTGAGCGAGTTGTCTCAAATAATGCCGGTCTTAGTTGGAGTAGCACTGCTTATTTCTTCGGCGAGGAGAGTCTCCAACCATACTTAAAGCACCTGATGGATTCTATGCATTTTGGCATGACCGAATTCAACTATCACCTGAAATTGATGAGATATTTTTTAAGAAATCAGATAATGGCGATGATTGGTGGTCATATTCTCCAATGCCTGGCAGACCAGATGGTGCGCAAAGAATCACTTGGACAAATGGTTTGTCAAGATACCCTGATGTAGCAAAAACATAATCATTCAAGGTGGCGAGGAATGTCAAATTTTACATCTTGTATGGTCAAAATTAGACTATGCATATCATGATTACGACATTTATTATAATGTTTCTTTATATGGCAGAGAATGGCTATACGGTACTAATGGCCAGAGGATAACAAATACATATGCTAAGCCTTCTTTATATCCCGCAGTGGCAGCATATTCGTGGCTACCTTCAGTCCATTGCGTTTGGCAGGAAGGAGAAGGCGATTCTTCACAAATTTGGTATTCTCGTTCACCGGATAATGGAAGGACCTGGGCGGAACCAATATTTTTGGCAATGGGCGAACATCCGGATATTGCAGTTGACCAGCAGGGTGTTCATATCGTATTATCAAGCCACTGGCTTTATCGAGAGGGTGAGATGCCACAATTTATTGAATCTTAAATATATTATATTAACTCACCGGACTTTGGAATTACTTGGAGACCTGTTACCCGGCTTACAAATGCAATTTACAATTCTGAATATCCTAAAATCGTTGCTGATTTGCAAGGAAGACATGTTATATTTGAGGACTGGCGAATATCTGTTCCAGATGCATACTCGCAAGTATGGTATAAACAAGACGATATTATAGTACCATCTATACCTTATGGTTTTAAAATGGAATATGTTGAAGACCCTAATCAGAATGAACCAAGATGGACATTGGCGTTCACTTGGGACCCTGATGCAGGTGATATTAATGGTCGTCAGAATCCATTTAATCTTGAGGTAAAACCGAGTATTTTCAAAAAAACCTCATCAATTTCATTTACTTTACTATCGCAGACAAATGTTTCATTAAAGATTTATAACAGTTCAGGAAGATTAGTAAAGACTTTACATAATGGACCAAATCTAACAGGAATTCAGAAGTTCGTTTGGGATGGCAAAGGCGATAATGGTAGAAAAATTCCATATGGTATCTATATTGTTAATTTTACAGCAGCGAATATCATAACCAATAAGCAGATTTTATTGATACGATAATAATAAAACTCAAGAGAAGGGTTCAATTCCCTTCTCTAAAAACATCTATGTCAATAATCTTAATAGCTCTTTTATTTACATATCCAGATTACGCACGGGTAATAGGAAGAATGTATTATGCCGGAGGCATCGGTGAGCATTGGGGAAGTAGAATTATTGTAAGAGATAGTCTTCAAAGACTGCATTTCGTCTACTCAAAAAAAGTTGGTCTGCCTTATGCAGATTCATCAGAAATCTATTATCGGTATTCTATCGATAATGGAATCACATGGTCAACAGAAGAGAACATCAGTCAAACTGGACGCGCAACATCGACTGAGCCAAGTTTAGTAATAGATAAAAAGGTCGTCTTCATTGTTTTTGGAAACAATATGTTCCTGATGGTGTAGGTGTTTATGAAATCTTTCATTGTAAAAAAGACTCCTCAGGTTGGACTACTCCTACTCGATTGACATATCAGAACACTACTACAAATACCACAAATCATTCTTCCGTAGCGGTGGATTCACAAAATAACTTACGCTTGGTTTGGACTGCACCACCTGATAACTTTCAACATCCAGAAATATGGTATAGTATTCTTTCAGACACTGGTTTCACACTACCGTTCAATGTTACTAATTCTCCAACCGCTACAGGCGGTCCAAATTTAGTAATTGATTCATTGGATTGGTTACACTTATCCTACACGAATATGTTGGTGCTTTATACCAGCCATATTATAAGAAGTACGATAATATTACTTGGACACCTCCATATCATTTAAGTTGGCACCTCGGCGGAGAGGGTGCCGGGATTATAATTGTCGACACCAAGAACCGTATTCATTGTCTATTATCTCAAATTTTGCCAGGACAAAACCAAGCCGATATCTTTTATCTATATTACACTGATACCGCTGGTTGGAGTTACCCTGTTAACATATCAGAAACGCCTACATCGTCCTGGAAGCTTAATGTCGCTTGTGACTCAGCAGACAATCTTTATGTTGTATGGCAGGAAAGATTACCTGGATATACCGATGATATTTACTATCGGACATTCAATGGAGTTGAATGGTCACCAATTATAAATTTAACCAATGACCCGAATTTGTCTGGCATTCCAAAATTAGGACATCCAGTAACGCAAAACGGTGTTGATTTAGTTTGGTCACATGAGGTTAGTTTTAATCCACAAGTCTATAATGTGATGTATATGAGACTGCAACCAATTGCTTCTGCAGTAGAAATAAAAGAACCAGAAATACCTAAACCAAGCAGACCAATACCAAAACTATTTATCTTTCCTAACCCATGTAAGACAAAGACCACAATATCAATTAATTTATCAAGTGCCCAAAAAGTAATCTTAAAACTCTACGACAATACCGTAAAGTTAATCAAACTTTTGTGCAAGGATGCGAAACAACCAGGTAATTATAACTTGACTATAAACACTAAAGATCTATCATCTGGTGTCTATTTTCTTTCATTAGAAACCGAAGATAAGATGATAATTGAAAGATTAGTGGTTGTGAAATAAAGATTTTTTCTTATAGACAATATTATATTAAAAAATATGATAAGATAACGAGAAGAATAAAATGAGATTTTAAAAAGTGACCGATAGAAAATTGTGGTAGACAAAAAGCAACACCCTATGTCACCCTGAACTTGATTCAGGATAAGGTTTAGCATGACAGAAGAAGACAGAAATTCACTTTTGCTGAGTTCTATGACTTTCCCATTTGTCACTCTGAATTTATTTCAGGGTCTCTTGAGATGCTGAAGTTCAGCATGACGGAAGAAGACAGCAGCATTACAGAAAAAGACAGAAATTGACTTTCGCATAGTTCTCCCAAATAAATATAAGACCAAAAATTAACTACCAAAAATAAAAAATCGAAATATTAAGATAGAAATATATACCCTAAACATAATTTAAGTTTGAAGAGATATCTGGATGTAAGATTTCAAGTAAATTACCGGTTTGAGTTTCTGATGCACCATCTCAAAAGTAATCTAATAAATAAAGAATGATATATCTTAAAAAGAGTTTTCAAACTATTTGTCTTTTAAAGATTTAGAAAGAGACTTCAAGAGATTATATTAGAAGGTTTGGGCTAACTGATAGGCGACCTTGTATGCGGTATATCAGGTAACCAACCGCTTTCATTAGTCTGGGAATTGGTTAGCCCAGGGCTAGCCCCACCCTAGCCCCTGTCATTTTTGTAATCATTATTGCTGGTAAGTATAATTTTCGTTGGCAAAAATAATATTAAACAAATCAATAAGTTGAACAAATCCAGCCATAAACTTTGGTTAAGACAGCATTTATACTTTGTAAGTCTCTTTTGATTAGCAATTATAAAATTCAGGGATAATTTTTCTGGTCTTAATAATTTCGTAGACCTAATTTTCGAGCATATTCAATTACTTCTTGGTATTCTCTAGCATAAATTCGTCTTGCCAATTCTGGATATTTTTCTACTTTATAACAAGGTCGGTATTGGTCCATTATATTCACATAAGTATTAAGAGAAATTTCTTCAGCAATAAACTTTAAGACCTTAAATGACTCCGCAAGCCGGTTTGGTAATACAAGATGTCTAACAAGTAATCCTCTTTGAGCAATTCCTTTTTCATTTACAATTAAATCACCAACTTGACGATGCATCTCTTTTAATACTGCTTTATTTATTTCAAAGTAATTCGGTGCATTTGAATACTTCTCCCCCATTTCATTTGAACCATATTTAGCATCCGGCATATAAATATCAATTACACCTTCAAGTAGTTTCAAAGTCTCAACAGAATCATAACCACCAGAGTTATAAACAATTGGCAGATTTAGTCCTTTATCTTTAGCAATGCATAGTGCTTGCAAGAACTGCGGAACAATATGAGTTGGACTTACAAGATTGATATTATGGCAACCGATTTTCTGTAATTTTAGCATGATTTCTGATAACTCATTAGCAGTAACAACTTGACCGTGACCCAATTGACTAATATCGTAATTCTGACAGAAAACACAATTGAGATTACAAAAAGCAAAAAATATTGTGCCTGAGCCATTAGTAGCAACTAATTCCGGTTCTTCACCAAAATGTGGACCAAAAGATGAGACGATTGCATCTTTGCCAACTTGACAATGACCAAGTTCACCTTTTAATCGATTAACCCCACATCTTCTTGGACATATTGTGCAATGTTCTAAAAGATGCATCGCTTTTTGACTCAAAGTTTCTAAATCAGTTTTTAGATAGACCGGCATAATTTTTCAAATATTCACAATGCTCTAAGTGTCTGTTCAACAGACTCATTCGTTTTCAAAAAAATCTTTAATATTTTCAACTGAAAATGTTATTGGCAGATTTTTTGGTAAAGAGTTGAGAAATTGTTTGCCGTATTCTTTAGTAACAATTCTTTTATCTAAAACGCAAACAACTCCCCGATCTTGTTTATTACGAATCAATCTACCAAACCCTTGCCGAAATCTTAAAACTGCATTGGGTAATTGATAATTAGTAAATGGTTCTAATTTATCTGCTCTCATTTTTTCACAAATACCTTCTAATCTTGGGTCATCCGGTACATCAAATGGCAAGCGCACTATAATTAAACAACTCAGTGCTTCACCAGGGACATCAATACCTTGCCAAAATGATTGAGTCGCAAAAAGAACTGATGCAATATCATTTTTAAATTTTTCCAATAACTCAAAAGTTGCTGCTTGGCCCTGAATTAAAAACGGAAATTCGCTTTTATCAATCAATTGAAAAGTCTTTTCCAGAGCATTATAACTTGTAAAAAGCACTAATGCCCTGCCTTTGGTCATCTTTAAGATTTTATTAATTACATCTGCACAATCAGTAAGAAATTTATCTTCATCTATTGGTAAAGAAAGATTAGTTGGTATAACCAGTAAAGCTTGCTTTTGATAATTAAATGGTGAGTCTAATTTTAGGGTTTTTGCCTTATCTAATCCGAGCCGACCTTTAACAAAACTAAAATCTTTACTCACAGTTAAGGTCGCTGAAGTCAAAATTACACTGGAGATTTTTTCTAAAACCCTCTGCCGAAATAATTCCGCAATGTCTATTAAAGCACTTGAAAGATAGATGTGAGGAATTTTTTTATTAGTTGAATTTGCGGTTTCAATCCAGTAAACAGAGTTTTTATCACCAACTTGAAGAAACTCATTTATAGCCATCCGATAAACTTCAAGTCTTTTAAGACAACTTTTTAATTCTAATTCAATATCTTCGTCAATATCTTCTGATTGCATTTGCAATAGATTATTACCCAATGTTATAAGGATTTTGTCTAACTGATTTTCAATATCGATTGGTTGCTTAATTCTTATCTTCGTTTCTGATTGAGGAATTAAATTCAGAAGATATTGAAACATCGCATCAGTTGCCGAACGCGCCTCATCAACAATTCGACCAATTTCTCTTTTCTGAAAAGGTTGAATTTCTAAATGAGCAACAATCCCTGACTGATTTTTGGCATTATAGATTGTATTTAACATTCGTTGTATTCCTAAATTAGAAATCTCAATACCAAAAAAATGGGCGGCAACTTCTTCTAACCGGTGTGCCTCATCAAAAATAACCGCATCAAATTTAGGTAAAATATAATAATTAGATTCAACATTAGCAAAAAAGAGCGCATGATTTGTAATTAAAATATCTGCTTCCATCCATTCTTTTCTCGCTTGAAAATAATAACAATCATCATAAAATTGACATTTTTGAAATTTACAAATATCGGCGTCTCGGCTAATCTTTTCTTGAGTTCTACCTAAAACATCAGGATATTCTAAAATAATTCCTGAACCACCATTATTTAACCATCTTTGTAATGCTTCTAATTCAGCATATTCATAAGGAGTATCAAATAGACCATGATTAAATGCACTATTCAGTCTTCTAAGGCAGACATAATTTTCTTGACCAAATACTACGGCAAAATTTGTTTCATCTAACTCAACTTTTTTAAGTAAAGGTATATCTTTTTTAATCAATTGATTTTGCAGAATTTTGGTATAAGTAGAAATCAGAACTTTTTTTCTATGAAGTTTTGTCCATAATGAAGCCGGCATAAGATATGCCAAACTTTTACCAACTCCGGTTCCGGCTTCAATCATTAAATGATATTGCTGGTTTAAGGCTTGATATACCGCATTTGCCATTTCTCTCTGTTCAGTTCGTTCTTCGAAATTATCAAGTGTTTTCGCCAAAGGACCATTACTTGAAAAAAACTCATTAATTAATTGTTCAGTCATCAATACGGAACAGTTCAACTTTATAATTTCTCTTCTTTTATCTTAGAAAATTGGTAATCTTGAACAAAGACTTCGTTAAAATCAAACACATTATGAAAATCTTCTTTTTTATCTTCTTCAGTTTTACTTAAGATTCTTGCTTCAATAAGATTAAAGACAATTTCACCAATATCATCAGTAGTTTTAATTCCCCAGGATTCAAGAACTGTTTTTGCCATAATGCCGAACTCATTTTGCGCTAAAACCTTGACACCTTCTAATAGTTCCAACGCTGTAACATGTTTGGGCTTTTTCGCAATTTGGCGAGCGAGCTTCAAGCTTGCTAAAACAAAACTATATGCGTGAATCTTATACCGATTATCCTTTCTTAAAATTTCATTTATATCGGATAACATCTTTAATAAAATATCAGAAAACTATCACCAAGTCAATAAATTGTTAATTTGTTTATTGTTAGTTAAGTTTAGGCGAATGGTATGTCGATTCAATAATCCTTGAATTTTTCAATATTATTATTTATACTATTTACTTAATTATCTTGAAATTAGCAACTACGTTTTGATTACAAAGTAAAGATAACAAATCTTAGAAAGGAAAAAACTATGGAATTAATAAATAAAACAATTAGTCAATTACTTGAAGAAAATGCAACCAAATATCCTAATCACGAAGCAGTGGTTTATGTTGACGATAATCTTCGTTACACTTGGTCTGAATTAAAAAAATTAGTAGACCAAACGGCTAAAGCATTTATCACTCTTGGTGTTAAACGGGGTGAGCACATTGCTATCTGGGGAACAAATAAACTTGAATGGCTACTAACTCAACTTGCTTCTGCTCGTATTGGCGCGGCATTAGTAACGGTTAACCCAGAATGGAAAGCATCAGAGGTCGCTTATGCTCTCAAACAGTCAGATTCTAAGGTGTTAGTGATGATGGAAGGATTTGAGAAGAAAAGTGGTGATAAGATTCATCGTTATGAATACTTGAAAATTCTCACTGAAGCCTGTCCAGAACTAAATGAAGTAAAGAGTGTAGGTTTAAATCTCAATCAATTTCCTGAATTAAGACATATCGTTTTAATTACTAAAAATCCACAACCACCAGCTTGGGCTTTAAGTTGGCGAGATTTTATTAACCGTGGTTCCCAAGTCTCGGAAAATGATTTTCAGAATATAATTAGCTCGGTTAGTCCTCAAGATGTCTGCTTAATTCAATATACTTCAGGCACAACAGGCTTTCCCAAAGGTGCGATGTTAACTCATTATAACATCGTTAACAATGCTCGTGATGGTGCTCAAAATATGGAACTAACTTATCAAGATCGGGTTTGTATTCCTGTTCCTTACTATCATTGCTTTGGAACAGTTTTAGGAAATATGGTTTGTATAACCAGTGCTGCGACTATGGTCGTACCTGCTGAACATTTCAATGCCCGTAAAACTTTAATCGCAGTAGAAAAAGAAAAATGCACCGCACTTCACGGTGTTCCATCAATGTTTATCAATGAGCTTAATGACCCTGAGTTTCATAAATTTAATCTTACGAGTTTAAGAACCGGTATTATGGCTGGCGCTCCTTGTCCAATTGAATTGATGGAAGATGTTGTTTACAAAATGGGCGCAAAAAAAATTACAATCGTCTATGGTCTCACTGAAGCAAGTCCAATTACTCATCAGACTCGTCCTGACGACTCGATTGAACGAAGAGTATCAACAGTTGGCAAACCTTTAGACCATGTTCAGGCTAAAATTGTTGACCCGATAACAGAAAAAGAACTTGGTATCGGTGAAGTTGGCGAGATTTGGGTCAAAGGTTACAATGTAATGAAGGGATATTATAAAAAGCCAGAAGAAACTGCTAAAGCAATAGTCAAAGACGGCTGGCTGCGCACGGGTGATTTAGGAACTCGGGATAAAGACAATTATTATAAAATCGTTGGACGCTATAAAGATATGGTGATTGTTGGTGGTCATAACGTCTATCCGGCTGAAGTTGAACAAACTTTGCTATCGCTATTTGAAGACGAAATTATGGAAATTCATGTTGTCGGAGTTCCGCATAAAGTATTACAAGAAGTTGTTGCTGCGGTAATTAAATTAAAACCTGGAAAAACCTTAACTTTGGAAGAGATTAAAGCGCGTTGCGATGGCAAGGTTGAATGGTCAAAAATACCCCGTTATGTAAAATTCGTTGATAATTTCTCAATGGCAATGACTGTGACCGGTAAAATTCAAAAGTTCAAACTCAAGGAATTATTAATTAAAGAACTCGGCTTAGAAGATTTGGCTAAAATCAAAACTGCGTAAATTATTATCTTATTAAACCAAAGGGGCAATCGCAATTTTGCGTTAGCCCCTTAAATTTCAACATGTGCTAATTTATAGTTTATCTAATACTTATCTCAAATCGTCAATGATATCTTCATAGTATCGGTACTAACTGAATCCCGCAACAACTTAAAATATTGATTATTTTTATATTCGTTTCAAACAATTTAGTTAAATCATTGATACCAAGGACGCAAAATTAATTTATAGTTTATCTAATGCTTGCCTTAAATCATCAATAATATCTTGGTAGTATTCAATACCAACTGAAAGTCGCACCAGCCCTTCAGAAATACCAGATTCCTCTAACGCTCGTTTCGAATAACTTGAATGCGTCATAGATGCCGGATGTTCAATAAGCGTTGCGCAATCACCTAAACTTACTGCACAGACACATAGTTTCACATTATTCATTAGCTTTCTACCTGCAGTTCGACCTCCTTTTAATTCAAATGCAATCATTGAACTAAAATCTGTCATCTGCTTTTGAGCAATATTATATTGTGGATGTGATTTTAAACCAGGGTATTTAACCCATGCAACTTTAGGATGTTTCTCTAAGAATTCTGCAACTTTACGTCCATTATAATTATGTGCTTGCATTCTTACTGCCATTGTTCTTAATCCCCTTAAAAGTAGCCACGCATTAAACGGACTGATAATTCCGCCTAAATCACGAATTATATAATCTTTCATATAATTAATAAAATCTTTTCTTCCAATGACAATGCCGCCAACTGTATCGCCGTGACCGCTGATATATTTAGTTGCACTATATATTACGATATCTGCACCATGTTTTAACGGCTTTTGATTGTAAAAAGAAGCAAAAGTATTATCAACTGCTAAGAGAAGTTTATTTTGATGAGCAATTTTCGCAGTCTCTTTAATGTCAATAATATCAATTGTGGGATTTACTGGTGTTTCAATGAGAATTATCTTTGCTTTAGGCGAGATTTGTTTCTTAAGATTATTAAGAAAGTTATCGGCTTTTGCCCACTTTACTTTTATATCCCATTTTGGTAAGACATCAACTAATAAAGAATAAGTACAACCATAAATCGGATACACTGCAATCACTTCATCACCTTTATTACATACTGACAATAGTGTACCGGAAATTGCTGCCATACCCGATGCAAATGCACACGCTGACTCGCCTTCTTCTACATATGCCATCTTTTCTTCAAACGCTTCGATAGTTGGATTGCCTAATCGCGTATAGAAATAGCCCTTTTTCTTTTTAGCAAAAATATCTGCCCCGGCTTCAGCACTTTCAAAAGTAAAAACCGCACTTTGATAAATTGGAACTGAGAGAGCGCGAGTAAGATTATCACCTAAAATTTGTTTTCCGTGAACAACTTCAGTTGCAATATTTCGGCGCATTTTTGGTTTTTTCTTTCTCATTGTTAAGTCCTTTCTAAATTTAGTTCATAAAAACTTTTCAATTAATGATTTTCTGACAATTCAATTAAAACCCCATCAAGACTTTTTGGTGATACAAAGGCAATTTTATTGCCCATTGCGCCAATGCGTGGTCTTTCATCAATCAAAATGACACCTTTTGACTTTAAGGTTTCTAATTTTTCTTCAATATTATCAACATTAAAACAGAGATGGTGAATACCGGGTCCGCGTTTTTCTAAAAATTTAGCAATTGTGGTATCAGGACTAAGCGGTTCAATCAATTCAATATTATAATTCTGGAGTTTAAATATCGCCACCCGTAATTTCATCTCTTTTAACTCAACAATTTTAGGTTCGTCCAAACCTAAGATATCTTTATATATCTTTATTGAATCCTCAAGTGAATTTACTGCAATGCCAATATGATTAAGACTTTTTAGCATCGTATGCTCCTAAACATTTATAGATAAAAATTGAGTTATGGATTTTCTGTTAAGGGTTTTTAGCAACACTATATTTTTAAGACTTTTTAGTATCATATTCGCCAAAAATATTTCGTAAGACATTACAGATTTCTTCTAAAGTTGCATTATTACGACAACAATTAATTATCATCGGCATTAAATTTTCATTACTATTGCCTTTTTCCGCTAATTTATTCAAACTATCTTTTACTTTCATCGTATTGCGTTTTTTTCTGAAAATGGAAAGTCCTCGTTTTCTCTGTTCGGCTAATTTTGCTGAGACTTTGAGTGTTTTGATTAAAGGTCTTTGCGTTTTATCTTCACTAAAGATATTAACACCAATAATCTTTCTCTGCTTTTCTTCGATTGCCTTTTGATAACGGAATGCGGAGTCTTCGATTCTCTTTTGAATAAATCCTGATTCAATACATTTTACTGCTCCGCCTTTATCTTCAATCTCTTTTAATAACGTTAATATCTGCTCTTCAATATCATTAGTTAACTTTTCTAAATAGTAAGAACCGCCTAACGGGTCCGCGACTTCTGGTATCGACGATTCATAACCAATCAACTGTTGAGTTCGCAAAGCAATCTTTACTGCTTGTTCGCTGGGTAATGCCAGGGCTTCATCATAAGAATTTGTATGCAAACTTTGGGTTCCACCAAGTACTGCAGATAATGCTTGGAGTGTCACGCGAATAATATTATTTTCTGGTTCTTGGGCAGTTAAAGTTGAACCGCAAGTTTGAGTATGAAAGCGCATCATCCACGATTTTGGGTCTTGGGCATTAAATCGCTCTCTCATTATTCTTGCCCAGATGCGTCGGCCAGCACGAAACTTTGCGATTTCTTCAAAGAAATTATTATGAGACCCGAAAAAGAATGAAAGTCTTGGTCCGAAATCATCTACTTTCAATCCACGACTGAGTGCTGATTCAATATACGCAATACCATTAGCAAAAGTGAATGCCATCTCTTCAACTGCAGTGGCTCCAGCTTCGCGAATATGATAGCCAGAAATTGAGACAAAATACCATCGAGGAATATATTTAGTGCAATATTCCCATAAATCAATTGCTAAACGCATTGAAGATTTAACTGGAAAGATATAATTACCTCGGGCAATATACTCCTTGAGAATATCATTTTGAACAGTTCCTGCAAGTTGTTCTTGGGGTACTCCATTATTTTGTGCAACGATTAAATACATTGCCAGAATCATTGGCGCAGTAGCATTGATTGTCATTGAGGTTGATACTTTGTCCAAAGGAATATTTTTGAAGAGCAATGCCATATCTGCAATATCACTAATTGCGACACCCACTTTGCCAACTTCACCAGTTGCTTTTGGGTTGTCAGAATCATAGCCAAGTTGAGTTGGTAAATCAAATGCGACCGAAAGACCGGTTTGTCCTTGTTTTAACAGATATTGAAAACGCTCATTAGTCTTTTTGGCATCACCGAAACCAGCATATTGTCGCATTGTCCAGAGTCGGCCCTTATACATATTGGGATAGATTCCTCGAGTAAACGGATATTTTCCTGGGTCTGCAAGATGAATTTGATAATTAAAATTGATTAAATCTTCAGGCGTATAAAAATCTTTCACTCAATAATACTAATAAATTTTGGAAGTAAGTCAAGAGATTGGTAAGAAGAATGATAGAACTATAAAAAGTCAAGTCTCTATATTATCTTGCTTATCTTAATAAAAATGCGCAATTTATTTTTAAAAGCGAGTCTTTCTTGACCAAATATATTTTTTTTGATATAGTTATAAAGTAGTAATATTTTATATGAATATGAAAAGGTCTATAATTCTTGTATCAATTATTAGTATTTTTACCATTACCACAATCAGCCAAGCACGAAATATTCTTCTGAATTCCAGTTTTGAAATCTGGCTTGATTCAATGGGAGTTAGGATGCCTTTTGCTTGGTACACATCAGAAGTAAATGATTCAGGTTCTGCTACAAGAACAACTGATTGCCATTCTGGCTTATATGCAATTAAATTAACCGGCAGTGATACTTCTGCATATGCAATGACCATCTCGATTTCAATCCCTGGTAGTTATTATTACTTTTCCGGGTGGTGTAAAACCCAATCTTTTACTGCGGGTGCCTTTATCATAACCTGGCTAAAACTTTCGCAACAGCCGGCGACCAGTCCAACAATAATCCCAGTCTATTATTCTAATACCTACCGTAATTACACATTGTTTTTACAAGCACCGGACAGTGCGGTTTTTGTTAATGTGACCATTGCAACATTACCATATATAACTATTTATGTTGATGATGTGACATTAAGTGATACAAGTTTGACTGGTATTGAAGAACAATCCGAACTTAAACAAAATAAGCTGATAGAAATAAATATTTCGCCCAATCCCTGCCAAAATTCCACAACCATTACTTGTAAAATTCCTGAACCAACACGAGCCAGTCTTTGTTTATACGACATTAATGGTAGATTAATAAGAATATTAAAACAAACTGCTAAGAATCTAATAATTGAACCATTAGATACTAAAGACTTAAAATCCGGAATATATTTTATTCAATTAAAGACGCCGCAGAAGACAATAATCAAAAAATTTATTATTCAAAAATAATCTAATACCCCTCCTCAATAAAAAGCATTTTATAATAAAAATTCAAATATTTCATGAAATAATCTTTTAACTTTATGTATTTTAATGTCTTATATAGAGAAGCAATAAAGGCTCTAAAAAGAAAAGACTTGACATAACATTTTAGATTTTGTATACTTACACACTTAGTTAAAATATTATAAAAAATATTTGGTACCAAATTAATTTATCCGTATCAAGAGTTTCCTAAGCGATAGGGTTTAATTAACTTAAAAAATATATGCAAAACTCAAATTTTGACCGATGTACCTTCTGTTCTGGGGTAAATTCATCGTTTTCTAAAACAAAAATCTGTTATCTGAGCATTATTATAAATTCATGCTTAGATAATTTGAAGTATCTATTCAAATTTTTTCTCTTTAATATTAAAGCCTTAAGGAGGCAATATGCTAACAAAAAAAACTGTTGTTCTATTTCTCGTCACGCTAATTTTATTTGGCGTCGCTCAAGCCCGAACCGGTAGTATTGTAAAAGAATTTTATTTTCCTGCTTACACTCTGGAAGTTCGTAATATCACTGGTTATGATTTGGTAAGTCTTAAAGGATGTGACTTAACCATTCAAGAACCTGGTAAACCAATCATACCGGTTGCTGATCTCAATGTGTTAATTCCACCATCTGCAGAAATTACCAGTATTGAAATTATAGACTCAAGGCAAATTGAAATTCCTGGTAAATATACACTCTATCCTGGCCAAAATCCTTATCCACTATCTTATCAAGGTGAAAGACCATTTGTTGCACCTGATGTCGAAACTTATAGATTAACGACCGCTTATCCTGGATATTTAACAAAAATTATTCCCAGTGGCAATAAGTCTGGTTTTAGACTCGGTGGTTTCTTTTTATATCCTTTACAATATATTCCTAATGAAGGAAAACTTATTCTTAATGAACGCATTACAGTAAAAATTAATTATGAAGAAGACCACTATGAAGTCTGGTCATTAACTGAATCCCAGAAAAATCTTTTCCAATTAGATGTTAAGAATTTAGTAATCAATCCTGAAGATATTGAAAAATTTGCTCCACCTATCAAAATATCTGACCCGACGAATATTGATTATATCATCTTAACATCTTCAAGTCTTGAATCAAGATTTACCCCATTAATCACCTGGTTAAAGAAGACTGGTTATAATACTGAAACCCGCAATGTTACTTGGGTCAATTCTAATTATTCTGGTCGTGATTTACAAGAGAAGATTAGAAACTTTATCCGCGACTATTTTACTAATTATGGAATGAAATATATCTTACTTGCTGGCGACCATTCAATCATTCCATCCCGTCAAGCCCGAGCTGTAGTTGGCAGTGATGTCGGTAACATACCCTGTGACTTATATTATCTTGATTTGCAGTGGTCTTGGGACGGAAATAATAACAATATCTTTGGCGAAGCATCTTATGATACAGTTGATTTATATTATGATTTATATGGTGGAAGATGGCCAGTAGAAACTACTGCTGAAGTCGATACAATGATAAGGAAATTCTTTACTTATGTCAAAAATCCTAATATCGGTTATCAGAAACGGATGATGTTACCTGCGGCTTATCTTTGGTCTGGTTATGACCATACCACCTCGCAAAATATGATTGCTGGTTATAGTCCTGCTGGTTGGACTGACCGGGTGATTGATATGGGACAAAATGATGCTTGGCGATGGGCAGTGCGCGATTCGTTAAATACTGGATTTGGATTTCTCCATATGGTCGGTCATGGCAATGATTATGGCGTGTATATCAGTGGACCGATGTACTATTATACTGACCCAGCAACTCAAACCAACTATGATAAATTGACGATTGCAAATTCAATTGCGTGTTATCCTGGTAATTTTGAGACTAATGATTGTTTAGCAGAAAAGATGGTATTAGCAAGAGGCAGTGCAATTGCTACAATAATGAACTCAAGATATGGCTGGGGCTATACAAATCAGATTGGTCCTTCAGAATTGCTCGATGTCCGTTTTTATGACTATTTCTTTACTTATGACTCAATTCGAATTGCCAAATGTCATCAGGCATCTAAAGAATATTATCGTAATACCGCAATGAGTCAGCAAGTTTGGCGTTGGTGCTATTATGAATTAAATCTTTTTGGTGAACCGCAGATGATGATGTGGAAAGATAATCCTCAAACAATGAATGCTAGTTTTGCTAATCCTATATATACTGGTCCACAGTCGTTTACCGTTACAGTTACATCAAGTGGTTCACCAGTCCCCTCAGCAATTGTTGCTTTGTGGAAAGGAACCGAAGTCTTCACCAAAGGTATAACAAATGCCAGTGGTCAAGTGACTCTGTCAATTAATCCCAGTTCAACTGGTTATATGTATATTACAGTAACTGCCAAGAACAAATTACCAATTGAAGATAGCACCCAAGTAATCGTCTCTACTCAACATGATGTTGGCGTAGTAAAGATAAACTCGCCTTATGGCACAATTGACCAAAACACTAATGTGACACCCTCTTGCTCAGTTTATAATTATGGTACATATACGGAAAATTATACAGTGCGAATGAAAATAGGTGATTTCTATAATCAGACTGCATCAGTCACCAATCATACTCCCGGCACTTTCCAGCATATCACATTCCCGAGCTGGTTTGCTACTCAACTCGGAACTCATACGGTCAGTTGCTCAACTGAACTTTCTACAGATATGAATACAAGCAATGACAAACAGACTGGTTCAGTTACTGTTATATATAAAGATGTTGGGGTGATTGCGATTGTTAGACCGAGTGGAAATATTTTACAGAATACTGTCATCACTCCAGCATGTTCAGTTTATAATTATGGCAATACTAATGTAAGTTTCTCAGTGCGAATGAAGATTGGTGATTTCTATAATCAGACCAGTTCAGTATCAAATCTTGCATCGGGAGCAAAACAATATGTGACATTTGCCAACTGGACCGCAAGTCAACTTGGAACTCATACTGTCAGTTGTTCCACTGAACTTACTGGTGATATGAATCCAAGTAACGACAACCAGACCGGCTCAGTCACAGTTGAAACTCCACCTCCACCTGCCTGGACACAAAAACCTAATGTTCCGACTCAAGCATTAAAGAAATATGTCAGTTCTGGTGGTGCTTTAGTCGGTGTTGGCAATATTCTTTATGCGTTCCGTGGTAACAACTCTAACGAATTTTATAAATTTGATGGTTCTGATTGGACTTTAATGGCATCAGCACCAGGTGCGGTTGGTGCCGGTGGTGCTTTATGTTATGATGGTGCTAATACCATCTATGCTACTCAAGGTAATGGCAAAAATGCTTTCTGGGCATATTCAATTAGTAGTAACTCGTGGACAACAAAAGCCAATATTCCTGTGACAGTCAAAGGTGGAACAGGTCTTGCTTATTATAATGGCAAAGTCTATTTATTAGCCGGTAGTCAACGAATAAACAAACCGAATTTCTATGCTTATAATCCAAGTAATAATACCTGGACTCAACTTGCTAATGCACCAACTCCGGATAATGTTGCTTATGGCGCTGGTAGTTGTCTTGCAGAACTTGCTGGCAAAATTTATGCTTTGAAGAATGACGGCAGTGTTATTTATTTCCATGCCTATACAATTTCATCCAATACCTGGACTCAGATGCCTTCAATGCCATTAGTTCACCCATATCTTGGCGCGAATAATTTAGTTGGTGATGGTGGCGCAATGACATCAAGCGGTAGTGAAATTTATGCTATCAAAGGCAATGGCTATAACGAATTCTGGAAATACACTGAAGGAACTCCTGGAACTTGGACGCCACTTGAGACAATTCCACGATTGAATAGCAAGAGTGTTCCTAAATCTGGTGCTTCACTCGGTTATGCGGATGGAAAAGTCTGGCTTATCAAAGGAAACAACACACAAGAATTCTGGCAATATGACCCAAGTTCTGGCTTAGTTGCTTTAATTACAGCAACAACTAATAGTGCCCAGATGGCAGAAAACTCAGAAATTAATAAATTCAGTTTCAACGTCTCGCCAAATCCAATCACAAGAAATGCGCTAATTCATTACACTCTGCCTATATCCGGAAAAGTTTCAATTAAACTTTACAGCGTAACCGGTAGTCTAATTCAGACCTTAAAAGATGAATATCAAAACGCCGGCACCTACTCAATAGTCTTAACAACAAAACATCTGGCAAAGGGCATCTACATCTTAAGATTTGATAATATGGTAAATCGGACCGACTTAAAAATCATTATAAATTAAAAATATTGGGTCCGAAAAAACCGAGGGCGAGAGCAAGACTCTCGCCCTTATAAAAACTCCGTATCTTACTTTGATACTTGATAGAAAAAATAGATACAATGAACAAAGCAAAGAGTTCCAACTATTCTGATAAAAGATGAATATACGAAGTGATGCCAGAATCACCTCTAAAAAAAACTTGACACAATTAAGATCATTTGCTATAATTTAATTGCTTTAATATGAAAAGATTATCTCGAGCGATAAGTTCATTATGCACATGTCACAATAATCAACTACTCTTATAATATGAATAGCGAATTTCGGATGATAATTTTATTAAACACATATTACAATCCGCTGGTGTTGGTTCAAATCTTAGGCAAGGAAGATTTTCCAACATCAGGTCTGGTTTTTATTAACAGGTGCAGTCGCACCCAAAAAACCTTGCCAAAACCAAGTAGTGATAAGCGAATCAGCAAAATCTCGCTCATCACTACAAAATAATTGGAGGCACGATGCTAAACAAAATAGCAACCTTAGCCTTATTAGGATTAGTTGCAGTTGCCAGTGCTGTGACATACACACTGACACTGGAAACAAATCCAGCCGGCCTATTAACTCCACCAACTGGTGCTGGTGACTATGAAGAAGGCACTTATGCCGACATATCAACCGTTTCTCGCAACTCATTAGGTGATGGCTATGTCTATGTATTCACCGACTGGTCAACTGAGGTAATGTCTGAAATCACTGACCCTTATGCATTAGCCACAACTGTGTTAATGGATGCTACTAAAACCGTAACTGCTAATCATCAAAAGATGGAAGAAATTTATACCGCAAAATCACAAGGCTACTGGAAAAATCGTGACGGTCAAATGGAACTTACTCTGGATGATGCGACTTATCTCAACACATTGACACCTTGGTTAGATTATTTCAATACCACTGACCTTAACGAATTCAAGAGACAAGTGAAAACATATCTCACGCCCAAACCAAAAGACCCAATGCAGAAAAAACTTGGTATGCAACTATTAACCGCAATCTTGAATGATTTACATAACTATTTAGACCCAACTCGTGAAGTCTGGTATGATGCTGATATGGATGGCGTATATGATGCCGGTGAAAATCTACTTATCAGCGATATTATTACTGGTGCGATTAACGCCTGGAGTAGCGGAATTGACCAAGCATACTACAAAGATTTACTCGATATGATTAACAACAATATGTTGCTATACATCGTCTATTAATGTTAATATATCGTGCATACATTTAACACATACATCGTCTACTAATTAAAATATAAATTGGAAAGGGCGGGTGAAAAAATCCCGCCCTTTTTTGTTATTCTTCTTTCACAATATTTAATTTTTGGTGCGTTTCTTTATCTTCTCCCAAATACTATCCATTTCAGTTAAACTCACATCCTGCAAACTCTTGTTTTTACTCTTAAATTGCTTTTCCAATTTATGGAATCTTTTAACAAACTTATCATTTGCCTGACTCAAACAATATTCGGCATCAATCCTTAAATGTCGGGCAAAATTTACCAAGGCAAACAACAAATCACCAAGTTCTTCTTCAATTTTTGATTTCTTTTTGTTTTTCAATGCATGTTTCAATTCTTTAATCTCTTCAATAATTTTTTTATAGACATCTTCTTTATTTTCCCAATCAAAACCAACTCGCGCTACCCGTTCTTGAATCAATTGGGCACGTTTCAATGCTGGCAAAGATCTCGGAATCCGATTCAACATCGGCTCATCCTTTTCTTTACTTTTGATAGTCTCCCAATTAGTCAGGACTTCTTGAGCATTTTTCACTTTCACCTTACCAAAAATATGAGGATGACGGCTAATTAGTTTCTTAATCGTCTTCTTCTCAATGGATTTAATTGATAACTTCTTTTGCTCTTCCAAAATCCTAGCAACAAACAGTGTCGTATAAATTAAATCACCGATCTCTTCACCAATCTTCTCATAATTTCTTTCTCTAATTGCTTCTTCTAACTCATACGCTTCATCTAAAATATAAGAACGGGATGATGCTAAAGTCTGTTTTCGGTCCCAGGGACACTCTTTACGCAACTTTTTAATCAATTTCAAATAACTTTCAAACATACTGCAGTATATTACAATTTCATTATAAGTCAATCTTGATTTGAAATGTTCTACCAAAAATTTACTTCGCACCGAATTAATATTATAACATTGAAACTTTGAACATTAAACTTTTAAACCTTAAATTGAACATTAAACTTTTTGTCTCCTGATACAGTATACAAATTGAACCTTTAACTCTTTATTTACTGCACAATTGAACCTTTAAACTCTTTGTTTACTAATCTAACATTCCTACTAATTTCGATTTAATAAGTAGCAAATATGACTAATTTAGAATTCTTCGTCACTGAATAAGTTGCTTCCAGAATTACTCTCCCAATTGTTTACTTTGACAATTGCTTTCCAGGTTGCTTCCTGAATATATTTTAGATAACTCTCTTATCCACTCTCAAAAACTATTTCATATAATTATTTGAATCGCTTATATCTCTTATAAGCGCCATTTTAACTATAATAAAGATACAAGATAACTAAAAAAAATATTATACCCCTACTGATAAAAAAGAGAAAAAATCAAAAGATGATTTCAGACATATTGCAAGTCTAATAAATTACAAATATTTTGCTACAACTGAAATTATCTAAAAGGTAATAAAAAACTTGACAAGCAGGCAAAAAATTATAAAATTGGCGTATAGACAAATTTAACGAGTAACTATGTGGGATAAACCGAAGATTTTCTTCAAAGACAAATCAACATTATTGGCTATTGCAGATATTTTATTGTATAAAAATATAATGAAATGGGTTATGCGGAAAGCAAACCTGATAAAAATTAGGAGGATATATGAGTAATAAGATATCGTTTGGATTAATTTTTAGTTTTATATTTATTACAATTACATTAGCACAATATCCTGATTTAGACACAGTTCAAATCAGTGGAACGATAGCAAATGATACTACTTGGACTTCAAATAAAATAATTATTATAACTGGAGATGTGACAATATCTTCAACTGCAACATTAACCGTACAAGCTGGTACCATAGTAAAGTTTTTATACACATCTAGTAGCTTTCAGAAAAAGAGGCTGACAGTCGACGGCAGATTGAATGTGCAAGGGACAGCCGCTAATCCGGTCTATTTTACCTCAT
>JBDRUT010000019.1:0-29048 GCA_039801465.1 Caldifarciminota bacterium
TGCAGTTTTGCTAATTATGCCAGTTGCGACCGGATAGTGTATGCGGTATTTAACAAATATAACAAACAATGGGAGGAGAAACTCCTATGGAAGAAAAAAGAATTTACACAAAAAACTTGACACTACCCTTTTAAATTGATTTCTTGACACATAAGCAATTACAACTTATAATTTGTTGCAATATTTTATGATGTTGTTTAATTTAATTTTCGGAGGACTGCATGTCAAATAAAATTATTATTTTTATTTTATTAGCAATTGTCACTCTATCTTTTGCTGTGCCAACTCACAATATCGGAGAATTAAATGGTAATCCATATCTATTGGGCACAATGATTGTAAAGTTTAAACCGGAATATCGAGGTAAAATTACAACCAATGTTGTCGATGGCATTGCAAGAACCAATATTCCTCAAATTGACCAATTAAACCACAAATGGCAAGTAAACAAAGTAGAAAAAATTATTCCTGACCCTAATCCCAGTGAACTGGCCAAAGAATATGGAATGGATCTATTCTATCGCTTTGATTTTCCTGAATCTAAAGACATTATGCAAATCATAAAAGATTACGAAAAAACCGGTGTCATTCAGTATGCTGAGCCTGATTATGTCTTTCAAGTTGACCGTGTGCCTAATGACCCTTATTACAATTCACAATGGCATTTAATAAAGTGTCAGTGTGCTTTAGCATGGGATGGTGTTTTGGGTGATTCAACTGTAACTGTAATGATTATTGATTGTGGCGTTGATTATAATCACGATGATTTAAAATATGTCTACTCTATTAATACGCCAGAAGATATTAACGGAAATCGCAGATTTGACCCATATCCCGCATCTCAAGGTGGTGATTTTGACGGTATTGACCAAGATGGAAATCTATATACTGACGATGTTATTGGTTGGGACTGGATTGGTAATGACCCTAACCCTTATCCTAATGCCGGTGACGACCATGCAACTAATTGTGCCGGCATTCCAGTTGCTCATACTGATAATAATATCGGTATTGCCAGTTACAGTTGGGGCTGTCGTTATGTTGATGCGCGTTGTGGTTACGGTGGTTATATTTATAATTATCTACCGGCACTCTATTATGCGGTGACAAGACAAGTTTGGGCAGTAAGTATGTCATTTGGTGGCTCGGCTTATCAACAAGCATATCAAGATGCTATTAATTATGCTTGGGCTGGTGGTTGTGTCTTAATGGCTTCTGCTGGAAATTGTGAAACCCACCCACCAGGTGTATTACGCTATCCGGCATGTTATGAACATGTCATTTGTGTTGCCGCAACTGACCAGAATGATTATCTCTCGGATTGGCCTGGTCCAGGACAATCTAATTATGGACCATTTGTTGATGTCTGTGCACCAGGCACCGCAGTTCTTACCACTGACCCGAACAACGGTTATGGTGCTTGGGATGGCACTTCAATGTCAACTCCATGCGTTGCCGGCTTGGCAGTACTCTTAAAATCAATGTACCCCAGGATGACTAATGCGGAATGCACTTTAAGAATCTTCCAATCTTGTGATCCAATGCCTGACCCTCAATACGCTGCAGGAAATTGTGGTCATGGACGCATTAATGTTACCAAGGCAATCTACCAACCAATCCGTTGTAATCTTAAAACTACCGCATTTTGGATTAATGACGGCAATAATAACTATCCGCAAAACAATGAGATCGTGAGTCTAATTACAACAATGACTAATGAACGGAATTATCAGAATGCGACTAATGTTTCCGCAACGCTCTTTACTAATGACCCGGATGTTACCATCATCAAAAATACTGCGAGTTTTCCTAATATTAGTGCCGGTGCCTCACAAAGTTGTTCTGCGGATTCTTTTATCTTTTCAGTTAATGCCAATGCTATACCACATCGGGTTCGCTTCTTCATTCAGAAAACTGCTAATCCTCCGTCATTAAGCACTTGGGATACAATCTATGTTAACATCTGTTTTCCCAGAATTCTTTTAGTCGATGATGATGAAGGTGCTAATTATGAAATATATTACAAAGAATCTATTGATTCACTTAAAACTTTTTATCGTCTTTGGACCGTAACCTCAGCCGGCTCACCGCCTTTAGAAACACTGTCAAACTATCCTGTTACTGTCTGGTTTACCGGTTTAGATAGTTTGAATACCTTGACGACAAATGATATTACTAATCTTACAAGTTATCTTAATGCCGGGAACAAACTCTTTATCTGTGGCCAAAATTTAGGACAACACATTGGTTCTACCCCATTTTATATTAATTATCTTCGTGCATCATATGTGACTAATAGTACTGGCATACTTTATGCAATTGGTGTGCCGAATGACCCAATTGGTGGTGTTAATGGTGATACAATTGTTTTAGGCGGTGCTGGTGGTGCGGCAAATTCTCGCTCTAATGATGGCATTAGACCTCTAAGCGGTGCCAAAGGATGTTTCTGGTATCGCGGTTATGCGGATACAACCGTCTATGGTGCAATTCATTATAGTGGAAATTATAAAATAGTATATTTCGGAATGCCGTTTGAAGCTATCGACCACTCCGCATTAAGATATATCCAAAAATGGGATGTGATGCGACGGATTCTTACATTTTTTGGTGAACGATTACCCGGTATTGAAGAAGTCGAACTAACATCACCAATCCGAACAATCAATGCACCGCTTACTCTGTCTTTATATCCAAATCCATTCTCAGAACGAACGACTATTCGATTCATATCACCAACTACAAGTAACGCCCAATTGAATATTTACAATCTTTCCGGTGCTTTAGTAAAGACGATTAAGATTGACGGCTCAAATGTTCTTTGGGATGGAACCGACCAATACTCCAGAAAATTACTAAGCGGTGTCTATTTCTGTGAACTAAAAACTTCTCAAGGTAGTTTAATTCAAAAAGCAGTTATTTTAAGGTAAAGTAGTAATATCGCCTGTAATTAAATTTTCTTAAGAGTCAATCTCTCGGCTTCTGATTATTGAGCCAATAGAACTAACCAAGAGACTTTAGCCAAAAACTCTAAGCGTTCTAATCGATATCTGGCTTCAGTTAAATCTTTACCGCCAACTACTACACCATGTTTACCTAAAATAATTACATTGTGTCTAATTACCGCTTTGCTAACCGCTTTTGCTAACTTAACACTTCCTGGTTGATAATAGCCAAGATATTTTATTGACCCGAGCAACTGTTCGGTTTCAGTTAATAAGTTTATATTTAATTTTCTGCCACTTACTGCAAAAGATGTGGCAAACGGCGGATGTGCGTGAATTACCGCATTGATATCCGGCCGGTTCGCATAAATCGCAAGATGCATACGATATTCGGATGAAGGCATAATTTTATAATCGGTATTTTTTATTTTCCAATTATTGGTACCAATTTTGACAATGTCGCCAATTTTTAATTCTCCCTTACAGACACCGCTACGGGTTATCAATATCTCTTTTTTATTTAATCTTATGCTAATGTTACCATCTGATGCAACCACATATCCATACTCGAATAAAAATTTACCTAATTCAATTATCTGCTTTGTAGCGTGTGTTATTTCCATTTTGATTTAATTGGAGCGAGACGAATTACTAACCGATTTTGGTAATGCCACCCATATAAGGTCGAAGAACTTCCGGTATTATTACACTACCATCTTTTTGCTGATTATTCTCAACTAAAGCAATGAAAATTCTGGGAAATGCTAAACCCGAGCCGTTTAAGATGTGCACATATTCCAGTTCACCGGATTTACGACGCAATCGAATATTTGCGCGTCGGGCTTGAAAATCGACGCAGTTAGATATTGAAGAGACTTCCAACCATGCGCCAACTCCGCTTGCCCAGGCTTCAATGTCGTAAGTTTTAGCAGATTGAAAAGCCATCTCTTTGGCTGATAGTAATTTTACCTGATAAGGTATTTCCAGCAACTGCATAAGTTCTTCAACATCTTTACGCATTTTCTCTAATTCCTCAAAAGAGTCTTCGGGTTTAGTAAATTTAACTAATTCCACTTTATCAAATTGATGAATTCTTATCATTCCCCTTACATCTTTTCCATAAGAACCGGCTTCTCGGCGATAACACGGTGTATAGGCTGTATAGTATTTTGGCAGTTCCTCTTCTTTAAGACACTCATTACTATGTAAGTTAACTAACGGTACTTCTGCAGTCGGAATTAGATAAAATGGGTCTTGGGCACATTGATACATTTCATCGGCTAATTTGGGTAAAGCACCGGTGTTATAAAAACACTCTTCTAAGTTTAAGGTCGGCGGACTAATTTCTTGATAGTTGTGTTTGTTGATATGGGTATCTAAACAAAAATTAATGAGCGCACGTTCTAAAAGTGCACCTAAACCCTTAAATAGGACAAAACGGGACCCGGCAATTTTTGATGCCCGATTAAAATCAACGATTTGTAGTGCTTCACATAAATCCCAATGGGCTAAAGGAGTAAAGGTGAACTCTGGCTTACTTCCCCAAGTCGCAACGATTTTATCTTCATCCGGAACCGATTCGTGAATAATGTTGGGCAGAAATTTAATCTTATTTTCCAACTCATTTTCAATTACTGTCAGTTCTTGTTCGATTGTTTTAATCTTTTCGCTCAGTTCTTTACATTCATTAACCAGATTACCAACTTCTTTTCTCTCCTTTTTACATTTAGCTACTTGTTCTGAAAGTTGACGATGATACATCCGCAATTGGTCTCGCCCTTTAATTATCTCACGCCGCTTTTCGTCTAATTTCAAAATTTCCTCAAGCGAAACTTTTTCATCTCGGCGACGCAAAATTTCTTTAGCAAGTTCCGGATTATTACGAATAAACTTTAAGTCCATATGCTAATTAAGAAAAGTATCCCATTTGTCTTATTTGGGATAGGCGTTGAGTGCAGTTGCGGTCTTTTGAAGAAATTCGATTCTTTGTTTTGAGTCTTGCGGCACAACAAATGGTCTTCGTCCTCGACAGTCAATAATCACACCAACGACTCCACCTTCGATTTCCGCATCCAGTTCTTTACCTTTACCCGCTCCGACATCAAAGTTCTTTTCTGGCCGAATATGAGCTTTGACCTTTATATTTTCCAATGGAATTAAAAAGATATCGCCATAATTAACAGTCTTCTCGATTATTTCTCCATTAGGTTTGGATATTTTTACTGAAACACATTTTGCTCCGGGTTTACCTTCGCCCACCGGCGCAATGCAAGTTCCCAATTTTACGAGACAATCTTTCTCAAAGACTTCTTTGGCTGCTTCTTGATGGACTGTTGAAAGGACCCCTAAATGTGGCATCATAAAAATACTATCAACTGCTAAGCGTGTAACACCTTCAGGTAAGAATGCATCAATCATCATCAATGCTGCCTGTACGCGTCGGGGTGCATGAGATAAAATCCCGCCGGAGCCGACAATTAAATTTAAACTCATCATATTTACTAAAGTCTCGCCAGATAATGTTTGTGCGAATGCATCAGAAATTGTTCTCTCTTGTTGCACGCCTTTAAGTCCAACTGCCATCGATTTGTGTTGTTCTAATGCTAAGCGAAGTGCTTCGCGGGCAATTGCATGTTCAATTTTTAACTCTTCTAAGGTTGATGGAATGGTTGTCGGTCGAATCATCTTATTACGAATTCGATTACGCACATCGGCAACTGGAATTTCAAAAGGTATCCAGCGCATAATATTTTCTTCGCCAGCTTCAGCCAAGACATTAGAGATACTATAGGACATTCCAAGATTAGCACTGACTGTTCGGTTAAAGATACCAGAAAAGACGGAAAAGATATCAGTGGTTGCACCACCGATATCAACACCTAAGACATCAATATGTTCTGATTTACCGATATTCTCAATTAAAAGACCGACTGCACCGGGGGTTGGCATAATTGGTACATCAGTCCATTCCATTAACTTTTTGTAACCAGGTGCGTGTGCCATCACATGTTCCATAAACAAATCATGAATCCGGTGTCGAGCAGGAATCAAATTTTCTCGTTCCAGAACCGGTCGGATATTTTCGACAATAACTAAGGCACTCTTATCTTGTAAAGTTTTTATTATCAAATCCCGGGCATCTTTATTACCAGCATAAATTACCGGCAGACTATAACCTGTACCAAATCTCGGCCGTGGGTCTGCGGCGCGGATTAATTCTGCCAATTCAACAACATGAGAAATGGTACCACCATCAACTCCGCCAGACAAAAGGATCATATCCGGTCGTAGAGTTCTAATTCTTTCAATTTTTTCGTGTGGCAACCGACCATCATTAGATGCGATAACATCCATTACAATTGCACCGGCGCCTAAAGCTGCGCGTGCAGCACTTTCTGCAGTCATCGTTAAGACCACACCCGCAACCATCATCTGTAGACCACCACCGGCAGATGAAGTTGAAATATAAATATCAACTCCTTCTTTATCGTTCTTAGATGGTTTAATGATTTTCTCACCATCTAAAATAACTTTATGAGACAATTCTTCAACTTCGCGAATTGAATTTAATACACCGCGCGTGACATCTTCAAAAGGTGCTTCAACGGTAGTTGGTGCTTCACCCCGCACTTTTAATCGATACTCATTCCCGGTCTTCTCAATTAAAATTGCTTTGGTAGTTGTGCTACCACAATCAGTTGCTAAAACTCGTTTTATATTCTCTTTTGCTATCATTGCTTTATTCCTTTTTTACTGATATCATCACAGAAAATAAGTTAGTTGATTTGTGATTTTTTTCACTCTTTGGTATTTTCCCAATTATCTTACTCATTTTTTGAACCAGTGCACAATCTGAGAAAATATCGATATTTTTCTCATTCGGCTTGTTGGCATTTCCGAATCTTGGTGATTATGATTTTCCTTGACCGATGGATTCGGCTTTTTGATGTTTCTGCTCTCATTTTCCAGTTTCTCAATCTCTTTAATGAGCAATTCAATATTCTCTCTATTTTCCAGAAGTGTTGCAATCTCATTGTATGGTCGAGCCGGGAAAACTGCGGAATAGATTGGCTGAAAAAAGACCATCAGTTGCGACCCAACAAAAGATAGTGGCTTCGATGATTCTAATAAGACAATTGCCATTGGTGTTAGTTTCATCTCAACTACTTTCAAAGCAATCTTATGCAAAATCTCATCGCGTCTTGATGGGGTAATCTCTTCTACAAGCATTATCTTTGTTCGTCTAATTGAGTATTGGTTTGTCTATAAATATATCTTACATCTAATTCTCGCGATGCTTTAACTTCATCTAACCGACGCACTGGTGTTTTTTGTGGTGCATCTTTTAGAATTTGGGGATTTGCTTGAGCTTCCTTTGAGATTTGAATCATTGCTTGAATGAATTCATCAACCGATTCTTTAGATTCAGTTTCCGTTGGTTCAATCATTAAGGCTTCAGGCACAATCAAAGGAAAATAGACAGTCGGTGCGTGCAGACCAAAATCTAAGAGTCGTTTGGCAATATCAAGTGTTCTAATGCCATATGGTTTAAGATTTATTGCTGACAAAACACATTCGTGCATACAGATACTTTTATATGGTAAATGGTAATATGTTTCTAATGCTTTTCTTATATAATTCGCATTTATTATAGCACATTCTGAGACTTCTTTCAAGCCTTGGCTGCCTAACATTCTAATATAAGTATAAGCGCGCACCATAACACCAAAATTTCCGAAAAAGCCATGAATTTTACCAATAGAATTTGGTCGGTTGTAGTCAAATTTAAATTTATCACCTTCTTTAACAATCACAGGAACTGGTAGATATTGGGCTAAATCTTTTTTTACGCCTAAAGGACCCGCACCTGGTCCGCCACCACCATGTGGAGTAGAAAAAGTCTTATGCAGATTAAAATGGACTAAATTAAAACCCGCATCACCCGGTCGATGATGACCTAAATACGCATTAAGATTCGCACCATCAAGATAGAGCAGTGCGCCCTTTTTATGTACCATTTCCGCAATTTTTTGAATCTCAGTTTCAAATAGACCTAAAGTATTAGGCACGGTCAGCATTAAACAGGCAACTTGGTCATCAAGTGCTTTTTCTAAATTATCTAAATCAACTAAACCTGAAGCATTGGATTTAATCTCAACTGCCGTATAACCAGAAAGCGTCACTGATGCAGGATTTGTGCCGTGTGCGGAATCGGGAATCAAGACTTTTTTACGGTCTTCTTTTCGAGTTTCAAAGTATTTATGAACAATCATAATACCAGTAAATTCGCCATGTGCACCTGCTGCCGGTTGTAAAGTTACTGCATCCATTCCTGAGATTTCACACAGGTATCTTTCTAATTCATACATAAGTTGTAAAGCACCTTGCACAGTATCTTCTGGTTGGAGTGGATGGATTGCAGAAAACCCTGCTAACCGCGACATATCTTCATTGACTTTAGGATTATACTTCATCGTGCACGAACCGAGCGGATAAAAACCTTTATCCACATGATGATTGAGAACAGATAGAGCAATAAAATGTCTCACAACATCAATTTCCGAAACTTCGGGTAAAGCAAGGTCTCTGCGTTCAGCAAAACCCAATGCCTTAGGCATACTGACATCCATTTTCGGAAGGCTATAGCCCTTACGATTGGGTTTAGAATATTCAAAAATCAAAGGTTCAATCTCTTTAACACTGCGCATAGTTAATTTCATTATTTCTTAACACTTTTGATAAAATTATTAATCGACCGGTCATAGGTCTTTTCTGCAGAAGGCGGAAACAGACATCCAGGAATTTCTTTGGCTTTTTTATGATAGAGAATACACTCGCAACACTTGCCTTTTCTTGAACAAGGTTCATAAGTACAAGTACAGATGCTTTTATTCTTAGCAATATTACACTCAGGCATATCGTTCCTTTAAGTATAATTACAAATAATTATATTTTTTTCAATATTACATTCAGACATACACTTCCCTTAAATGTATGCACAAATACTTATATTCTTAGCAACATTATAATCAAGCATATAGTTCTTTTAATAATCTAATATACCGGTCAATTTCTTGTTTAGTTCTCTTTTCGGTTACGCAAACCAACATCATATTGGTCCATTGATGATGAAATCTTGATAAATCAACGCCAGCGAATATCTTCTGCTTTTCAAGTTCAGTGATAATCTTCTGAGGCTCAACCGGTGTTTTAACTACAAACTCCTTAAAAAACGGTGCGGAATACATCAAAGAGAATCCTTTTATCTGACAAATCTCATCGGCTAAATAGTGGCTTTTGGCAAAACATTGTCGAGCAACTTCTTTAATACCGGTCTTACCCATAATTGACAAATAGATTGTTGCGGCTAAAGCACACAATGCTTCATTAGTGCAGATATTAGAGGTTGCTTTTTCCCGGCGAATGTGCTGTTCTCGGGTTTGAAGCACTAAGACATATCCGATTTTTCCTTCAATGTCGGTTGTTTTACCAACAATCCGGCCAGGAAGCATCCGAATAAAATCTTTACGACAAGTAAGAATTCCTAAAAAGGGTCCACCAAAAGACTGAGGAATACCTAATGCCTGTCCTTCGGCAACTGCAATGTCCGCATTGTAATCTCCTGGTGGTGGCAAAATGCCCAATGATATTGGGTCAACACAGACGATAAACAGAGCATTGTGCTTATGAGTAATTTCACTTAATTCTTTCACCATTTCCAGATTGCCAAAGAAATTCGGATGTTGAACTAAAACTGCAGCAGTATCTTGACATATCGCTTCGGATAACTTTTCAGGATTAATAATACCAGATTGGGTATCCATTGCGATTTCAACTACCGGTATATTTAGTCCTTTGGTATAAGTTCGAATAACTTGCTGATAATAAGGATGAATTGTTTGTGCAATCAGAACTTTATTTTTCTTAGTGATGGTGCGTGCCATATGACAGGCTTCAGCAAAAGCCGATGCACCATCATACATTCCGGCATTGGAAACATCCATTTCCAATAAAGCACAGATTAAAGATTGATATTCATAAATTGCCTGTAGGGTTCCTTGAGATACTTCAGGTTGATATGGTGTGTAGGCAGTATAAAACTCTGACCGTAAAAGAATATGATTAATTACCGAAGGGATATAATGGTCATAAACGCCAGCGCCTAAAAATGAGATAAAATCATTAAGATTTGTATTGCGCTTCGCAATTTCCGAAACTAATTTTATAACTTCTATTTCAGATAATGGTTCAGGTAGGGCAAGTTCACGCTTAAATCTTAACTCTTCTGGAATTACTGAGAGTAGGTCTTCTATAGAACTAACGCCAATCTTTTCCAACATTATTTTTTTATCTTCAGGTGTATGGGGTGTAAACATATTTTCAAATATTAAGAATTAAAAACCGATATCATAAAAATTTTGCCCAAAGCGAACTGATTGAACGCAAAATACAATAAGCACATCTACCCACTAATAGTTTTTCTATATTGTTCCGCATTCAATAATGAATCCAATTCTTGAGGATTGGTGATTTTTATTTTGACCATCCAACCTTTGACATATGGTTCTTTATTAACTAATTCCGGTGCAGATTTCAATTCGGAATTAACTTCCATCACAGTCCCTGAGACTGGTGAGTAAAAATCTGATACTGCTTTTACTGCTTCAATTGTGCCTAAGACATCACCTTGATTAACAACTTTATTAACCTCTGGTAGTTCAACATAGACAATATCAGAAAGTTCTCTTTGCGCATAATCCGTAATACCAATTATCCCAATGTCATTATCGACTCGAATCCATTCATGCGTATTAGTATATTTTAGTTCATTAGGAATTATTATATCTTTTAATTCAGCCATTGGTTACTCCTTTTCAATATTCTCTTGCTTATTAGTATATTTTAATTCATTAGGTATCATTACATTATCTTTACATTCACTCATTATTTACTCCTTTATATCAGCCCCACAACATCTAATATATGTTTAATTACGATAAAACCTAAAATCATTTTCGTGACCCAAACTTATAGAATGGAGTTTCCACAACAACTGCTTTACCTATTTTATTTCTGATATTAATTTCTAATTCTGTATTTACTTTAGAATATTCTATTGGCACATAGCCTAATCCGATACCTTTATTGAGTGATGGCGAATACGTGCCACTGGTAACTTTGCCGATTGAATTGCTCTCTTTTATAATTTCATAATGTGGCCGCGCAATAGCACTATCTAACATTTCAAATCCTATCAGTTTTCGTTTTATTCCCTGTGCTTTAATTTTTATCAGAGCGTCTTGTCCAATAAATGGTTGGGATTTATTAAGTTTTGTCACAAAACCAAGACCCGCCTCTAAAGGATTTGTCGTTTCGTCAATATCATTACCGTATAAACAATATTTCATTTCTAACCGCAAACTATCGCGTGCACCTAATCCGCAAGGTTCAATTTCATATTCTTTTCCTGCCTGAAAAATTATCTCCCAGATTTTCTCTGCATACTTCGCATCAAAATAGAGTTCAAATCCGTCTTCACCTGTATAACCAGTTCGAGAAATCAAAACATCAATATCATCAATTTTAGTTTTGGCTGACCAATAAAATTTGATTGGACTTAAATCAATATTAACAATCTTTTGTAAAACATTTTCCGATTTTGGACCTTGAACTGCCAATTGTGCAATATCAAAAGTTCGGTCAACAATCTCAACATCACCTTTTTTATTGTTTATCAACCAATTAAAATCCTTTTCCCGATTAGCCCCATTAGGAACCAACATAACATAGTCTGAGAGATTATAGACTAACAAATCGTCAATGATTCCACCATTTGGTAGACAGAGCACCGAATATTGGACCTGAAATGGCGCCAGGCTTAAAACATCATTAGTCGTAACATAATTAACAAACTCGAAAGCATCCTTACCATAAATTTCAAATCGTCCCATATGGGAAACATCAAAAACTCCAACGGTCTTTCTTACTCTTAAATGCTCAGGAATTATTCCCTTAAATTGCACAGGCAGAAGATGTCCGGCAAATTCTACCATCCGACCATTGTGTTCAAGATGCTTTTGGTAAAACGGAGTCTTTAACATTAGAGATATAATATACTAACAACTAATATTCGTCAAGATTATTTAATTAGAGATGTTAGAATAAAAATTTTCAAGCACACTTCCTTGCGACCTTGACGCTAAGTTTTGTGAGACGTTGAAGCAAGTCGATGCCATTGCATTCCATTGGCAGTCGCATCTCAGTATGACACACTTCTTGCCTTGTCATCCAAAGCTTGCACGTTTCGGGCGAACGAAGGTCTCAGGGCGCATACTCCTTAGGATTTCAGGTCTCTTTGTCTGAATAAGCCAGAAATCTGTCTTTGCCACTGAATGACACTGAATCACAGAAAAAGACAAAAGGATAATAAAGTTCAAATGTTCAAGGGTATTATTCTCTTTGAATTTTGATTTGTCATTTTGCACTTTGATTTTTGTAGTTTGAATTTGTGTTGGTATGCCAAAATGGCGGTCTATTTTTTTAACCCCTGAAAGACGGAAAGATAGAAATAAGGTATAAAGGTTAAAAAAATATCCAAACCTTAAACTTTGAACTATTGAACTTTCAAACTTTCAATTTAGAACTTTCTGCAATTTAACTAAACAATAACCAAGATATTATCAACCTTTTCTTCCAAAATAACACCTAAAAATTCACCAATCTAAAAATTTTTTCCCCAAAATGCCATTTTTTTGCGTCTTAGCATTATATATGACAATAAATAAAAGTTCAAAGATTAAAAAGTTTAAAAGTTAACAAGAATAAAAGTTTTAAAGTTAAAATGTCAATCTGGCAAGAAAGACACCTGTTAATTGAAGTCCTTAATGCGATACTTGATTTATTTTCAAAGACTTAAAGATAAGGATGCCCTATAACCAATATCCCTATTATGGCTTGGGTGGACATTTAATTCAAAAGTGCGATGTTTGAAACAAAGAAAAGTCTAAAAAAGATTTGTTCGGTTTTCCTTGTGTTTTTATGTGTTTGTGTTTAAACCACGATGAAATACATAATTAAAATCAATAAACCCAGCATCTTGTATTCAGGTCAGTTTTCCAAGACTGATTTAATTGACTGTGCAATTATCGAAAGGATTTTGAAGAAAACTCGGAAAATTCGCTTTCATTGATTACTGCGATTAAGAAAATGATTACAATGATTGAGAAATCGATATAATTATCTCTGTCGTCGCTATAATATCCGTAAAATCAAAACTCTTTTCGTGTTCTTTTTAAAAAACTGCTACTGAAAACAGAATACAATATCCATTCGCTTATCATGCCCTGTGGCAGAGAAGGCACAGAAAAATTTTAGAAACACTCAATGATTTCATTCGATACAGCTTTTTATTAATAAGAGTGAAAAACTGGCTTGGTCATCCAAACCGAATTTTGTTTAATGACACCAACAGATGTCCACATAATAAAGACCATATCAGTGAGTGAGTTCAATAATAAAAAGACTTATTTATGTTATTCGTCTGTCACATAAAAGATTTCATCTATCACATATAGTACATAAGCATTATCTGTTTAGATTTCTTAAAGGCACTGCAGTTTTACGAATGCTTTTGCTTAACTATCTAACATTCGGATTGACTCTTATAAGCAATTGTCCATCTATCTTATTTTGTATATCTAAAAAGCAGGATTGACTTTTAATTTATCAAGTATATAATAGAAGTGCAAGAAAAAAAATGATGTCTAACTTTGTATAAAATGGCTTCAAAGGTTAAAGAAAAACAATTAGCTTATTTAAATATAGATTCATACCAGTTAGAACAAATAATTAATAAGATAATTTGTGGCGATGCCGCCGAAGTAATGAAACGGATACCTAGTAACTCCATCGATTTAGTAATCACAAGTCCGCCGTACTATAAACAACGAGTGTATGCTGGAATTGGAATTGGAAACGAAAAATCAGTTGATGAGTATATTGAAAAATTAATTGAAATATTTAAGGAATGCGTTAGGGTGGCAAAGGCTACTGCAAGTATTGTCTTTAATATCGGTGATAAATATGAAAACGGAAATTTACTCTTGGTCCCTTATCGGTTTGCACTGGAAGCATTGAAACAGACAGAAGTCACTCTTATAAATGAAATTACTTGGGTTAAAAGCAATCCAACGCCAAAACAAGATAAAACAAAATTAGTGACATCAAAAGAACCGTTTTTTATCTTTGTTAAATCGAATAATTACAAATTTAACAAAGATGCCTTTATGAATCACTTGGATTTACTCAGAGACAAAAATAGAAAAGCAGGAAATGATATTGGAAAAAGATATTTTGAGTTAATAAATAAATCAAATTTAAATAGTGAAGAAAAACGAAAGGCGCGGGGAGAGTTGGAAAAAGCAATTATGGAAGTTAAGCAGGGCAAGATCGAAAGTTTCCGAATGAAAATTAGAGGATTACATTCAATGCCTTATGGTGGACAAGAAGGAGGAAGAAAAATTCATTTAGAAAGAAACGGTTTCACAATTATTAAAATTTACGGTAATGCTATGAAAAGAGATATAATTGAATCGCCTGTAGAAACAATAAAAGGCAATATTCACCCGGCCGTATACCCGGAATTTGTTATTCAGCAATTTTTGAAATTATTAACTGATGAAGGTGATGTTGTTTTAGACCCATTTATGGGGTCTGGTACGACTGGAGTTGTGGCAAAAAAAATGAGACGAAACTTTATTGGCATAGAAATCTGTGCTGAATACTGTAAATATGCAGAAAGACGAATAGCCCAAACAACACCAAATGCCCCCTTAGAAATATTTGTATGACAGAGAAACGAAAAGAGTATATTGTTTTAGACCATTTGTTAACACAGACGAATAAAAATAGTCTGCAAAAGAACCTAGTTAAAAATCTTTCTATCCAACAACTCAACAATATAAAAACCATAGTTAGTAATGCAGAAAAACAAAAATCAGTCCTTGCAGTCTTAATAACAAGTCTTCTGAAAAAGATAATATCGCCTAGGCAAGATATTCGATTACATCGAGAAGAATTCAGAAATGGCTATTCAGGAAGAAGTTTAGATACAAAAGTTGTAACACCATGGCTAAAAAGACATTTTCCGCGATTTGCTCCCAAAGAAAGCGGTTGGTTAACCAGATCTCTCGAACAACCTCATCCATTCAACAAAAACTTCCCAGGTAAAATAAGAGATAAAAAAGTTAAAGATGCATTCTTATCGATTTTAGATGATGTGGAAGTAAATAAGACAGACCCTCAAAATTATCTATTAGGACTTTTGACTTTTCTTTCAAATAAAATTGACCGGGAACGAGAAACTATAAAAGTTTTAAGTCCAATAAGAATGGGAAAAAAATTAACTATAAATACTGTCATAAAAATTTTTAAAGACCATTTTTCAACTCCAAGAAGTTCAAGATTACCAGTTGTAGCCGTGTATACTATATATCAAATTTTAATGAAAAATGTTGCAATTTATAAGAATAAGAAATTGGCGCCTCTAAAACCACATACAACATCTGACATACGAAGAGGGTATGGTGATATTGAAGTATATTACAACAATGGATGTCCATATGAAGTTGTAGAAATTAAGCATTATATACCAATTGATGTGGAGATGATAAATGATGTGTTGAAAAAATCGTGCAATACTTCAATTAAGAGATATTTTATTCTTACCACTAAAGAACCAAACTTTAAAGGTCGTATTGATAAAATTATATCTCGATTAAATGAAATAAAACAAAAATACAATATCGATATAATTCCTAATGGATTACTCCAAACGATGAAGTATTATTTAAGGTTTGTCCCTTGTTTAGATGAGTTTTTAAATTTGTATGCCGATAACTTAAAGAAAGAGTTTGCTGTGACAACAACAGTTCAAGAAAATCATATAAAAAAATGGGAAGAGATTATAAGTGCCTTCAAAATTAGTAATGATTGAACGCTATTATACGCCAGAAATGGCTGATTTGTGGTCTGAAGAGACCAAATTTAAGTATTGGCTTTTAGTTGAAGAATCAGTTGCATACGCCCAAGGTAAATTAGGTATCATTCCGAAAACATTAGTCCCTAAACTTAATAAAGTCAAAATAGATGTCAAAGCAATTGAAGAGATTGAAAAGACAGTTCAACATGATGTGATTGCATTTCTGAAATCAATTGAAAATCAGTTAGGAAAAGATGCGCAATATCTACACTTTGGATTAACTTCTTATGATATTGTTGATACCGCATTATCTTTACGATGCACTGTTGCGTGTGATTATATTTTGAAAGCCTTAAAAGAACTTTCTGAGACAATCCGAAAATTAGCCCGAGCACACAAATACACTTTTATGATTGGAAGGACACACGGAGTTCATGCCCAACCAATAACTTTTGGCTTAAAATGTCTTTCTTGGTATCAAGAAATTCAGCGAAATATTCTAAGAATTGAAACCGCTCGCAAAAATCTTAATTACGGTAAAATATCTGGTGCAGTCGGAGTTTATACCGAACTAAACCCGCAAGTTGAATTAATCGCATTAAAGCGATTAGGCTTAAAACCAGAACCGATTTCAACTCAAATTGTTCCGCGGGACCGGTATGCAGAACTGTTAACAAACTTAGCAATTTTAGCCGCGGGATTAGAACGCATTGCCACTGAGATTAGAAACTTACAGCGCACTGAAATTAAAGAATTGACTGAACCATTTGGTAAAACCCAGCGTGGTTCTTCAGCAATGCCCCACAAAAAGAATCCGATTGTCAGTGAACGGATTTGTAGTTTAGCCCGAGTTGTAAGAAGTTACTGCCAGGTCAGTTTAGAAAATATTATTCAATGGCATGAACGCGATTTGACCAATTCCGCGAACGAACGCATCATAATTCCATCTGCCACAATTTTAATCCATTATATGACTATTCAATTAAATAAAGTTTTAGCAGGCTTGAAAGTCAATTCCGCAAAGATGAAAGAGAATTTAGATAATTCAAAAGAACAATACTTTTCCCAAAGTCTAATGATGGCATTAATTAAAAAGGGTATGAAGCGAGACCAGGCTTATACCCTGGTGCAAAAATTAGCATTTCAAGCCCAAGAACAAAACGAGTATCTAAGTAAAATTGTCTTGATGGACAAAGAAATTAGTAAGTTATTTACTGAGCAAGAGATTAAACGGATTTTTTCCTATCAAGATTTAAGAGAAAAGATAAACTTTATATATAAACGAGTTTTAAGCCAAAAATAATGATTGATTTTAATCTGAAAAAGATTTTTATTGAAATGAGCAGTAAGAAAATGATAAAATCATTCCTGTTCAGGAAGCATTAATGCATAAGAAAAGAAAAATAATTATTAATCTTAAAAAATTTGTATTTATGAGCAGTAAGAAAACGATAAAATCATTCCTGTTCAGTAAGCATTAGTGCATAAGAAAATAAAAATAATTATTAATCTTAAAAAATTTGTATTGAATGAGCAATAAGAAAAATGATGAAGTCATTCCTATTCAAGAAGCATTAATGCATAAGAAAAGAAAAATAATTATTTCTTAAAAATTTGTATTGAGTGAGCAGCAAGAAAACAATGATAAAATCATTCCTATTCAAGGAAACATTAATGTATTAAGAAAGGAGCAATAATGATTGATTTTAGTTTCACTGAAGAGCAAATAATGATTCAAAAATTAGCGCGAGACTTTGCTCAGAAAGAAGTCGCGCCGAAAATTAAAGAACAAGACCAGAAAGCCGAATTTGACCGCAGTATCTTAACAAAAATGGCGGATTTGGGCATCTTAGGCCTTTCCATTCCAACTAAATATGGTGGTAGTGGTGGTGATTATATTTCTTTAGGCTTGGCTTGTGAAGAACTGGAATATGTCGATACCTCGCTACGAGTAATTCTTTCCGTGCATATTGGCTTAAACAGCCTAACGATTCTTTCTTGGGGAACTGAAGAACAGAAACAGAAGTATTTAGTGCCTCAAGCCAAAGGTGAGAAGATTGCTACTTTTGGTCTAACTGAACCGAATGCCGGTAGCGATGTTGTCGCAATTGAAACTAAAGCCCAAAAATCTGGTGATTATTGGATATTAAATGGCGAAAAGATGTGGATTTCTTTAGCCGATGTTGCGGACAATTTCTTAATTTTTGCTTGGACCGACCAAGAAAAGCGAAAGAAACGCGACCACTCAGGAATGAGTTGTTTTATTGTTGAACGCAGTTTTCCTGGTGTATCGACTGCCACCATTCACGGTAAACTCGGTATTCGAGCCGGTAACACAGGTTCTATTTCTCTATCTGATGTTAAAGTTCCCAAAGAGAATATGCTGGGCGAAGAAGGTGAAGGATTTAAGATTGCAATGTTCGCTTTAGACCAGGGAAGATATACTGTTGCCTGGGGCGCAACTGGTTTAATTAAAGCCTGTTTAGACCATTCAGTAAAGTATGCCAATGAGCGAAAAACCTTTGGTGAAGTAATCGGAAAACACCAACTGGTTAAAGAAATGATTTGCGATATGGTTTCCGGATATGAGTGTTCTAAATTGTTATGCTTAAAAGCCGGCTGGCTGAAAAATAAAGGTATGCGCAGTACTAAAGAGACATCTTTAGCCAAAATGTATGCTTGCGATGCTTCAGAAAAAGCCGCATCCCATGCAGTGCAAATTTATGGTGCCTATGGTTATTCGGATGAATATCCCGTAGAACGATTCTATCGCAATGCTAAAGGTGCAGTGATTTATGAAGGTTCGCGTGAAATCCACAAACTGATGCAAGCCGATTATGCTCTTGGCTATCGCATTGATAAACCAACACGATGTTCTTTGCCAATACCAGAAGAATAGACTACTACTGTCAAAGTAAAAGATAATACAATTTTGTTCACAAATCGCATAGATAAACCAACGCGATGTTCTTTGCCAATACCAGAAGAATAAATTGATATTGTCAAAGTAAAAAATTACCACTAAAAGGAATAGAATGAAACACCGATTGTCTACTCAAAATCTAATATGACATATGATATTCTCATAATCAAAAAGAACAATTCAAATTCATAACAAAAGGAGCAAACCAACATGCCGATTATCTACTTAAAATCCGGCGGTTATCTTGAGTGTGAAGGCTATACAATCAAAGATGGCGTGGTAAAAACTATTGGTGCGACCTTTAAGGAAACAAGTTTTCCACCAAAAGAGACCAAGCAACAAGAGTCAGTAATTCCATTATCTAATATTCTCTTCATACTACCGCAAAAAATACCGCAATAGATATACAAGGGATTATTAATAGCACAAGACTCAAACACTCTCGGTAACGATTATCCTTGTCCCGATCCGGACAAGTAAAAATTTCTATTCCATTTCCTTTTTATCGTATTGAATAATTCAGAATCTTATAGTAAACTAAAAGTCTAAATCCGGAAATTACCGAATAAAGATATAACTTTCTAGGCTTTCATCGGTTAATTATGAAGCACAAACATTGACAATATCTCCTTAATTCCGGATAACCCGAAAACGCATAACCCTCTTTTTGGATTCTATCTTTTATCCGAATTTCTATAACTAAAGATTTTATCGCTTTTATATCATATCCATTAGAAGAAACTTTTTGGATTCTATCTTTTATCCAAATTTCTATAACTCTCGATTTTTCGCCCGGCTTATTAATAATATAGAAAATTTTATCGGCTGGTGATTTTTGCTGGTGCTCCGGCCTTTTCAATTAAGACCATTGTAAGGTCTGAACTTTTCTCCTGTATCTGGACAATCCGTCTTCTATCACTTCGTTCAACGAATACCAAATATTTTGCTGAATCAAATGTGAGATTAATCTTATTGCAATCAAAAGTTCCCGATACGCTTTTAACTGTTGCTTTGCCGCCAAATTTAATCGTTCCAAATGCAACTTGTATCAAAAAAGGATTGACGGTTTTAATTGAATATCTTCTACCTTTTTCAAAGCGTACACAGCGGATTAGATTGAAAATCATTTCATTGTCAAAATATTTTCCTTTTACCGATATAGATTTAGCATCTTTTCCATCCATCGTTTCGGTCCAAATATCAATATCAGACTCATCGTAATGGGCTTCAACAATCCGAGAATCAAAATCGGTTTCCACTCGTCGGTAACTCCAAATGGGCGAAAAATCTTTACGAGAAAAACACACGGCCGTAGAATCAATTAAATAAGTCTCCTGCCAATCGATTTCCTTCAATATTTCTAAGACATAAGTCGGTTCATTTCCTTCCATATCAAAATGTAATATCTCTCGAGCATATCCGATTAATTGGTTATTGTGGTAGATCTGGTAATAACACTTATCGCCATTTTGCCAGTTAGGTGTAGTTAAATCAGATAATATCGAATCCGATTTCCGACAACCAAGAAAACTTAAACCAAATAGAACAAAATAATAGAAGACACGATTTCGATATACTCGCATTGTCCTTTAATCTTCAATAATTACAATTGCATTAGCATACTCATTGGTATGAGTAATGCTTAATAAAGTCTTTTTATTATTTAGAATCTCTTTTGCCCTTCCCCTTATTTCTAATTTAGGTGGAGTTTTCTCGTCATCAATAATATTAATATCCTGCCAAGAAATTATTCCGCGCAAACCTGTGCCTAATGCTTTAGAGAAAGCTTCTTTAGCCGCAAATCGAGCCGCATAGGAGAGATATTTATTTTTTTGCGATTCACAAAAATTTTGCTCCGTCAAAGTAAATATTCGGTTTTTGAATCGGTCGCCAAATCTTTCTAATGCTTGTCGAATCCTTTTCACTTCAATCAAATCAATTCCGATACCGAAAATTGCCATTTTTTAATTTTGAATTTATTGTCACATAAATAATATATCTTTTCTTTGAATATATTAATAATTTTGGTTCTGCTGGTCAATTATTTTTATTAATTCATAGATGTCGTCAATATCCCAATCCGCTCCGGAGTTTTTTGTCCCAAAAGTATCACCATATCGGGCAAAGACGGTTTTCATTCCTAAAAGTTTGGCACCAACGATATCCCGTTCTGCCCAATCTCCCACCATAATTGCATCTTCCGGTTTTAACTTTAATAATTCTAAAACTTTGATAAATGGTTCAGGTGCTGGTTTGCGTTTTTCTGTGTCTTCAAAAGTTACAACAACATCAAAATAATTATGAATATTTAAGGCACATAATCGTAACCAGGCTTGAAGTCTTGGCGCATCCGAGACCACGGCCAATTTCAATCCACGCTTTAGTAATTCTAATAAAGTTATGGTTACATGAGGATAGGAAACTAAAACACCCTCACGAGCGCGTCGGTAAGCGACAATTCCAGCGGCAAGCATTTTATTCTCAATTCTGCCTAATTCTTGCATTAAAAAATCATCAAACACTTGTTGATATTCAATTCCTTTTTCTTGGTAAATCTTAAATATTTTGTCGCGAGCCACCTCTTTTTTCATTTGCAAACCAGCATCAATCATTGCTTCGACTGCCGCATCTATTGCAAATTCCTTTAACTTCATAAAATCGACTAAGGTATTATCTAAATCGAAGATAATCGCTTTTATCTTATTCGCCATACGCAGTTAATTTAATAATTAAGTTGGGCTCATTATGTGTAGTTCTATTATCTCCATTAACCCAATAAAGTCGACTAAGGTATTATCTAAATCAAAGATAATCGCTTTTATTTTATTCGGCATACGCGGTGTCTCAAATATTAACTCTTATCTTTATTAAGATTTGTGTGCAACTCTTTTTTGAGTATCTGATAGGTCTTGTCCAGTTCCTGACAGATAACTTTCGTCTCAGCTAAAATGGGCATAAAGTTCGTATCGCCATTCCATCTGGGCACAAGATGAATATGAAAATGGCCTGGAATTCCGGCTCCAGCAATTCGACCAAGATTAGCACCAATATTAAAACCGTCTGGCTTTAAGGTCTTTCTAATGGCTTTAACGCATTGTTGAATAAGAAAAAACATTTCACTCATCTCTGCTAAGTTCAACCTTTCAATCTTCCCAATATGCCGGTAAGGTGCAATCATTAGATGTCCGGGATTATACGGATATCGATTCATCATAACAAAAGAATGTTTTCCTCGCAAGAGAACTAAACTCGAAGCATCATTCTCTATTCGAGATGATTTAATACAAAGGACACACTTTTGCTTTTTATTTTGCTGGCAACTATTAATATACGCCATCCGCCAGGGTGCCCAAATCTGTCTCATAAATTTGCTTACTTTATTATGCGCATTAGATATTGATTACTCTTATTACTTAAAATCATTTTCTTTTAAGATTCAAAATAATCTCATTTGGCTTTCTTTATCTGCAACCGATTCTATTGTTTTTGTTTCTTCTTGGGATAAGACACTGATCTTACCAAACACGCCATCGTAGCCTGGTTTACAGAACACTTCACCTTTACGCATCTGAGAAATCGCATAAGCAATTCGTTCATCAGAATGAGTTGCAATTTCAGAAATCGGTGCATTGAGTAAAACATTAAACTCACCAGAAAGTGCGGTAACTAATTTTAGATATTGATTTCTGACCAGATTAGTATCTCGGCCGACATTCATTGCTTCGGCAATAATCTCTTCTAAAGGAATTAAACTTTTATAGGGAATTGCTGATTCTGGCACAAAACCTTCCGGTCGGTCCGCTAACATCAAGACCCTATGAGCAACGCCGATAGTTAATTTTTTGCCACACACCGGACATAAATTGTCGTTATTAATTGCTTCTTGCGGACTCAAACAGACATCACAATTACGATGACCATCATAATGATATTTACCCTCTTCAGGAAAAAATTCAATGGTAAATAAGAAACGATTTTTATCTTTAGTCTTTAAGACTTCTTTTATCTCATAATAAGAGATTTTACAGTTAAAGACATTGGCTTCTCGGCCAATACGTGATGGTGAATGAGCATCGGAGTTAGAGATTAGCGTATAACTGTCAAGTTTTGAACAAGTCCAGTTCATCTTTGGGTCAGAAGAAAGGCCTGTTTCCAGAGCAAAAATTTCAGAAGCAAGTTCGTCAAAACATTCTTCAATTGAGTCAAAGCCAGAATTAGAGCCAAAAAGCGAAAACCAAGGTGTCCAGATATGTGAAGGAACAACGAAAGCATCCGGAGAGATTTCTCGGATTCGTTCAAGCATAAACTTGGAATCAAGACTAATTACTGGTCTACCATCTGAACTTAAACTACCAAATTTAGCTAAAAACTGATTGATTTTATCAACATCTTCAAAACTTGGTGCAAAGATAAGATTATGAATTCGGCGTAATCGTCCACCTTTGGAATAGATATTACTCACTTCTGTTGTAAGGATAAAATAAGTATTACCATATTGAAAAATGCCATCATCAACTGGTGTCAGTTCAGTCCTTAAGCTATTGAGCCATTCCGGATGAGTAAAATCACTCGTGCCCATCAACTTAATACCTTTTAATTCCGCAGATTCTGCGATTTTCGGAATCACCATATCGCTACTTGTAGCGCGAGAGAATTTGGAATGGATATGAAAATCTGCAATGAATTCCATTAGATTATTCTATGGAACAAGATTATATTTGTCAACATCTATTACTATTAAAGCTCTTGTATATTGTATTATTATAGCGATTAAACTACCAAATACAACGATTGAAAAATCGATGATATTAGAGAACTGAAAAACATAAGTAGGGTTCAAAAGGGAAAATGTATTATTTTCTTTGACTTTTGAGTTTTGCGTTTTGAATTTATATTCTATCTCCAGAATTTTTATCCGTTTCGGGTACTTCCTTTTGCTCATTCTAAGCGTATACTTGCCCGTATCGGGCGAAGATCTCCATCCGGATACTTCTCAGCATTCGGGATTCTTCAGTAAATAGACTATTGAAGTAATTTTTTACCTTGGTTGAATATATTTTTAAGAAATTTTAAATATCGGATGAGACTAAAAATTACTTATTTTATCATTAAAATCTTCTTACATTCCAGATTGTTCTTTGTCTGCCAAAGATAAAAATAGATTCCTGGGCTAACTTTTTGATTCTGCTCGTTGGTGCCATTCCAATGAATTTGATACTTACCAGGAACTTGTTTCTCGTTCACTAAAGTTTTGATTAATTGACCCGTAACATCATAAATTCTTAGAATAACATTTTCGGTTTGGTGTAAAGTATAAATAATAGATATTTGATTTCGAAATGGATTGGGATAAGCCTTTAAGTAATTATTTTGAGCATAGAGTCCGTTGTTGGTCTGTTCAATTCCAGAACCTTGAGTATATTTGATTGTTAAATAATCATAAGAAGAACCGAAACCATAACTCTTGCCCGTAACATAGATATTATTCATTCCATCAATACCAAGACTTACTGCTTTATCATCAAAATTGCCTGAGCCGTTAAAGCGATGTAGCCATTGTTGAACGCCGTCTGAAGAATATTTAATCGTGACATAGTCAAAATTAGTCCCGAGTCCATAACTTGTACCCGCAACATACACATTACCTGCATTGTCAAGTTTAATATCATAAGATTCGTCTTCATTACCTGAACCATCATATCTTTGCACCCATTGCAGGATTCCATCATTACTATATTTGATTGTTATAAAATCCTTTCCTGTGCTGGAATTATAACTATATCCTGTAACATAAACATTACCCTGAAAATCAACTGCCAGTGCATAGGCGCCATCTTCGCCATTAGTCGGCCCATTATACCTTTGAACCCATTCTTGAATACCATCACGATTATATTTTATTGTTGCGATATCGCGATTTGTGCCTGAACCATAACTGCGACCCGTGACATAAACATTACCCAAAGAATCAACAGCAATCGCAAACGCACCATCAGAATAATTTGCCGGTCCATTATATCTTCTCACCCAAAGTGTCTCGCCTTGAGCATTATATTTTATTGTCGCATAATCGTAAAAAGTTCCTGAACCAAAACTGGCACCAGTAACATAGACATTACCTTCATTATCAACTGTCAGGACATTAGCATAATCAATAATATTAGATGGACCGTTATAAGTTTTAATCCATTGGATCTCACCATTAGGATTATATTTAATTGTGAGATAGTCAAAATCAGTTGTTAAGTTTTCACAAAATCCTGTTACATAGACATTACCCAACCTATCAACGCAGATATCAGAACCTGCATCATAGCGATTAGCACTACCATTGTATCTTTGGACCCATTGCTCAACACCATTAGGATTATATTTAATGGTGGTAAAGTCATAATCCGTGCCTGAGTTATAACTTTCACCAGTAACATAGACATTACCCAAAATATCTATGGCCACAGAATGAGCATAATCTCGACCATTACCCGGTCCATTATATCTTGCAGTCCAGAGTCTTTCACCGTTGGCATTATACTTAATCGTCGCATAATCAAAATAAGTTCCTGAACCTTCACTCGCACCAGTTATATAGAGATTGTTTTCATTGTCAATAACCAGACAAGATGCTTCATCATAACTATGGGTTTGTCCATTATATCGATTTACCCATTGTTGCACACCTTGAGTATTATATTTAATCGTCGTAAAATCTTCATAACTGCTAACGCCAAAACTCACGCCTGTAACATAGACATTGCCACTATTATCAAGAACTAAAGCACGACCGTCATCACTATTATTACCTGTGCCATTATATCTTTGAATCCATTGTTGAACACCTGATGGACTGTATTTAATTGTGGCATAATCATAACTAGTTCCTGTTCCCCAGCTCATTCCTGTAATATAGACATTATTAGAAGCGTCAATTGAGATTGCATTAGGAAAATCTATACCATTGCCCGCGCCATTATATCTTTGTAACCAGAGTTGAGAACCAAGAGAACTATATTTGATGGTCACATAATCATAGTTCGAACTGTAACTAAAACTTTCACCGGTGACATAGACATTGCCATAATTGTCAATAGTTAAAGCATTGGCACAGTCATCATCGTTATCTGGTCCATCATATCTTTGAACCCATTGTTGAACTCCTTGAGCATTATATTTAATCGTAACAAAATCATAATCGGTTCCGATACCAAAACTTTCACCCGTGACATAAACATTACCGACACCATCTACCTTAATTGCATAGGCTTTATCATCACCTTCGGCTAAACCATCATATCTTTGAATCCATTGTTGGATACCCTGAGCATTATATTTAATCGTGGCAAAATCATAATCACCTTCATCACTTTGGCTTTCTCCAGTAACATAGACATTGCCTTGAGCATCAACTGCGATAGCATTAGCACAATCGGCTTCACTGCCTGGGCCATCGTATCTTTGCACCCATTGTTGAATACCATAAGTATTATATTTGATGACGAGATAATCATAAAAACTATTACCGCCATCACTCTCACCGGCAATATAGACATTACCGAGATTATCTATTGTTAAAGCATAAGCAAAGTCACCACCACTAATTGGTCCATCATAGCGTGCAACCCATTGTTCTAAACCGTCAGAGTTATATTTAATCGTTACACAATCAAAGTCAGTTTCTGAACTAAAACTTTCACCAGTAACATAGACATTACCAAAAGCATCAACTGCAATCGCATAAGGAAAATCTCGTGCGTTGCCTGTGCCATTGTATCTTCTTGTCCATAAAGTTTCACCCCACGGATTAATTTTTATTGTGAGATAATCGGTCAAATCACCACTGCCTGTCCAACCTGTGACATAAACATTTCCCCAGTTATCAAGAGCGATTGCGGTTGCACCATCTTTGCTGTTAATTAATTCATCATATCTTCTGGTCCAAGCAGTATCAATTTGAGCCGCAAGCGTAGTGGTTAAAAACATAATTATAATCAAGAGCAAAAATATTTTGGTAGTAGATTTCATAATTGTAATAATATTAAGGGTTATTACTAAAGTCAAGATATTCAGAAGCAAAAAGCGTGGTAAAGAAAAGAACAGAATACATCGCATCAGACATTAAACCCAAAGGTATCAATGAAGATTATTTTCCAACAAAAATTTCGGATTAAATATATCTCTTCTTCACCAAAAATATTGACAAATTGCGTCTATTGGTTGTATAATATTATACAATAAAAGTCATTTTTTCCTTATAATGTAGAAAAGAAAATTAAACTTACAGATGTTTTGGATATATCAAAGTAATTTTAACAACTGGTTTAATCCGTGATAATGTTTAATGTCACAAAAAACAATTTCCAAACATTACACGGTTCAAAAATCCAGAAATATTTTTTCTGGATATAATTTATTTTTAGGAGGCAGTAATAATGCCAAACAATAAAAATATAACAAAAATCTCGGTCTTGTTGTTAACAGGACTAATTGCACTCACATATGCACAAGCTGATACCGCGTGGACAAGAAGATACACAAGTCCCAATGCCGGTGGTTCTACTCCGTCGAATGACTACTCCTACGGGCTAGTGGTTGATAATGACGGCAATGTCATAATGACAGGTGGTAGTGATTATTTGGGTAATGCACCTGAACTTTTAACAATTAAATATGCTCCGAATGGTGATACTATTTGGCAAAGAGTTCCGGTAAGAACTGGTTCCCAAATCTCGCGGGCAGTTGTCGTTGGCGCTACTGGTAATGTTTATATTACTGGATACACGATGGAAACTGGTAATGGTGATTATATAACTGTTAAATATAGTCCTAACGGCACAATGGCATGGGCAGTATTATATAATGGTTATGGAACCGGCTATGATTTTGCACGAAAAATAGCAATTGATAGTGCCGAAAACATCTATGTTTCAGGATATACTCAAGGTGCATCATCAAAATACTTTATTGGAACTATAAAATATAATTCTTCGGGAAGTCAACAATGGGTTGCCCGTGACAGTTTTAAAGGTGTAAGTAGTTTGCATTATCCTGCAGATTTAGCACTCGATTATCAAAGTAATCCTTATGTAGTATCACGAACCGGACCAACAACAGCATCATATGATTATCTCGTTGCTAAATATAACCCATTGACTGGCGATACACTATGGGTGCGATATTATGATGGGACTGCTAATGACCAAGATGAAGCACGGGCAATTACATTTGACCCTGACGGTAATGTTTATGTAACAGGCACGAGCAAAGGTGCCGGCACTGGCTTTGATATTGTAACTCTTAAATATGATGCCAATGGCACTCTCCAATGGGAAAGAAGATTTTCTAATCCCGATACTGCTGATGGTTCTGATGGTGGCTGGTGGATAGCTTATGACCCAGCAGGTTATGTTTATGTCTATGGTCACACTCAAGGATTAAAAGCCACTAATTATTATGATTTAGTTTTAATTAAATATAATGCGCTTAACGGAAACACAGAATGGGTTTCGTATTATAATGGACCGGCTGGTGACCATTATGATTATCCAGTTGATAAAGACGGACAGAACGGCATGGCGCTTGACCAGTTTGGCAATATTTATGTTCTGGGATTAACTCGACAATTGGAAGGGCCAGGAACTCAAAGCACAGAAAACGACTTTATCACAGTTAAATTCAACTCTCTTGGTGATACAGTCTGGACAGCAAGATATAACTATGCTGACAGTCTTGAAACTCCATATGCAATTGCTGTTGATAATTACACTAATGTTTATGTTACGGGCAGAAGTTGTGCACCAAATACTTATTACGATGCAGTGACAATAAAGTATACTCAAGGCGCACTTCCATTTTACACAATCACTGCCAATGCTTATGGACCAGGTACAATTACACCATCAGGAACAGTTTTTGTTGATACGACCGGCACTGCGGATACAACTTTCTATATCACACCAGACTTACATGCGCAATTGGATAGTTTAGTGGTTGACGGCATAAATCATGGTGGTGATTCTACAACCTATCGGTTTGAAGATATTACCAGCGACCATACGATTGACGCTTATTTCTCATATATTACTTATACTATTACGGCAACTGCTCATGATGGCGGCACAATCACACCATCAGGTGAAGTTGTTATTATTGAAGGAGAAGATACGACATTTGTTATTACTCCTGATATCGGTCATCATCTGGATAGTCT
>JBDRUT010000020.1:0-27646 GCA_039801465.1 Caldifarciminota bacterium
AGCATTAAGTGTTATATAATCTTTCTTATGCTTTTTCTCAGTATCGTTTTTTTCTAATACTTCTTTTATACCAAAGTTATTGCTGACAATTGATAAAATAAATTTTTGGCCATCGCTCTCAAATTGAAAATCAATTCGACCACATGGAACATAGGATAAATCTTGCGGAATGTTAATCTGAATTTTATTGTTAATACCGACTTTTTGCTCTTGTTCTTCCATTCTTTAAAAATAACTACAATAGCCCGTTGCTTTCATATTTTGATACATCTGTTTTAGTTTGTTGGCTGAGTTAGTGTAAATGAAAGAAGTTTCTTCCATTAGTTTTTTTATCCAATCATCTTTATTTTCTTTGGGGATATCTTCTTTTTTGCCTTCTTTACAGAATGCGAGTAATTGTAATAAAATATCACCAATCTGTTCTTCAGTGCCGTGGAGTTTCGGAAGAATTTTGCTTTTTAGAAGAAAATCTAAGTCATCTTTAATTTTATTATCATTAATTTCATTCAGAAATTCATAGTTTTCTTTTTCGTGTGTATTTTTCAGAAAATCGAGCATTTCACTTATAACCCGATATCCAAAATGCATATTCTTTGGACTTAATATCTGTTGAAGATTATCAACAAAATTATAAAAAGGTCCTTTTGTGACCTTAATATTTTCTGACTTTAAGTATTCTTTATAATGCACATCAGTAAATTCTAATTGGAATGCTCGGTCTAAAACTTTTGGCGCAAAAGAAAAAGTAGTTTCATCAACATTCACTGTGCCGATTATAACAAGATTTTCAGGATAAGCAATGCGGGGTGGTATTGGGTTAAATTCTTTTATGAGTTTATCCATTTCGTTAAGTTTATCCTTCCGCCATTTAGTCTCTTCAACGCCAACAAGCAATCCATAATAACATTTCTTGCAGTCTTTTTGACATTTCTTTTCTGGTTTATCTTTATAATTTGAACAGGCTTCTTGACATTTCTTTTCAGGTTTATTTATATACTTCATCTTCTTTTTCTTTATCTGCAGGTGTTTTGATAATATGCATCTATCAAATGGATGAATTTGAGATGTTTCACCTCTTATTATTTCTTTTTCTTCGCCTTCTTTATTCTCTTTATTTTTTGCTTTTTTATTTTCTTTGTTCTCCTTTTCGTTTTCTTTCTTTTCATTTACTTTCCACATATTTTCCATTAGACTTAAGATATCCGAGAAGTAATATTCAACACGAGCAAGATTCATTTCATCGAGAATAATAAAATGCTTTTTATCTTTTTTACCCGCCATTAATGAACGGAAAGCATTTAGAAGAACATTAAGTCCATCAGTTGGATAAAATAGACCAGTTAATGGATTATAATAACCAAATACCTTTTTCGCCTCATTCCAATCTGGTCTAACTGGTAAAAAAGCAATACGACTTTTATCTGCTTTAGCAATAAAATCATCTGCTTTTTTCGGGTCAAAGATAAGAGTATTTGGGTCTAATCCTGTTTGATTTTTTATATTTTCTATAATAGAATCTAAATTACTTTTTGCCATTGCTAACCTCCTTCAACTAATCCTGTACTTATTATTCTTGCTATTTGGGTTTTGCCTGTTCCTGAAATACCAGAAAGAATAATAAAAGGTTTTGTGTTGATGGCAGATAAGATATTTAACATCGGTTTGTAACTTATAATCCTAAGTGCTCTTATTAGGTTTTCTATTTTATTATTAATTTTTTCAACTGAATTATTGTTGTTTATTATGTTATTTTTATTGTTCTCTATCCATGATAACGCTTTATATATCTGTTCTTCATTCAATTCTTGGAGAAAAACATTTCCAAATCTGCGCCCAAACGCAACCTTAGTGTCAACAGGATAATACTCACTTAGAATTAAGGATTTATCTTTAGGGGCACGTGTGTCAAAATAACTTTCGTTTATTGCATTTTGTGTTTCAGATGAAAGTTCATATGGGAGTTTTAAACCTTTCAATTTTTTTTGATAATCTTCTAGCTCTTTTGGAAGTAGTTGCTTGGCATCAATATAAAAACCAATGAATTTCATTTGGTTAGTATAAACATCGTATGAAATAAAAATTACAATTGAATTATCTTCTACGATTGGCGAATTAGGTGCAAATCGAACTGAACCTATATAATATTTATCATCGAGCTCTTCTGAAAAATTCCACCACTCATAGGCATACCTTTTATTTCTAACATATTTAACTTGCGATCTATTAACATCATTATTGTAGTCATTTTTATTTGATGGTAATCCTTTCCATCCGCTACTGCTCCAGGCAAGTTTACATACATAGACTTTCATAATCACTCCTTAATTTTATTGTTATTGGTGTTTGTAACTAAACAAGCACTTATTATTCTTGCTATTTGAGTTTTGCCTGTTCCTGAAATGCCGGAAAGGATAATAAAGGGTTTGGTTTCTATTGCATTAAGCATTGAAATTATTTTATTTTTACCTTTATTGTTTCCACTGTTGGAAACCTTTAAAGTCATATCGTCCCATTTTTTATCTTTATTGTTTATCTTATCCATAGTTTGATGATACTATTTTATTTTAATCTGTCAAGGGGGCGTTGAATTCGCCGCCTTGATATGTTATTAATTATGCGTGTCTTAAAATCCAATGGCTTTTGCCGATTGTCTCTTTATCGTTGCCAGTTCTTTTTCAGCAAATTTAATCAGCATTTCTATTGTAAACTTCTCTTGCCAGAAACTACTTTCCTCCACAATATGAATTATACATTGTATTCAGAACCACTTTTAATGCTTCTTGATATTGATATAACTTATCACAGGTAGTGAAACATTGTACACTATGCATATTCTTTTGTGTTGGCAAACAGGCACTAAACACACTAAACCCATAATGTTGATATTTATGGCTTTCATCAGGGTCTGCATTTTGCTTTACCCCACAATTAAAATTTGCTCCCCCGAGTTCTCTTAACATTTCAATAAATAAAGCATAAAAGTCGCCATTATTACTAAAAACGTTTTCAATAGAAATATCCGCATTCCAATTATCATTTGTAACATCAAGGGTAACAATTAATTTTACTGGTAGTTTATGTTTTTTAATGTATTTTGCTAAACCTTGTGCACCAAGCATTCCAGATTCTTCATAGTTTGTAAAACCAACAAAGAAGTTATCTAAGTAACCGTTAACAAGAAGGTTTAGAGCAACACCATTTGTAATGCAATTATCAAGAGTTCCTGTAATTCCTCCATTCGGGTCGAATTTTAATACAAATTCATTATTTTCAAAGACCGAGTCGATGTGCGTTGATATTAGAATAGTATCTTTCACCTTTCTATGATTTTTCCTAAATACTAAAAGAAAACTATTATTTTGTTCGATAATGTCTCGTCCGAGTTGCCTATTTATTTGTTCTTGACGCCTCTTGATGTTTGTATTCATCATTTCAACACAACCTATTAACTGTTTAATTTCTTGTTGCCTATTTGATTGTCGGTTCATAATTCCTCCCTTTTACAAGTATTTTAATGAATTAGCAATAAAAATTGCTAATTTTATATAAAAATAAACTTGTCAGCACGAGTATATCTTTTCTTATCATGTTTGTAGGTCTTTTTTTATACATTATAGTTTAGACATATCAAGGGAGCTAATTAGCTCCCTTGATATGTTATTGATTATGCATGACTTAAAAGCCAATGGCTTTTGCCGATTGTCTCTTTATTGTTGCCAGTTCTTTTTCAGCAAATTTAACAAGAATCTCCATCGTAATCTTTTCCACACCGGTAAAACTGCATTCTCGAACAACATTGATAATAACATTTTTTATTTCTCCGCCAGTTAATTCAAATCTTTTGCCCAGTTCAGTAAAATCAACATCGTCAGCCAAAGGTGCACTTGCTGGTATCAACGCGCGCCAGATTTTTGCCCGCAGTTCTGCATTCGGCACATCAAACTTAACCTTATATAAGATGCGTCGTCCAAATGCTTCATCCATAACAAATTCCCGATTAGTCGTTAAGATAACTAAACCATCAAATCGTTCGATCTCCTGCATTAGTAAATTCGTCATATAATTATAAGTTCTATCAGTCGAATGAGCTTCAAATAATCTTTTAGCGAATAATGAATCGGCCTCGTCAAAGACTAAAACACAGTCATTCTTTTTTGCTTCTTCAAATATTCTGATGACATTCTTTTCCGAATTACCCAACCACATATTCAATATTTGAGCATAATTAGCAATACCAATCTTCTTATTCAGTCTTTGCGCAATCGCTTCTGAAGTTGCGGTTTTACCAGTGCCCGGTGGTCCGTAAAATAACATCGTTATGCCCTTACCGTATTTAATCGTCTGGTCAAATCCCCAATCAGAAAATAGTCTGTTCCCCCTTTCCATCTGAAAGATTGCTCGTTCAATATCATGCTTTTGCACATCATCAAGCACAATCTGGTCAAAATTGATTACCGGTTCTCGGACACAAACTATTGACTCTTTCTGATTTCTTTTCCGTCTATTAAATCCAAATTCAAAAGTTTCGTCATCTGTTTCTTCGGTAACTAAGAGATTTTCGTTATCAGTTATGCAAAGTAGGGCTTTGCGAGTTAAACAAAAGTCCAAATCAATTATCATTCTTTGGGAATTGCGATAATAACGGAGTTCAGGATAATAAGTAATTAACTCTTTTTGTATTAAGTTTTGAAACAAAGCACATTTATCAACATACTCGCTCACCTTATATCCCAAGAGACCCAATAATTCTTTTCCACTAATACCATCTTCCCGATTCTTAAGATTCACATTAAAGAAAATAATCATAATCACATATTTCTCGTCTTTAGTTAATCCGAATTTCTGGGCTAAGTCATCAAACGGTGCTTGATTTAATACCACATCCGGATTACTAACAATTTTCTTAAGTTGCTTTTCTACATTAGCGATTTTATTGTTAATTGTTGTCAATTCGGCTCTAAGCTCATGAAGATTATTATGCAAAAACCGTCTTAAACTTGTTTCTTCTAAATCTCTCATCAGTTCTTTTCGAACCTCCAGCAGGCGAATAAGTGTTCGGCATTGTTCAAAGTATTTTGTTCTTATGTTTTGCTTGGTCATATTACCTCCTTAAAAACAAAAGGCCGCTCCTGCGACCTATTTAAATAATTTGATTTTGTCAGACCTTCTGACAAAATCTGACAGAAGTCTCGAACTTCTGCCTTTGTTAAATTATAGCAAAATGGAGAAGTTCTGTCAAGCATAATAATTTTTACTGCTAAGGCGCCTTCGTTCATAAAGACCTCGCGGTCGCAACTGAAACCTATATATATAATATACTCAAAAATCGTAGATTTCTTTAATAAAATTTTACAAAAAAATTAATATGACAAGTATTTGATATTAAAAATATTACAATTATTGGGGATAACTTTACAAACCCTTTATGGCTTTATCTCATTGATTTTATTATTAGATAATAAATTCTTTGAACCCCAATTTTAACATAAAAAGGGGGCATAATACTATATAAATAGTTTTATTTAAAGAATTTTATTTATGTTAGGCCAAATATTTCTTAATTCTTAATTCTTAATTCTATTTCTTATTTCTTAACCATCTTAAATAAATCCCAGTTGGTATGTGCTTTTTCTAACAGTTCTATAGCCTTTTTAACATGCTCATCATATTTTAATCGGACCTCATAATCGCCTTGGGTGCCGGAAAGTTTAGTTTTGATTTCTCTTTCAAGTTCTTGACTGATATAGGCTTTTACTGAATCAAATTGGCTATCTGTAAATTCAATCTTCTTTTCTGTTGCCATTGTTTTCAACTCGTCAAGCATTTCATTCGTTACAACAAAATCAGGTTTAATTTCTTTATGTCGTGCCAGGTATTTTACTGCAAAGTCAAAAATAATGCCTTGGCTAATGAGTTTAGTTTCCAGTTCACTATACCGACGGTATGCCATATATAAATCTGGTGCAATTGCACCTTCACCATAAACTTCCCAGCGTCCTTTGCCTTTAGTAAAGTATTTTTGCTTGGTCTTTGATGATGTATCTTCTTCAATCACTGCTTTTGAAGTTTTTACTGGTTTATTGATACATCTACCTGATGGTGTATACCAATAAGCAGTGGTTAATTTTACTGCACTATTTTCATCAATTGGATGGATTGTTTGCACTGAGCCTTTACCAAAGGTTGTGTCACCAATGAGAAGTCCGCGTTCCCAATCTTGAATTGCACCAGCAACAATCTCGGATGCAGATGCTGAACCTCGGTCGACTAAGACGACTAAAGGATACTCGCCGTATTTATCTTGTTCTATGGCAACAAATTCTCTTCTGGTCTCTGGTTTTCGGCCTTTGACAATCACGACTGTTTTACCTGGTGGTAAAAACAAGTCTGTGACCTCAAAACCTTCTTGTAGCAATCCACCGGAATTTGACCTTAGGTCAAATACGAGTTTTTTTATTTTCTCTTTAGTAAATAAAGAGTCGATTGCGGATTCTAACTCGGTACGGGCGACTTTAGAAAAATCCGCTAAACGCACATAACCGATATCTGAAGTCAATTTACCCGCATAGGGCACTGATTTAATTTTTATGATTTCACGGACGATAGTAAAATCTAAAAGTTCAGCAACGCCTTCGCGTTTTATTGAAATATTAACTTTTGTACCTGGTGTTCCGCGCAGTTGTTTAATTGCATCTTGGACTGTATAGCCTTCAGTTGATTTTCCTTCAATTTTAACAATTTTATCACCGGCTTGAAGTCCTAACCGGTATGCTGGTGTGCCTTCAATTGGTGAAATTACAGTTAAGACATTATCCCGCATTCCAATCTGAATACCAATACCGCCGAATTCACCTTCGGTCTTTACTTTTAGTTCTTTATATTCGTCGACATCTAAAAAATTAGAATACGGGTCTAAAGCATTAAGCATTCCCTCAATTGATGATTTGATAAGTTCTTCAGTATTGACTTCCTTAACATAGTCATTAATTACTAAATTCAAGATGTAACTAAATCTTTGTAATGACTGATGAATCGTGGAAACCTTTTGTGCCCAGAGTTTTGCGGCGACAATTCCACTGATAATCACGATTATTGCTACGATGCCAATAATTGTGAGTTTAATTTTTGAACTTTTTGTCTTCATATTTTAATACCTCGCTTATTAAACAAATTGGATTGCATTTTCTATTTCTGCATTTCTTGATATTTTTTCTCTCATAATTCTTAATCAAATAAAAAATTCAGCCTTTTTCTAAATAATATTATACCTAATCAATCTAAGAATATCAACTCTTTTTATCTACTTTGATACCGCGATTACTTAAAAATGCCACCACTTTTTCTCTTATTTCTTGGTGTAATTCGTTTTCAGATTTAGTACCCGAGAACACCAATATTTTTTTCGGTGCTTTTTTGGCTAATATCAGATAAGCAGTGCGTATCTTTTGATGAAATTCAACTTCTTCTTGTTCTAATCGGTCCAAAGTTCTATTACCCACTCGGCTTAAACCAACATCTACTGGCACATCAACTAAAATTGTTAAGTCCGGTTTAAGATTAGCAGTAGCAAATTTATTAAGTCGGGAAACGACTTTAAAAGTAAGTCCTCTTGCACCACCCTGATATGCCATTGACGAAAGTCCATATCGGTCAGTGATGACAATTGTGCCTTTTTGTAGTTCGGGAAAGATCTTCTCGTAAGTGTGTTGACATCGGCTTGCTAAATACAGTAAAAGTTCAGTTTTAGGATGCATATTCTTATTTTTCACATCTAAAAGAATCTCTCGAATCTTCTCCCCTATTTCTGTGCCACCGGGTTCACGGGTAAAGATACATGGTAAGGATTTTTCTTTTAGATAAGAATATAAAAGCTTTGCTTGAGTAGTCTTACCTGAACCTTCAATGCCTTCAAAGGCAATAAGCACACCACGCATCAATTACAAGCCAGATAGATACAGAATCTTAATTAGTCCTCTGATTTTTAAACTCTTCTTTCCTGCTTTTGATTTCCTGCTGTACTTTTTATTGAATTTTCAATCATTATCAACGATACTGGTCGAGATATGGTTATTTATTACCTTTATTTACCATACTTTTTAATGAATATTTGGTCATTCTGAACACAATCTGGTTGGCGAGGTCTCCATAAATTTATTGATTACCATTAAAATAGGTTATCAAATCTTTTATGTCTTGTTAAAATCCTTATTTCTTTTTTCTCGCTTTAGACTTTTTGCCGTATTTTTTAATGAATTGTTCAACTTTTTCTCGGCAGATATAATCAGGCCATTGAACTGGCGGCGTCTTCATAAAATAACTTGACGGTTCAACAATTGCACCTGATAATTTATTATCCAATGCGAGTTTTGCACAGCGGACTGCATCAATCACGACACCTGCAGAATTAGGTGAATCCCAGACTTCCAGTTTCAGTTCTAAGTTCAACGGCACATCACCAAAAGTTTGGCCTTCCATTCTAATATGTGCCCATTTTCTGTCTAATAACCAGGCAACATAATCAGAAGGACCAATATAGACATTATCTTTACCAATATCATATTTTAAGAGCGAAGTCACTGCACCAGTTTTAGATATCTTTTTTGATTCTAAACGAGAGCGTTCCAACATATTCAAAAAATCAGTATTACCACCAACATTTAACTGGGAAGTTCTTAATAACTTTACTCCGCGTTCTTGGAATAATGTCACTAATACTCGGTGGAGAATTGTTGCGCCGACTTGTGATTTAATATCATCGCCGATAACAGGTAAGCCTCGTTCCTTAAAACGATTGCTCCAATATTTTTGTGAAGCGATAAATACCGGAATACAATTTACCATTGCGCAACCAGCATCTAAGATTTGTTCAGTATACCATTTAGTTGCTTCTTCAGAACCTACTGGTAAAAAATTAACCACAACATCAGTCTTAGTTTCTTTTAAGATACGGACAATATCATCAGTTGGACCAGGTGCTTTTTCAATAATTTGAGAAAGATAATAGCCTAATCCATCATGAGTCATACCGCGATAGATTTTGACATTGAGTTTAGGCACTTCACAGAACTTATAAGTATTATTAGGATAAGTATAGATGGCTTCAGCTAAATCTTTTCCGACTTTTCGTTTATCAATATCAATTCCGCAGGTAAATTCAATGTCTCCGATATGATAGCCACCAAGAACTGTATGCATTATACCCGGGATAAAAGTTCCTTCTTTCGCATTCCGATAATAATATACGCCTTGGACTAAACTTGACGCACAATTGCCAACACCAATGATTGCAACTCTAACTTTTGCCATTTTTCCCTCCTAAAAAGAGAAAATCAAGTTAGTTCTTTACTGACGCTTTGTGTCAGTAGGCCGATACCCGCAACGGGCAACGGGATACGAGTAAAATATAGCATATTCTTCATTATTATTTTTTACGGAGTAAAACTCCGTTTATTATGTTCAATTCCATTGTTTACTTAACTTTTTTATACCGTTATTTTAGCAAAAAACTCATTACCTATTATTATGCTTAATTCCATTGCTGAGTCAACTTATTCTTTTGGCTTCATACTTTTATTTTAGCAGATAGTTTCTTTTCACTTAATTATTATCCTTTAATAAGTTAAATTGTCAAGATTAACATTAGTATAACTTCTGAAAATCCCACTAAGAACACTTAAGACACATAAAAACAGGTGAAAATGTATAATACATAAGCAAAATATAACTTTCGCAGAGTTCTCAATCCAACCAAATAGTATTGTGATTTGTCTTCTGATGGGCAATTTTTATGATATAAGCACAGGCAAAATAGGTGGAAAACTAAGTGTTAACTTGAATGATTGAACAATAGCCTTAAAATGATACGAAAATCGCAGTAAAAGCATAAATTTAATAATAAATATCAAGTTTGCCATAATAATAGACACAATTTTTAACTTCATAGACCACGGCGTGAATGGTACCAGTTCAGCATCCATTCTGTACCCCTACTGCACCCAGACACTTTGACTTTTGCCTTATGACCACCAAAACATTGGATATCAAAACCCGCACAAATAGTTGATTCCTGTTTGCTCAATACACGTATTATTCTTAAAAAACCAAACAAATTAAGCATTTTGCCCCAAATGTCTTAATACTACCATCAACCGATAACCTTGTCTAAAACAATACTAATCCTATATAATTCAATACACCCGCGTTCAAAAGCCATAGAGTCGCAAGTTCAACTAAGATTAAAACATTCAAAACCACTCACACGCTACTTTTACAAATTGCCATATAAACTTACTAAATCATAAGCCGATATAAGTCTAATATATTAATAAACCATACAAACATGACAGATTATATTCATATATACTTTCCGCTCATTCCATAAATCAGTCACAAGTACTTTTGACATCATTCTTATATATATATGCATATTTGCATATATTATACTAAAAAATCAAATCAAGTCAAGCCTTGGTTTTGGAGAGTTCGGAAAAGTTTTGGTGAAAACACTGAAAGCAGAAATTAGGTTCAAAAGTGACACGCAGTATCACCCTGAAATGCAAAGCGTAGATGGAGTGAAACGACAGCAACTTATTTCAGAGTCTAATTTAGCCACTGAAGACACAGAAGACACGGAAAAAACAGAGATAAGGTTCAAGGGCTGAAAGGTTCAAAGTTCAAAAGTGACACACAATGTCATCCCCACTTGATGCGGGGTCTTGTAAAAATAAGAATCGGGATTCTGAATCAAGTTGACTTTGTTGCACTTCATCATCGCTTCGCAACCAGATTGACAGAATACTAAAGTCCAAAGGCTCAAAAGAAAAATTTATTATTCTCTTTGCATTTTGAATTTTCATTTTGATTTTTGCATTTTGCATTTTGAATTTATTCCGTCAATATAATTTTCTGCTCATTAAACTTGACATTATTAATTCCAAGTATATAATCAGATAATGAAATTTTTGCGCGCGGTCTTACACTTTATCCTTTCCTGGTTACCGGTAATTATCGTCGTATTGATTTTACGTGCATTTGTAGTTGAAGCCTTTATGGTGCCAACACCATCAATGGAAGAAACTATTATGACAGGTGATTTTCTGCTTGTTAATAAATTTATCTACGGCATAAAAATGCCTTTTACCAATAAGACACTAATTCCAATAACGAATCCTAAACCAGGTGATATTGTTGTCTTTCGTTATAGTCTTGACCCTTCAGAACCAGAACCAAAAGAAAATTACATCCGATTGTTTCCTAAATTTTTACCTTTACTGCCTTTGTATTGGAACAAAACAACTAATTTCTTTACTTGGTATATGCCGAGAAATTTTGTGAAGCGGTGTGTCGCTGTAGAGGGCGATACCGTTGAAATCCGTAACAAGCGATTATATGTCAATGGTAAATTAAAGATTGAGCCGTATGTGCAACATATTGACCGAAGAGTATTTCCACCGCCCTTATCAGTTCCTGAACATTATCAAACTCAATGGGAACAGGGTAAATTTCTGACCAGTCCTGAAGGATTTTATTTTCGAGACAATTTTGGACCGGTAGTTGTACCCAAAGGCACAATCTTTGGTATGGGTGACAATCGGGACAACTCGTCCGACTCTCGGTTTTTTGGTCCGATTCCACTCAAATATGTTAAGGGTAAACCGATGGTGATATATTTTTCTTCTTCAGCAGCACCAAACATTGCGCGTATAATTTTGAGTCCGCGTCAAATTCAGTGGCAACGAATTGGATTAATTATTAAATAGCGCAAGAGATTACTTGTATGCTTCGAAAGTAATATGGATTTTTGGGAAGTAATCCAACAAAGAAAGAGCACGCGCAATTTTTCTTCACAGCCAGTTGAACCCGAGAAAATTATTAAAGTGTTAGAATCGGCTCGTCTCGCACCATCTTGGCAGAATCGTCAATGTTGGCGGTTTGTTGTCGTTCAAGATAAAGAAACAATTAGAAAGATTGCTCAGTTTCGGCCATTTCAGTATAACATCAATTTCTTTTTGAAGAATGTGCCAGTAATAATTGTTGCTTGTGCTAATCCCAAAGATAGTGGACACCGTCAAGGTATTGATTACTATCTGGTTGATGTTGCTATTGCAATGGAACATCTAATTTTAGCCGCAACAGATTTAGGATTAGCCACTTGCTGGATTGGTGCTTTTGATGAAGAAATGATTAAAAAATTGCTTAACATACCAAAAGAAGTCAGAGTTGTTGCGCTAACACCATTAGGATATCCTGCGGGTAAAGATAACATTGTAGATAAAGTTAGTAAATTTGTTGCCAAAGGCAGAAAAAGAAAAAATTTAGAAGATATTGCTTATTTTGAAAAGTGGCAACAATCAATTAATCTAAATGAGTAATAAAAAGTTAGGCCGCAATCATAGTTATTTAGAGTAAGAACTTGGGATTGTTACAGAAAAACTGCCAGCATATACTATGTTCGTAATTTGTGAAAAACAGAAAGTGTCGGATGGTTTTAGTAGACTGACTCAAAAATTTTTGTTGACAAAATAGAAAAATTTATTATAATAATATTAGTATATGGCAAATGGTTGGGCGATATACCAAATCGGATTAAAGCATAATACAGGCACTCATAATAAAAAGGATAATAATTGAAAACAACAATCTAAATCATAACCTATAATGAGATTTAGGCGGCTGGAAGCGATAATATGTAGAACTTCTGGGAGTAAAGATTATTTAATTTTCAGCTCTAACATCCGTAATAATCCTCTTCGGCTTGATGGCTCTTTTCCGATATGGAAATCCGTATCGGACGAGTCCGTATCGGATGAATCCGTATCGGGTGGTGGCAAGCAAGAGCATAGAGCCGAATGCAGGTTCAAGGATAGCGAACAGGATACAGCATACAGGATACGGGAAAAAATCCCTGTTTTCTGTCTACTGTTTCCTGTTTACTGTCCATTGGTGCATATGACCGAAGCGGTCTTCATTTTTATAAAACCTGTCCTGACGATAGGGTCGTTACGACCAGGTCAGGATTGGAATCCGTTTCGGAAGCACCACAAGTCTTGCCAAATATAATATAAAAAATGGAGGATAAAATGCGTAAGATAAAATATTTAGTTGTGCTATCTGCAATTGTGCTTATCAGCACGACCGCATTTGCACAATTGTTAACCGAAGGATTTGAAGGCACGACATTTCCACCAACAGGGTGGGTAGTCTATAATGCTGATGGCGGGACTCAACAGTGGGTCCGAAACACATTATATCCTCGAACCGGATCTGCTCATGCCTCTTGTCGATATGAAACTCAAACTTTACAAAACAACGACTGGTTAGTAACGCCTCAAATTGCTATACCCTCAACTGGCGGAACACTTAGATTCTGGTGTCGGACATCTTATGCTTCAACACCATATGACCAATTAGTTGTCAGATTATCTACGACCGGTAATGCAATTTCTGATTTTACTGTCGTCTTGGATTCTTTTACTGTAGATTATACAACCTATCAAGAAAAGGTCTATTCGCTTAACTCATACGCTAATCAGAATATTTATATTGCTTTTGTTGACCGTGGCTTATATGCTTGGACCCTTTGTATTGATGATGTTTTGGTAGAAGGCAATTTCAACAATGATGTTGCAGTCGATGACATTCTTACGCCTGGTACACAAGCATTATTGAATGCGTCGATAACACCTACTGCGAAAATAAGAAATGCAGGAGCAAATTACGCGAGTAATTTTGCGGTTATCTGTTCAATTGTTGGCAATACGACTGGTTTTCTTTATACCAACACCCAAACGATTTCTTTGGCATCAGGCAGAGACACTGTTGTCAGTTTTGGTTCCTATACGCCGACAACTGCTCAGATGTGTTCAGTGATTGTGAGAAGTGCCTTGGTCGGTGATGAGAATCCTGCTAATGACCGAAAATCAAAAGGTTGTGATGTCCTACCATATATCTATATCGGCACAGGAACTTCGGGTTCAGCAATTTATACAATGTATTGTTATTACCAATATTCAGTGACTGAGCGCATCTACTTGCAATCGGAAATTGGTTATTATGGCACTATCAACTCTATTGCTTTTTATAAGACATCAGGCACAAATCTTGACCCGATTGAAGGTGTTTCAATCTATATGAAACACACTTCCGAAGCCACACTTACAACTGGTGCTTGGAGTCTGGATGATTATACTTTGGTCTATTCTGGTGTCTTTACAAATGATAATACTTCTGGTTGGATGGAAGTATCGCTGTCCACGCCATTCTTATATAATAATTTTGATAATTTAGCAGTGTTGGTTGTTAGGGATGGTCCACAAATTACTTCTGGTTATCCGTATTATCAATACACATCAACTTCACCAACATATAGGAGCCGATATGCGTATAGTAATACAGCAATGCCAACTTCATTAACCGCAACTTATTATCGCACCAATGTTCGTTTTGGCTTTACAGCCCAAACACCGCCAACTACTGATGCTGGAGTTCGAGCAATTATCAAGCCTGGTGCATCAGTTCTGCTTGGTGCAAGCATAAATCCACAAGCGCTAATCAGAAATTATGGTACCGCATTTCAACCGCAAATCACTGTGCTCTGCTCAATTGTCGGACCTGGCAAAGTCCTTCGCTATCTTGATAGTGTTAATGTCTCGCTTTCTCCACAAAAAGATTCAGTTGTGACCTTGCCGTCTTGGACTACACCATCATCACCTGAAGTCTGTGAAGTAAGAATGAGAACAGTTTTGGCTGGTGATGCTGACCCACGAAATGACCGAAAAACAAGCACGACCGAAGTCGGTAATTATATTATCATCGGTACTGGCACTTCATCAGCTGCAACTTATCCCATATATCGTTTTTATAATTATTCAGTTCATGAAGCAATCTATTTGCAATCGGAAATTGGCTATTATGGCGATTTAACCCACCTTGCTTATTATAAAGCATCAGGCACTGATGTTAACCCGATTGATAGTGTTAAAATCTATATGAAACATACATCGGATACTGCATTGTCTGCGGGTGCTTATTCTTTAGATGATTATACTCTGGTTTATGAAGGACAATTTCCTAATAATGCTACTGAAGGCTGGATGGAGATAACACTAACCACACCATTTAGATATAACAATGTTGAGAATCTGCAAATTCTCGTGCTAAAAGGTTATCAAGCATATATTTCAACTTATCCCTATTGGCGATATACCACGGTTCCGCAAGTAAGAAACAGATATGCTTATAGTGATGCGAGTCTGCCAACGACATTATCATACACGACAACCAATCTACCAAATATCAGATTCCAAATGACACCACAAACACCACCTGCTATAGATATTGCAGTTACATCAATTCTGGCACCGCTAACAATGCTCAATCCCAGAACCACAACAACGAGTCCGGTTAGAGCAAAAATAAGAAATTACAGTATCTCAACTCAAACGAATATTCCAGTATGCTGTTCAATCTTCTCACAAACCAAAGCAGTAGTCTATGTTGACCACGAAACAATTCCTTCTTTAGGAGTATTTGATACTGTAACCGTTCCATTCAATGATTGGACATTACCTGGTGCAGGAACTTATACTGTCAAGGTTAAGGCTTATAAGAGTGGTGATGAAAATCCGAATAATGATATCCAGACCCGACAAACCCAAATCCCGATTCCTTATTATACTGGTGGACCGGATGCGGGTTATTATTGGTGGATTGATTCAGATACACTTGGTGGACCAACTTATAACTGGATTGATATTTCAGCAACTGGCACTGACCTGCCGTTAACTTACGGCTCTTGGGATGATGGCTATAGCCAAATTCCAATTGGATTTAACTTTACCTTCTATGACAATACTTATAATACGGTTTATGTTGGTACAAATGGATTCTTATCATTTGGAACTGGCTCGACATCACTCGGCAACACTGCTCTTCCTGACCCCACAGCACCGAATAACTTAATCTGTGCTTTATGGGATGATTTGCATTGTGGTCACTTAAACTCAATAAGAAAATATCAGGTATTAGGCACTTCACCGAATTGTACATTGGTTATCTCTTTTAATAATATCAGATACTACAATGACGGCGATTCTTGTTTGGCATTCCAATATCTACTCTTAGAAGGCAGTAACGACATTATTATCCAGTATGCTAATGTTGCTGGTGGTGCTGCCGCAGATTATGGTGCATCAGCAACTGTTGGTATTGAAAATTCTGATGGTTCTACTGGTCTGCAATATCTCTATAATGGTTTACCGGCTGGTAATCTATTATCAGCCAATCGGGCAATTCGGTTCTATAAGTACATATATGCTAATGATGTCGGTATTGATGAAATACTGTATCCTGGTGCAATGCATGCACTTAATGTGCCGATGACACCAAAGGCAAAAGTTAAGAATTATGGCACAACAGCCCAATCTAATTTCCAAGTCGCCTGCACAATCTTTGGTGCTGGTAATGAAGTTAGATACCACAGCGAAAAGTTCATCTCGCTTGCTGAAGGTAGAGATACGACTGTTGAGTTTGATGTCTGGTCTGTCCCAACAATTGAAGAACAAGTGACAGTTAAAATGGCGACCGGTTTAGCGGGTGATGAATTTCCTGGTAATGACATTAAAACCCGAACGACGACAATTCAAGCAGTTATTGATGTGGGTGTTGCCAGCATTAACCGACCAACCGGCACAAAAGACAATGAAATAAAACGCATTCCATTTAATCCTGAAGTAACCGTTGCTAATTACGGTTCACAAAATGAAGCTGAAGTGCCTGTGATTGCTGAAATCTATTATCTTGGCGGCAAAAAACAAGATGATAAAAATACCGCAATTAACCCTGAGATTGAATTAGCAACACCTGAAAAACAGACCTTTACGATTGACCCCAAGACAACTGATGCGATTAGTAATATGATAACTAAAGTCCGAACTAATAACAAGTCCAAGAGTATTGACTATTCAGTCTTATGGGCAATTCCACTTCCACATGTCGCTTGTGTTGGTTTGACACCGGTTTGTATTGGCGATTATCCTGCTGGCGAAACCTTGCTCTGGGTATCTTCTGGTGGCAGAACTGGTTCTACTGACCCGAACTGGATATTGATCTATAATCTCAATACCCGAACACTGGTTGACTCTTTCCAACAGGCAACGACAACAACTTGGGGTTATCGTGATATGTGCTTCTATAATGGCTATGTCTATGCTGGAGCTGACGCAGTGCTTCATAAGATTGACCCGGTATCACATAATGTTGTTGGTACTTATACAGTCACTGGTATTAGTTACCTTCGTGCGCTAATGGATAATAATGTTGAAGACTCTTTATGGACTGCAGACTGGAGCTCACCAATTTACAAGTTCTATAATCAAGGTGGCGCAGTCCGACAGGTTAATACTAATACTTACTCTATTTATGGGTTAGCCTATGATGCGTCAAGAAATTGCGTCTGGGGTTCATGTCAAAATCAACCGACTGCCCATTTGGTAAAATATAATTATCCTGATTTTACAGTTGCTGACTATACTGCAATTCCTGAACTCGGTTCTGGTATTGCTGGTGGCTGTGAAATGTGGGGTGGTAAACTGTTATATTTGAGCCAAGCCGCAGTTGATTCAGTAGTTTGTATCGCATTCCCAGAACCTATCTATCGCGATTCAATCTTGGTAAGCATTCCTTATGGCAAAGCATCTCTTGATACCTTCTTTAAGCCCTGCACGCTCTGGACTGAAGGCAATTATCTCATCAAAGCCTATACTAAACTTGCAGGTGATATGGTGCCGAATAATGATATGAAGGAAAATGACTTCGCATGTGAAGTAATACCATTAACACTCACATCACCAGCGGATGGTGCTGAATTCCAGAACCGAACTCCGACTTTTGAATGGACTCCAGTTGATGGCGCAACATTATATCGTATTCAGATTGCAACTGACCAAAACTTCAACAATGTGCTATTGCAAGATGTGAGTTCAACAACATCTTGGACTGTTTCTGAAGAAGATGCATTGGCAGATGGCACTTACTACTGGCATGTCCGCGCTGAAGAACCCGGCACACCTGACCCATATTCAACATCCCGAATGTTCAAAGTTGATAACGAAGGACCACTACCACCTGATACTTCTTCATTCTCAATTCCTGAAGGCGCGGTAATTGATGACCCGACTCCAACATTTAGTTGGGCTGAAGTTTCTGATGCAGTCAAATATAATCTTTTAGTTGAAGTTGGTGATAAACAAGTAGTGATTGATGAAACACTGGATGTAAATACTTATACTCCTGAAGAACCACTTGCTGACGGTGGCTATGTTTGGATGGTTAAATGCCGAGACTTGGCTGGAAACTGGGGTAATTACTCAGACCCAAGAACCTTCATTCTCTCAACCGGTACTCCTGGCTGGTCACAACTGGAATCAATGCCAAGTCGCGTAACGGGCAAATATGTCAAAGACGGTGGCGCACTTACTCAAGGTCCATCTGAAGGAAAAACTGCTCGCACTCTTTATGCCTTCCGCGGCTGTAAGTCAAAAGAATTCTACAAATATACCACAGGCACACCTGGCGTTTGGACTGAAGCCGAGACTATCGGCTTTGCGCTTAAACCACCAGGCTTAGATAGCACTAAGTTCAACAAGAAGATGCCGGGCAAAGGTGCTTCTCTCTGCTGGGATGGTGAAAATACTATCTGGGCAACAAAAGGTAATGGCACATTTGAACTCTGGAAATATGACCTGACTGATGGCCACTGGTATTTTGAGTCTTGGATTCCTTCAACCAAAGGTGCAAAAGGTGGCACTTCACTATTCTTCAAAGACGGTCTACTCTATGTCTTAGTCGGCGGACAGAAAACAGAATACGAGAACTTCTTTGCTTATGACCCAGTTGGAAAATCCTGGGCAACCCTACAAAAAGCACCTGCTGGCGCTACTGCTAAACCTTGGAAAGATGGTAGCGCGATTGTTGCAATTGGCAACAAGATTTATGGTATCAAAGGTGGTGACAAATACAACTCATTCTGGGCTTATGACATTGGAACTAACGAATGGACTGAAGTTGAATCCTGTCCACAAGCATATCCGACTAACTTGATTGAGAAGCCTAAGAAGATTAAAGTTAAAGATGGTGGCGCAATGTGTACGGATGGCAATGTTGCTTATATGATTAAAGGCGGCGGCGCTCAAGACTTCTGGATGTATACACCGAATGCAATTCCACCTGACACTGGTCTCTGGACACCACTGGATACAATTCCAAGACTGTGGAAGAAATCAGTACCGAAGACCGGTGCTGCTCTTGCGTATGTTAATGGTCGCGTCTACTTACTCAAAGGTAATAACACACCTGAATTCTGGCAATATCGTCCATATACTAAACTGGCATTGGCTCAACCAAAACCTGTTGCTAATTCCGCAGTTATGACCGAAAAATCCGTAACTAACCTGAACTTCAACTTCAGTGTCAATCCGAATCCATTCAATAAGTTCACGACAATTCGCTACACAGTTCCTGTTTCCGGTAAAGTCTCAATCAAACTCTACAATGCATCTGGTCAGTTGATTGAAACCCTTGTGAATGATTATCTCAATGCTGGTTCTTACACAACTAAACTCTTAGCCAAACATCTTGCTAATGGCATCTACTTCCTGAAGTATGAAGATGCGAAGAACTCCAGTGAAATCAAACTTATTGTCCAATAATATAGAATTTGCCTGACATCTGGAAATGTCAGGCCCAGACCAGGGGAGCGGAAATCGCTCCCCTGTTTTTTTATCGGTAACCCACTAGCCTTTTCAAGCACCAAACGGTCCGGAGCTAGGTTGGGGCTAGCCCTTATGCTAGCCCAATCCCAGCATAATGCATACAATATCTTACCCGATACTCCGCATACCAGGTCGCCTACCAGTTAGCCCAATTTGTCTATTATAATGTCTTAAAGTATTTGTTCTTATAAACAAAAGACATCGATTTTCACTGTATATTTTAAAAAGCATCTTCTCTTATTTAATTGGTCGACTCTTAAAATACTTAAAAGAAAGTCCTATAGAAAATCTAAAATCAAATCAAATACAAATCCTGTTAAAATACTTGCATCAATAAATACTAAATTAAGTCCAAAATTACTTCACTTTTAATCTTGAACTTTTGAACCCGTCTTATCCAATTGCCATTCTGAATTATTTCAAAGTCTTAGCATCTATCAAAGATAAGATTCCAAAATCTGATACTGTTTCCGATAGCAGTCAGTATTTAAGATTCTTTATTCGTGTCGGGTTCAGTCAGTTCGTTTTTTCACAATGACACTTCAGGCTAATTGTCATTCTAACCCTGAACATCGTGAAGAAGAATCTCCAAGGCGAACATATATCAGAAGGCTAACACTCATCACCATTTGAAATTCTTCGGCCTATAGCCTCAGAATGACAATTATTGCTTATCTGTCACCCTGAGTGAAACGAAGGGTCTCAAGGCTAACACTCTTCAGCATTTGAAATTCTTCGCCGCTCCTCAGAATGACACTTATTTTTAGTGAACATATATCAGCATTCCGAATTTTTATCCATTTCCTGATACAAGCAAGTAGGTTCAGTCGCTTCTCTCCTTCAGAATGACAATCGTTACTTGTTTGCCACTCTGAATTTATTTCAAGGTCATAGGATTAAGCATCAAGATTCCGAAACAATCTCGGAATGACACAATGGATAGTATGAAACGACAATGTTGTATGATGTCACTAAGTGTTACCCTGAATTTATTTCAGAGTCTAATATTGATAATGATTTTCTCCAATGACCTTCTAATTGATTTTAGCCAACTCTAAAGAAATAATATTCCTAACCTTTAATTCTTCTCAATACTCTTTAAATAAATTGCCTCTTAGTAGTTCACGAGCAATGACTAATCTTTGGATTTCATTTGTGCCTTCATAGATTTGAGTGATTTTTGCATCGCGCATCATTTTTTCTACAGGATAATCTTTCATATAGCCGTAACCACCAAATAATTGAACCGCCTCAATTGTAACTTGCATTGCCACATCAGAAGCAAAGAATTTTGCCATTGATGAGTAGCCGGCAATATCTTTGGCACCAGAGTCTGCATGCCGAGCCGCCGCATAAACTAACGCCCGTGCCGCTTCAATCTTTGTTGCCATTTCGGCTAACCTAAATTGGATACCTTGTAAAGATGAAATCGGCGCGCCAAATTGGACTCGTTGCTGAGTATATTCAGTTGCAGCCTCCAAAGCACCTTGAGCAATTCCCAATGCTTGTGCACCAACTCCTGGCCGAGTCCGGTCAAATGTACGCATTGCGGTGATAAAACCCGTTCCTTCCGGACCAATGCGATTTTCAACCGGCACCCGACAATCTTGAAATATCAATTCAGTTGTTATTGATGCTCTAATACCCATCTTATTTTCGTGTTTACCAAAAGTAAAGCCAGGCGTACCTTTTTCCACAATAAAAGCAGAAAGTCCTCTGCCACCGCGTTCTGGATTTGTGCTGGCAATAATTGTATAGAGATGAGCAACTTCACCATTAGTAATAAAATGTTTTGTGCCATTAAGCACATAATAATCTCCATCTCTAACTGCAGTGGTCTGAATACTGGAAGCATCTGAACCTGCATTCGGTTCAGTAAGCCCAAATGCACCAATCCATTCACCGGATGCCATTTTAGGTAAATATTTTTTCTTTTGTTCTTCAGAAGCGGAAAGGATTATCGGATAAGCTGCAAGTCCATTTGCTGCATAACAGACACCAACACCACCACAAATGCGTGAGATTTCTTCAACGACTAAGCACATCTCAAAAACACCTCCACCCGCGCCACCATATTCTTCAGGTATATAAATACCCAGTAAACCGGCTTGGGAAAACTCCTTCATTATCTCATAGGGAAACTCACCAGTTTCATCTAAATGCTGTCTTACTGGTTTTACTTTTTCTTCAGCAATTTGCCGGGCTAATTTTTTAATTGCTTTTTGTTCATCCGTCAAAAAATAGTTCATAACGCCTCCGTTCACTTATCTGTAGACTTTACTAATTTCATAACTTTATGTAAAACAATAAATTCTGCATAATTTCTATATATATTGCTCAATATTATTTATGCAATACTATCTGGTTAATGACTATTTTATAGACCTTTTGCAAAAGTTTATAGAGTAAATCTGCAACTTCTTGAAACTTTTCTAAAGGTTGACCGAAAGGGTCGGGTATCTCTTGATTATCTTCGCCAACATATTCTGTAATCAGAAAAGTTCGATTCTTTGCTAAAGGTGCGAGTTCTAAAACTCGTTCTTTGTGTTTATTCTCCATTACCAAAATCAAATCAGCCAAAGCAATCCGTTCTTCAGTCAATGGATGGGAAATATGGTGTCTGATATCAACACCATATTTTTTCACTGCTTGCTGGGCATATTCTGAAGGCAGATTGCCTTTTGTTGCATTTGTGCCTGCAGAAAGCGTTAAAATATTTATTTCGGATTTTCTGATTTTTGCCGATTTTTCAATAAGTTTATCAAAAATTCCTTTTGCCATTGGACTCCGACACGAGTTACCCGTGCAAACAAAAAGGATTGTCCAATTGTCTGGTTGATAAGTTTTTGTCTTAGAATGCTTCTTCATTTTACTTCACCAATATCAATTCGATAATAGATACCATCAAATTTGATGTTTTTCAATGCTTGGTATGATTTATCTCGGGCTTCAGTCAGAGTTTTACCAATACCAGTAACCGCAAGCACTCTACCACCATTTGTGTAATATCGGTTGTTATCTTTTTTTGTTCCGCAATGAAAAATAATTACATCTTCCCTATTTTGCAAATCACCACTAATTAATTTCCCTTTTTCATAGTGTCCGGGATAACCTGCAGAAGCAGCAATAACCGTCAAGGCAAATTTCTTATGCCATTCCAAATTAGTCAGTGTTCCTTCAATAGTTTGAAAACATAATGATACCAAATCATTTTTTAATAGTGGCAAAAGGACTTCAGCCTCTGGGTCACCCCAACGACAATTAAATTCAAGGATATAGAATTTTTCACCCGATAATATCAAACCTGCATAGACTACGCCTTTATATTCAATATTCTCTTTTTTTAGTGCGGTGAGCAATGGTGCAAATAATTTGGTCATAAATTTGTTTAGCCAGTTTTGGTCTAATTCAGGAATTGGCGCATAGGAACCCATTCCGCCAGTATTCGGTCCTTTATTGCCATTGAGCAATGGTTTGTGGTCGCGTGCAGGAATTAAAGGAATAATTGTATCAGCATCAGTAATTGCCAGCATCGAAACTTCTTGCCCATAAATATAATCTTCAATAACAATCTTCTCGCCTGCAGGACCAAATTCTCTTTTCTCTAAGATGCGTTCAATAATTGATTCGGCATCTTCTCTCTTTTTCGCAATAATCGCACCTTTGCCTGCTGCAAGACCATCAACTTTAATAACCAAAGGTAACTTTTTCTTAGCAATATATTTCTTGGCTAATGATGAATTGTTAAAGATTCCAAAATCCGGCGTCGGTAAACCATATTTCTGACAAAATTTTTTGGCAAATGCTTTAGATGTTTCCAGTTGCGCTGCTTTTTGATTTGGTCCAAATATTTTTAATCCATACTTAGTAAATTCATCAACTATTCCTAATCCCAAAGGAACTTCCGGACCAACGATTGTTAAATCAATTTTCTTTTTCTGAGCAAACTTTCTAAGTCCGATAATATCATCAACACTAATTGGAACACACTGGGCAATATCTGAAATGCCACCATTACCCGGCGCACAATACACAATACAATCTGACTGTTTTAATTTCCAAACTAAAGCATGCTCCCGACCACCAGAACCGATTACTAAGACCTTTATTTTCATTTTATTATATTATTAAAATAAACCATGTGTTAACCCTAATTTGTTTGTGTTGTTTAATAATAGCATTTCATTCCAAATAGGATGGGTTCAAAGTATTCAGACTTTTTTCTTATGCCACATAGAACTACGCATTAATTATAATTTGTTTCGTGTTTCTTGAATAATTACATTTATTTCAGTGTGGTTTGAGTTCAAAGTATTCAAAACCTTTTTTCTTATGCCAAGCTTTCGGTGACTTGAAGTATTCTCTAATTTCGCGGTGTTCTTCATCAGTCAAAAATGTAATTGACTTTGGAATCGCATCGGACAAAGCGGATTGGATATTGGTTAGAGAATATAATGTAACACCATATGCTCTTAGGGTTTCTTCGCTATTCTGTTGACGGTCAAAAACGACAAAACACTTATCAACATTGCCACCTAATGCTCTAATTTCTTCAAAAACTCTGGTTTTGGTCCAACCAGCAACAATTGTGTCGTCAACGACTAAAACATTCTTATGAAGTAATTGAGCACTATTAATGCCTTCTAACATCTTTGCTTCGGGATATCGCTTTTCCCTTCGCGCAAAAAACATCGGCTTGGAAAGTTTGTGTGCAATCAAACTGGCTAAAGTAATACTACCGGCTTCAATACCACATACTAAATCAAACTCTAAATTTTCTAAAACGAGCATTGATGTTGCCACAATAAAATCAAAGACTGTCGGATAGGCTGGTAAAATTTTAATATCAATATAAATTGGACTATAGTTTTTGCGTTCATCAACTTTGAAATAGGGTTTAATATCACCCAGACTGACTTTAATTGCGCCGATCTGCCATAAAATTGCCGAAATAATTTCAGAAAAAGTTCCCCGAAGGGTTTGAATTGTTTTTATGTCTGGAACAATTTGTCGCTGGTCTCTTAATAACCGAAAAAGTTTTAATGCTTCATTGTTATTTGTAGTTTGAAAAGAAAAATTTGTCTGAGTTAAATCAAAAACGACATTAAAGATTACTGGTTGCGCTTTAGCTTGATGAAAAGGATAACTCTGTGCATTGGCTTCAACTATACATTTACCTAAACTTTGAACTTCGGGATTGATTAATTTCTGATATGTTTCAAAACTACTTTGTACTAATTGCTTAACCTCTTCTTTCTCAAAGATTGAGGGTGAAGAAAAATAGACAATATTGTTGTCAATCTCTAACTTTGATATTGGAACCTGTTCTAATTTCATTTTAGGATTTTCTTGGAACAATCGTTCTCAACTATTTTACGATATAAGATTTTAACTTTTTCTTTAAGTTCGGCACGCGTACCATTATTGGCAATAATAAAATCTGCCATTGATCGCATATCTCTTTCTTTCATCTGGTAATTTAATCTGGCTAAAATATCTTTAAGACTATAACCACGTTTTAACATTCTTGAAATTTTATGTGCTTTCGGTGCGGTTACTAATATCCGATAATCAACCATAATCTTCTTTCTCCAGAAAAATAATAATGCAGCATCAAGGATTTTTATTGTATTATTGTTTCTCTGTAATTTATGATTCAATCTTCTTATTAATTCCGGATGAACAATCTGATTTAGTTTCTGCAGTTTCGCCTTATTACCAAAAACTACGCTTGCCAATGCTTTACGGTTAATTTTTTTATGTTTATCAAGAATACCCTGACCAAATGTTTTAACAATTTTTTGATATATTTGATTATTGGGAGAATATTTGTATAGTTTCCAAGCGATTTTATCCGCTTCAATTAAACTAATCTTAAAACCAGCATTTTGAAAGAGTTTGATTAACTCTTTAGCAACAGTCGTTTTTCCAGACCCAAGATTTCCACCAATTCCAATTCTTATAGTTTTTTTAGAACTTAGAAATTTCAAATTGAAAGATTAGACTCCGGATTGTCTTATCAATAAGTGATGATTTGGTAACCGATGCGAACTATGTAAATATTTCACAAAACTAATCCTTGAATTGCTTTACTAAGAGACAAGTATTATGTCCACCAAACCCCAAAGAGTTTGACATTCCAGCGCGGATTGGCATTGAGCGTGCGCCTTCGATTACATAATCTAAATCTAATTCTGGGTCAGGATTTTCTAAATTTATTGTCGGATGAACTTTCTGTTGGTGCACGGAGAGACACAGTACAACAAATTCAATCGCACCAGCAGCACCTAATGAATGACCAATCATTGATTTGGTTGAATTTACTGCAATCTTTTTAGCACGCTCTCCAAACAATTTTTTAATGGCTTGGGTTTCGGTTAAATCATTTAAGTCGGTCGATGTTCCGTGGGCATTAATATAATCAATATCATCCGGTGTAAGATTTGCCTCATTTAGAGCGTTTCTCATTGCTTCATACGCACCAACGCCTTCTGGTGCTGGTGCAGTTATATGATAACCATCACCGGTCACACCATAACCGACAATTTCTGCATAAATCTTAGCATTTCGCTTTTTTGCATGTTCTAAATCTTCCAATATTACTGACGCCGCGCCTTCGGCAATTACAAAACCATCACGGTCTTTAGCAAATGGTCTTGATGCTTTTTCCGGAGCGTCATTCCGTTTGCTCAATGCACCCATATTCGCAAATGCGGAAACACAAAAACCTGTAAGCGGTGCTTCGGAACCGCCGACGATAAAAATATCAGCATCTCCGGCAAGAATATGACGATAACCACTACCAATTGCATGCGCACCTGAAGCACACGCAGAAGTAGTGCAATAATTCGGACCGCGTAATCCATAATAGATTGAAATATTACCTGCGGCAATATCCGGAATCATCATTGGAATTAAAAGCGGTGAGACACGTGAAGGACCTTTCGTAATATAAATTTCGTGTTGTCTTTCCCAAGTTTCAAGACCTCCCATTCCTGAACCAATAATTACTCCGATTCGGTTTTTATCCTCGTTGTCAAAAGAAAGTTTCGCATCAGAAACTGCATCAACTGCTGACCATAAAGCAAATTGACTGAACCTATCCATCCGCTTCACGAGTTTAGCATCAAATCGTTTCGTAGCATCAAAGTCTCTAACCACGCCACCAAATTGAACTGCTAAGTTTGTTGGGTCGATGTGGTCAAACCGAGTAATCCCAGATTTACCGGCTAGAAGATTTTGCCAAAAGGTTTCAACATCAATGCCTAAACAAGTAACAACACCTAATCCAGTTACGACAACTCGGCGCATAAAAATTCTACGATTTTACTATTAAACCCTTCATCTTAACATCTCTAATCTATTTCTTGACAGTCTTTTCTTCAATATACTTTATCGCGTCTGCAACCGTCCTTATTTTAGAAGAATCTTCATCTGGAATCTCAATCCCAAATTTCTCTTCAAACGCCATAACTAATTCAACAATGTCTAATGAATCCGCACCTAAGTCTTCGACAAAAGAAGCATTATCCGTTACTTTTTCTGGAGTCACATGCAATTGTTCAATAATAATATTTTTTACATCATCACTTAAAGCCATAAAGCCTCCTGTCTGTTTATGTTATTCTTATTCAATATCAATATATCAACCATATTCGGACTTCTGACATTACACTGGTTGTTATTTTTTTCATTCATAGTCTGATTGTCTCGTATAATTAATTACCGCATATTTTAGCAATCAGAATGCGAATGTCAAGGATAAAATGAAAATAGAAAATAAGAATAACTTTGGTAATATTATGATGTTTATGATGTATTAGGAAAGGAGTTAATATGGCTGATGTTTATTTAGGCGTTGATATTCATAAAAACTA
>JBDRUT010000021.1:0-27468 GCA_039801465.1 Caldifarciminota bacterium
GAATAGATGAACGCTTAACGCTGGACGCCAGACGCCTGATGCTAAAAATCTATCCGAATCCAGCAAAATCCGCAATGCGTATCCGTTATTCGTTGCCCATAGAAAGTAAAGTATCACTTCAACTTTACGACATTTCAGGAAGACTTATTAAGACATTGGTTAATGAAGAAAAGAAACCCGGCAATTACTCATTAACTTTCAACACAAAAACTCTTGGTTCTTGCCCGCTTCGGGCTGGTGTCTATTTTCTCTCATTACAAACAGAAAAGAAAAGGATAATTGAAAGATTAGTGGTTGTGAAATAAAGATTTTTTCTTATAGACAATATTATTTAAAAAATATGATAAGATAAAGAGAAGATAAAATGAGAGTTGAAAAAGTGGCCGATAGAAAATTGTGGTAGACAAAAAGCAACACCCTATGTCACCCTGAACTTGATTCAGGATAAGGGCTAGCGTGGCAGAAGAAGACAGAAATTCACTTTTGCAGAGTTCTATGACTTTCCCATTTGTCACCTGAATTTATTTCAAGGTCTTTTGAGATGCTGAATCAAGTTCAGCATGACGGAAGAAGACAGAATTTGACTTTCGCATAGTTCTCCCAAATAAATATAAGACCAAAAATTAACTACCAAAAATAAAAAATCAAAATACTAAGATAGAAATATATACCCTAAACATAATTTAAGTTTGAAGAAATATCTGGATGTAAGATTTCAAGTAAATTACCTGTTTGAGTTTCTCTTGCGCCATCTTAAAAGCAATCTCATAAATAAAGAATGATATGTCTTAAAAAGAGTTTTCAAAGTATTTGTCTTTTAAAGATTTAGAAAGAGACTTCAAGAGATTATATTAGAAGGTTTGGGCTAACTGATAGGCGACCTTGTATGCGGTATATCAGGTAACCAAGTCCTTTCATTAGTCTGGGAATTGGTTAGCCCAGGGCTAGCCCCACCCTAGCCCCTGTGCTAAAAACAATAATTTTATTTATATTGTTTCTAAATGTAACTTATTTAATGTAAATTAGTTGCAGTAAATTTACGGAAAAATTACCAGAAGTTTATGTGATACCTTATTTCTATTTAAGAATAACTTTTAGGGTGTTTAAGGTTTTGCCAATTTCGCAATGGAGAAGATATATGCCTGAAGGTATTTTTTGAGCGTTAACCGGTATTAGATATGAGCCGGCAGAAAATTCTTTATTAACTATTAATAAGACCTGTTGACCGAGATTATTATAAAGAATAATTTTTACTTTCTTGGGTTCGGATAAGTTCAGTTGAATTTTGGTATGTTTGGTAAAAAGATTTGAAGACAGATTAATACGATTGCCTGAAGTTGCGTAATTTGTTTTAGTTTGTGAAGATGAATAAGTATTGTTCGGCTCTAAAATTTTATCATCAGTAAATAGATTTGTCTGGCTCGGTATGTAAGTCCAAAATTCTCTGGTATTATTTCCTTTAAGAGCATAGACTTGGGCATCAGCAAAAACTAAACTTCCACCACTACCAACTTTCTTACCGCTGATGCGTTTGGGAATTGTTTCAAGTTCAGTCCAGCGATTCCGGTTAATGTTATACTGCCAGAATTCCTGCCGATTTCCACCTTTGAATGCATATATCAAACTATCACCATTATAACAGATTGATGCACCATCTTTAATTTTAGAACTTTTCTTGGTCAACGGACTATATCGAGGCAAACTTTCTAATCTTCCCCAAGTATCGGCTTCTGCATCGTAGAAGTAGAATTCATTATATTTGGCGCCACCTTTGAGAACATATAACCGGCCATTAGGTCCGGCAGTCATACATGAACCATCTCGATATAGTTTTAGGTCTGGACCAAATGGTGCTGGTTTTAATGTCTTTATCCAAGTATCGGGTTGGCAATGATAAGCATAGAATTCATTAGTATTATTACCTTTTAAGAGATAGACATAATGGTGAGTCCCGCGTTTGAGAAAAGCAAGACTCGCACCACCTTTTACTTTTTTGTTGGTTGCGGTATTAATGGGAATTGTTGGTTTGGGAAACCAAGAATCTGCGGTAACATCATATGCCCAGAATTCTAAGGTATTATTACCTTTAGTCGCATAAATTATATCTGGTGTTGAATGTTTATTATAGGCTAATGCTGCGCCTTTATTCACTTTTTTGCGATTAATCGGGTCATCAGGAATAGTTTCTCTTTTTGACCAGGAGTCCCCATTAATATGATAGACATAAAATTCCCGGGTATTATTACCTTTGAAAGCATAAATTTTTCCGCCGATTCCTGCAGTTATTGCACCGCCACCTTTTACGCCTTTATTACTTGCACCAAGTGGAATGCTGTTTTTACTAAACCAACCTCTTACCTGAACGGTAAATGAAGCGCTCAGGGTGTCATTAGCGATATTTTCGTCACCAAAAAGATAAAGCGAACAGCGACTTTGATAAGTGCCGGACACGGGTTGCCAAGCGACAAAATTGACCGTATCAATCTGACCTGGTAATAATGTTTTGGACCGAGAACTATTATAAGTCGTGCCAATAATTTTGAATGTGATTTGAAAAGTTTCCGTACCGGTGCCATTATTTTTGACGCGGACAATTGGAGTTAAGAAAGCAGTAGAATCTACTGTGCCAACTGGATTGATAATTGCAGTTACGCCAACATCTTTAATATTGGTTATTTCTGTAGCCGAATATGTATGGGTCAGATTATTTGCAGAACTAGTCCAATGAGTCACAACTGGGATTAAAGCAATATGACTATTATCAGACCACGCAATATTAGTTGTGCCGGACCAATTAGCATCAAGCATAATTTCCTGTTCAATTGATTGTAAGGGCACGCGATAACCGATAACAATTGCTGACCAGTTATAGCCATTTTGACCGTCAAAGGAGATACTTAAGGCATTAAAACCCGGATTGAATTGAATATAGTTTGCACCACCAGGACCATTGGGATTTTGTGTCAATTGATTGCCAGATGCCGGATAAGAATTGTGAGTTTGAAGTAAGGCAGAAGTAGGCCAGAGATTAGATTCGGAAAAATGATATGTTGGGTCTGCACGGTCGCCAGTAAAATATCGCCAGACCGCATATTGTTTTAAGGCAATTGTGAGATTGGAACTAAACTTAGACACAAGAATATCATTGATACCCGAGAGAGTATTGGCACCAGAGACCACTCCCATTCTTTCCCAACAAAATCTCGGACAACTGTCATTATAATACTCTTGTAAAAACATTGGCCAAATTGCTCCGGCATACCAATACAGATTTGAGTTGTTAGTAATTGCAAGATGTGGGCTATCAAGCGGATTAGGGGTTGAGTAATAGAGATAATTTATATAGTCGTTAACTTCATCATAACAGACATCTTCCATCCAAGTAGCAGTATTTTCATACCACCAAGTACCCTCGGCAACACTATAACGAAATTGGGATGCATGATTAAACTCATGGGCAATGGTTACTTTCAGAACTCCCCAAGTTGCCCAAGAAGAAATATCATTATCAATAAAAATATAACTGGTATAACCATTAGGATAAGGTGTGGAATATGGCGATTCACCATAGGTAGTTCCTAATACGCCGTATTCTAAATTTACAATATAAATGTCATAGCGATTATCCGGTCCAGCATTATCTGGCGGTGGCGCTGTCCATTTTAAGCTATCAATCTGTTTTGCCCAACAATATTCAGCATACTTGGAAACTGATTCAGCATAAGCTCGGGTTGTCATATTGGTTCCGGTTGTATCAAAATGAACAATAAAATGGGTGGAATAGATGTATTTGGGTCCTGAACTTGGTCGGGTAAATTTCACTCCTAGCCTTAAGCCTTCTAATGCTTCAGCTGTGCCGCATTTATTTGTCGGAATACGCTTCTGGGTTTCCACTGGCTCTGCACTTGTGATAAAAATAATAAAGAACAGTAAAAACAAAGATACGGTAGTTTTGCTCATTTTACTGCTTCTCAATGTTTACTTAATGATTAATTTTATGCTTTTCCTAATTCTATTAGCATCATCAACTGGATTGATTTCACATTTCAAGAAATAGATACCAGCACTTAAACCATTTTTGCTGATTGGTATTGAATAACGACAAACAGGAAGTTTTTCGTCTAAAATCTCTGACAGTAATTGTCCGACACTATTATAAAGACTGATTTTGACGGCGCATAGCTCAGATAGATTCAGTTCGATTTTTGAGTGTTCATTAAAGAAATTTGGTCTGATTCTAATTTCGTTATCTATTTTAGTTTTTACGACTTTTTCTTGTAATGGCGAGAAAGTTTGACTTATATCCGAGTATTTTGCGACGATAAATAAGTCAGACAGCACAGGTGTAAATGACCAAAATTCTCTTGTCTTATTTCCTTTTAGCGCAAAGACTTTGTCATCAGCAAATGCTAAGCCAGCACCACTACCAATTTTTTTGCGTCCGACTGCTCTGGGCACAGTATCTAATTCTTGCCATCGGTTCTGATTGATATTAAATACCCAGAATTCTTGTCGATTACCGCCCTTAAAAGCATAGATTAGACTATCGCCATCATAACAGAGTGAAGCGCCATCTTTAACTTTGGTATTCTTACCAGTTATGCTACTATAGGTTGGTAAAACTGGCAAAGTTTCCCAAACATTAGTCGCTGGGTCATATCGGTAAAATTCATTAATATAAGCACCGCCTTTGAGTGCATAGATCTTATTATTTTTACCGACGGTCATACAACTGCCATCACGGAATGGTTTAAGATTTGGTACAGGTGGTGGTTGGGTTAAACTTTTAATCCAAGTATCCGGTTGACAATGATAAGCATAAAACTCTAAGGTTTTGTTGCCTTTTAGTAGATAGATATATTGGTTATCTCCGCGCTTTAAGTAAACCATCGCTGCACCACCTTTAACTTTTTTTATTGGATAGGATACCGGAACATATGCCTTTTGAATCCAAGTGTCTAATTCAACATTATATGCCCAAAACTCTAATGTATTATTGCCTTTAGTTGCATAAATCATATCAGGGTTAGCATGTTTGTTATATGCTAATACCGCTCCTTTATTTACTTTTTTTCTTGAAAGTGTATCAAAAGGAATTGATTCTAATAATGCCCAGGAGTCTTCGTCGACAAAATAGACATAAAATTCACGCGTATTATTGCCTTTTAGAGCATAAATTTTCCCTTGTTCACCGGCAACTATTGCACCACCGCCTTTGACTGCTTTAGTACTTGGACCAAGTGGAACACTCTCTTTTAATATCCATGGTGGTTGGTATTTGACTGTGATAATTTTAGACTTAACATCGTTTAATGGATTAGCATCATTATTTAGTGCAGTGGAACATCTAACTTCATAACTACCGGTGCGGAAATAGAATTTCTTAAATGTTCTGGTACTTGTAGCATTGGGATTAAGATTACTTACATAAGAAGAATCAAGATAGAGTTGTGTTTTCAGACTATCAAAGATTTTGCAATAGACATAAAAGGTCTCTGGTTGTGTGCCATAGTTCTTAACACTGGCTTTAGGTGCTAAATAATCACGAAAGATCGTCTCAGCCGGTGCAGTAATTGAGACGATGCCGACATTACGCACCCGCACCAAAACTTGTCCCGAGAGAGTATCATTGCTATTATTTACATCACCTGCTAAATAGACACTACAGCGAGTTGTGTAAGTGCCTCGCACTGGTATCCATTGAGTAAAATTAATCGTATCTTCAACACTTGAAGCCAACGATTTGGAACGAGTACTATTATAAATACTTCCGATCTTAAAAGTCGCATTGAATACTTCTGTTTCTGAGCCATTATTTTTAACTCTTATTCTTGGTACAATCGGAGTGCTGGTTGATTCAACTATGCCAACTGGATTTTCAATTGCAATAACTTCAATGTCTTTAATTCGGACCGTGACAAAACTTGATAAAGTATCATTATTTTTCACTGCATCATTAGTCAACGCAACGCTACAGCGAATTGTAAAAGTTCCGCGGACCGGCTGCCAACTGGGAAATCCGACGGTATCTTGAATTCCAGGATTGAGTGTTTTAGACCGAGTCTGGTTATAAGCCGTCCCGATTTGTAGATTAACATTAAAAGTTGCGGGATTAGTGCCATAATTTTTCACCCGCACTTGTGGTATGATTGGTGGAGATGAATCCATTATGCCATTAGGTGTAATAATCTGGGTAACACCAACATCTTTCACTTGAACCGTGACTGAAGAAGAAAGAGTGTCGTTAGATTTTTGGACATCGTCAGTAAGATAAGTGCTACATTTCACTTGGTATGTTCCACGAACCGGTGTCCACAAAGCAAAATTTACTGTATCTTCAACACCACTATTTAGGGTTTTAGTCCGAGTATTAGTATAACTTCCGATTCTCATTGTCACATTAAAAGTTTCTTGGTTTGTGCCATAATTTTTCACTTTTGCTCGTGGTGTAATTGGTCCGGTTGAATCAATAATGGCTGAAGGTTGTTCAATTGCTGTAACACCAATATTTTTAACTTGAACCGTGACTGAACCAGAAAGTGTGTCATTAGCACTTACCCAATCACCTGCAAGATAAGTTGAGCATCTTGTTTGATATGTGCCACGAATCGGTATCCAAGAAGGGAAACCAACCGTGTCTTCAATACCAGCCCCAAGTGTTTTTGAACGGGTTGCAATGTAAACACTCCCAATTTTAAAAGTAATATTAAAAGTTTCAATAGATGAATTGTTATTTTTCACTCTTGCCCGGGGAACAATTGCTGTTCCAGTTGAATCAATTGTGCCAACCGGATTTTCAATTGCAACAACTTGAATATCCTTAATCGCCTTAATAATGCCGGTCACAATCACAGACACTGGTTGTGGACCAGCAACCAAAGTTCCTTTATGATTAATTCTAATTGTATAAACCCCAGCACTTGGTGATGCGATATGAACTTGCTCAACATTATCACGAATGTTGTCGCCAGTTGTTGCCGCAGCAGATGGATTATTCGGGTCTAAAATCCAAGGGTAATAAGTTGTCTTGGTTGGGCTGATAACTCTTAAATCAAGGTCATTAACAAGCATTCTTGTTGTCGGATTTAGTGAAGGTGGCGGGGGTGTGCCTGCCGTGTCAGTCCAACATATTGTTGTTCGCAAAGGTTGGGTTCCATCACTGAGAACTTGAAATTCTAATTGTCCGCCGTTGTTTAGGGTAAATTCTCTAATCATAAAATTACCACCAGCCGATGAATCTGCTTTCATCACCTGAGCTGCTTTAAGAGTGTTCATTAAGCCCCAGCCAAACATATAGTCAGGACCAGGATTTGGCCCGGCTTCGTCAGCAGTATGAATAATTAATCCTTTTATCGTTGAAGCCCGCAACGGATTATTTCCCCAATAATTTCGTCTTGCTTGTAATAAAAGTCCCACTGAACCAGAAGCATTTGGTGATGCCATTGAAGTTCCACTATATGTCCCATCATAAGCATTATCTGAACTTGCAATGCAAGAATACAAATTGATACCATTTGCGACGATATCGGGTTTAATTCTTCCGTCATCAGTAGGCCCCCAACAGCTAAAAGAACTCATAACAACATCAGATGGATCAGTATAGCCATTTGGTATATCATATACTGCACCAACTGTTAAAATATTCTTTGCTACACCAAGAGCACTAATGCAATCATAACCATTTGGCGCACCATCTAAATTATGAACACAGGTATAACTTCCGCTTCCTGAATGGGTATGTGTCACTGGTTGCGAAGATGGCCCTTCTAATCGGTCATTACCTGCAGATTTAACAATAAGGTAATAAGGTGCCTTCCGAGCAATATCATCCCAATCCCTGGCCTCTGTAGAATAAAATCCGAATTTATAATCTTCGGAAGCATTCACTGCAATGTCGCCATACCAATGCCACGAAACCCCATTGGGTGTATACCATCCAGTAATGAGGCCATAAGAATGATTTGAAACTTTTAATCCCGCTGCAGCGGCGGTTGCCATTTCACTGTTATCATTATTCCAATCATAGGCGCGTAATCTTCCTTGATAGGACATACCTTTTGCATTTGCTTGGATACCACTTGCAATCATTGTTCCTGCAACATGTGTTGCATGGTTACTTAGAGTTGATGCACCATCACCTAATATTACTCTGCCCGTAAGTTCTTGATGCGTGTTACGAACTTTACCACCATCCCAAATTCCGAGTGTTTCTGAAGAGCCGGTAAAAGAGAATCCGCCACTGCCACCAGGCCAAACTTTATCAGTTGATATTGTCTTTGCCGCATTCAAGTTACATGTTGTATAATATACTGGTCTGCCATTTTCAAATCTTTGTAATTCTATTACTCTACCATTAGGAAATTCTTTTCTAATTGGCATGCCAAGAATAGTTGCAATAGATTCAGCTTGTGCTCGGTCAACTTGGTATTTTTCTTTTTGTTCTTGCGCATATTTTAGCAACCACTCTCTTTGTGTTTCTGCTTGAGCAAAAAGATTTATTACTGAAAAAATAATAAAAAGAATTGCAGTTAAACTTTTATCACTCTTTTTAGACATTTTTCCTCCATATATTTCAAATGGAACTACTAAAGTTAAAGAAGTGTTTTAAATAAATAAGATTATCTATTATCTTCATTAGCAGTTTCAGTAAAATTATTTATATGTATTATAAATAAAAATTTTCAGATTGTCAATTAATTTGCGAGATTTCCCCCAAAACACCAATGAACACACACTGGAAGCACAAAATATACGAAATTCGACACGAATAAACAAATTTTTGCTGAATTATAAAAATCACATTGGTCATCTCTTGTTTATGATAAAGAAGACTATTTCCGATACAGATTTTTATTTAATCAAATCAAAAGAAGACCGCTTCAGTCATCCGATATGGATATTTATTTATTAAATCGAAGACCGCTTCTACTATCGATAAAGACCTATTCAAATGGCTTTTCCGGAATTGCTTGACTAAAACTCATATTATCTCTATACTAAACTCAAAAACCGATATAAGGTAAACAAGATGAATAAAGCATGTATTGTAAACGGCCTGACTAAAAGTTATGGTGCACTTAAAGCCTTAGACCATATTACATTTGAAATTAATCAAGGTGAAATTTTCGGCTTGATTGGACCGAACGGATCCGGTAAAACAACTACTTTAAGAATATTAGCCACTTTATTAAGACCTGATACCGGTGAAGCAAAGATTTTTGATTGTGATATAATAAAACAAGCCTCTGAAGTTAGAAAATTAATCAGTTATTTACCCGAAGAAGCTGGCGCCTACAGAAATTTAACCGGCTTGGATTACTTAAGATTTGTTGCTGATTTATATTCAACAAATTCCGAAGAACAAACGAATTTCTTAGAACGGGCAGTAAATTTTGCTAATCTTGGTGAACGGATAAAAGATAAAGTCAAAACTTATAGTAAGGGTATGACCCGGAAATTACTTTTAGCTCGTGCCTTAATGACCAATCCAAAGTTAGCAATTCTCGATGAACCGACTGTCGGTTTAGATGTCTTAAACTCCTTAGAAATTCGTAAAATTATTAAGCAGTTTGTCAAAGAAGGCGGAACCGTATTATTATCTTCACACAATATGCTTGAGGTTGAATTTTTATCTGACCGAGTCACCCTACTTAAAGAAGGTAAAGTTGTCGAAACCGGCAAAGTTACCGAACTTAAAGAAAAATATCATGCCCGAAATTTAGAAGAGATATTCTTTGGCGTCGCACAATGAGAAATATCTTAATTTTAGTCAAAAAGGAAATTAAAGAACTGCTAACCACAGCACTTTTAGTTCCAATTGTCGTAATGGTAATATTTTTCGCCTTTATCGGCCGAATGATGACACGCGAGTATAAAAAATCTACGATTCCCAAATCGATTATTGTGGCTGATTTTGACCAAAGTGCGACCAGTAATGATATAATAGATATCCTTCGACAACAAAATTTAATCATCATTCCATCAACAGGCAGTATTGATTTTTTATTAAGTCAAGCTCAACAATCCAAGACTAATATAATTCTAATTCTACCCGAAAGTTTAGAACAAAAATATAAGTCTTTACAATCACCAGAAATAGCAATGTATACTTTAATAAATAGTTTGTCACCTTTTTCTGATATTGGTGTCGCACAAGTAAAATCTGCAATTAATCTTGTCAATGAAAGTCTCGGTGTTCGAATCATTAGACAATATAGTAAAGATGCGCCAATTACGACGATTAAACGACCAATAATTGTGACTGATTATGTCAAATTAAGAAATCAGACTTTTCCTGCCAATCCCATCCAGATTAAGAATACGATAAGAGTTCAAAATGTCTTTATTCCAGTAATTTTGCTAATGGTAATAATTTATATAAGCCAGATGATTGCCTCGGCAATCGGACAAGAGAAAGAAAATAAGACATTAGAGACACTTTTAACTTTCCCTATCAGCCGATTACAAATTTTAGTTGGTAAGATGTTTGGTGCCGGAATAGTTGCAGTTTTACTTTCTTTAGTATTTCTTTTGGGAATAAAGTTTTATATGACGCCAATGTCACAAACCAATGTTTCTGGCACATCCGCAATAAAAACAATGGTTAGTATGGGACCTACACAAACTACTTTATATGTAGTGTTAGCAATATCTCTATTCTTAGCGATTGTCTGTGCTGCAAGTTTATCAACACTATTATCAATCTTTGCTACGGATGCAAGACAAGCCCAATTACTGATAACGCCAATTAATATTTTAGTAATCTTTCCATATTTCATTACAATACTTTTAGACATCAATTCGCTTTCCATAATCCTAAAGATAATTTTATACATCATTCCCTTCACTTATCCATTTATAATGTCGCAAGCATTGTTTTTTAATCAATTACCGATAATTGTTGGTGGCTTTGCCTATATGATAATTTTTGCTGTGGTCATAACCGCAATTGCGTCAAAAGTATTTTCCTCAGACCTCATCCTAACCGCAAAATTAAAAATTAGAAGATAAAACACCAAGTTGCGTAATTTTTAGAAATATTTAATTTAGGATATATGCGAACATTTGCTCTATTATTTTTAGTATTTGTGTTCTGTCTTTCAATTAATTGTTGCCTTTTTGTTCGGCCAACAAAGTTTATTGAAGAACCAAAAGTTGCTGTTGTAGTCTTATGGGATATTGACACAATTTTCATATCTAGTTCATCAGTTTATACAATCTCAGCAAAAGATAAAATAATAAAAATAGATAATAAAACTTTAATTGCAATTACTCAGTCCGCAGATAATTTAGTTGCTATCAAAACCAAAACCAAAGAAAGATTAATCAGTAGTCCTGATAAGATTATTATTGAAAGTGATGACGATATCTTAGTCGGAAAAAATCGGCAAACATTGACCCGATATCGTAGAAAAATTGAGATTAACAATAATGTAGTTCATCGCTTTCCAGTTAAAAACAATTTGACCGCAATCAATATTCTTCCAATTGAAGAATACTTATATGGTGTTGTCAGTTGTGAAATTGGTATGGCTAAAGAGAATGAATTTGAAGCAATTAAAGCCCAGGCAGTCTGTGCCCGCAGTTACACAATGGCACTAATTGGCAAAAGAAAAGATTTCGATTTGTATGCTTCGTATCTTTATGACCAGGAATATCAGGGGAAAGAACGAGAATATCCATTAGCAATTAAAGCGGTCCAATCCACGCGAGGTGAAATCATCACATTTAAGGACGAACCGGCTTTAACCCAATACCATGCTTGTTGTGGCGGAAGAACCACCAATGGCAGATATCCTTATTTGGTTTCAATCATTGATGCTCCTCGGCATTCACAACACAGCAAACCCTATTGTAAAGATTCGCCCCATTTTGAATGGAAAGTAACATTCTCTTTATCAACATTTACAGACAGTCTTTTGTCAGCAGTTAAAATATCTTTCAAAACTCAAATCCAGCCTCAATTAGAAATCAATAAAACTACCAAAAGAGTTGAACAGATTAAATTTACTCTTGATAAGGAATATAAAATAACCGGCGAACAAATTAGAAAAATGTTTAATCTCAAATCAACCCTGTTCAATCTAAAAATAAAAAAAGACACAGTTGAAATCTTAGGTAATGGATGGGGACACGGAATTGGTTTATGTCAATATGGGGCTTTGGCAATGGCGCGAGAAAACATCAATTATCATAAAATCTTACACCATTATTATTCCGGGGTAAAGATAAAAAAAGTATATTAGCGTAGATTCTACTTTTATAAAAGCCCGGAAAGTCGCTTTCATTGATAACAGTGATTAAAAGAACATCTACAACTATTGAAAAATCAATGGTAATATTGCTGATGTCGCTAAAGTATCCGCACAACCAAGACTTTGTCAGAAATCTCTTTTATCTTACCTTGGCAATTTTACCGACCCGAGTAAAATTTTTGCCCTTCAGTAAAACCAGATACAACCCACTAGCAACTTCATTATTAGATTCATTTTTTCCATTCCAATAAACCGTATTATCTACAAAATCAGCATATGTAAATTTCTTAACTAATTCTCCGGATAAAGTATAAATATAAATTACTGGTTCCTCATTGGTAGGAAAATCACAATAAATTTTACAATCAGTAAAAAAAGGCGAAGGTAATGAAAAGGGCTCGCAATAGTTTTCAATTAAGACCTCTTGTACCGAACTTAAAAATCCAATATTACCAAATGAATCTTTGGGCTGAACTATAAAATGATATTTATCTTTTGGAGTATTAAATAGATATAAAAATGTATCTTTAAGATTCCTGCTGATTATCTGATAATTACTGAACTTAAAGATTTTTATATTATCAATAAATACTCCGCTATCATTAAAACTTCCATCTGTCATATAGCGAAATCTAATCCAAAGATAATCCGATTTCGGTATTAGATACCGATGTTCAATCCAATTTTGATTTTTACCATAGATAGAATCTATTGGAACATAATCTTTACCATCTTTAGAAATTTCAACATAAAAAACATCACGCTTACTCGTGTTGTTATAATAGTTTTCTTCTGTATAGTAATGTGTCCAAAAGGACAAAAGACCACCGTCAGTAAAATTGAGTGAGTCTTTTAGTGTTAGGTTAATACTTAGATTATTTCCCCTGCCTGTGTAGAAACTGACTCGGGAATAATTAATTGAAGACGACAACAGAAATCCATCATTAATCCAGAAACCAAAACTATCACAGTTATCTTCAAAGATTTGTTCCATACTTTTTATTTCATATAAGTCATATCTCACTGGTGCTAAATCATAACTTCTACTCCACATTAACCGAAAATCATTTTTGCCACCAACCGGTGAGCAGACAAGTGATATGGGACTCGGCTTAATATCGTCGGCACCGTAAAAATTATTAAGCAAAAAAAGCCAATCGACATTTTTTTGCCACTGCAAGTTTTGATAATATAAATATTGATGTTTGAACGCAATGTAATTATCCGGGAACCATACTGCAAGCCCCTTTGCCCGATTAAGGTAAGTCCCTACATAACCCTTGGCAATAACTGATTTTTTAAATAACTCAACCGTCTTCTGACACACAGATTTATCATTAGGGTCAGTAATGGCATTAAGACCCAACTCCAAAAAGTCAATTAAATCAATATAATCATCATTTGGTCCCGCGGGATAAGAATCACATTCAATAGCAAAAGTCTGCACTGAATTTCTTGCTTGTTTCATCTCCAGCGTATTAGCATATCGGGACAATATTTTAATTGAAGAAGCAAACTTATCCTGTGCCGAAACTAACTGCTTTAAGTCGATTGCAGAAAATGTGCATTCTTCATAACCTTGCGAACCATTATTGTATGAATTGGTTGCAATTGACACCATGTTCTGTATTAAATCTTTGGCTGAAATATTAGGATTTTGAATTAGATAAGATAATATATCATTATAAGGCAATCCATCCCATGGCATAACTTCTTCTGAACCGAACATAAAATCAACACCATCAGCAATTTCACCTGCAACTTCAATCATGCCCATTAGACAGGCATCAAATCCCAAGATTGCAACATTCTTGCGAAGAATTTTCGTAATTTCTTTAACTGCATAGTTTAATTCGCCATCAGCAACTCCCATCCAGTTATTATGGGATTCATCATAGATGATTGCTTTATCTTTTATTGAAGGATAATAGCCAATAGGCCAGCCATTACCGTGGTCCCAAAGAATCAAAAGATATTTCTGGGCACTGAAGTAGCGGTAGCCAAATCGCACAAAATCTATCAAAGATCTGGGGTCAGCCATATCGATTTCACCTAAATTTTCCAATTGGACAATTTCATTTTGATTGATAAGACATCGGCGCGCATACGGTTGAATATCACCAGCCAAATTATCAATCTGCACAACAATTTTTACTCTATCCGAAGAACCAATTTCTTTCATTTCATTAAGGTCATCATAACTTTGATAATTCATTCCATTATCAGCACACATATAGACCATTACAGTCCAATCCACAGCAAATGAATTTTTAACTACAAAATTCACTGAGATTACTATGAAAAATAGAAATTTATAAAACGACCTTGTGCACATTTATGGAATCTTATAGTTTTTCTTTAATATTGTGATCTTCATAAAAAACGGGGCATCCGTTTGCACCTGAACCGAATGCCCCGTCTATGTTAAAAATTATAAACTAAAACTCGATTCCAAGTATCACCCGATGAGTACCTTTTAGCCAGCCCATATCGCGATAACAATAGTCAAGTCGTAAATTCATCCCTGTTTTTAAGTCGAACTTTGCACCAACACCAGCAGATAATCCAGTTGTATATTTTAGCGCTTCAGCATATTCAAGGTCCGTATTTAGAATATAGCCTGCCCGTAAAAACAATTGTTTTCTAAACGCATATTCTAAACCGACATTAATTGTTTCATTAATGTCATTTGGATGAGTCAGATCTAACGCTGCTGTTAACACATCATTAGGAGTCTCAATAAAATTATATGCAATACCAAAGCGGAAAGTTGTTGGTAAATTTGTTGGTGTCGTTTTATAGACCGCTCGTGGTTTTGTTTTAACAGTCGTATCTTGAAATTCCAATCCTAAGCCAGAAAAAGACATTGCAGTGCCGAAGTTAGTTATGACTGCGCCTAAACGGAGGCTTTTATAACCGGTATTATAAAATAGACCAAAATCGAATGCCGCACCGGTTGCGCTCATATTCCAAATAGACTGCGAGATTGCTTTAGTCGAAAAACCAAATGAAAGTTTATCCGTAATCTGTCGACCATATGAGACTGCTAATGCTAAATCCATTGCATTAAAGTATAAACCTGTTGCTGTATCTTCCCGAACACTTGTCTTGGGGTCATCGATCATTAACCGCTCCATCTCACCCATTGTGAGTGCGGTTGCAGAAAAAGCAATTGTTCCTAATCTCTGAACTGGCAGAGCCATAGAAATATAGTCGTGATTAAGGTCAGCAATCCAGTTAATATGACTGAATAATCCTTCGCGCATATTAAGTTGTGAAAGACCTGCTGGATTAAAATAAGCTGCTGAAGCATCATCAGCAATTGCAACAAAAGCATCCCCCATTCCCGAAGCTCGGCCAACACTAATTTTTAAGAATTGAGCACATGTTGTTCCGACTTTTGAGAATTTAATATCCGCATACATCACAGAATTTAAAATTAGACAGATTATAAGATAAAATATAAATCTTTGAATCTTTGAATCTTTGAATCTTTGAATCGTCATTGTTGCCTCCTACCGCACAATTGCAAATTTACCAACTTGTTCACCAATATCAGATTCAATATGAAAGATATAGACCCCTGCGGAAACTAATTGGTCGTGTTCGTTTAATAGATTCCAATATTCGGTTCCGCCAAGTTCCATTGGTTGTAGTTTATCTTCTGTACTGGTTTTGGTAGTTCGAGTATCCTTGTGGTGAATAACTTTTACCAAATCACCCGCAACAGTAAAGATTCGGATAGTACATTCAGCTGGCAATTTAATAAAGGCAATCTTGCGTTCTAATTGATGAGTCTCCCAAGCATTAGTCACAATATATGGATTAGGCACAACTTTGACATTAAGTTTATATTTATTAGGTGTTCGGTCAATCTCTAATCGGTCACCAATTAAATAGAAAAGATTATAATAAGGAGAGGTCCCAAAACCAGTATGCCCTTTAATATACCACTCATCTCCGTCCTGGATTGAGTCGATAAGGTTACCGATTGCTTGTCGAACATTGGCTACACGGTCATAATTAAGTGCGATAAATCCACCGCAAATGTAGATAACTTTATGAGTCGGTTCTAATGTATCTGATGTTGGTCCTAAGGTGAAGTCCACTGCAAAATTCCAGCCATTTGCTAAAGAATCATTACCCGTTCTATTAATAAATCTTGTTTTTGGCACCTCAACATTATTAGTCAAATCATAAACTTCGCATGTCCTTTTACCATTAATAACTTTCCATTTGATTTTATAGTCTGAGCCGCGAAACGCCCACAATGCACGACGCACAGTTCCTGGTATTGGATAGAGAACTTCTTTCGGATATGAGCCCGTTGTCGGATATACGGTATCAAAATATTTGCTCGGAACCGGTATTGAGCAAGCAAAAATGAGTTCGGTTCCACCAATTGCAGGACATTTTTGACGCATCTTTTTAGCACCCTCGACAATATCGTAATAGAACTTAAATGGGCCAAAAACATTTTTCGTAATTCGTTGATAAGTCGTACAATTATTGGAAATTACAGCAATCGTTGTATCTTTATCAACCGTATATTGATAGACTGCTCGATTCTCTAGATCTGCATATTGAGGACCGGCAAATCTAATTCTCAGCGTTTCTGGTGTAACCGCATAAGGTATAACAATTACGGTGCTACACTTCACTCCGGGATTAACTGTATCACCAATTACTCGAATAACCTTAACAAATGATGTGTCATAATTAGGTGCTTCCCATCGTGGTTTGATTGAGACCGGAGTTGGATTTGACTCGAAGCTGATTGTATCGATTCTACCAGTTAAAGTATCTTTAGTTTGGAAATTAAAATCATAGCCTGCAACCCGATAATAATAAGTAAATCCATTGGTAACTTTTTTATCTTCTAAAGAATAGAATGTGCGATAATCATTTGCTTTGGTAACCATTCCCGGCTGAGTTATCGTATCATCTGCATAGATTCGGGTATTCACTTCTTTAATATCACCACGAATGATAGTCTCAGTAACGATTTGAAATTTGATACCGTTGACTAAATCGCAATGGGCTAACAGTTCCCAATTCACTCCATCCGTCGATTTATAGATTTTATAACCTTCAAAATCATATTCACGATATGCTGGGTCATAACCTGGCGAATTCGGATTTCCAGCAACTTCAGTATAATACGGGTCAGGTGTTCTTTCTGGTAAATCGTCCCAAACAATTCTGATTTTATTATCCATTGGAATCAAGGTTACATTGGATGCAACCGGTGGACCAGGTAACAACCAATTATTATCATATATAAATTGTGCTTCTTTTGCTAATTTATATAATGGTTTCAAATCAGTCGTATCTCGGTCATTCCATAATTCACCAGCTGACCCATAAGGCGCAGCAATTGCGGCTACAATAATAGTTGCAACTGAATCCGGTGCTAAATCAAATGGACCGGTACACTGAATGAATCGTTTATCTGCTGGTTGCACATCAATTGAATCATATGGTGAATATATTCCTGTCCGATAATCATAGCCAGCTAATGTCTTGTACTGGTCAACATCTTTCATTGGGTCAATATCAATCGTAAACTTTTTGAATGCTGACATCCCGATTAATGTTCCATCGGGTTTTCTTGGGCTTTCCAAAAATTTGTAAGCAACTACGCCTGGAGTACCTGATTGCCAATATGGTGGATTCGGCGCTTCCGTATTATCATAATCTCCAACATAACCGACATTTTGAACCGGTATTGTATCACCTTCTAAGCAGAGTTCTTTTATCAAACCAACCATATCATCATTATACATTCCCACATCCGGGTCCATACAAGCACCAAGAATCATCCTTTTTAGCGTATCACCTGAGACATTCTTTACTTTATAAATAATAAAGAATATATCCTGGTTGCTAGTATAGTTCCATGCGTAGATGGTCTGATACACTTCAATTCCCAGAGGTCTACCAGGAGCAGTGTGATAATCTGGAGATAAATCACAATATACGCACCACATATCTTGTAAAGAAAAATTCTTCTTCGGTACAAGATTGGTATCGTACCTATTAAAGTCAAACGGTGGTGGCCAATCTGAAGGAAATTTATAAATACGGTCACGAGCATCTCCTGTACCTTGTTCCCAAGTTTTTGCTGGAGTGGGATAAAATTCACCTCGCGCAGTATTCGGATTATAGCCAACAGTCACTAAAGTGTCACCGCGAATAATTGCTCCAACCCACGGACCGGCACCAAAAATATATGTGTTCTCGTAGGGATAAGGCCAGCGACCAGCACCATCTGTAGTTGCTTCATCATAAGCATATCTGCCGTCATTATAGAAAGGACAACGCCAACGATTAATATCAAGCCATTTTTTATCCCAAATTCGACGCGAACGCGGTGGACGGGTTAAAGAACGAGCAAACAAAGGGCACAGTAAACAGTAAACAGTAAACAAAGTTAGAATTGTGAAAATTAATCTCTCAATCCTTAAATCTTTGAATTTCAGAATTCTCATTGTTGCCTCCTTGGTCGTATCGACCTTAAATTCCAAGACTTATTCCAAATCTAATTTTTCGTGGTGGACCATAATAAGTCGGAATTGAATACCGGTCATTATAAGCATCAAGATAAGACTTATACATTTCATATTGAGTTAAGTAACCATCATGATTAAAATCTCGCGCAGGATGATAATATGGGTCACCAACTCGCCAGCCATAAGAAAATTCACCAACCGAAAATCTTCGACCACGGTCAGAAGGACTTCCCGTAGCAGTGAATACCTGTTGGACTATTTCCGCATTTAACAGATTATAAATGTCACAGAAGACACTCATATTTAGGTTACCAAATCGAATTGATTTATTAAGTCGCGAGTCAATAACAAATGACCCAGGCATACGCGCTGAATTTTCGTCACCGGTTTGTGTGCCACGAATATCAGTGGGCGTATATGGTAATCCTGAATTGTACCGACTTAATATCGAACCTTCAAAATCCCGTAATGGGATAAATACAAAGTCCGATGGAAAATTCAAAGAGAAATCTAAACTTGCTGAATGTGTCATATCGTGGTCTAAGGGATAATCAATTTGGACTGCATAGCCTCGGCTATATTCAGCAGTAGCAGTTGAAGCGGTTCCTTTAGCAATCTGATAAGTATACGAAGCAGACGCTCGCCAGTAATTGCTTAACTGTTTAGTAAAAGTTGCCTCCGCACCCATTATGCGAGCGTATTCCACATTATAATACATCCGATACGATGGAATTGCTTGAACTTGTCTTGTGCCAGATAAATCAAACACATCTTTATAGAATGTTGTTAAGTCAAGTGCAAAAATATCGGACAATTGGGCATCAAAACCCATCTCGTAAGCAATTGTCTTTTCCGCTGACAAATCAGTATTTCCCGCAATCAGATTAGGTCTACGAGTAATATCTAAAGCAGTAAATTCTGAAGACGAATAGAGATCACCAAATGTTGGATTCTTAAAGAAATGACCATAAGAAAATCGGAATTTAATCCGTTCAGTTATTGGATAAGAAATACCGAGTCGTGGTGATAATCTTAGTTTTTTCTTTACCGGAATCATCGAGTCGCGAATTCTATCCGAACCACCGATACTTTCTGGAAAGACCCGATGTTTTGCTTTAGTATCAAGGTAGTCAAATCGAACACCGCCTCTGATAACTAAATCTTCAAAATCGGCCCGGTCTTGAATATAGGTTGCAAAGGTTAGGGGTTTAGCATCATAACTTTCCCAGAAAGGATTGGGGTCATAGGGCATTGAGTTTGTATATTCCTGTAACCGATATTGAGTTAAATCAAAGCCGGTTTTGAACTCATGAGTTTTATTCGGAGTATAAGAAACATCTCCTTTGATATACTTTGTCTGAGTTGTCCGATAATGAAAATAAGAATATCCTTCACTAACAAATAGCCCATATACACCATATGGATTATTCATCATATAATCTTCAGCATAATAGCCGAGTGGTTTATATCCCGCAATGTACAATGTAGTATCCCGACCGTTAACTTTAGTCTGATATTTAACAGTATCTCTCATCGTACCAGGCTTATAACCCTGGTATAAATTTAATAAAGCCTCTTTTACAGAAAGTCCGCGTGGATTCTTAAATACCCAGTCTTCACCTAAAAATAAGTACCGGTCCCAAATGCCTAATTTACGTAAAGTTCCCCAAAATCCTTTGGTATCTTCGGCTTCAAGTTCAAAATCTCGTGGTGCTCTAAGTAAAGCAGTATTGAATGCACCAGTTTTCATAGTCCAGACAACTTTCGGCGATACCATATGATTCAAATGTAAATTAGCTTTATAAGACCGCACACGATTCGCATGTAAACCTTTTTGCCAATATTTCCAAGCGTGGCTATAAGCCTGCCATTGATATACTGAATGATGACCATCAATCGTCAACTTCAGACCTTCACGGGTTAAAGGCAAAGACTTTGGCAAATTATAAGTCAATTTACCTTCAGCTGCATATTCGCCTCTTGGGGCAGGAAGTTTATATTGTGCATCCCGCGCATCGTCAGTCTTAAGATATTGGGTCGAAATAAAATATCGCATCCGGTTATACATTGGAATTGGACCACCCAGAGTCCATTGCACTTGGTTATAACCAAAATTCAAATCATCATTAGGAAACATTTCATCCGTAGTATATTTTACCTTTGTACTTGTTTTCGTGCCTCCTTCTTTAGTTACTGCCTGTACAATTCCTGACATTGCTTCGCCATATTCTGGATCAAAACTACCCGTAATAACGATTACTTCTTGAATTGCCTCAGTGGTTGGCTTGGGACTTGACCAAAGCACACCATAAATCGCATCACGAGCAGCAACGCCGTCAATCAAGTAAGACACATCATCATATCGACCACCTCGAATATGGGTCCAACCTCGAGTTTCGTCTTGTCGGACACCAGCCTGAAGACCTACTAATTGAGTTAAGGCATTTACTGGTAACCGATTAAATTCTTCTGCTGAAGCAGTTCGAGTAGTAGCCACTGCGGTTCTGATTACCATCTCTCGTTCAGCTTGAACAATAACTGGTTTCTCAATCGCAATGACAGTCGGTTTTAACTTAAAGTCGACAGTCGTTGTCTGGTCAATAATTACTAAAACATCTTTAACTGTCACAGGTTCATAGCCAATATACGATGCAGTCACATTATGTCTCCGAGCAGGAACATTTGTAATAAGATATCTTCCATCCGCATCGGTTGCTGCACCAAGTTCTGTACCTTCAACAATTACATTAACTCCAGCCAGTGCTTCACCGGTTTGAGCATCAGTAACTCTACCAACAATTCTACCGGTTTCGCCAGCATAAAGAAGACAGATTACGAAAAGTAACGAGTAAACCACTAATAAATATTTTTTATTTGATTTTTTATCTTTAATTTTCATAATCGCCTCCTATCAAGGTTTGATTTTTATAGGCAATGACCACATAAATGAGTTATAACCACTACGAGTAAAGAGTCTTTCCCAAGGTACAATCTCGATAATAACCGAATTCCAGCCGGTATTAAAAGGAAGTGATAATTGTGTCGCGTACGGTATGCGCATATCATATCTTTTTCCTTTATGATGTAAGAATATTAAACCAATTCGTGGTGAATAACCTAAATAATTTGTTACTGTTGCCTCATAAGGAAAGAGTCGAACTGTAAAAGAATTTGAATCTGAAATTGGAAAATTCATAATACTATCCAATTCATAAAATCTTTGGATACCATATTTAAGAGTATCCGGCCTAAGGAATATTGGATAAGATTTAGTAACTGTCCGTAAAGTACATAAACCCAAATAAGGTTCATAATCCTGTTCCGAAGGCGAGAAGATTCTTGCACCGCCGGTTATCTTTTTCAATTGCCAATTTCCGCTCTTTTTGTCGAAATGCAAATATCTTACTGAGGTTGCCTTAAATTCGTTTTCGACAATGGACTCACCGTAAGTAAAAGTACTGGCATAAACTGGATAAATATTATTTGCGATATTGGTGTCACGAAGATATTGAGTAAAGGAATCTGTGTATATCACAATTTTCCCGACCATTTTTTCCATAAGTCTAACCATCACGGTCGTATCTTTTACTGCAATAAAACTGTCGGCCATCTGATAATCAGACACATAATGTCTAAATGCTCGAGGCCAATAATGAGGTATCATCCAAAAACTTCGCAAATCTCGGCGCATAATTTTTCTAAGTGTGTCTCGGTCACTTTCTAAATAATATGATACGTTAATAACCGTATCTTCAAAAGTAGTTTTAAAAGTATCTCGCCAAACATTGACTAATTTTTGAATCTCGGTCGAATCTTCTTTCGTCCAATTCCAGTAAGGTTCAGGTGGCATTCGTCCGCATCCAATTATAAATAATCCAACGCATAAGACAATAAATAATACGATATGATTTTTATATTTTATCATTAATCCTCCTAACCGGTCATATTGACCGTGGTTAGTTTGTAATAATAAGGAGATAATTGAAACCCCTCTCGGGCCTTGGTATTGGTTTTGCCGCTACAAACACTAAAACTCATTAGTTACTCACATCTTAACGAAAAATTCAATATTTGTCAATGTCTCATTTTAGCCCATTATCGAACTAAATTGCAAAAAATATCTTTCAATAATGTACTTAAAATTTACCTTGAACATAATTGGGTGGTCTTATTCTAATCTGATGAAACAAGTAATATTATGAATCACCAAAAATTATCCGCGTATTTCAATAGTACTGATTCTTTGCTAAATCTTTTGACATTTCTACTCTTTTCTTTTATAATTAGAATCATTTAATCAATTATAATGTCTAATATAGTATATGGAATATTATCGGTTATTTTTTTATTATTAGGAGAGTCTTATGCCTATCTTAAATAATGATGTATTAAATCAACTAAAAAAAGAATTTGATAATCTTACAGGGAATGTTAAACTGACTGTATTTACGCAAGAATTGGAATGCCAATATTGTGAAGAGAACAGAAGACTGATGGAACAGGTCGCGAGCCTGTCTGATAAAATATCATTACAAGTTTATAATTTCACTTTGGATAAAAATATTGCTGAGAAATATCAGATTGATAAAATTCCGGCAACGATTGTCGAAAGTGACCGCGATGATTATGGTATCCGTTTTTATGGTATTCCGTTTGGCTATGAATTCACTTCGCTCATTGAAGCAATTAAAATCGTTTCTCGCCGGGAATCTGGATTATCCGCGGAATCAAAAAAGATACTAAGAAATATAAATAAAAAGATACGCATCCAAGTGTTCGTCACATTAACTTGTCCTTATTGTGCGCCAATGGTTCAACTTGCACATAAAGTGGCAATGGAAAGTCCTTATATAACTGCTGAAATGATTGAAGCCAGCGAATTTCCACATCTCGCTTATAAATATAATGTGTATGCTGTTCCCAAAACCGTGCTTAATGAGACGATTCAATTCGAAGGTTTGGTTTCAGAACCCGCGTTTATTGAAAAAATACAAAAATCATTGGAGGTTGAATGAGCGGAAAATCAAATAAAAAAGACATCCTCAAAGATATTATAAAAAGATTACATAAAGGTGAAAGTCTACTAAAAATAAAACAAGAATTCCAAAATGTTCTCAAAGATACAACGCCTGAACAAATTGCACAAATTGAAGAAGAATTGATAAGAGAAGGAATAACTCAAGATGAAATTCAAAAATTATGTGATGTCCATATTGCTTTTTTTAAAGAATCTTTAGAAAAAGAAAAAACTTTAGCACCAGCAGGACATCCTATTTACATTCTTATGGCAGAACACAAGATATTATTACAGAATGCCGAAAGCCTGCGAAATATTGCGGAAAGATTTAAAAGTGACCAAGATTTAGAACACTTACAACATATCATAAAACACCTGAAGGATTCAGAAAGTCATTATGTGCGCGAAGAGAATGTCCTATTCCCCTATCTAGAAAAACACGGTATTACGCAACCACCTGCAATTATGTGGCAAGAGCACGATAAAATTCGAGCAATAAAGAAAAATATCTATCAAATTGTTAACAATCGGCTAAATCTTGATTTTAAGAATTTCACTATACAATTAAAAGAAAGCGCAACATCATTATTTGAAATACTCTCTAGCCATTTTTATAAAGAAAATAATATCTTATTTCCTACTGGACTCAAAGTTATTACTGATGATGAATGGATTGAGATAAGAAAGGAGTTTGATGGTTTAGGTTATTGTTGTTTTACTCCTGAATCGGCAAAGATACCTATTAATGAAAATGTAAAAACCAGCCCCGAAATTAAAGAAAACAACATCTTGTCATTTGAAACCGGCAACTTTTCAAAAGACGAATTAGAAACACTGCTAAACACATTACCAATTGATATTACATTTGTTGATGCTGAAGATACTGTTAGATATTTTAGTAAAACCAAGGACCGCATCTTTCCCAGAACTAAAGCGGTAATCGGTAGAAAAGTCCAAAATTGCCATCCTCAAAAAAGTGTCCATATTGTTGATCAAATTTTAGAAAATTTTCGGCAGGGTAAACGTGATGTTGCTGAGTTTTGGATTAATCTTAATAATCGATTGATATATATCAGATATTTTGCCATTCGTAAAGACGGTAAATACTTAGGATGCTTAGAAGTCACTCAAGACATTACTGACATCAAAAAGATTGAAGGCGAAAAACGACTTTTGGACTGGAGCTAAAATCATTTATAATGATAGATGGATGCGTGTTATTGTTATAAAATTAAAATAATAAATGAGTAAAAAATTAGATAAGATTCGTCTGAATATTTTATATACACTATGAATCTAACTGTTCTCCATAAGATTAGTTACGGGTTATACATAATTAGTTCCCATAAAGATGGAAAATTCAATGGGCAGATTGCTAATGTGGTAAGCCAATTAACTTCTGAACCACCAAGTATAGGCATCTGTATTAATAAACAGAATTTAACTCATAAGTTCATTCAAGATAGTAAGACCTTTACAATTTCAATTTTAGAACAAGATACGCCCATGACTTTAATTGGAAAATTTGGTTTTAAATCCGGCCGAGACATCGATAAGTTTCAAGACACAAAATATAAAATTGGCAAAACCAGAGCGCCAATTGTGCTGGATAATACTATTGGTTATATTGAAGCCGAAGTAATCAATAGTCTCGATGTGGGAACACATACATTATTTATCGGTAAGATTGTTGATGCCGAAGTAATTAGTGATTCGGAACCGATGACCTATGCTTATTATCATCAAATAAAACGGGGCAAATCACCAAAAACTGCTCCAACTTATATTAAAAAAGAAGATGAAACAAAAAAGAAAGAGGTGAGAACCATGGATAGATATGTCTGCACGGTTTGCGGTTATGTTTATGACCCACAAAAGGGCGACCCGGAATCAGGTATAAAACCCAACACACCTTTTGAAGCATTACCTGATGATTGGGTCTGTCCAGTTTGTGGTGCAGGTAAAGACCAATTTGAAAAGGAGACATAATGCCGATACGACTAATTAAACCCGACATCTACGCAATTGGAACTAATGACTGGGACCGAAGACTTTTTGACGAATTGATTCCGCTACCTGACGGTACAAGTTATAATTCTTATTTAATAAAAGGTAAAGATAAAATATGTCTAATTGACTCTTCCGACCCACGACAAGAGAGAGAATTTCTGGATAATCTCAAAGTACTTAATATTAGACATATTGATTATATAATTTCACATCATGCGGAACAAGACCACTCTGGCGCAATCCCTAAGGTGTTAGAACTTTATCCATCAGCAAATGTTGTGACGAGTCCCAAATGTAAAACAATGCTTATGGATTTACTCTTAATTCCTGAAAACCGAATTATAACACTTGATGACCGGGAAACGATTTCGCTTGGCAATAAGACTATAGAGTTTATCTTTGCGCCCTGGGTTCATTGGCCCGAGACCATCCTCTCTTATCTCCAAGAAGATAAAATTCTATTTACCTGCGATTTATTCGGCTCGCATCTTGCCACCAGTGATTTATATGCGACTGATACTACAAAAGTCTATGAATCAGCAAAAAGATACTATGCGGAAATTATGATGCCCTTTCGGACACATATTGTAAAACATTTAGAGAAGATAAAAGATTTGAAGATTGAATTGATTGCACCAAGTCATGGACCAATTTATAACAACCCTGATTTTATTATCAATGCATATCGAGATTGGATTTCTGATAAAGTTAAAAATGAAGTTGTGATTCCTTATGTTTCCATGCACGGCTCAACCGGAAAAATGATAGATTATTTTATCAATGCATTGATTGAACGCAATATCACAGTAAAACCATTTAATCTCACAGAGACAGATATTGGTGAGTTGGCGATGGCATTAGTTGATACTGCGACAATTGTCATCGGTTCCCCCACTGTCTTAACTGGCCCCCATCCTGTAGTTTTATATGCAACCTATCTTGCGAATCTCTTGCGACCAAAAGTGAAATTTGCTTCAGTAATCGGCTCATACAGCTGGGGCGGAAGAATGCTTGAAGTCATTACTACCACGATCAACAACCTAAAAGTTGAATTGATTGATCCAGTAATAATCAAAGGTTATCCTAAAGCAGATGATTTTAAGGCATTAGATAGAATGGCTGATGATATTTTAAGACGCCATCAAACTACACCTGAAGTAATTTTCTAAAAATCATAATAGGAATAAATTCTCTTGCGTAGATAAAGGTTTACTTGAAAGTTTTCTCTTTAATCATAACAGAAAAAATCCGGACGCTCAAATAAAGAATTTCCAAATTTCATCGCAATAAAAATTCTCTTAAGAACTTTTTCTAATTCTATTAGTCAAAGCAAAATTTGCATATGTTTTCTTACCATAACTTATTGTCCGATAATAGATAGTTGAAATATTAATTTACAAAATTCTAAAATATACTTCGTATTATTTTAAACTCTTGAGTTATCATGAAATTTTTATAAATCATTTTGCTTTTACAGAGTTTTCTTCCAATTCGACGATTTTCGATATTTGTTTAACTCTGGATATGATTCACTCATTACTTACATAATCTTCTTCTTTGAAAATATGTCAATACTTTACATTTTATCTTCTCCAATTATAATCTTAATAGTAAGAAAAGAGGACACTAAATTTATATCTCATAAGAGAAGCAAAACAATATAATCGTTGCTTAG
>JBDRUT010000022.1:0-27043 GCA_039801465.1 Caldifarciminota bacterium
TGCTTTGATTAGGTTGTTAAGTTCTATTTGCATTGTACTTTGTAATAGTTGTTTGAGGGTTTCTTTCATTGCTTGACACAAGTCGTCATTATCCCAGTCATCATCTAAATAATGCTTGATTTCTCGCCGGGGATTATTATACTTTTTCTTGCTGATATGTAAGTTATATGGTCTCATAGGTGTGTTCTCCTTTCTTATTATTTATGTTTAAACATCATAGGAGGATACACCTTTATTTTAAATATTTCAATCCTAAATTACACAAAATATTATACACTACCTGATGAAAATCGAGTATTGACAGAGAAAAGTTTGTAGGTAAAATATAAAAATTGAAAATATACTGATGATAGAATTAGTGATGAACAATTTATTTTTTTGATAAGCGAGAACGAACATCCGATTCTATAATCATTATCCTGGAATGAAAGCAAAGTACAAATATAAACGTTTTATAAACAAATCGCTCATAGGCATTGGTGATTAAAATGACGCCGAAAGAATATATAGAAGATATAAAAAGTAGACAAATAAATTCAGATAATGATTTTATATTAGATTCTTTAACAGGGGCAATAGATAGATTACAAAAAGCATTTCCCCGATATGGTAGTTTTTTAATGGAATTTGTCCAAAACGCTGATGATGCAAAGAGTACATCTTTAACAATTAATATAGGGCATGGTAGAATAGTAATATCTAACAATGGGAATCCATTTTCTGAGGAAGATATAAAAAGTATTTGTAAGGTTGGGCGTTCTTCAAAGACACCAAAAGACTATATCGGATATTTAGGGGTAGGATTCAAGGCAGTATTTCTTATCTCTGAATGTCCTGAAATATATTCAGGTGAATACAAATTCAAATTTGACAAAAATGCCTGGGATGATCCTTTTCATATACCTTGGCAAGTAATACCTTTATGGATTGATAACCCACAAGTAGAATTATCAGACAAATACAAAACAATATTTAATCTACCGCTTAAAGGGACCGAATTAATAGAAAAATTAAAGGAAGAAATAAAACCCGAGCATCTAAGCAACAGGATACTGCTTTTTCTAAAAAATATCAATGAAATAGAAATAACAGACGCTAGTCAAAATTATAAAAGAAAAGTTATAAAATCCAAACTAACTGAGACTTCAGACTATGAAGTTTATCAAATTCAAGAATATGAAAATGAACTTTTAAAGAACCAAGATAGATGGGTAATATTTCGTTCTTCCTGCCCGGTTCCACAAGAAGTAAAAGAGGATTATGTAACAAAAGAATGGGAAAGAGAAAAAGTTGATAATAGAGAAGTTATGGTAGCATTTAAGTTAGATAATGAGGACAATTTAGCGATTGAAAAAATGGGCACTGCTCACATAGGCGTTTTTAGTTTCTTGCCTTTAAAGGAAATTCCAAGTGGACTGAATTTTTTGATTCAAGCAGATTTCTTAACTGCGCCCGGCAGAGGAGAACTTGCACGTGAATGTTTATGGAATAACTGGTTGGCTAAAGAAATATACAGGTTGATAACCGATAAGTGTATTCCTATTTTCCTAAAACATGATAAATGGAAAATGAATTTCACAGAAATTTTATATTCTTTGCAAGGCGGTCATGAATTATTTGAAAATTTCATTAAAGTACCTTTACGACAGTATCTTGAAAACAGCGCAGTCATAATTGCAGAAGACGAAACCCCCACGAGAGCAAATGAGCTGATTAAGATTGGAAAAGAAGTTAAAGAATTAATTTCAAACGAAGATTTACTATTTTTATATCCCGGCAAAAAAATTATTCATAATGATTGTAAATCAAGTTCCTATTTGCAAATAGAAACACTACCAGAAGATATATATTATTTTATCCGCTCCTCTAAAGGTGAGGAATTAATTAAACGAAAAGCGAAATGTAAAAATATAGAGTGGTTTATAAAACTATATTCGAAGTTTGTAAATAAATATGACATAAGTTATTTCCAAAAGTGCCATTATCAATATAATGTTGAGTACAATAGATTTTGGAATAAAATGCAAGATATCCCAATAATATTAACGGACGATTATGATTTGGCAAAAATAAATGAATGTTATACTAATCCTAAAAGACTTCAGATACCAGAACATATAAAAAGTAAGTTTAAAATAGTGCACTCCAATTTATTGGGGAATGACAAATTTAAAGAATTTGTAAAAAGGTTAGGAAATATAGAGATTAACGAGTTAACAGAACATGAGATAAAAAAGGCCGTTGAAGAACAAGAGGCGGTTGAAATAACACCCGTGACATGGGAACTCCTTCCAGATTCAGACAAAATAAATAAAATTAAGAATCTGAAAACTCATTGGAGTACGAATTATTTGTCTCTCGAAAATTATAAATTTATTACAATTAAAAGCAAATCAGGAGAGTGGTTAAAACCAGAGATTTTAATTTTCCCAAAAGAGTACAAGCCTGAGCATAATATTGAAGATTTAGTCAAAAAAAACTTGCTTGATTTACCTTTTCAATTTATTAGTCCAGAGTTTATTGAAAGTTGTAGTGACGATGAGATTAGAAAATGGCGTAGATTTTTTGAGGAATTAGGTGTAGACAAAAGAATTGACGACGAGAAAAATCAAATTGTTCAGCGAATAGCTGTCTTAACATCTCTAAGATATGAAACAGAGAAAAAGAGAGAACCAAGAGAATTAGGTGAATCTGAAAAGTCAGGATATGATATAGAATCGAAATCAGAGGATGATAAAAGGTATATTGAAGTAAAAGGTACAAGTGAAAGTTCTGCTGACATATTTTTAACAGTAAATGAATTTAGAGCACTTAGAGAAATGCAAAATAAATATTTTATTTATGTAGTCGTCAATGCTCTTCGAAATCCAATTTTATATGTTAACCGTGGCACTAAAATTCTTGAAATTGAAGATATAAAAACAATCGTGCCGTTTAATAAATGGGAAACTATTAGTGATGAAGATTTTCAACCATAATTATTAGGTCTGGAGCAATTTAATATTATATTTTATATTGATTTTGTACTCAAAACAAATTACAAATGTTGCCAAAAATGATTACAGTAATTATTGCAAAATTCGAGTATTATATTTGGTTTGGAAAAATTATTTTTTACTAAATAGCGTGAATTTGTAAATGGTTTAGTGCATAGTTTGGTAAATTGTTTGATGAATGGATTCGGGAAAGACTTAGCAATGGACTTCGTAAAAGACTTTAATTTTGTTTTTGATTCTGGCTATAAAATAGACATAAAAACTGATGTCCAAAAAGGCAGATTAATAGTCAGAAAAAGTCATAAAATAACTGCCGAAAAGATAGGCATAATCATAAACTTTATAAGCCGCCCCCTATACTATACCCTTCTTTTGTTGGTTTTTAGCCGTTAGTTATTGGTTATTATTGGGTTAGAGAAAAATTTTGCTTGATTTTTTATTATATCGGCAGTATAAGTTTTAGGTATGGCAAAAACAGTAAAGAATGAGATTCCGAATCAAGTTCGAAATGACAGATTATTATAGATGATGAATCAAGTTCCGCATGACATTACTATAGAGATGCTGCTCGAGTCCGGCATGACATTTACGCAAGTTGTCGCCCTGAATTTAATTCGGGGTCTCTAATCACTTACATTGAACGAAATTCCAAATCAACTTCAGAATGACAGTCTGACAATGATTAAAATCACACAAGAACTATCAAAAGAAATCGGTGAACTTCTTGCCGGTTATCGAAAGAAGTCTCATTTAACTCAAGCCGAAATTGCTTTGCGCCTTGGTTTATCACAAAAATCAGGAGTAATTACTATTTCCCGATTAGAAAAAGGCAAGTTTAAGAATCTGTCATTAGACCTGATTCTAAATTATCTCACTATTTGTGAAAAACCCTGGCCCGCATTCTTTGAGAAATTAGCCAGTATCTATTTTAAGAAAAAGCATGATAAAATTATGGCACAAATACCGACCAATAAGTATTATAAGAAGATTGACCGAGATGTGGCAAAATTTACGCATAGTATTGAAACTAAATTTTCGGAAAAGCAAAAGATTAAACCTTTAACTCAAGCAAAGAAAGAAAAGATGGCAATAAGATATGGTAAACATCGGATAAATATTGAGCCGATTGAGCAAGAGATTACTAAATTGCTTGGCGAGACTCAAGTGCCGATAATATTAAATCAATTCTATAAAGCATTTGCTCGAGAATATTATAGTGTATTACAACAAGACTTAGAAACACCTATAGTAAATCAAAAGTTAAATCGGTTAATGGAGAAATGGGTTAAGAAAGGGTTGAGTTCAGAATTTTTAGAAAAAGTAAAAGAGATTGTGATGGGACATCTTTCAGTAAAGAATAGTGCAGATAGTTAATATTCGGATTTTTTTATCTTAACTTTCCTCTTGCTAATGAAGCAAAGATACCACCAAAACAGAGAATCGCAAATATCATAAAAGTAATCTTAATACTTTTTAATAAAGGCAAATAGTATTGAGCAGTAATTTGAACACGACCAATAATTACTGCAAATAATAACATTACAATTCCCATACTGAACATTTGGCCAATTAATCGCATTGTGCCAAGCATTCCGGAAGCAACACCATAAAATCTTTTTTCTACTGCACTCATTATCGCATTAGTATTAGGTGAAGAGAAGAGCGCAAAACCCAATCCTAAAAGAACTAAATTGAAGACAACAAAGCCTATGCCGGTTGTCTCTCTTAATAATATAAATAATACCAGACCAAGAAAAGTGATTGCCATTCCAATTGAGGCAACGATTCTTGGTTCAATTTGGTCTGATAATTTGCCTGCTACTGGAGAAAATATAGTCATCATAATCGGTTGGCTCACTAAAATTAGACCAGCGTTCTGCGAACTGAGTCCTTTGATATGCTGTAAATAAAGACTTAATAGAAAACCGACTGCGGCAGTAGCGCTATAGTTGATTGCGGCAGCAAGATTAGAAAATGTGAAGACCGGATTATTTCTAAAAAGACTAATATTTAAGATTGGACTTCTTGTTTTAACTTCTATCTGGATAAATAGAAAAATTGCTAATATTCCCAATATGACTAATCCTAAGCCAAGAAGTTTTGGCAGTAATGAAAATCCAAACATTATTAGTAATAATGCCAGACCATAAATTAAAGAGCCGATAAAATCAAATCGCTCTTCCTGGGCTTCTGCCCATTCAGGTTTAAGTTTTTCGAGGACTAAAATAATTACAATTATTGATAGTGGGATATTAATTAAAAAGATGCTTCGCCAGCCAAAATGCTGAGTTAAAATGCCACCTAAAATCGGTCCGAGCGAAAGTCCTAAATAGACGGCGGAAACATTGATGCCAAGCGCTTTGCCACGCTCACCAATCGGATATACTGAAGTTAGTATTGCAACACTGGTGCCAAAAATCATTGCGCCTCCAATGCCTTGTAATACTCGAGACAAAAGGAGTAAAAAAGCAGATTTTATTATTACTGGTAAAAAAGAAGCGATGCCATACAGAATAATGCCATATAGAAATATTTTCTTTCTGCCATAGATATCAGCAATTCTTCCTAAAGGCACCATAAAGATTGCCGCGGATAAGATAAAAGAAGTTGCCACCCAACTTAATAAGACCGCATCTAAAGAGAACTCCTTTGCGATTGCCGGCAAAGCAACATTGAGTGCTGAAGACATAAAAGGTGTAAGAAAGGCACTAATGGTAGCAATAACCAGAACAACGGTTTTATTGGAAGAGTTTCCATTATAAAATGTGAAGTTAGTCACAATCGAAAATCTCAGATAAAATATAATGGGATAGCTATTTGTTTACAGCTATCCCATAAAAGATTTAGTTTTAATCTTTAGACTATACCCTGGTCAAGCATGGCATCAGCAACTTTAATAAAACCGGCGACATTCGCACCTTTGACATAATTAATAAATTTGCCTTCTTTACCATATTCAACACATTGTTCGTGAATTGCTTTCATAATCTCTTGTAGTCTTTTATCAACTTCTTCGCGCGTCCAACTGAGATGGAGACTATTCTGGCTCATTTCAAGACCACTTACTGAAACACCACCGGCATTAGCGGCTTTACCGGGTCCAAATAAGATTTTTGCATTAAGAAAAACATCAATTGCTTCTGGTGTACTTGGCATATTAGCACCTTCGGCTACACAGATACAACCGTTTTTGACTAGTTCTTTAGCGTCATTACCATCAATTTCATTCTGAGTTGCGCTTGGAAATGCAACATCGCATTTAATGCCCCATGGTCGTTTTCCGGGTAGATATTTACAACCATATTTATCCGCATATTCTTTAATTCTACCACGCTTAACATTTTTTAGTTCCATAACAAATGCCAGTTTTTCCCGATCAATGCCATCTGGATCATAAATTGTTCCATCAGAATCTGACAACGTTACAACTTTACAACCTAAATCCAAACATTTTTCCACTGTGTATTGAGCGACATTACCCGAACCAGAAACCGTTGCAATTTTACCTTCTAATGATTGTTTGCGAGTTTTAAGCATTTCTTCGGCAAAATAGACTGCGCCATAACCAGTCGCTTCAGGACGCAGTAAACTACCACCCCATTTAGGATTTTTCCCAGTCAAAACACCAGTAAATTCGTTACGAAGTTTTTTGTATTGCCCAAATAAGAAACCAATCTCGCGCGCACCAACGCCAATATCACCAGCAGGAACATCAGTATTAGGTCCAATATGACGGAAAAGTTCGTTCATAAATGATTGACAGAAGTGCATAACTTCGTTATCCGATTTGCCTTTTGGGTCAAAATCCGAACCGCCTTTACCACCACCCATCGGTAATGTGGTTAAAGCATTTTTAAAGACCTGCTCAAAAGCAAGGAACTTTAAGATACTAAGGTTTACTGAGGGATGGAAGCGTAAACCACCTTTATATGGTCCAATCGCGCTGTTCATCTCAATGCGATAACCTTTATTAACTTGCACTTCACCTTTATCATCGACCCAGGGCACACGGAACATAATTACTCGTTCGGGTTCAACAATCCGTTCTAAAATTTTTGCTTTCTGATATTTGGGATTACTTTCCACTACCGGCATAATTGAGTTAACGACCTCAAATACTGCCTGATGAAATTCCGGTTCATTAGGATTTTTTGCCTTGACATAGTCCATAAAGGTTTGTACTTTTTGTGACATATAATATGCTCCTTTCTTAAATAAAAAATAAATATTTAAAAAACTTAACAAATAAAAATTGATTATAAACAATACGTTTGTTTGATAACATAAAGATAAGTATTATAACAGATTTATCGCGTTCGTCAACCCTTATAATCGATGCTTTAAAGAAACTTAAATCTTTTAGCAGCTTCTATTTATAGTATCGTTTCAATAAAAAGTCTATATATGGAATTATATTAATTACTGTTCAAATTCAATCACATTACAAGTTAAAGTCCTTTCAATCCCTTCAATTGGTTGAATCTTATCAATAATTAATTTGCCAATTGCATTAAAATCAGAACCCTGAACAATTGCAATTATGTCATAAGGTCCAGCAATCGCATTAACCTGAACTACACCTGGAATTTTGTAGAGTTGTTCATAGACTTTTTTTGCCATTCCGTGAGCAACAGTAATCAAAATAAAAGCGGTTGCTACCATTTTATCCTCCTAAGTCTGCCACCGAGTCTCAAAGAACACAGAGTTTTTCTCAGTGAACCCTGTGTCTCAGTGGCAATTTTTTACCAAATTCCGGTTTTTAAATATTCATCACAGGCACGGGCAGCAATTCTACCAGCGCCCATTGCCAAAATTACAGTTGCTGCACCTGTGACAATATCACCACCAGCAAAGACGCCTTTTTTGGTCGTCTTACCAGTTTTTTCATCAGCAATAATATTGCCGTGTTTACCGATTTCTAACCCCGGTGTTGTTTGTGGAATTAAAGGATTGGGGCTTTGACCAATCGCAACCACGACAGTATCAACCGGAATTCTAAATTCCGAATTAGGGATTGCAATTGGTCTTCTTCGGCCTGAAGCATCCGGCTCACCTAATTCCATTCTTAAACATTCCATTTCTTTAACCCACCCATTTTCGTCACCATAATATTTTACCGGCAAAGTTAAAAATTCAAAATGGACACCCTCTTCTTCCGCATGGTGAATTTCTTCAATTCTCGCGGGCATTTCAGTTTTACTCCGGCGGTAAATAATCATGGATTTTTCGGCACCTAATCTCAAAGCAGTGCGCGCAGCATCCATTGCAACATTACCACCACCAATTACCGCAACTCTTTTACCACGCACAATTGGCGTATCATATTCGGGAAATAAATAAGCCTTCATTAGATTAGACCGGACTAAATATTCATTTGCTGAATAAATGCCATTAAGATTTTCACCAGGGATATTCATAAACCAAGGTAGACCTGCACCAGTTCCGATAAAGACCGCATCAAAATCTTGTAATAATTCGTCAACTGTTTTTGTTCTACCAACAACAAAACTGGTAATTAATTTTACACCCAAACTTTCAACATATTCAACCTCTCTTTGCACAATCGCCTTGGGCAGACGAAATTCAGGAATACCGTAGACTAAAACACCACCGGCTTTATGTAATGCTTCGAATAAGACAACTTCATGACCCAATTGTGCCATATCGCCAGCAAAGACTAAACCAGCAGGGCCGGAGCCGACAACGGCAACTTTCTTTCCGGTTGGTGGATGTTTTTCAGGAATCTCTGGTTTACCTTGACCGGCTTCCCAATCAGCAGCAAATCGTTCTAATCGACCAATACCAACCGGCTCCATTTTTTTGGCTAAAACACATTCTTTTTCACATTGGTCTTCTTGAGGACAAACTCGCCCACAGATTGCCGGTAAGACATTTTTCTTTTTCAATATCCTAATCGCACCAATAAAATCTTTTTCTGCAATTCGTGCAATAAAACCTGGGATATCAATTTCTACTGGACATCCTTTAACACAGGTTGGTTTTTTGCATTGTAAACATCTCTGAGCTTCTAATATTGCTTCTTCAGAACTGTAACCATAAGGCACTTCTTGAAAATTTTTAATTCTTTCTTGAGGTGCTTGTTCTCGCATTGGAGTTTTCTTAGGATTGGGCTTAGACATATATTATCCCTTGTGGCAACTACAACTGGTTATTTGTCTATTAAACAATTCCAGTGATTCTTTTTCTTCTTTCAGATAAGTCTTTAGTCGTTTCATAAGTAAATCAAAATCAACTTTATGACCATCAAATTCCGGACCGTCAACACAGGCAAATTTAGTTTCACCGCCGACTTCAACTCGACAAACACCACACATACCAGTGGCGTCAAGCATAATCGGATTTAAACTGACAATTGTTCTAATATTATAAGGTCGGGTCATCTCTGAAACTGCTTTCATCATAATAACCGGACCAACTGCAAAGACACAATCAATTTTTCTGCCATTAGCAATTATTTTTTTCAAGACATCAGTAACTAATCCCTTTTCTCCGTAACTGCCATCATCCGTAGTAATATAAAGTTCGTCGGACACAGATTTCATTTCTTGTTCCATTATCAATAAATTTTTACTGCGGGCACCAATAATCGAAATTACTTTATTTTTGGCTTCTTTTAACGCTCTGGCAACCGGAAAAATTTCCGGTGTGCCGACACCACCGCCAATACAGATGACTGAACCGTAGTTTTCGATTTCTGATGGTTTACCTAAAGGACCAATTAAGTCTAAAACCGCATCACCAGGATTAAGCGTTCCTAATAATTTAGTAGTCTTTCCTACTTCTTGGAATACGATGACTAAAATGCCTTTTTCTTTTTTAGCATCGGCAATTGTAAGCGGTATTCTTTCGCCAGGTTCATTAATCCTTAAAACAACAAATTGTCCTGGTTGCGCTTTTTGAGCAATTAACGGTGCATCAAACTCAAATAGTTTTATACCCGGGGCTAATTCTTTTTTAGATAGTATTCGAAACATATCAGGTATCATTATAATAAAATTCACTTGTTTGTCAACTGATTTTTTGCAAAAGCTTGACACAATTTGATTTTTTTAGTATAATATATGCAAATATGTGTATATGTATTAAAAAGAAAATTCTCTCGGCGTTGTTAATGGCCAATGTTGTTGTGCAGGCTGAAAAATTATCTAAGAATATAATCTGTCATCTTTATCGGGTTATTAGTATATTAGATTGATCGGCTTATGATTTGGCAAGAGTTGATAGGACAATTTAATAATTACTGAGTAAAGCGGCGTGTGTGCGATTTTGGATATTCTAAGCTTAGTTGTGTTGAAAGGTTTATGTTTTTGAAAAGCGATTTGTGGAATGTTGTGAGATTTACTTAATTGTGGATAAAGTAATTGGTTAGTAATTGCATCAAGGCATTTAAAGTAAAATGTTTAATTGTGTTGGTTTTTAAGAATGATAAGTGTGCTGAGCAAACAGGTGTCAACTATTTATATGTATTTTGTTATCTTATGTCTTGAAGGCCATAAGGCAACAGGCAAAGTGTTCGGGTGCAGTGTGGGTGCAGAACGGATACTGAATTCATACCATTCGCGCCGTCGTCTATGGAGTTAAAAATTGTGTCTATTATAATAGCAAAATTGTCGTTTATTATTAAATTTATGCTTTTGCTGGGATTTTCGTATCATTTTAAGGCAATTGTTCAATCATTCAAGTTAACACTTAGTTTTCCACCTATTTTGCCTGTGCTTAAATCATAGAAATTGTCTATCAGATGACAAATCACAATGCTATTTTCTTGGTTTGAAAACTCGGTGAAAATAGATTTTCGCTATTGACCGAATCTGATACAGATAAAGCGGTCTTCTATTTATTAATCAATTAATATCCGTATCGGACTCGTCTTTGAACATTGAACTTTTAAACCTTTGAACCTTATATTGACCTTTGGATTTTGTTACTTTTGAACCTTATTTCTGCTTTCAGTGTTTTTCTTGATACTTTTTCAGAACATTATTTGTTAAGTTGACATTTACAAAACAGCCGAAAGTTTTTCTTCGATTTCTTCTGGTTCATAGATTACTTTAATGCCAACTTTTTCAAAGGCTTTGATTTTTTCTTGGGCAGTGCCTTTGCCACCAGCAATGATTGCACCGGCATGTCCCATCCTTTTATCCGCAGGTGCAGTTTGTCCGGCAATGAATCCGAATACAGGCTTGGTTATATTTTTTGCGACAAATTCAGCAGCATTCTCTTCATCGGTGCCACCAATTTCACCAATAATTACAATCGCTTCGGTTTGTTTATCTTCCTGAAATAGTTTTAGACAATCAATAAAATTAGTTCCAATAATCGGGTCACCGCCAATACCAATGACAGTCGATTCACCGAAGCCGGCTTTGGTAATATGGCTGGCGATTTCATAAGTCAGAGTTCCAGAACGAGAGACAACACCGACCTTACCTTTCTTAAACGCCATTGCTGGCAATATGCCAACTTTACAAATACCCGGGGATATTAATCCCGGTGAGTTCGGACCAATTAATCGTGTTTTTTTTCCTTTAAGATAGGCAACAATCTTTAGCATCTCAAGTGTTGGAACTCCTTCAGAAACACAAATAACCAAATCAAGTTCTGCATCAATTGCTTCATAAATTGCATCTGGCGCAAATTGAGCCGGAACAAAGATAATGGAAGTGTTAGCATCGGTCGCGGATTTTGCTTGTCTCACAGTATTGAATACCGGCAAACCACAAACTTCGCTTCCGCCTTTACCGGGAGTAACACCGCCTACAACTTTTGTGCCATATTGAAGCATCTGCTGAGTATGAAATGAACCGTCGCGTCCGGTAATTCCTTGGACAATAACTTTGGTGTTTTCATTGATAAGAATTGCCATTGTCTATCCTTTCAAAATGTGAGTTGCTTTTTTTACTGCTTCGGTCATTGTGTCGGCGAAAATAATCGCCGAATCTTTTAGTAATGCTTTGGCTTTATCTTGATTTGTGCCAACTAATCGAGCAATGATTGGCAAGGTGATATTTTCTTCTTTTATTGCCCAAAGTAATCCTTGAGCGACATCATCGCAACGGGTAATTCCACCGAAGATATTGACTAAGATTGCTTTGACATTTTTATCCGTAGTGATAATGCGCATTGCCTCTCGCATTTTTTCCGGAGAAGAAGAGCCACCGATGTCGAGAAAATTAGCCGGATTACCGCCATATCGTTTAATTAAATCCATTGTTGCCATTGCTAATCCTGCACCATTGACAATACAGCCAACATTACCATCTAATTTCACATAAGACAGATCAGCTTTTTTTGCCTGTACTTCTAATGGTTCTTCAGCATCAAGGTCTCGTAGTGAAACAATCTCAGGATGTCGGAAAAGAGCATTGTCATCAAAAACAATCTTGGCATCAAGGGCGATAAGTTTATTATCACTTTTGACCAAGGGATTGATTTCAACTAAAGAACAGTCTAAATCCGTAAAGATTTTATATAGATTCATTGCGATAATTGAAAAATCCTTTATTAGTTGCGAGTCATTAAATAGTGCATAGGCAATATTCCGAACCTGATATGATTTTAATCCCAATAAAGGTGAAATTGATTCTTTAAGGATTTTTTCTGGAGTTTTAACCGCAATTTCTTCAATATCCACGCCCCCTGAAGCCGATGCGATTAGCACCGCGCTTTGACTTTCTCGGTCAATGGTAATGCCAATATAATACTCGCTATCAATTTTGACTGCTTCGGCTAATAAAACCTTTTTGACAATAAGACCTTTGATATTCATTCCTAAGATTGAGTTGACGCAAGATTCAAGTTCCTTGTCGTTCTGGCAGATTTTAACACCGCCGGCTTTTCCACGACCACCAACTAACACTTGGGCTTTGACAACTATGGGGAATTTTAATTCCTGGGCAATAATTTTGGCTTCATCCCAAGAAAAAGCAACCTTTTCTTGAGTAGTCGGTATCTCATATCTCCTAAAGATTTCTTTTGCTTGATATTCATGTATTTTCATTGTTGCGCCTTTCTATTTTGCTTAAGACTTATTAATTGAGACACTTGGCAATAAAAGTTTTGTTTAATGATATAATCAGAATCAATATCTAAACTCAATTCTAATAAAACTTTTAACTTTATTATTATTTTCAAGATATAGTCCGCTTAAAAGCCGAAAATTAGGATGGGGTTCAAAATAAATTTCCGGTCCAATCAAAGTTCTGGCTTCAATTGTACCTGAAGGAAAATCTCTGATTGGTGTTTCTACTCCATCCCAAGTTTTATTATCTAAATTACCACGATTTCCTTCACCCGTTCTGATTTTTGTCGCAGATAGACTTATTCGTAAAGTGGTTAATGGGTAAAAATCTACTTTGCAAAAAATTTCATCAGCATCCGGTCCTATGGCATGTCCTAATGGTGTTGAATATTGAGTGTAAGCGATATGATAGATCCGATGATAATAAGTATACCTTGTAATTTTGGAATATTCAGCGCGTAAAGCAAATTGTTTATAAGGGTGATATATTCCTAATGTCAAACCATAACAATTTGGCGGTCGATTAGGTCTTGTGTTGAATTCGTAGTTGTCAAGCATTAGTTGACCATAGAATTTAGTGTTGACAAAGTAGGTTGCGAAATCTAATCCAAATAATATATTATCATCATGGCCGGTATTAGCAACTTCCATATATATTGGAATAATGGGATTAAGATAACCCCAAAATCCTCGGGTTTGAAGAGAATCGAATGAATAAACAACCAACATTGTGCCACCAAGTCGAATTATATTGCCAAGACTGATTTCTAACCGTTGTCCGGAAAGAAACCGATGATAATAATACCAAGGTGATAATCCAGCACAAAACCAAAGTGCTTTGAAGTTTTTTACTGAGGTTCTGAGTTGGATTTGTTCTAATGAAGGAGCAACATCAGATAATAAGACCGAACTTCGATATCCTGGACCAAAATAGAGATAATCTCGGCCAAGTTCTATAGTCATAAAATAAAAGGGAAAAGATAGATAGGCTTCTTTCAGGTCAAAGGTCATAAAATTACTTGACGATTTTACTCGAGTTCCTGGCACATGAAGACCTGCGGGGTCTGAAGTATCAGGTATCTTTTTATTATAAAATGTCATTTCATAGCGATTGTAGAGACTGATTTTTGAGTTAGGGTCTAAATTAAAGACCGCCCCAATTGAACCTGTCTGGTTATCAGGAAATGGGGTATAAGTAAGTGGTGTGAAGGGAAAGGGAAATTTACTATAAGTGAGTCGGGAAAAAAGGTTGATATTAATTACGCCAGCGCCATAATTAAGTTTCACCAGAGGTTTTCGTTTAGCAATTTTTATATCCATCAATAAATCATCAGAAAATTCACTTAATAAGCGTTCAATATAAAACCCGGCTTGTTTGTTAGAATATGTGCGGTTTAGATTTGATTCCTGTAAAAGATTAATGACTACTTGTCTTGTCCACGGTTTGCTTGTTGGTGGAATTGATTTGATATAACCGATAGTTTTCAGATAATCAATTGCCTCATAAATCCACGAATCAGTTGGAATATTATCTAAAGGAGCAGAATGCAAGAACTGAGAGGTGAGGGGCAAGAGGCAAGAAACCAGAAGTAAGAGAAATATAAATGTTTTTATTCTAATGTATTGCCTCACGTTTCTTTTTGCCAAAAGTCTTGAGCCTGGTATCTATTTTATCTTATTATTCCCAGCCAATCTTTTAACAAGAATTGGAATCTTCCAATTAGAAGCGAGATACGCGCCATCACTGTATAACCAAAAGAAGCACCAAATCCAATCATTAAGAAGATGATACCAATTTCCGCAGCAATTTGTGTCGATTTTTTTCGCTCTTGTGAAAAGAAGAAATAGATAATTGTACAGATTACGCCGACAAATGATATTAGCGCCCAAACAAAGAAGTCCCAGCGTTGCAAAATCTCTGGTTTTAATACCGCACCTTGAATTTGCCGAATAATACTGGCTTGAAGTGTTGCAGGAATTGCGGCACCTGCACCAAAACCTAAAACTAATCCCATCGGTAATCTTACTAACCATGCTGCTTTAGGAATAAATCGTGCAAAATAGCATAATCCGAAGACTAATGGAATAATATTTAATAATTGTCCATGTTTAAACAATGGAACAAGTAAATCCGGGTAAAGAACATTGTGATAGGAAATTGAAATTGAGTATCCAACTGAGACACCGACAAATAAATGTTCAGCAAATTTGTAAAATGGATTATCACGATACAAGAAGGAAAAGATACAAAAAGTCAAAAAAGCTCCAACCCATGTCCAAAAACTTGTTGCTAAGTTCATTTTGTCCTCCCCGTTGACCGACGAATAAAAAAGTATCCGATGTTTCCTAAGACGATGAGAATAAGAATTAAAAGATGGGCTAATGATTGCGAATCCATTGCTTGAGTTGCTGGGGTTCGTGCTTGACTATATCCCTTTTCCTTAACTAAAAACTCATATTCAGAAGCGCCTTTCATTCCACCGAGAAGTCCAGTTAATTGGCCAGTCTGGAGAAACGGATAAGCATCAGCCGCTGAAACTGCAGTTGTTCCGGCACCCATTTTTAAGCCATATCTTGCTTGGGCATATGCAATCCAAGTGTTCATCCCGGGGTCACCGGCAGATAAAGTTATAAAAAATGGAATATCGCGATAATTCTTTATATCACGCATCATTGGTAATGAATCAAGCGGTTTACCATAATAATCAGTAGGAAATGCTTTTTTAATATCCTCACCCATACCTAAAACAACCGGTAAAACTCCGGACCGCCAACCTAAAAAGACATAATCTTCGCCGTAAACTTTGTTATATTCTTGAGAAACTGTGGCTAATGCTTGTTCTCCAAGCCCTATTCCCGTGAGCCATAATCCTAAGACAATTACTCTAATATTTTTGGCAAACGCATGTCGAAGAATTGAAGTTAACATTGGATATAATTCCGGCATTGAGCCTGGGTCAAAGTCAATTGAAATCATTAATGGTTTTCCTTCAGGAATCGCGTCAACCGCATTAAACACATCCATTGCTCGACTTGAAGCGCGAGTAATAAGTCCAATTGGTCGAATTAAGGGAATGATGATCACTATTGCTAAAACTGCAAAAATGATTTTACGGTCAATCTTGGCAAGTATTTCAAATATCTTCATAATTATTTTCCTCCACCAAGCCAGCCCCGTTCAATACCAAGAATAATTTTAAGTGAAGTTGCAATTGCACCAAGCGCAACACCAAACATAATACCTCGTTTCGCAGCGAGATTGGGCACCGAAAGAATCCATTCAGCAAATTCCGGTAGTCGGGGTGAAATTGATGAGCCGATTGGCACCATACCAAGCATAACAAAAAATGCCGCAATTAAAAGCAATGTTGCTTCTTTGGTTCGAGCTCGGAATGCGCGATAAGCTGCGGATGCCATATAAAATGCCAACATTGCAAACATAGTTGAGTTCACCGGCACAAAGATATTTTGAAACAGGATTTGTAAAATTGAGGTTTTACCAATACCCTTAAAGAATACTAAACTTGAAGTGCCGCCATCCTTAATGATATTTACTCCTAATAGTCCAACTAACGCAGTAATAACCGCACTGACTAAAGTTACAATGGAAAATCCCCAGCCGGATGATTTTCGAGAAATTTTGTGACTGTGTCGGATAACCAAACTACCGACTCCTAAAACTAATGCAAAGACTGAGATGAGTCGAACCCATTTTAATACAACCTCATAGGCGGTAACAGAAATCGGATGGGGAATAAAAAATTGTAACATCATAAAAATCCCAAAAATTAAACATAATGCTAACGGTATTGTTCTTTGCATTTTGCCTCCAAACCTATTTAATATCGATCATTACTTTTAATTTTATGTGCTGACACTGTTTTAACTAACATTAAAAAATCGTAATATGTTCAAAACTGGAAATTTAGTGCTGAGCAACATAAGAATACTAACAACGAAGATGACGATGACGATAACAATTTTGCCGTAGTCCTGACCGACTAATGAACCGAGTAGTTTTGGTTCGCGGGAAAGATATGCGGATGCAGCATAAAGTTCTTCGCCGATTAGGGTATAATCACAAGCAGTGATGAAAAAGGGTAACTGGTAGATTGAATCCGTACCAGCAATTTGAATGGCACCAGTAGTTGCACCGGTCTCGGCTAAAATTAATGATTCAGCCCAGAACATTCCTAAGAAGAAATTGGTTGCAGGTTTTTCTCGAACCATAATACCGTCAACTGCTGCAGCATAGGCAAATTGACTATCTGTGATAAAAAAGATATTTTCCGGTTTAAAAACATCGGGCCGACCAACATTGGTATATGCTTCTTTAACAACTTCGCGGGCAACAGTATAAACAATCGGGTCGCGGTTTGGTACAATTAAAGTTGTTTCGTATTGAGCGGTCTTTTTAGCAACTTCACCTAATATATTTAGTGCGGCAATCGTTGCGATATCTGAGACCGTGGAAAGTCCAGGTACATAGAGAATCGGTTTTCCCATTTCCGTCGCACGACCAACTGCTTCTTCAACTGCATCCAGACCTGCAATTCGACGAATAAATAATTTCTTTCCTTGCCGAGCACGAGAGATAAAATAAAGGATAAGACTGAAAAAGATAATAATTCCGATTAAAACATTTATTCGATTGGTGTTAAACCATTGAGCAGAACTTTTGGCATAGTTTGACACCTCAGAGTATGCTCGAATCGTATCAGGACCAATAATCTTATATGTAACGATTTGATAGGAATACTCTTTACCATTGATAACATTTTCATCAATGTATTGTTTTTCAAACGGAGATATTCTCGCAATACAAACACATGGTTGCTCTTTTTCTGCTCGTAAGATTTGATAGCCGTCAATTTCTTCTGTGATACTCGGAGTCCAGGTTATAGTAATACTTTTACCAGCATCATTTGGTGTATCAAAGGCTTTAACATTTGTTGCTGGTTCAACTGACAAAATTCCTAACAATAAAGCCAGAAATATATTCATTAATAACCTCCTCTATTTATGCTGTTGAGTATTAAGTTTAGGGATTGCAATAATTGTTCTATCTTTAAATCTACACACCATTGACTTATTGACCCTAAAATTATGTCAGTGCATTTTCTTTATATTTACAAGGTATTTTATTTGTATAGTTGATACAAATAAATTAGTCGATAAAAGCATAGCCGGATATTTAGTCGTGTCGCACTGCTAACCAGTAAGGTCGAAGATACTGTAACCTCATTTTTCCCTACATTCACAGGGTATTTTATGACATTTTGGACAACCATCTGCGTATTTTTTAATTGCTTTTTCTAATCGGATTCCAGTAAGACTGGCTAAGGTTACAAGCCAAGCGAAACAATCGGCAAACTCTTCTTCCAGTTCTTTTGGGACTTTTTTTGAGCGGTGTTTTGCTTTTCTTATTGCTCTTGATAGTTCGCCAACCTCTTCAGCAAACCACATAAAGGTTCCTTCAAGACCGCGCGTTTTGTCCTTGGTATAATAGAGTCGTTCGATTAGTTTTTGAAATTCGTCAATTGTCACGATTTAAGTATGCTGAATAATTGTAAATTGTCAAGTGCAATGTGTCCAAGAAGATATACTATACAGTTTTGGAAAGAAGAATTAAATCGATTGAAAAATTAATGATATTATCGCTTTATTGCGAAAAAATCTGCGTAATCAAGGCTTGGTCAGAAAGTTCTTTCCCCATGAAAGAAGAGTTGGTAATCGAAAAACAACAATACTTCTAAATCTATCTAAATCAAAGCCAGCGGACTTTAATATTCTTTAGTGTCCTTCCTTTCCAAACCGTTTTATTAGTTACAGTGAGATACATTGAGCGTATGCCAATAAATATTGAGACTAATACTATAATTGGATATAAAAGAAATAAGTGTTTAGGAAGCGCAAATTTAATCGAAGTTAACTGCCATAATATGATTGTTAATAGAATAGAAATTGTGGGACAGATTATATTACTGTTGGAGTTCTGCATTATAAGCGGTTTTATTAGATTAATAATGGGATGAAATGTAATTAAGCCTATCCAAAACCAAACAAAAAGAGCGATCAATATTTTATATCCAAATAAAGCAAAATAATTTTTAGAGAATCCTTCTATTGCTTCGAAAAAACTATAATACATTCGGCTTGATACAAGACAAGAAGCATCAAATATGCGCCATTTACCTCCTTGGGCTTTTGTTAATCGAGCTAATTCGACATCTTCAACCGCACTATATTTTATTGTCTTATGGCCACCAATTTTGTGATAGAATTCTTTCTTAAATAACATAAACTTACCATTTGCTGCTGACAGTGATTTTGTTCGTGGAAATAAATATGAGATTGCTAATGGCAAAATTGTAAAGATACTCCAGACAATAAATGGAACTGTAATCTGTTCTCCTAATGTCTTTACCTGATTTTTATTAACTGCGGTGATTAAATCAGCATCTGTTGTAACTATTGCATTAACTGCATTTGAAATGGTCTCTGGTTTAAAAACTGTGTCTGCGTCCGTAAATAATAGCAAGTCTCCGGTTGCAATTTGACTTAATTGATAACACGCCCAAGATTTACCAATCCATCCTTCGGGTAGAAGTTTACCTTCGACGACCGTAACTTTTTCTGATTGGAATTGATGTAATATTTCACCAGTTTTGTCATCGGAATTATCGTTCAAAACGATTATCTCGTAGTTGGAATATGTTTGATTTAACAAAGAATTAATACAAAAGGCAATGTTTTTTTCTTCATTTCGGGCAGGAATTAGAACCGATACTTTGGGTATCTTCGATGTTTGGGGAAATTTTTCTAATCGCTTCATTAATATCATATTGGATAAGGCGATTAACATTTGTACTGAGATAAAAATTAAAACCCGATAGGAATCAATGAAAGTGAAATACCAGGGATTAGACATTTTTTCGCTCCCAGTAATCCTGAGTGATAAATATTCCATTCTCGTATTTACTATATTCAAAATAACAGTTCTTTCTCCTGCTATTTATTAGACGATAAGACATAGAGTAAATTTTGCTCTAATTATTCATGCGAAACCTAATCTAAAGTTAAAAATATGATAATGGAGACACTTATTTACAAACTGCTTTCCAATTTAACGATGTCTAATTCTTTCCAGGTTTTAGCAAGAACGATTCCAGTATTTATAATGAAAATTAGTAACATTATCGGAGAAAAGTTACGAAGAATAAGATAAATTAAGACACTAAACATACCTGCAATTGTATTTATTGCATCGTTTTTGATTTTTAGCCCGAATTTAAAAAATAATAGCATTAATCCTAATATTGTCGGCACTTCCCAAAATGTTAATGCAATCCAAATGCCAAAAGTTGTCATTAGGGCCTTTCCACCACGAAGATTCATAAACGCAGAAAAGGCATGTCCGAATATCGGTGCGATGGCAATTGGAACCAGTCTGTAATCATTAATGTTTAAAACCCGATATCCAATAAAGACCGGTATGAACCCCTTAAGACCATCGAGAAGCATTGCGGGAATGCCAATTTTCCAGCCCCCTGATTTCCAGGCATTAGCAACGCCTGGATTACCATCACCAACTTTTCGGATATCAATACCTTTCAATTTTCCTAACCAATATGAGAACATTAAAGCACCGCTGAAATAACTGATTATTGAGAAAATAATTATCTTCAACAAATTAAAAATTTTTTATAAACCAAATATACTATCAGGAAGATTATTATTGAACTGATATTCGGAATAGATTTCTTGCATTTTGATAAACTTATGAGCGAGGTTTAATACTACTTTCACCTGAATTTCCATCTCAAGCGTAAATTTAGAAGGTAGAGAGTAGTTTCCGAATTTTGCGTAATCTAAAGTGATATTGAAATTTTTTACAACAAATGGTAAATCTGTCGGAAGAAATTGAATCTGTTTAATACTAAAATCAATTTGTGATATTTGAGCTGTGCCTTTCATATAACCCTTACCTTTTTGTTTGGGATTGAAACCAATTGTCCACACTTTTGCATTGGGGTCTTCGCCATGATAAACAAAGTCATAGTCATTTCGGAATCTTTTATAAAAAGGCGATTTAAATTTTTCGTTTGACTGATTATTTTTAGTGTGTTTTTTAATCTGTGGTTCGGTCAACTTTTTACCATCAATTGTCATTTCCAGGTATTCACTCTTTTGTTTATCCGAATCTTTGGAATAAATCCGCCGCAAAGAATTTATCGCTTTGACCGTATCTCCTTTAGCATTAATCTCGACATAATAAAATCTGCCAAGAAAAATAGCATCTTTGATTTGTTCCTCAATTAAATCTTGTTGCCGAAAAACACCTTTTAATATATTGCTTAAAATATCCGTGTTTGCCCAACTATTGAGTAGAATTCCAAACCCAAAAATAAAAATAAATAATTTATATTTTTTCATCCATTAAAACTATATTAAAAACATTGCTTCGTCAAGAGAAAACTCCTCAATGAGAAATTACCGCACCAAAATTATTTTAACTGAAAATCCCATAATTTATAATAAGTTTTCTTTAGTTAATCAATTGGAGTACGATATTTGACAGGAACACGATATAGAATATATCGGCTTAAATACATAAATGGCGTATCGATTACGCCGACAACCCATTTCAAAACAATTTGACCAATGATTAAAGATATTATTGGCATCACTCCGGCATATGCCAGACTGACAAAAATAATGCTATCTAATGCTAAACTGGGAATGTCGCTAAAAATATTTCTAATCCATAAGAACTTCCCTTTTGTTAGGTCTCGAAGTTTTGCATACAAGATAGCATCCAGGTTCTCGGAAATCAAAAATGCTACCCAGCTTGCTAAAGTAATTCTTGGAACTAAAGAAATAATATTATGCCAAGAGTCCTGAAATTGCCAAAAAGGGGCTGAAGGAATTATTGTCCCCAACCAGAGAAAAAAATTCATTATAACCTGAGTAATAAAAGCAATAAAAATCATACGGTGAACTTCAAATCGTCCAAAGGCTTCATTTACAATATCAGTGATCTGGAAAGTAAATGGAAAGATTAATACTGCAGCGGGTGCATAAAAAATCCTAAAACCTAAATTAAAGGTCGCAATTTTACTGGCGATTATTTGAGATAAGGCTAAGTAGACAACATAAAGGGCAATGGCAAAATCCGACCGGCGATAGCGTCTTATTGACCACGGAATGGCAATACTTGCAAATGTTAATGTTGCAAGCCAAATCAGAATAATAATCATGCCTAATTAAAACATACTCAAAGTAAAATGTCTATTTTGCGTCAAGGATTATACTGATAATTGGTTTGAAGTCAATGGAGTTTGAGTTGCGGAAGCAAATAAAGCCGATGTGCAGTTTTGCTAATTATGCAAGTTGCGATCGGATAGTGTATGCGGTATTTAATAAATATAACAAATAATGGGAGGAGAAACTCCTATGGAAGCAAAAAGAATTCACACAAAAAACTTGACACTACCATAGGCAATTGTTATTTATGGGAAAACAGAATTTTATGCTTGCTTTGTTAATGTTAACTGTGAGGATTATTATGATAATTAGTTAATAAGTCAATGAATTTAAATTTATAGGAATTTTTATTTATTAAACAGTCTGATTTTGTAAAAGTTTTGTTAATTTTTATTCAAGATGTTGTTTATTAGATTTTTTCAGGAAGAAAGGATTTCTAATATAAATTTTTTAGATGTTCATTTGAGATGTTGTGACAATATTTTCAAAAGAGTTTTAACATCTCCATAAGTTGTAAAGGTCTTTGCTGGTTGAACCAAGGTGATGCAATTATTTTTTAACGATACTTTTAATAGATTTAGTGCTTTGGATTTAAGTCTAATTTCAGCAATAAGAAATAGATTTTCCACAACTTCAGGATATTTACCAAAACGGTCTTGAAGTTCTTCTTTAATCGATTTTAACTCCATTTCATTTTCTAATGAAAGTAACCGCTTGTAAATGGCAACCCGTTCATAAGCATCTTGAATATAAGTTTCAGGAATATATGCCGAAATATCTAAAGAAAGTTCTGGTTCAGAAGCAATAGTTTCACCTTTTAATTGGCTAATTGCTTCTTTTAGCATTTGTTGATATAAGTTAAATCCGACACCGGCAATATTGCCGTGTTGTTCAGGACCTAAAATGTTACCCACTCCTCTCATCTCCATATCTCGCATTGCCAAACGAAATCCTGCGCCTAAATGAGAATAAGCCAATATGGTTGATATTCGTTTTTTAGCGGTTTCGGTAATTTCCTTATCCGGTATAATTAAAATACAATATGCTTGTTTATCAGAACGACCAACTCGTCCCCGCAATTGATGTAAATCTGCCAAACCAAATTCGTGAGCACGATTGATAATAATCGTATTAACATTTGGCATATCTAAACCCGCTTCAACAATTGCCGTGGAAACTAAAATATCATACTGCTTATTAATAAAATCCAGATAGAGTTCAGCAAGAACTTTTTCAGGCAATTTACTATGTGCGATACCAATGCGCCAATTGGGATTTAGATTATATAGACGCTGAATAATATTTTTAATCGATTCAATCCGATTATGGATGAATAATACCTGTCCTTCGCGAGAAAGTTCTCTTTGTATTCGCTGATAAATAGAATCATCGTTCCAAGTAGTAACTTCAGTGATAATGTCTTTTCGGCCCACTGGCGGTGTGTGAATTGGTGAAATGTCGCTAATTCCGATTAGTGCTTTATATAAAGTTCGGGGGATTGGTGTTGCAGTAAGCATTAAGACATCAACGGTTGTCTTTAATTTTTTCAGTAGTTCTTTTTGTTTAACACCAAATTTTTGTTCTTCATCAATTATTAACAAACCTAAATCCTTAAAAGCAATTTTAGGATTTAATAGAATATGGGTGCCAATAATAATATCAATTTTTCCATTTCGCAGATCGGCAATAATTTTTTCTTGTTGGGTTCGGGAAATAAATTTTGATAACATTTCAATCCGAAAAGGAAAATCGGCAAGCCGTTTCTTAAATGTGTTATAATGTTGATAACACAATATCGTGGTCGGAACTAAGACCGCAACTTGTTTTAAGTTAGTTACCGCCTTAAAAGCCGCACGTAAAGCAATTTCAGTTTTTCCATATCCCGTATCACCACAGACTAATCGTTCCATTGGCTTAGTACTTTCCATATCTCTTTTTACTTCGGCTAAAGTTTTCAATTGGTCTGGTGTCTCTTCAAAAGGAAAGGTCGCTTCAAATTCGGTCTGCCAAATCTCATCTTTACTTAAAGGTTTTTTAGTAGCAATCGTTCTTCGCGCATAGAGATTAAGCAATTCTTGAGCATATGTTTGTGCGGCTTTTGCCGCTTTGAGTTTGGTCAACAACCAACTTTTACTTCCGATACGACTTAATGTTGGTTGGGAATCATCAATTCCAATATACCGTTCAATCAGACTGAGATTTTCAACTGGCACATACAATTTTTGACCTTCAGCGTAATTGATTACTAAAAAATCCTTTTCGACCTCATCAACTTTAATCCGTTCAATGCCATTAAATTGTCCAATGCCGTAATCGATATGGACGACATAATCACCTTTATGTAACGCCAATAAATCGTCAAGTGGTTGACCCTTAAATTTTCGTCTGGGTAATTTCACAATTGGTTGACCAAATAATTCTTTTTCGGTTATCACACAATAGCACTCATCTGGACAGAAAAATCCGGAACTCAAACTACCTAAAAGATATTGTGGTTTTTCTCCTAAGATGCGTCTTAGTCGTTCTCGCTGATATTCGTAACTGACAACGATATAATATTCCAAGTTCGAATTTTCAATTTCTGACTTTAGCAATCGAAAATTTCTTAAATACTGTGGTGGTGAATAAAAATTAAAATTAAAATCGCCAGTTTCTTGATTCAAGAAAATACAATTAGTAAACTCTTTTAAAATTTCTTGAGCATCGACTTGACGAGTTGATTCCGATAAAATAAGACCGGTTTTGGGTAAAATCTCAATAAGTCGCTTTTTCCAATTTTGCGGATTAACTCGGCCATAAAATTCGATTTCTGTTAAGAAAGAAATTGACCGCTGGCTTATGGTATCGAAGTATCGCAAAGACTCAATACTATTGTCAAAGAATTCTATTCTTATGGGATTTGTCTGTTTACTCGGGAAAATATCAACAATATTACCTCGGACTGCATATTCATAGGGTTCAGAAACTAAATCAACTCGTTCGTACTGACTAGCTTCCAGAAACTCTATCAATTGACCAATTGGCATAAACATACCCTTTTTTAATTTCATTCGATATTTTGAAAGAATTTCTGTGTCTGGAACGGAACAGAGCAAATCTTCGCTCTTAATGATAATAATATCGGAACTACTGTTATGAATAATGCTAAAATAATCAGATTCATTAGAATCTGAAGGATTATATCCTATGATTTTTTCATTAGATGCAAAAGATAACACATCAGAGTAGATGCTATTCTTATTATACTCATTTTGAGCAATATATACGATGTTCTTTTTAGATTCTCTGATTAAGGCAAGGCAGATTAACGGTTTCGCGCCAGCAAATCCTGTAATGGAAAAATTGGTCGTTTTTGAAATCTTATCTAAAAATTCTTTTATGCGCTTAGAGTTAACAAATCGTTGATACAATAGTTCCATTGCTGAATATATATAAGGCTTTATATTGGGTTGATGTTCATCAGATTTTTGAAATCTTGTCTAAAAACTCTTTTATGCGCCTGGAATTAATAAATCGTTGATACAATAGTTCCATTGCTGAATATATATAAGGCTTTATATTGGGTTGATGTTCATCAGATTTTTGAAATCTTATCTAAAAATTCTTTTATGCGCCTGGAATTAATAAATCGTTGATACAATAATTCCATTGCTGAACATATATATAAGGCTTTATATTGGGTTGATGTTCATCAGATTTTTGAAATCTTGTCTAAAAACTCTTTTATGCGCCTGGAGTTAATAAATCGTTGATACAATAATTCCATTGCTGAACACATATATAAGGTTTTATATTGAGAACGCTGAAAAAGTGTCTTTGATAACTCTAAAGACCCAAAATATAAAGAAAATTCTGTAGATTTTCAAGCCACGCATGCGCAAAGATTGACTTTCACAGAGGTTTCTATATTGGGCTGATATTCATCAGATATTATTTACCTACTTTTTTGTGAATAATAAAGATTTGGTCTCAGACTAAATCTAAAAATATCTCAAAATATAGGGGGCGTTTTTCGCCCCCTTGCACTACTTTTTCTTTGCCTTTGGGGCACTCTTTTTACAAGATGCCTTAGGCTTGGCTCGTTTCATACATGGCATAATGCCTCCTATTTAATACAAATTATTTTAACCTAAAATAATAGGTTTGTCAATCATTAAAAACAAGAAAGCTCGGAAAATTCGCTTTCTTTGATTATAGCGATTAAGAGAATGATTACAATGATTTAACAATCAATTGTGTTATATTGCCGGTGTCGCTATAATATCCGCGCAATAAAGATTTTTTCAGTATTCGTAAAACAGAAATCTATGCTAAAGTCAATTTTCGCTATTGAAACCATTGATTACCTCCTTGTTTTTTGGGTGGTCAGAGTTTTCAATGACACTTTTTTCAGATTCTTCAAACAAAGAGTTCTAAAAAATGCTACTGAAGACAGAAATAAGTTCAAAATTGACAAAATCCAAAGGTCAATATAAGGTTCAAGGGTTTAAAAGTTCAATGTTCAAAGGCGAGTCCGATACGGATATTAATTGATTAATAAATAGAAGACCGCTTTATCTGTATAAGATTCGGTCAATAGCGAAAATCTATTTTCACCGAGTTTTCAAACCAAGAAAATGGCATTGTGATTTGTCATCTGATAGACAATTTCTATGATTTAAGCACAGGCAAAATAGGTGGAAAACTAAGTGTTAACTTGAATGATTGAACAATTGCCTTAAAATGATACGAAAATCCC
>JBDRUT010000023.1:0-25552 GCA_039801465.1 Caldifarciminota bacterium
AACAGTTTCACCACGATTGAATATACCGTTATTATTGCCACCGACAACTGCCGCACTCTGATAGTTTATAATTGGTGCATAGACTCTAATTGACTTATAAGAACGGAAAGTGCTGTCATTGTTGTCTTTGAAAGTAAAGGTGAAGTTGATCTGATAATTATTAGGAGTATTCCTTGAAATTCGGAAACGATACATCGGATTAGAATATACTGAATCATCAGCAGGAATTGTACCAAACCAACTGGAATCAGTAATCATTGTCACAAAGGAGTCTGTTGTTGCGATTTTGCCATAAATCCCTTGTGCAGTGCCAACACCAATATTCTTAGCCCAAATACCATAGTCAATCCGTTCTCCGGGATTAACTTGACCATTTGCGCCTGAGTCATTAACAACAGGTGATGTTGCAACAACATACGGATAACTTGAAGAGACAACCGGTATTGTTGCCTGATAACGATAGTAATTCTGTTTAGTTACAGTAAGAATAACATCGGTGCCAGGTATTTGTGGTACAATTGTAATTGCTTGAGGATTACCCGTTGCCATTGCGACGCCAATTATTTCACCATTAACGGTTAATGCGACAATTGCACTATCATTAGCGGTTACTGTAAATGTGGTCGAACCAGCAATAATATTGGGCATATGAACAACAGTTAGATTCTGCGGAACTTCAGAGTATAATGGGTTGAACACATCGCCATGATGATGAAATAGATGATAAGTATGAAGTTTATTAGAAGTATTGTAAGGCCAACTTGAGCCGTATAAGAATATTTTACCATAACACATTGCCGCACTTGGATAGAGAACACTGGTTGGAGTTATGTCTTCACTTGGATAATCTGGCATAAAATGTTGCCACATACAATCATACATTCCCCAACAATAACAGTCATTAACGAATGAATATGAAACTTCACTTGCCGCGTTGACACCTAAAGCACCTTTTGGCACACCGCCAACATTATGACGGTGAAACTTTTCCGTAAAACATTCACTTGACCAGTTATATTTTCCGGTTAGGCAATTATGAGAATTTACAAAGATAAGTTCATCATTAGTTAAATTATTAATATCAGAGTTGTGATAAGCCGGTTCACCCCAACCGGTCTCTTCCCCATGGTCGCGATGTTGTAACAAGAATGCGCCATTGTTTATTGCTTGCGTAATTAAAGATGCATTGCCATTTGTCCACCAACTATTAGGATAAGGATGAGTCAAAGATGAAATCCAGCCGCGATTGTAAAAATACTGCACTACCGTTGAGGTATTAGTTGCCGTTGACCAGCTGATACCAGGTTGCGGAGAACCTGAATAGATTGCATAAAGTCGGGTCGGATTTTTATTAAGACCGTGAATTGTATCCATAAATCCACGAATCACTTCACCACACAACTGAAACCATCGTTCTGTCTGCCATGCTGCACATATAATCGGCTGGTCATAGAATGTTGGGTCAGTATAAGGATTACGTTCATAACTTAAGAACTTTCTTATCATCACACTTAGTTGCGATTCATTCTGAGCAGTAATTCGACCATGGAACATATCGGGCAAATTATCATTATTAACATCTGCGTAGATATTATCTGAAACACAATAATTATTCCAAGTAGGAGAAGGAATACCATAAACATCTCCTGAAGGATTGACATCTGAAAGCAATAAAAATCCTACTGGTCTCGGACTCCAGGTATTGTAAGCATTGTTTAAGAAATTTTCAATTGCAGTTGTTGTATTTCCAATCTGAGCCAATGTAAACACCTGGGTGGAGATACCTTGTAATTGTCGCCATCGTTTTATCGTATCCGCCCAAGCGATAAATGAGGGGTCATCAGGAACAATTATAATATATTCATAACCATCTCGCGCGCTAATACGCTCAGGTGCAAAAAAGTCAATTTGTGGTAACGAACGATAATTCAATAGATGACCTTGCAGAATCGGTTCCCAATAGATATTTCTTAATGCATCATCACCGAAATGACCATTACCGCCAATAAAGTCAACTCGAACTCTTAAGTCTTTATATACAATCAATTCTTTGGTTACAGGATTATACTGGAATGGCGTAATACCAAGCACAACACAATCAACTCCGCGAATTTGTAATGGATTAGAAAGCGTAACCGGCGTCTCAGGATAATATGCATTCTTACTATAAATTTCCATATTTTTAATATACTTCAACGGTGAATCGTCATTTTCCAAAGGAATTATTGGTGCTGGTGCGACTTCAACATTATGATACACTTCGGTTCGATAATCAATAATCGTCGCCTTAGCGGTCGCGCCTTGAGGAATTGCAATAAATCTACCAGTACCGGCTAAATTAGGCGCACCTTCATCATTGAATAAGAATATACCAGGAATACCATAAGTCTTCATTGGAATGCCGTCAATTTCCATTTCTTCAACGATCATCTCGTGGACACTGAATACGACTTCAATGCCTGCATCAGTTTCTGATACGACATTGAATAAAGGGTGCTCGCCCCAGTTGTTGTTGAATGTTACTTTTTCACTACTGATAGCAAATGCTAACGTAGTTAGTAACATCCCAAGTATTAGTATGTTGCGCATACTGCCTCCATATTTATTTATTGATTATAAAAACTGGTAAAAGCAAAAGAAAACGAAATTATAAAACTCTCAAAGTAAGATTTTTCTTGGAACTTTTTAGAAATTATCCAATAAAAACTTCGTTTTTTAAACACTTTTACCAATATACAAATAGTTGCGTTTATAACTATATTCTAAGACAAAATAACGGCTTTGTCAACTATTTTCTTGTAAGTCTTATTTAAATCTCTTTTTATATTTCTATTTGATCTTAATTTCTCTTACTCAGGATATTCAGACAAACGAAAAAAGATTATAGCCAATTTATATCTTAACTATTGCATATTTATATTTTTATATTATATTCTTATGTAGAAAAATGGTGACTGTTTCAAAAAATGTGTTTCTTTTTATTTGCAGGTGAAATTTCGTAATTATTGGTCAGAGTAATGTTGAATAATATTATTGCGATAATTATTGGATATCTCATTGGCTCAATTCTTCCTGCTTACTTTTTGTGTCGATGGATTAAACACATAGATATCAGGACCATTGGAACTTTTAATGCCGGCACAACTAATCTTAAACGGTCGGTCGGAATTCTACCCGCAATTCCTACTGCAATTTATGATACCATAAAAGGTATATTAGCAATTCTTATTGCCCAATACGGTCTTAAAACACCATTATCAATTGCTTATCTGAGTGGATTAGCTGCGATCTTGGGTCATATTTTTCCATTCTATCTCGGTTTTCGTGGTGGACAAGGTGCGGCAACATCTACCGGCATTCTGCTATTCAATCTCTATGAAATATTTGTTGTTGGCAAAACTTTTCCGGAAGTTTGGGATTTAGTTGTAATCCTTTTAGTAATTGCAATTATCTGGTTCATCTCGCGAACCCAAGAATTATTATCAATTACTGTGCTCCCTTTATTTATTTACTTTCTCATCCTGCGCACACCATTTAATTGGATTCTAATTACAACTCTTATTATTGCTGGATATTTATTATATCTTGGAATTAATAATATTGTCCGTTTCCAACTTCTTAAAATTGATACGGAGAAATATCCTGATTTAAGATTATGGCGAAAACTTCTTCGTCCCGCAGCAATGGCATTTCCAATTTTAAGTTTCTTTGTTTCAAAGATGACTTTAATCACTCTAATTGGAGCAGTTCTGGCAGTATTCTTCTTTTTGGATTTCTCAAGAATTATCAGTAAAAGAGTCAATCAATTCTTCTTAAAAGATATTACCAATGTATTTAAGATGTTCAAAGAAAAAGAATCGGTAAGAATGTCTTCAATGACTCTTTTTCTAATGTCCTGTTTTCTTTGTTTTCTCTTATTTGAACAGAAGATTGCATTCACTGCGGTCACTTTTTTAATCTTCGGCGATATGTCAGCAGTAATGCTCGGGTTGGTTTATGGTAAGACTAAACTATTTAATAAAACTCTGGAAGGAACATTAGCACATTTTATGGCATGTATTGTTTTCGGCTACATTATTCATATCTATTTACCAATATCATTACTAACTATTTTTGTTGGAAGTCTTACCGCAACATTTATTGAAGTACTACCAATTGCAATTGATGACAATCTATCCGTTCCCATCATTGCCGGTGCAATAATGACAATCTCTAGTCGATTATATGGTTTTCAGTCTTGACATCAGTTAAAATAGGGTTATCGTATAATGGTTCTTTGAAAAGTGTTATTCATCAATGCAAGTTTTAGGAAAGGAAAAGATATGAGAAAGGTCTATATATTATTTTTGTTATTTATGTTTAATTATATTTTGGGTCAAACTCAATATACACAAGACTTTTATGAGAAAAAGCCATCTTTTGGCGTATACGCTGCTGAGTTTGGCGGAGCGGCATTAGGAACAACGGGATGCGTTAGTATTGCTGGAGGAACTTTTTTTGTATATTACTTAGCGGCGGCAAAAGAATTTAATAGAGGTAATTACCTGGGTAGTTGGGGAAAATTTTTAGAGGGTTTTGCAGTGGCAAGTACTATTTTAATTGGAATGCCAGCTGCTACTGCTTATGGCGTCCAAAAAGTTGGAGAAAAATTAGACCAAAATGGAAGTTATTGGGCATCGTTTGGCGGTTCACTTGGTGGTGCGATAATTGGCGCAGGGCTTGGTTATAGTATAAGTCGAATTAATCCCGAAAAGATAAATATAGCATATGCGATTATTCCAACTACATTACTTGGGCATTGGGTTGGCGCAGTTGTCGGTTATAACTTAAGTCGAAATAGTGGTGATGATTTTGGATGTCCTGACACTCGATTTGAGTTACCGACCATTGGCATAAGAACAGAAGATAATGTTGAGGGTAAAACAATTAATGCACTTGATTTCAGATTAATCAATGTAAGGTCTTGAGTAATGAAAGTAAAAACCAGATACGAATCGTTCGGCGGAATAATTTGTTGGGAGGAACCACCAGCATTGTTTTATGTTGATAAGCAGTTTATGAGAGAGTTTGGTTACAAAGATTCTCTCCTATGGAGAAAAAGAACTAATTACCTGTCAGCACCTACCGAAATACATTTCTCAATTACAAATGATTGTCCAATGCATTGTCAGCATTGTTATGTTGATAGCGGTGAAAAGTTAAAAAGGGAGTTGACAACCAATGAGATTAAAAAGGCTATCTCGATTCTTTCTTCAATGCAGGTTTTCCATATTGCTTTAGGTGGTGGTGAACCATTTGCTCGAAAGGATTGCTTAGAAATCGCTCATTATTGCCGAGAAAAAGGTCTCGTACCCAATATTACAACCAACGGTTATTATATTACAGAGAAATTAGCTAAAGAGTGCAGGGTTTTTGGCCAAATCAATGTTAGTATGGACGGCATCGGTGAATATTACAAACTATCACGAGGACACAATGGGTTTCCGATTGCGGATAAAGCATTACGGCTTCTTACCAAGTATAACCCACGAGTTGGAATCAACTGTGTTGTAAGTCGGGATAACTTCGAACATATTCCAAAACTGGTCGAGTATGCGAAAAAACTTAATCTTCACAGTATTTTATTCTTGAGATATAAACCAACCGGTCGAGCAAAAGAATTGTATCAAAAACGTCACATAACAAAAGAACAGGGAATAAAATTACTACCATTAATCATCCAACTCGCAATCCAAAATTCAATTAGACTTTATATCGACTGTTCTTTTACACCAATGCTTTATTATCACAAGATTCACCCAAAGATATTAGATTATATTTCTACGCACGGTTGCGTTGCCGGTGATTCTTTAGCCGGAACTCTGGCTGACGGAAGGATAAACGCCTGCAGTTTTGCACAAGGAGATGGCGGGTTTATCTTTAGTATAAAAAAAGAATGGCATTCAAACCCGCACTTTATAAGGTTTCGCAATTGGATTAAATCTGCTCCCGAACCTTGTAAATCGTGCGATTATTTAAAACTCTGTCGTGGTGGGTGCCATGTTGTATCAGAGTATGTTTTAGGTGATTTTAATGCACCTGACCCAGGATGTCCGTGGGTGCAAGAATATAACCAAAAATCAGAAAGGAGACAATATGTCAAAGGGTAAAATAATAAGAATCCAACTTGAATACAATCCAAATTCATCAAGTTCAACAAGCTTTGGGGCAGGACTTGAAATGGTATTATATCTACTTTTAGCTGTTCCCGCTGGCGCTGGAATTGGATATGCAGCAACGCGTCCTGCGATTCAAGCCCAATATAAAATACCAGCAAAGTTGAATCAGGAAAAAGAGATGGCGCTCAATTTTCTAATTGAAAATAAACGCAAAGAATATTATCAAGAACTAAAAAAAGCAAAACCCAAACAGATAACAGTGAAATCCGGAACTGACCTGAAGGATATCATTAAAATGGTTAAATCCGGTCAAATAACAGTAACTAATATCACAGTTACTGAAAAAAAATAGGAAGAAAAATGAATATGACAAAAAAAATAATTATTTTATTCATCTGTTTAGTTATGATAAGTGAAGTCGGATATGCACAAAAGCGGAAGGGGAGTATTGGTAAAGAGTATTTGGGGGGATTTATCGGTATGCTCGGCGGTATCGTTGTAGCAGGATTACCGACACTGGTTTATTTACCTTTTAGGGAAAATGAGATTGAAAACGATGAAGGATTTGTAATTGCCGCTGGAATTTCAACTGGTATGTTGTTTTTTACAATACCTTATGGTACGGCTCTTGGTATTCATAAATTTGGTAATGAATCAGGTTCTTTTCATGAAGCATATAAAGGAAGTTGGCTTGGACTTGTATTGGGAGGCGTTCCTTGCGGACCATTCTCTTATCCACTTTTACAACCTGCTTACGGCGTTTGGTTTTATGAGAAATCCAAATCACGACCACAAATCATAAAAACAATGAAATTAGAATTAGAAACACCCACTGGTTCTGATGAAGTGGAAATTGAATATGAGAAGTAATGGTTGCGTGCCTTGTCTTTGATTTTAGATTAATCAATGCAAAATTTTAGATAAGGAGAGAATTACCACGAAAGTACGAAAAGAAATAATGAGAAAGTAGGATACATAAGAAAAGCAATTATAATGATTATTGTATTAATTTGTTTGTTAGTTTTTTCATTAGGTCAAGCTTGTTATCGCGGTTCTTATGTTGACTATAATGATATAGCTTGGTCACCTGATAACAAACATATTGCCTTTTCGTTTTATATTTCTCAAGGTATGAGTGATTATGCTGCACCTTTTCCCCACGAAGCAGTCGCTTATATTGATGTTGACGATACGCTTGCCCAGCCAGTTGTTATCACACCCCCTATCGACCGTGCGTTCGTAATAAACGATAGTCAAATTGTGTGTTGGAGCGAACTTGATGGTTGGTTTATGCTTGATATGAATAAAAGTAAAATTGGGAAGAATATTGGTGAATTATACAGTGAAGATGCATATGTTAGCGGACCGATTGACAAGATAAAGCAATCATCTAATCAGTCTTTAATTGCGGGAATGGGATATGATTTTGGAGATGATAAAAATGTTGTAATATGTTGGAACTTTGATAATTTTAAAACTATCAGACTTACAGAGGATACGGTAAATGCTATAGATTTCTGTTGGAAAGATAGTATAACTGTTTTGTGTAAAAATCATATCAATGATGGACAAGAAACTATATACATACAAGTAAATGTGAGAGATGGTCGATCTCAACATATAACTCAAAATGAATATGAAAAACACCTAACACAGACACAAATTTTAGTGGATAATTCAAATTCATATTTTATATTTCAGTCTGAACAAGAGAAAATGAATCGAATTCATTTTCCTGCAACTGTTCTTCCTGCTAATCCAGTTATATCGTGGGATAAAAAATACATCGCATTTGATTTCCGAATATCAAACAACTCATTTGTTGGACTTGTTGATGTAACAACAGGTGAATTTTACAAAATAGATAGCGGTTGGAATCCGCAATTTATAAACAATAATCGGATTTTATATCATCATAATAAAGGTTTTGGTATTGCTGATAAAGATATGTATGAGTTTAAAAAACGAAAAATCTACTATCCAAGAACCGCACATCATCCGCAATGGATTTCAGAATCAGTAGTTCAATTTCGAGTTGGACGGGCTGATATAACACCTGAACCATACTATGAAAATCCATCCAGTTTTCGATCGGCAAACGAATACTATTTTTATGATGGTGATTGTTATTATTTGGAAAGAGATAGTCAAGCATATTATCATGATGAGCTGTGGCAAGTGAATATCAAAAGCGGTGAGATTCAAATCGTACCTGATGTGAAATTAGAAAGCATTTTGCGAGTAAATACTTGGAAGGAAGATGAACAAAAATTTGTATCACCAAACGGCCAAAAAACAATTCATAATCATTGGGATTGGGGAGTATCTATCAGAGAAATAGGTGTAGAAGAAGACAGAAAACTTCTAAGCCGGCGTCGTTAATTTTGACTTATGATATATGATAATTTATTATAACTTAATATTAATCAATGCAAAGTTTTTGGAAAGGAGGTGCAAGTTATGGTATAAAATAGTGCTTAAATTCGGTTATGAGATTGTAAAAATCTCAGAAAAGGAGATGTTATGAAATATCTTTATATAATAATATGTATTGTGTTGATGATATTAATTGTCGGATGTCCTAAGAAGAATAAAGCACCAGAGATGCCATCAAAGCCAAAAGGACCGCCTATTGGTCAGATAAATGTGAGTTATGATTTTTCTACTGTTGCAACTGACCCTGATGGCAATGATATTGCTTATCAGTTTTATTGGGGTGGTGATACTTCAGACTGGTCGGATTTTGTTTCAAGTGGTGAATCAATTACTATGTCAAAGTCATGGTCATCTGCAAATACTTATTCGATTAAAGCACGAGCCGAAGATAAAAACGGTAAGATTTCTGAATGGTCAGAACCGCATTCAATTCTAATTTCAGCACAAACAATGTGGACAAAGACTTTTGGTGGAAGTGGATATGATGGTGGTAGTTCTGTTCAGCAGACAACTGATGGTGGTTATATTATTGCGGGATGGAAATCTTCTAATGGAAACCGAGATTACTATATTATAAAGACAAATTCAGTCGGTGAAACGCTCTGGACAAGAACTTTTAGTTCTGGTTTTGCTATGTTTGCTCAACAAACAACAGACGATGGTTATATTATTACTGGGCGAGCACTTGCACCAAATATGGATTTAATAAAATTAAATTCAAACGGGACTTTCCTATGGGGAAAAGGTTATGAAGACGCATCTTTCAATTCTGTTCAACAGACTTCGGATGATGGATTTATTATTTGTGGAGTAAAATATAATAATGACGGTGATATTTATCTTGTCAAAACAGATGCTAACGGTGATACAAACTGGACCAAGTCTTTTGATTTTGGAAATGATGATTATGGACATACAGTTCAGCAAACTTCTGATGGAGGATATATTATTTCGGCTGGCACTGGTAGTATGCAACCTGCTAAAGTGTGCCTAATTAAAACTGACGCTAATGGCAATGAAGTTTGGCGAAGAATTTTCTACGGAAGCGATATTTGGTATGTGGATTGGTTTTCTTCAGTTCAGCAGACAACCGACGGTGGTTATATTATCACTACTACAACTCAAACTTTTGGTGCAGGTGAAGAAGATATCTATTTAATCAAAACAGATACGAATGGAGATACTATTTGGACAAAGACTTTTGGTGGAGCAGGTTATGATGAAGGTTATTCAGTTCAGCAGACATCAGATGGTGGTTATATAATTGTTGGTACAAAGTCAGATGGAAGTTATGATGATGTGTATTTAATTAAGACCGATGCCAGTGGAAATATGGTATGGACTAAAACATATGGTAAAAGCGGATGGTATGATGGCGGATATTGTGTTAAACAGACCTCAGATGGTGGTTATATAATTGTTGGTGAGACTCAGTCATATGGTGCAGGTGAAAGTGATGTGTTGCTTATCAAAACCGATGCTAATGGTAATACGATTTTGCCGTCAGAGAAATCGGGTTTATCAAAATCGTCATCATTGAAATCTCATTCGTTATTTAGAAATAGAATGGGAAAATTCGCAGAGTTTATAAATAGAAAGTGAAGCCATAGATTGAATAATGATCACGATCCAGTTTTATGGCGTTTCCATAAAAGCAAAACTAGAAATAATAAAACCACCACCACTTTGATTTTAGATTAATCAATGCAAGGTTTTAAGAAAGGATGGAAGAATAAAAATTAGTTTTAAGAATTTGAAGACCTGAATTACCATCATGTTGATTTAGGTTGGTGATAATCAAGGTTAATTTCCGAATGGAGTGGTTTATGTGATGGTTGGTAAGCTAATTTGCTCGGTTTTCGGCATCCTAATAAGCATCCTGTTATATGACCTGATAAAAGACATCTTAAACTTGATATTAAGTAATCTTTTATGCATTTATTTACGCGTTCTTTTATGAGATATTTTATCTGTGATTTTAGACGGCTATCAAAGTGGAAAACTGAAAGTTCTTTTCAGTCTGGTGTCGTATTTCCTATCCCGCCTACCCCACTATACCCCTTGAATGTCGCTGTTAGTTATTAGTTATTAATTTTTAGTAGGTTAGATAAGATGTACCCCTAATCTAAACTTTATTTATATATATAATTTTTGAGTTATTTATTTTCAGAACTCGGGCTGGTCTGGGTAGGGTTTAATAATTCATGCTTAGAATTGTTCTTTTTTCGTCGCGTTCGCCGGGCGACGTTTACCAAATTGTAGATAAACTGCAGAAGCGGACAGTGGAGAATAATTTTAAATTTTCCTAATAAGAAACTTCTGGCAAAATCTAAATTACGGTGATGTTTACGATAACCCATTGATTAAACAATCGTTGTAATCATTCTTTGGACGGTAATCATTAAAAGAGACTGTTTCAGTGCTTTCTAATAAAATATCTACAAGTATTTTCCCACATTTATTATCTAAAATGATTGTAACCTTTGGGAGGTAAAGTAATTTCTTTGTTTTGTTGGGCTAAATATACCCCTTTACCTTTTTCAATTATTCCGATTTGGGTAATTTTTGTTCCTAGTATTTTTAATGGTAAATTTTTATACGCAGAAGTGAATAATAACTCATAATCTTCTCCCCCATTTAATACTATATCCAACATACGATTCATATTTCCTAAGAAGTATCTTTTTGTTTCCGGATGAATCGGAATTTTATTAGGAAAGATTTTTATCTTTACTTTACTCTCTTGTGCTAGATGAAAAGCATCAGTGGAAAGTCCGTCGGAAGTGTCAATTAAGGCATTGATATACTTTTTAAGTTTGATTGCTTCATTAATTCTTGGCATTGGACAGAGATGTCTTTTAATTGACTGCATAAAGTTTTTTTGAGGCAATTTATTTTTTAATACTAATCTGCCGGTTTCAGATAATCCGCAATATCCAGTAATGTATAAATATTCATCAGGTTTAGCGGTTGAGCGTAATTTAGGATTTTTAGTCTTGCCAATCGCGGTAAGAATCAACCCTAATTTAGGATAAGCAACAATGTCACCACCAGCAATTTCACAAGAAAATTTATTGGTTATGCTTTGCATTCCTGAATACAATTCTTTAAGTTGTTTTTGCTCTAATCGAGAAGGCAATAATGCTGAAACAAATATTGCTATTGGTTTTCCCGCCATTGCTGAAATATCAGACAATGTTCCACAAACTACTCTTTGGCCGATTTCATAAAAACTAAAATATTCTAAAGAGAAATGAATATCTTCAATATAAGCGTCGGTTGTAATTATTGTTCCATCTTTAAGCACAGATGCATCATCGCCAATGCCGACTTCAACAAAGTGGGACGGGATATGTGGTAAACTGTGAGTATTTATTATTTTCTTTATCAGTTCAATTGTTTTGATTTCGCCTAAATCAGAAAGCAGCATAAAATTAGTATATCAAAAATCTTATATAAGACAATGTGTAACACAAGATGTGGACGCAATTATTTTAAACTCTAATATTAACAATAAAAACAAAAGCCGCTTAAAGGTCTAGCTAATTTTTCACAGTTAAAGAGAAAATTAGATTATAATAATAGGTTTCTAAAGTCGGATTAATTTTATTGTGACCGCCTGAGTACCAACAACTCCTTTAATGAAATAGACACCTCTTAAATTTTTTCCGCGAGCATCTTTACCATCCCAATAAATTTTATAAGTACCGGGTGGTTGGATTTGATTGCATAAATTTCTTATGCGCTGACCAGTAATTGAATAAATATTTAATTCGACTTTCGATTTTTCAGTTAAAACATAAGAAATTGTATGAGGGTAAGAAGTATTGATAATAATAGTGTTCTGAATACAAGGTTCAGTTGAAGGAATATTTTCAATTCTATTCTTTTCGCTTATAACATCTTTATCTTCTGCCCAAAAAGCATAAGCCCAGAACTCATTGGTATTTCCGCTCTTAAATGCATAAATTAAATGAGTCGGAGTTGCCACTAAAGCCGAACCCTTTTTAACTTTTTTACGATTATAACCCAGTGGAATCGGTGTAAGTGAATCAAAGGAATTACTACCAATGTTATATGCCCAAAAACTTGATTTGGTTCCGCCTGTAAAGAAATAGATAACCCCTGTGCCGGATTGACAAGTTGCAGTTGCGCCGCTTTTGATTTTATTACGACTTGGTATTGTACAAGGTTCAATCCAAGAGTAGCCAGAAATACTATACCTGCTTATTTCATTACTACGGTTACCTTTAAAAATATATAGAATTCCATTATAATAGGTTATTGAAGCGCCGTCACGAAATTGTCTTCCATCATAAGTATAAGGAAATTGGAGTTGAGCAACATCATACCAACTATCTCGATTGGGATTGTAAGCAAGTAAAATATTAGAATTATTGCCAAGTATCGCATAAACCAGTCCATAGTCTTCTGCAAACACAAGACCTGCACCGTCTTTTGGTTTCTGTAATGTGTAATTAGAAGTAACTGATTTTTGAGTCTGCCACTTACTATTCATAATATCAAATGAATAAAAATCGCTCGTATTACCGCCTTTAAACGCAAAGATTTTTGTATTACCATAAGTTAAAGCACAACCGGCTTTGGGCTTCTTTCCTGAAGGTGTTCTTGGCATCCGAGGTAAAGATTCCCAAGTGTTATTTACCACATCATAACACCAGAATTCATCACACGCACCCCCTTTAAGCGCATAAATTTTATTAAAATCCGGAGCATATGCCAATGCACCATTTTTTACCTTTTTGTTAGCCGGCCCCACAGGAATTGGTGCTTTTAACACCCAAGTCAAAACTGAAACTGAACCACGCAGAACATCGTTTTTATAATTAAAATCATTCGTTATATTAGTTGAACAAGTTACAACATAAATCCCTAAATGTGCATCCCAGTCTGAAAATATTGCATATCGCTCTTGTTCCGGAAAGATTAGAGTAATAAAACAGGAATCATAATAGACAATACTTGAATCAATAGTTCGTTGAATTTTCATATAGACCAGAACAGATTCTTCTAATTCGGTTCCGTAATTTCTAATAACCGCCATTGGAGTAATTGTTCCAGGGACGATTGAATCTTTAGGTACGAGAATTGTGTGTATCCCGACGTCACGGAATTCTTTATAGAATCTTATTGCGCGACCTGAACTCAATTTGTTCTCTGGCCAATTTTTAATATCAGTTTCTGAGCCGAAAAGATAAGTTAAGCCTTTAGTTCCATCTTGATTTTCAATTCCGACAGTGGCTGATTTCCCATAATCTGCCCATTGATTTCCACAAAATACATCTTGGTATTGACAAATAATTTTACCATCTTCGCACAAAACAACCTGAAAATTTAATCGGTTAGAATTAGGACTATTTTTACGAGCAACATTATACCATGTGATAATAAATTTACGATTGGGTGCCTGCCCAGAATGTAAATGATAGAAAATTTTTCCCGTGCGGTCAGATGGTAAGATTAAATCATCCCAAAATACATAAATAGCACAATTAGGAACTGATGCTGAGGGTACAATTAGATTCTCCGAGGATGAAATATTTTCGGGTTGAAAAGTTATGTATCCGTTACTAGAAACATAGACCTGACGATAAAGACTATCATAAAAGGGAAAAGAGAAAGGTATTAAATGAGGAATCTGATAAGTCGTATCATCGCCAAAATCAGCTAACAAATAAGCACCATTTGTATCAATCCAACTGAATGTTGGACCACCAATTGAATCTGAATCAAACCATGCATAATTTGTTGGTGTCTCATGACCGGTAAATTTTCCTGGAGTGAGACTGACATATTTTATTTTTTTGTCATTGCTTCGATTTAAATCAGTACTGAGATGAGTAGTAACAATAACATTAACCGGGTCATTAAATTGAACTGAGCAAGGCCGGGAGAACCTAACAAAAGTTCCTTGTCCGGACGCTAAATAAGGTATGGTCACTATATCATAATATCGAATAAGATTACCGTAATAAGACCGGGTTGTACAACTTACTAAAAAATTAGACTGGTCATTAATCCCAACATTCTCTATTCTTGCGGTAATCGCATGTTCGTAAAAAAATGGCCTACGGACAAACTCATCGCGAGGTTCTTGAATAAATACAGTCCGAACATCATTTTCTTCCAAGAAAATCGGACGATAGATTAAATTCGTATGAATTAACCAATCACCTTCAGGAAAATCTTGAATATAAGTGTTATCCTGATATTTATAATATGTGGCATTATAGTCTCTACTTCCGTCATGATACAAGAAAGTATTAAATGGATGGTCATCTACCTGAATACAAAAGACATAAAATGACCCTTCATGGATAAACAGGCGTTCTTCTTCTAATAGCACTGTATTCCACGGTTGGGTATCACCTTCGGCTTTAATAAATGGTGTCTCGTAAATTGTTGTGCCTGGTGTGCCGTGTCGTCCATCATCATCAACGATTCGAATTTTAAATTTGGCAAGACCTGAAGGATTCCCTAAATAACACTCTATATAATTTATTTGGCAGGGATAATAGTTAGGTGTGAATTTTACTCCCCACCCTTGTTCGCCAATAGGAAAACTATCTCTACCCAAAGGTTCATCTTCACAATAACGCAGGACCGAAGACCAACTTACGCTAAAATTCAATGATGCAGTATCATTCAAATTATTTTCATCATCAAAAAGTTCGCACCGTGCTTTTGCCCAATAAAAAGTAGGTATGCCAGAAAAATTATATGGCGGAAAAAGATTAACTGATAAAGTTTCCCGATAATTTAATGAACCAACAATAGTTTCCGCAAGATGTAAAAAATTGTTTGTCCAATCAATAATTGAACAACGCACTTTAATCAAATTAAGTTCTTCTTTTCCAACATTGGCGATATTGACCATCAGCGTGCATAGTCCTGGTGGTTGAATGACATTAGGACGAATGATATTGACACATGCCACATCTTTATCATAAACATATATTCCAGTAAGTGAAACATTATCTAAACACCAAAACTGGATATTGATAATATCTCCAGTAAAGACCCAGGCAATTCTCACACTATCTTTTTCTTGAGCCCAATCAAGATTTATTGACTCCCTTTGTGGAACATCGTGAAATGCGAAATAATAGTTTTTTATTACGTAGGGATAAGTTACGCCGCCATCAATTGAACCAATGATTTGCGCAAGATAAGTTCCTTGATTGTGACGGAAATAAGTAGAGCACCTTAAAATTATATTGCGATAGCGACTACAATCAATAATTGGTGAAATCATAGAGTCAACTTGATTTTGACGAACTCCTTTATCATAAGCGATTTCCGCATAACCCGAATGATTATTTGACCAATGCAAACCTGCAGAATCTCTTTGCCAACCTTGACTGGAAACCGGTTCGTTAGTAATTATCCATCCTGCAGGCGGAGAACTTGTTGACCAATTTTCATTAAAATTTTGGCTAAAAAAAGTTGTATCCGCATATAAAGTTACAATTAATAAACTTCCGATTAGAATTGCTCCTAAATAAATTTTGCATATATGGAATTTTAGAATGGTCATATATTTTCCCTTTTAAATTATTTTTATTATATCAAAGAAATGATAAGAAGTCAAGTGTTCCGGTGTCATAAATTTTTTATATTAGATATAAAAATTGTGTTATTAATCATTTCTGTCATCAGTGATAAATTCTTAATTTTTTGAATCTTATAGCAGATTTTAATTGACAGAGTTATCTTATAGAATTACAATATTAGTTATGAAAAAATTAGTGCTGATACTCTTTTGCTTTTTCGGATTGACTCTACTTTCTGGATTACCATCTCAGAAAGAAGGTATCATCCGTATTCGTATCGCCCAGCACCAAGAAGTTTATAGTCTACAAGCAAAATTTCCTTGGCTGGCAATCATTGACGCCCAAGAAAATTATGTTGATGCTTATGCAACAAATGAACAAACTAATGAAATTATTTCTGCTGGTTATCAAGTAACAATTTTAATTGATGATTATCAGAAAGAGTTAGCTAAAACTTTGCAAGGTTATCACACTTATGCTCAAGTTTGCAGTTTAATGTATGTAGTCCGAAATCAATATCCTGAGATTACTAAATTAGAAACACTTGGACTTTCAACCCAAAATCGTGTAATTTTGGCAATGAAAGTTACTGACAATCCCCAGATTGAAGAACCAGAACCAGAAATCAGATTAGTTGGTGCCCATCATGGCAACGAAAAAATTTCTACAGAAGTTACTTTATCATTTCTTAAATATCTTGTAGAAAATTATGGCATTAACCAAACAGTAACAGACTTAGTTAATAATCGAGAAATTTGGATTATTCCAATTCTTAATGTTGATGGTCATATTAGCAATAGTCGTTATAATGGCGCTGGTGTTGATTTGAATCGCGATTACGGTTATATGTGGCAAGCAAGCAGTCCGTCGCCCTGGTCACAACCAGAAACTCGCGCTATTCAAAAACATTCTCAAGATAATAATATAACTTTGGAATATGAATATCATTCAACCGCATCTTATGTCAATTATCTTTGGGATTATCATCCCAAAGACCCACCAGATAGTAGTTATATCATTGCAATCTCTCAGGAATATGCTGATTCTACATATGGTTCAGCAACAACGCGTTTAACTAAAATTAATGGTTTTGATTGGTATGTTGCTCGTGGTTCTGCCCAAGATGCTATTTTTGGTATTTGGGGAGGAATTGGTACAACCATTGAAACCCAACAACCATCACAACAAGCCCGCATTGATAGTATTTGTGTTGCTAATCGTCGAGCATTATTAGCAATGATTACCCGTGCTGGTTGGGGAATTTCTGGCACTGTTAGAGATTCATTCACTCAACAACCACTTTTTGCGATGATTAAATTCACTAATCCCAAGCGCTGGCCAGTTTATACTGATAAGACTATCGGAGATTTTCATAAAATGGTCTCACCGGGCACTTATACTTTTACAGTTTTTGCCAACGGCTATCAACCGAAAACTTATACTGTAAATGTGCCGAGCACAGGAGCAGTAAATTTTGACATCGATTTAGTACCAGATACAAGCAATCTCTATTATGTGCAAAAAATTGTTTGGGTGCGCCGAGATAACTCCTCTTCTTATTTAGATGCTACCTGGACAATGGATGGTCTGGGCAAACCTGACAGTGTCTATTATTCTTTAGGTTCAATCAGTAATAGCACAATCGTATTAGAAGCCGACCCGCCCATCAGAAATTTTCCTCGAGCCGATTTCACTATCTTTGAAGGCGATGCGACGCCGGAAAGTTATCAGGTATATGTAACTAATGACTGGCGCGGTACTTGGTTTTCTTGTGGTAATGGTAATGGCACAACCAGTTTTGATTTAACTACTGCGGGTTTAGATAGCGCTCGCTATATAAAAATTATTGATGCCAGTGGTGCACCAACTACAAATCCATATGCTGGATTTGATTTAGATGGCATTGCTTATGTAAAACCAACTAGTTCCATCTATGAAAGTCCTGTCTCAGGTATATCAATATCTCATAAATCATATCTGATATTTCCAAATCCGGCAAAAAACTACGTAAAAATTATTTGCCCAAAATCACACCCGAAACAAAAGATAAAAATTTTCAATATAAGCGGAAATTTAGTAAAAGAGCTAGATTTGTTTGACGAGATAATATGGAACACCAGAGACCAAAACGGCTCATATGTTCCTTCCGGTATTTACTTTTGTGTGTTTGATAATGGTAAAGAAAAAACACAACAAAAATTTGTAATCTATCGTTAATTTTGAATGATAACACCCCAATCGAAAATAAAAATTATAGAGTGGAGGCACTCATATGTATACAAAAAATCTATTAACCGTTCTAATTTGCTTGATATTAATCGTAAATTGTGGCGGCCCTAAAAAATCTGCGCCACAAATATCATCAAAACCAGTCAAAACTGATACCCTGAGCGAAACACTAAAACCGACAACTCCAAAACCCGAATCTATGCCCACTCAGGCAACTTCAAAATACGCTATAATTTTTGTTAAAAGTAGTGAAAAACCATTGGGCAAAATAAAGATTGAACTTTATATTCAAGACGCACCTCAGACCTGTGCTAATTTTATTAAACTTGCTCAGCAAGGCTTTTATAATGGACTCACTTTCCACCGCGTTATTCCGGGATTTGTTGTTCAAGGTGGCGACCCTAAAGGTGATGGCACCGGTGGACCTGGATATACTATACCCGCTGAAATTAGCCCGAAATTCAAACATATTCGTGGTACAGTCGCAACTGCAAGATTACCTGACCATGTTAATCCGACTAAAGCTTCCAGTGGCAGTCAATTTTATATCTGTTTAGCACCAACTCCACATCTTGATGGCAACTATACTATCTTCGGTCAAGTTATCGAAGGAATGGATGTCGTAGATAAAATTGCAACATTTCCAACTGACCCTAAAACAAATAAACCACTAACACCTGTAATTATGGAAAAAGTTACTATTGAATAAAGATGGCTGTGGATAATATAATTACGAAATTTTCTATTCCTTCAAGAATTCATATACTACTTACTGCAGTAATGTAAGATAAAACTTATAATAATATAATCTGAAGTTTTTCTTAATCAAAAAATAAGAAAACCGAAAAAGTCTACAATAACACTGTGTTATCAACAGACCATCAATGGTCGGACTTTGCTGAATGGTGTAAAAAATTAGGAGTTAATCTTACTCAAGACCAGTTAAATAAGTTTCAAACTTACCAGCAACTCTTACTTGATTGGAATCAGAAAATAAATCTTATTTCTCGCAAAGACATCGGTCGGATTGTCTCATATCATTTTATCGATTCAATCTCAGCAATCAATGAGATTTCTAATGATGCAATAGTAAGTGATTTAGGAACCGGCGCTGGCTTACCAGGAATACCAATTAAAATCCTTCGCAACGATATTACTATTTACTTAGTCGAATCAATCAAGAAGAAGGCAAATTTTCTTTCTGAAACCATAAAAACATTGGGACTGAATAATACCTTGGTGTTCAACCAACGGGCAGAGACAATAAGAAAATATAAATTTGATATTATCTTAGTAAGATTATTAGGCAAAATTTCTGAGATTCTACCACTTGCCGACAAATTATTAATTAATAACGGTAAGATTATTTTTTACAAAACAGCAGTAGTCGAGGAGGAAATAGAACAAACCAAAAAAATTTCAGAAAAATATAATTTTGTGTTAACTAAAATAAAAACCATAACCTTACCAATTACCGAAATCAGACGTAAACTTGTAATTTATCAAAAATTGTAGATTACCTGTTGGACAGATAAAAAGTAATTTCAAAACAATACTTCTGTTAAAGAACAATTGCAAAGAATAAATACCAATAGTTTGCATAAAATATAAAAATAAATTTAGTCAACATACTTTCAAACCGTTGCGGAAATAATATTTTGTCTAGTTATGTTTGTACACATTGAATCTTGAATTGTATCCAAGAGATATTATACATTTTATGAATTATACAATTTATGAAATTTAATATTGATTCTTACATGCATTTAGTTGAACCTTTCTGGCTAACCGATAGGCGACCACCTAATCCGTGTATCAGGTAACACCATATTTGAGCTTCTTCTGGATAATCCCAACAAAAGGTTAACTCAGGGCTAGTCCAGGGATAGCCCTTCGTTTTTCCTTAACAACCGCAACTCGTCTTTTACCCTTACCACTATCAAAATATCACCTAAGAATCTTGTTATCTTTTTATCTTCACCTAAAATTTACTTTAAAATTATTATTAATGTAATATAGTTATAAAATAAATGGTCTTGTTTATGCTATCTATAATCTATTAAGTAATTAGCACCGCGATTATCCCTACAAGATAAATTCCATCGAAAACTCCGGCGCCGCCAATACTCATCACTCCTCGACCAAATTTCTGAATTGTTCGAATATTCATTAAGTCCGCACCGATTAAGACTCCCAATACTCCAGAAATATATGCTACCGGTGCCGCATTATCTCTTCCTGCTATGAGCATTGCTAATATTGCAGAAACAATCGGTGGAATGAACGCAGGAATCGCAATACCAATTCCTGGAGTTGGCCGGGCTAATAATTTTGATACAATAATCATAATAACCGTGCAAATTAATGTAGGTATCAATGGTGCTCGAAATAATAAAAACAAACACAAAAGACATGGCAGAATACATCCACCGAGATTAATTGCCAAAACTTGTTTTTCTAAATACTTCGGTTTCATTCCAAAAAGGAAATTATATAAGATAGAGATATCTGATTCATCACACGATTCTGTATAACATTTCTGTTGAATTGGAATATTGATGGCACTACCAATTAGCGAAAGTAAAAAAAACATCAAGCCGGTTCCTGGTGATAAACCTAATTTCTGAAAAGCAACACCAATGGCTCCAACTGAAAAGAGCACGAAGAGAACGGGCAAGAGTAAAATTAATATAATAAAAACTGCTATGGAAAATGGTAAATAAAACATAGTAAATTAATTATAGACTATAGTATAACAAAGTCAACATAAATAAAAAATGGGGCTTGTTCTTCGGCACAAGCCCCCAAAGCCGATAATTTACTATTAGTGCGTTACAACCATCTTATATCTTGCGGTATAGTTGTCTGCTTGCATTTCGTAGAAGTAGATACCGGAAGCAACCTTGCGATTATTATTATCGGTACCATTCCACAATGTGCTGTAATAACCCGCATTGAATCTGTCATTGACTAAGGTCTTCACAATTCTTCCGGTTGCATCATAAACTGAAATCGTTACACGGGATTCACGTGGTATCTGCCAACGAATTTGGGTTATATTCGCAAATGGATTCGGATAGTTCTGGAGTAAAGCAAATGTCGTCGGCATTCCACTTGGTGTACCTTGGACATTTTCACCCATCGGTCGTTTTGCATAGTAGTAACGTTCGATCAAATTATTCTCCGCAACTAAATCATAGCCCGGACGAGTTTCAATCCAGGAGACAATCTTGTAAAGTCCTTCTTCAGTCGGAACCCAGCCAGATTGATAATAGAGACAAACATAACTTGCTGGCGCCAAAGTTCGATCTAAGTAGCGAGAATAAACAGTTATACCCGTATTCACTTTAATAACTTTGAACCAAGAACGGAATCCAACTGTTGGACCGAATGGAGAGTTAGACACAACTGAGAATGTATTATAAGATGTACCAGTTAGTATCGTATCGACAACCAAAGTCTTACCGAGTAACAGACCTGCATAATTCACTTGTAAATCGCGGTCACGGGATTGAACGGTAAAGTTCTTTTGTTTAGTATCATTAGCAGGATTATGGTCAAGTTCCATATGGACATTCGCATAAATCACATGATAGGTTGGTGAACTAATCCAGAATATATCACCCCAAATTGGGTGCCATGGTGCAAGCGTAATAATCGTATCACCATATGGAATGTTAATCTCAAACATCGTATCAATTAAGATTACTGAATCCAATGGGTTCATTGAGATATGACAGACCGAATCGTATTGTACACGGTATCGCCACATCTTGACTGTCAGCGTACAAGTCTCTCTACCTGCAGGTATTCGGTTATTGCCGACTAAAATTTCTGGTGTAATTGGTGTACAAGTAACAACTGTTGTTCCTGGCACAAGTATTGATTTGACTTCAACATCATGATATGGATCATCATTCAGAATTGTGCCAAGCCCTTGGTCATCACCAAATCCTGCATTTACTGGATTGGAGAGATTAACATAGAAGTATTCATCAGATTCAAAAATTCGGTCGCAGACAACATCCACAACAATTTCTTCATAAACATCGCCGGGTGCAAAAGTAATTACACCACTATTAGCAATGTAATCATCAGGCGTGTTGGCTGTACCGTCTGCAGTGGCAAAGTCAACTGTTACTACTTGATAACTTGGATTAGACAGTGTCACGACAAATATAAATGGCTTTGTTCCGTAATCACCTTCAGTATCTGTAACATCTGTAATTGAAATCGTCGGTATCGGGTCATCGTTAAGAATTGTACCTAGCCCTTGGTTATCTTCAAATGTAGCATTAGTTAAATTAGTCAGATTGACATAGAAGGTTTCGTCTAACTCATACTTATTATCACCGTTCACATAGACTGTAATCGTCTTTGCAACATCACCTGAACTAAAGGTTAATGAACCACTCTCTGCTGTATAATCATTATCTGCAATCGTTGCAGTATTATCCGCAGTTGAATAATCAACCGTAATTGTCTGATAACTTGGATTGCTCAGACTAACTGTAAAGACATAAGCCGTAGTACCTGCATTCCCTTCATAGTGTGAAACATCATTAATTGACATTGTTGGCATATCGTCATCATTAAGAATTGTACCAATTGCCTGGTCATCATCAAATGTCGCATTGACTAAATTGGTCAAATTAACATAGAATGTTTCGTCAGTCTCATACTTATTATCGCCAATCACATCAACGCCAATCCGTTTTACAACTTCGCCTGGGTTGAAGGTTAAAGTGCCACTGGTTGCGATATAGTCGTTATCACCTGTTGTGGCTGTGCCATTTGCGGTTGCATAATTCACTGTAATTGTCTGATAACTTGGATTAGATAAAGTCACATAGAATCCAAACGATTTTGTGCCAATATTGTCTTCAGTTGCTGAAGTATCGGAAATCGTCATAGTCGGTATAACATCATCGTTCAGAATTGTGCCTTCGCCAACACCATCAGCAATTGTTGCATTGACTGCGCCACTCAAATTGACATAGAAGATTTCGTCGGTCTCATACTTATTATCACCAACCACATCAACACCAATCCGTTTAACCTGTTCACCAGGTGCAAAGGTCAAAGTACCACTGCTAGCAATATAATCATTATCACCTGTTGTCGCTGTACCATTTGCGGTCGTGTAATTGACTGTAACTGGCAGATAACTGGAAACTGAAAGTGTCACATAGAAACCGAATGACTTGGTGCCTGCATTACCTTCATAGTCTGTAGTGTCGGAAATTGTAATAGCTGGTGGTTCGTCATCGTTGAGGATTGTGCCGATTCCTTGATTATCCGCAATTGTTGCATTGACTGCATTAGTCAAATTAACAAAGAAGGTTTCATCTAACTCATAGTCGTTATCTCCAACAACTTGTACAGTTATCTGTTTAGAACCTTCGTCGGGATTAAATGTCACTGTGCCACTTGATGGAATATAATCATTGTTAGCAACTGTTGCGGTATTATCAGCAGTTGAGTAATCAACCGTGATTGTCTGGTAACTTAAATTAGACAGACTTAAAGTAAATACAAACGCAGTTGTGCCAGAATTACCTTCAGCAAGACTTACATCGTTAATTGATATACTCGGTTGCTCGTCATCATTAAGAATCGTGCCAATACCGAGACCATCTGCAATTGATGCATTAGTTGGTTCACTTAGATTGACATTAAACGTCTCATCGGTCTCATACTTGAAGTCACCATTCACCGATACACTAATCCATTGCGATGTTACACCCGGAGCAAAACTTACAACACCACTTGCAGAAAGATAGTCATTATCACTAAGTGTTGCCGAACCATCTGATGTCGCATAGTTAACTGTAATAGTCTGATAACTTGGATTAGACAGAGTCACATTGAACATAAACGACTTGGTACCGACATTACCTTCAGTTGCAGAAGTATCATTAATTGAGATTTGTGGCATTGGGTCATCGTTCAGTATTGTACCAATGCCTAAACCATCAGAAATTGTTGCACCGCTCGCACTAGAAAGATTGACATTAAAGGTCTCATCTATCTCATATTTGTTATCACCAATCACATCAATACCAATCCGCTTTGAAGTCTCTCCAGGATTAAATGTCAAAACACCACTGGCTGATACATAATCATTGTCGACTACTGTTGCTGTGCCATCTGATGTCGAATAATTGACTGTGACCGTCGCACCACTTGGATTTGACAATATCACATAGAAACCAAATGATGTAGTGCCCGCATTACCTTCATATGCTGAAGTGTCACTAATTGAGATTTGTGGCATCGGGTCATCATTCAGTATTGTACCAATGCCTAAACCATCAGAAATTGTTGCACCGCTCGCACTAGAAAGATTGACATTAAATGTCTCATCTATCTCATATTTGTTATCACCAATCACATCAACACCAATCCGTTTAACCAGTTCTCCTGGATTAAAGGTCAAAATGCCACTGGTCGCAGTATAATCATTATCCGCAACTGTTGCTGTACCATCTGAGGTGCTATAATTAACTGTCACTGTCTGATAACTCGGATTAGATAATGTCACATAGAAACCAAATGATGTAGTGCCCGCATTACCTTCATATGCTGAAGTGTCACTAATTACAATTGAAGGCACTGGGTCATCATTCAGTATTGTACCAATGCCTAAACCATCAGAAATTGTTGCACCGCTCGCAGCAGAGAGGTTGACATTAAAGGTCTCATCTGTCTCGTACTTGTTATCACCATTTACTGTCACACCAATCCGCTTTGAAGTCTCTCCAGGATTAAAGGTCAAAACACCACTGGCGGATACATAATCATTGTCACCTACTGTTGCTGTGCCATCTGATGTCGAATAATTAACTGTGACCGTTGCACCACTTGGATTTGACAAAGTCACATAGAAACCAAATGACTTTGTACCTGTATTACCTTCATACGCTGAAGTGTCACTAATTGAAATTTGTGGCATCGCATCATCATTCAGAATTGTACCTACTCCAAGACCGTCAGCAATTGTCGCATTTACTGCTCCGGAGAGATTAACATTAAAGGTCTCATCTGTCTCGTACTTGTTATCACCATTTACTGTCACACCAATCCGCTTTGAAGTCTCTCCAGGATTAAAGGTCAAAACACCACTGGCGGATACATAATCATTGTCACCTACTG
>JBDRUT010000024.1:0-25176 GCA_039801465.1 Caldifarciminota bacterium
AAGTCTAAATTGTGCCATTGTGCCTGGAGTAATTAAAGTGTCAGAACAGACAGTAAATGGATTGGTTGCATTACTGGCAGTATTATTGGGTAAGATTGTGCCAAAGCTACCTTGATTATCAAGAATTGTAATATGCGGTGTTGAAGTAAATAAAGTTGCTGAGACATCTTCAGCATTAGCACCGCCAATATTTTTGAGTGTGACGACAATATCAACAGTTTCACCACGATTGAATATACCGTTATTATTGCCACCGACAACTGCCGCACTCTGATAGTTTATAATTGGTGCATAGACTCTAATTGACTTATAAGAACGAAAAGTGCTGTCATTGTTGTCTTTGAATACAACACTTAAGTTGATTGAATAATTGTTTGGACAATTTCTGCTAATACGGAATTGATACATCGGATTAGAATATGCAGAATCATTAACTGAGATATTACCATACCAAGCAGAATCAACTAATCTTGTAACAAATGAGTCATTAGTTGTCAATTTGCCGTAAACATTATATGCGGATTCGACACCAATATTTTTTGCCCAAACACCATAATCAATTAGCTCTCCAGGATTGGCTTGACCATTTGCATTAGAATCATTCATAACCGTTGAACTCGCAACAACAAAAGGACCTGCTGGCACAATTACCGGAATTGAATCAAAATAAGTCGCTTTATTATAAGCAGAGACAGTGATATTCAGATATCCAAGGTCAAGCACTGGCTGACTGAATGTAATTTGGGCATTACCTGAAGCATCAGTATAAGCAGAACCATAAAGCAGAGTATCCTTAAAAATACCGATTAAAGCATCTTGGACACCAGGCACGGAAATATTGATATTATTGGAACCGAGAAGGAAGACAGATGGATGATTAACAGTCATTGGTTGCGGTGGCAAAGTGCGAACTGTTACTGAAGCATCACCAAAAATATGCCATGGTTGAAATTCTTTAACACCATCCATTGCTGGTAAATAAGCGGCAATCATATGACACGAGCCATTAAACATAATACCACCAATCGTGTGATTACGGTCTTGGACTAATAATGAGCATGCTGCAGATTGTGCTACAGTTGGTGGAACCCAGGATTGAGATATGCTACTTCCATAAAATGCGATTGCACCAGTTGGCGCAGATGGTGTTCCCGCTCGTAACCAGGCTTCACCAAAACAAGTGCCATTATCAAATTCACCATTATAACAGGCAACAGAAATTATATATGGTAATTTATTCGTATTAGTTAAAGCGAACACATTACTATTAGAGAATCCTGTCGAACCCCAAGAAGTTGTGCTACCATGACCAATATAATTCACTATTGACCGTCCATCATTAATTCCTGATGAAACCATTGCAATTGTTCCATAAGGGTCATAGATGCGGTCAACTGAGATATAATTGTATGCTAAAAGCATTGCTCGTAACCAGTTGCATCGGGTTGAGTCCGGATAAGGAGTACCGCCGGTTTGATTAGACGCAACGCCCATTCCTTTTCTTTCCCAGTCACCACCGGTAACTAATGTTCTCTCATAAATTATTGTCCGATTGACTTGATTGTCAACATCAGCTGTCGAATTAGCGGAAAATCGAGAAACAAAAGCATCCGGATAGTAGTCATTGCCTTCAAGATATGTATAAACCGGGTCAGAGATATCGTTTACTGAGATACCAACAGTTGGAGATGGAGGAACATCACCAGCGTCACCCACAATTAAAATCCACACTAAACCACCGAGATTATATTCACTCTGCAGAAAATTCTTAATTGCCTGATAACCTGAACCAGTTTCTTGAGGATAACGAACCAATTTTGTTGGAATTCCTTTCATTCGTTTCCAACGAACAAAAGGTAGCATATTATTATAATACTGGTTAGCAGCAATAATAACCATTCGACCAGCCCGTTCTAAAACTGAATCGTAGCGAGTCGACGAGAAATTCAAAAAGAAATTCTCATAAATTTCCTGAAACTCGCGGGTAACTTTAATTGAATTTTGACTTCGAATCTTTATATTTTTACCCTGTGTCCCGGTTTTAAAAACTTCGACAACTATATTTTGACAGACTCTTAATTCGCCTCGCTGGGGATTGTATTGAAAAGGATTGAAATGGAGCGTCAGACCACGATAATCTCGAATAATGAAGGGCTCAGAAATATCAATTAAATTCTCCGGAAACCATTTGTCTTCAGAATAAAAAGAACTAAACTCATAAGGAACTAAATCTGGATTGATATCACGCGTCAGATTTCCTTTTGATGGTAAAATCGGGTTGACCTTAAAAGTTTCGTATCGAGCATCAACAATCCGATAACCATATTCACCGATGTCATCAATAATAATACTCCGATATAATCTTGGTAGTTCAGGATAACCTTTGTCTAAATAGGTAACCGCACCAGGTAAAACCACACGGTCATAAAGTTTCCCATCAACCCAAACGTGTTCTAAACTATAGTCCGGAAGATTAAATTCAATAGTGGTTGAAAAATCATTGTCTTGTAGCACTCTGGCAGTCGGAACAAAACTATTAAATACTATTGCACAAATAATTAATAAATTCATTGTGCCTCCTATATGGCATAATCATTAATGATACTATTTCAGTATGGTATCTTAATGATATAATTTGCCCATTTATTTGGGTGTTTTTTAACATTAACTTCAACGATAAATTTTACTACTTAAATTTAATACTGTCAATTATTTTATTTAATAATTACAAACCATAAAAAAGCACACGAACATATTCCTGACATAACAAACGCAAGAAAATTCCCTATACTCATTACAAAATCGCCTTCTTTAAAATTATCTACAATAGAGATTGACTTTTTAATTATCTATGATTACAATGAATTGAAAATTATGATTCATTACAAAAATAAGAACTTTATAATTTGATGAAATTGATGGAAGAAAAATTAAGACAGATTTTACCTTTAGTCACAAAACCAATTCGTTATACTGGGGGTGAATATAATATTTACATCAAAGAAGTAGAGAATCACCCAATATACTTTGGGTTAATCATGCCCGAAGTGTATGAAATTGGAATGTCAAATTATGGTCTCAAGATTCTCTATTCAATCCTTAATCGACAAAAGAATGTTGTTGCGGAACGGGCTTATGCTCCTTGGATTGATTTTGGCGATAAATTGAAAGACAATAATGTATCTTTATACTCTTTAGAATCAAAACGACCATTAAAGAAATTTGATATCCTTGGTTTTTCTTTACAAAGCGAATTGTCTTATACTAATGTTTTATATATGTTAGATTTGTCTGGTATTCCACTTTGGGCAAAAGACCGCAATGAAAAAGACCCATTAATTATTGCTGGTGGTCCCTGCTGTGTTAATCCATTACCAGTGCAAGACTTCTTTGACTGTTTTGTCATCGGTGACGGTGAAGAAGTTATTTTGGAAATAGTTGAAATATATGAAAACTGGAATCGAAAAAACCGTGCTGATTTACTGAACATGCTATCAAAGATTGAAGGTGTTTATGTTCCGTTAGTTCATACTCGTAATAAGATAATCAAACGTCGAATAATCTCTGCTTTAAAAGAAGAAGATTTTCCTTATCCACCAATTGTGCCAATATGCGAGATTGTGCATGACCGATTAACCATTGAAATCGCCCGGGGCTGTTCCCGTGGTTGTCGATTCTGTCAAGCTGGTATAATCAATCGGCCGGTTCGACGACGCACAACTTCAGAAATCTTAAGGTTAGCCGAAAGGGGAATGCGTTCTTCTGGTTGGGAAGAAGTTTCTTTACTTTCACTTTCCGCAACTGATTATCCCCAATTAGAAGAACTCGTAAGTCAACTTATTTATCTGACCGCCAAAAGAAAAGTTGCGGTTTCATTGCCTTCAATGCGTGGCGAAGATTTAAACGAACAATTATTAAAGAGTATCTTAGCAATAAAAAAAACCGGCTTAACTTTTGCTCCTGAAACCTGTAATGCCCGATTACAATCTTTGATTAATAAAGATATTAGTCAAGAGAAAGTATTCCGCTCCATTGCTTTAGCTTCAACTGTTGGCTGGCGTAATATCAAATTGTATTTTATGATTGGTCTCCCCAATGAAGAATCTACTGACCTTGATGCAATTATAGAATTTGTTAATACCGCGGCCAAGATTGCTAAAAACGCAACAATCAAACTGAGCATTAGTCAATTTATTCCTAAACCCCACACACCCTTGCAATGGACAAAATTTGAAACCTCAAAAGTAATTGAAGAGAAAATTGCATATCTACGACAGCACTTAAAATTCCGGAGAAATATTAATCCTAAATGGGAAAATCCCGCTGTTTCTTATATTCAAGCTATTTTGGCAAGAGGCGACGAAAAACTAAATCCGGTTTTATTTGAAGTATATAAAAATAACGGTATTTTCCAAGATTGGACTGAAAAATTTAATATTGAAATATGGCAAAAAAGTTTCACCCATAATCAAATAGATGTTAACGATTATCTTAAAGAGAAAAATCTAAAAGAAACTCTTCCGTGGGATTTTATTGATGTCGGTGTTGAGAAAACTTTTTTGAAAAATGAATATCTCAAAGCATTTAATTATGAAAAGACCGCTGATTGCCAATTATTTTGTCAGCGGTGTGGAATTGAAAGTTGTGATATAGCGAAAATTCCTGGTCAACTACTAATAGATAAAGAAGAAAAAACCGCTGTGACTATCAATAAGCATGTTGACCAAGAAGAAACAACCAAACCACATATTCCAATTCAACCTGAATTTGATGAATCTCAAGAAAAACATAGTGTATTTAAGTGGAGTCTCCCCCAATTAGAAAATAGTGATTTCTTAGCGTATCGCACTCGTGATGGCTCATTGAATTTGAATGTTAAAGTTCGATTTAAATATATTGTTGGTGAATCATTTCGCTTCGCTGGACATCTCGATATTGTTCGTGCAATATACCGTGCTTTGCGCCGGTCAGAACTTCCAATTGCATATTCCAAAGGATTCTCTCCTCATCCTCTGGTCTCATTTGGCCCCCCTTTACAAGTTGGAGTTATTTCTAATGCAGAATATTTTGATTTAGAAATGACACGATATTATAGTGGTAATATTATTCGTGATTTAGGAATCTTTTTTCCTAAAGACATTAGAATCGTCGATGCACGCCTTATTAGTCGCCGAACACCTTCTTTAGGTAAATCCTGCAATCTCATTCAATATCTGATAACAGACATACCTTGGGAATCTGACATTGAAGCCATCCTGAAAAGACAAAAAAATATCAACGGAATAGAAGAAATCGTATTTAGTACACCTCAAAGTCTACAACTATATATCAACATCGGTCCGAAAATCAAGTTATATTCAATTCTCCAGGAATTGTTTTTACTGGACGAAACAAAAGTTCGGCAATTAAATGTTGTCCGTCAAGAAATTTACGCAGTCAAAAATGGTAAAAGATTTACTCCTATGGAAGTTACGGAAAATTTTTAAAGGTTATGATTGAAATATAAAAAAAAGATTATTTAACTTAAAGGTGCAAATGTATTTTGCTACGCCAAATATTAAGTTGTTTAATTATGATAAATAGAATATGACATCAGCAATCAAAAATAATATCAAAATATACAACAATTACTGTTGTATCGAAGAAAAACTATGAAGGTAAAAAAAGAGATTATTCTTGCTAGTAGTGATTCAGAAATTCGAATTGCAATCTTAGAAGATTCGCAATTAGTAGAGTTTTTTATTGAACACGATACTAAAAGCGCTTTAGTCGGAAGGATATATAAAGGAATTGTAGAAAATGTTGTAAAAGGGTTAAGAGGTGCCTTTGTCAATTTAGGCTTAAAGAAAAATGGATTCTTACCTTTAGCCGATATTCCTGAGTTAGAAGCATTCGACGAATCAAAACTTGAAATCGAACCGGAAGATAAAAAACCAGTTAGCCGGGAATTATCAATTAGTCCTGGACAGGAAATTCTCTGTCAAGTTACTAAAGAACCACTTGGTGAAAAAGGAGTGCGCGTAACTTCTTACATATCTTTGGCGGGAAGAAATTTGGTTTATTTTCCATCCGTGCCGAGAATTGGTATTTCTCGTCGCATTCGCGACCGGAAAACAAGAACGAGATTGAGAGCCTTGGCAAAACAGATAAAAAAGCGGGATGTTGGACTAATTATTCGGACATCAGCCGAGAATGCAACTGATGATGAGATAAGAAATGAATATCGTGCTTTAGAAATCAAATGGGCAGAAATTCAAGCACGCGCTAATCAAGAAAAAGCACCGACCCTTTTATATGATGAGTCAGATATTATTACCCAAATCGTTCGTGATTTATTTACTCATGATGTCGAATCCCTAATTGTTGATTCAGAAGAAAAATATAAAGAAATAATTGATGCCTTAAAGATCATGGCACCGAGTTTAATTCCACGAGTCTCATTATATCGTGGCGAAGTGCCAATTTTCGAACATTATGGCATTGAAGAACAATTGAATCGAGCTTTAGAACGCCGAATTTGGCTAAAAAGCGGCGGATTTATCACAATTGACCAAACCGAAGCCCTGGTCGCAATTGATGTCAATTCAGGTCGATTCGCCCAAGAAGAAGACCCTGAGCGATTAATATTGCAAACAAATTTAGAAGCTGCATCAGAAATTGCACGACAAATTCGCCTCCGGGACCTATCAGGTTTGATTATTATTGACTTTATTGATATGAAAGAACAGAAAAATATGGATATCGTCGTGCGCGAACTTAAGATGTGTTTAGAAAATGACCGTGCCAAAGCAGATTTTGCTAAAGTTAGTCGTTTTGGAATTCTTGAAATGACGCGCGAACGGATTCGGCCAAGTTTATTACACACTCTATGTGAAGTCTGTCCCGTATGTAAAGGATTAGGGAGAGTTTTGTCAAGAACTGAAATCGCAATGAAAATCGAAAGGACACTGTATGCCAAAAGTCAACAACTAACTGGTCAAAAAGTTAAAATTATGGTTGCACCCCAAAATTATGAATTTCTGCTTTCCGAACGCGAAGAGCAACTATCAGAAATCGCTAAGAAATATAAACTGGCATTAGAAATTAAACCTGATAATCAAATACCCATAACCGAATTTAAGATTTATATTGGCACTTAATCTTGAAATCAATATGTTTTCTATCGCTTTGGGTTAAATTTTATTAATAATTTATAGTAGTAAGATAAACTAATGACACGAATTTTACTTATTTTGATAGTTATTGTCGAAATTTGTTCTGCTTATAATTCGATAAATGTTACCACTAATTGGACGCTGATTTTCTATAAAAAGTTTATTTCACCTTTACAAGGACAACATATTTGTAATTTTTCACCAACCTGCTCACAATTTTTCCGAGCCAGTGTAAATAAATACGGTTTTCTAATTGGCTCAATAATGGGTGCCGACCGTCTATTAAGATGTAATCCTTCAGCCTGGAATTATCTTGACCAATATTATTTCGGAATCCATAACGACCGAATTGATGACCCACCAGAAAACCACTACCTTAAATTATTAAAAATTAAAACTCCAACATTGAAAAACAATCAGGAAATTCTAACCTTAAATCTTCGTGTTAAAAAACAATCTATATTTCAGTTCACAGACACTGCAATCCTGAAATTACTCGACGAATTAGATTTTGCTGATTATTTATTTGATAATCATGATTATCTGCGGGCAATCGGTGAATACAAAAGGATACTTTTTTATTTAGAACCAATTGATAACTATTTAGACCTTAAACAATATATTGAACTAAAAATTGCAGAATCATATCTAAAAATAAAAGAATTTGACCAAGCCTGGTATTATTTTAGCAAAAACCAAAGCCCATATTTCTATTTTGGTCAAGCCAGAATCTGTTTTGAACAAAATAATTATCAAGAAGCGAGAAATAAGTTACAATTTTTAGAAAATACTGAATTGGACAAAGAAAGAATAATTCTCACTGGCTGGTCATACTATAAAGAGCGAAATTTTATGCAAGGTGCGCGATTCTTTGACGAAAACAAGTCTAAAGATACTACTAATTTATTATACGAATTATCGAAGTATGATGGTTCAGATATAAAACATCGTAGTCAAACACTATCAACCCTAATGTCTTCCATAATTCCTGGTTTAGGCCAAGTTTATTGCAATCGATTTGGCGATGGAATGTATTCATTTATAACAGTAGTCAGTTCCGGGTTAATTGCCAATTATTATTATCATAATGACTCTTCTCGAATAAAATTCGGAATTTTTGCTTTTCTGACTACTTATTTCTGGCTCGGAAATATTTACGGCGCTAACATTTCTGCCCGAGACTTTAATGAATACCAAATAAGAAACTATCAAAATCGAATTGATGATATTTTAAGCAGGTTCAATTTTACTCAGAAATATTATGATTTGATTAATAAAATAAAAGATAAATAAAAAATTATGAAATACGTTTTTATTTTTTTAGGGCTTTTAATCATAAGTATGACCGTTATTGGCTATTTTCAATATCGTCATCTATTTGTGAATGTTGATAAAGATGAAAGAGTTGCCAATATAATTAGAGAATGTGAGGATAACCTGGATGAATTAGAAGATGATTACAATTTTATCGTTCGAAATGCATCACGACTTTCACACCATGACCGCCAAAAAATTTCTTCACTTAAAGCGAAAATAAACTTTTTTCGGGTTAATATAAACAGTCTAAAGAAAACCAAAGACGAAGCCAGAATTATTTTATTGGTGAGAACCTGCGACCAAGTTTATAATTCGGCCCGAGCACTTGCGGACAATTTAATAGCAAAAATCGGATATTAAATCGGCTCGAATAAATTGTTTTTTTCAATACTATTTATTATAATCAATGCGCAGTTTGCTTCAAGTCAATCGTCGTTGCTGGTCAAAAACCACCTTCAACAAAATGATTATTTAACATTAGCATCACCCCATCAATCCCATCTTACCCAACCATCATTATCATTTGCCGAATCCCTTTATCAAGAAAAAGACTATTTTAATGCGATAACCGAATTTGAACGATATTTATTTTTTCACCCCAATACATCTAATTCGCAAGAAATAAAATATAAGTTAGCACTTTCATATTTTTATTGTAATGAGACATTAAAAACTGAGAAAATATTACAAGAGTTATCTTCCGAAATCGGTGTGATACCAAAACTTGCACAGCGATTTTTAGCACAGCTTTATATTGATTCAAAGAAATATTTAAAGGCAAAGATAGAATTAAATGATTTGCTAATATCAGATAACATTCAAGATAAAACCGAAATTTATCGTGAATTAGGTTATATTGCCTTACAAGAAAAAGACACCAAAACTGCTTTAGGATATTTTACCCTTGCTCAAGATAGTTGGCTGATAACTGAAACCGAAAGAGTAATAAAATTACCCAAGAAAAACGTTTCTTTATCTCAATTATTATCAACATTCATTCCCGGTAGTGGTGAAATATATTGCGGTCAATTAGGTTGGGGGATTTTATCATTTTTGGCAAACTCGACAACAATTTATGGCACAATTCATAGTTTTAAGAACAAGCATTATTTAGATGCGACTTTAATCTTTTCAATCTTCTTTATGAGATTTTATAATGGCTCACGAAGCAATGCCCGTGATTTTGCTTTGGAATATAATGAAAAAATTTATCAAGCAAAAATAAAAGAAATTGAGAAATTTTACCGATTACAAAAATAGATCTTTAATAAAACATCTGCCTCGAGCAATATTCTCTACTTTCAGCAAAAATACACTGCGATAATTGCCTGAAATAAAAATATAGCGACTTCCTATAAGATATTACTAACAATTGTAAAAATTTATAGATATTCACTCGTCTCCAGTTTAGAAAAATAAGTATATCTCTTCACTACTGATGAAAGATCGGAGCACAAACATTTCACATCTATTTCTTTCTTTAATATTTCTTTTGCTTAAAAATTTTCCTAATGATTTACTTGACTTCATCGGAAATCGATATGCGGTCTAATAGACCATCATCTTGGCATACCCTTAGATAGTCTACTGGTGAGCCCGGGGTAGCCTCTCCTCTCTATCAGCAATTCTAACCGATGACTTATTGACGATTATCCAACCTGCTATATTATCAGATAAATTTATCCTCAATTAAATAATCAACAACCTGCTTGACTAAGTCTGTCGTCTGATTATAGAAAATCAGTGTCGCCTCAAATTCTTCTGAATAAAACAATCCAAAGGTAACTAATTACTTATTACTTAAGCATTTGTTCCCAACTAATTGTGAGAAACTTTTTGATAAGATGAACTTAAAATATTTATTCCAATTAAAAAATGCAGTAACTGATTAATTTTTGCTTATGCCGAATTTATTTATACTTGTTCAATAATAAGTAGCCTCTGCGACTTTGTGACTAAGCCCATCGAAAAGTTTACTTCTCCTCCCAAAGAGAAACTATCTTAAATCTATTCACATCAACCAGACCTTTATCCGTAAGTTTTAATTCAGGAATAACTGGTAAAGCAAGAAATGATAATGTAATAAAAGGATTATCAAGTTTAATTCCCCAGGCTCTAACTGTTTGATTAAGTTCTTTTAATTTACTAACAACTACTTCTGCTGGTTCCTGAGACATTAGACCGGCAATTGGCAAAGCAAGTGATGCTCTAACCTTTTCTTTATCAACGGCAACAAACCCGCCTCCAAGTTTTATTAAAGATTTAATTGCATAATAAAGATCACTGTCATTAGTACCAACTGCAATAATGTTATGCGAGTCATGGGCGACTGATGATGCCAAGGCTCCTTTTTTAAGTCCAAAACCACTGATAAAACCAATTCCAATATTTCCTGTTTTTTTATGCCGTTCACAAACAACCAACTTCAAAATATCTCGTTCTGTATCTGAAACAACTTCCTTTTTGATAATCTTGGGAATCGTTAACCATTTTTCGGTAATAATCTGATTGGGAATAATTCTGATTACTTTTATTCTACCATCTTGTGCCTTAACTCTCAATGCTAATTTGGTAAAGGGTTTTACTTTCATTGTGTATAAAACCCGTTGGTCCTGATAATCTGGAATTTTAACCTTTAATTGTCTATTTTCTACGACAATTTTGCCATTCTTGATAACCATTGCTACATTAAAATCATTTAGATTGTCCACGATTAGCATATCGGCTAATTTTCCTCCAGCGATTATTCCCCGATTATATAACCGAAAATATTCTGCGGGATTTATGGTTACCATTTGAATAGCGGTTATTGGGTCTAATCCTAATTTAACGGCTTTTCTTAATGTTGCATTGAGATGTCCTTCTGATAATAATTCATCTGGGTGTTTATCGTCGCTCACCAACATTAAGCGTCGAGAATTACGCATATTTATCAAATGAAAGAGCGCCGAAAGATTTTTTGCTGCCGAGCCCTCCCGAATCATAATATACATTCCCGCTCGTAGTTTCTCTTGTGCCTCTCTCACATCAATACATTCATGATCTGAAGTAATACCTGCACTCAAATATGCTTGAAGTAATTTGCCTGTTAATTTTGGGCAGTGACCGTCTATTATTTTATCAAACTGTTTGACCGCACTGAGTTTTTTGATAACTTCAGGAAAAGCATAAATCACACCAGGAAAATTCATCACTTCTGCTAAGCCTAAAATTCTTTCGTGCTTTAAGTATTTTTTTATCGTCTGAGCTGAAATTGAACCACCCGCAGTTTCCATATTAGTTGATGGAACACACGAGGGCATCATCAAAAATATATCCAAGGGAAAATCTTTACTAGCTTTTAGAATATAATCAATGCCGTAAGTTCCTAAAACATTAGTTATTTCATGAGGATCCGCAATGACTGCTGTAGTACCAGAAAGAAGTAACAATCGGGCAAATTGAGATAAACTTAAAAGAGAACTTTCAATATGAATATGCGCATCAATAAAACCTGGTAATATATATAATCCCGAAACATCAATGATATTGTCTGCTTTCGTATAATCATTACAGATGCCGACAATTATCTCATTGTCAATTAAGACATTACAATTGAGAACTTCACCTGAAAATACATTAACAACTTTACCGTTCTTTAGCAGTAGTGAGCCTTTACTGCGACCTGAGGCAACATCTATTCTTCTTTTGATTGTTTCACACAAAGTATTATTTCGCGCAGTGCTTGGTGGTATCATTTTTCTGATTTGTCAAATTTCACATAAGCAATATATGGCAAATTGCGATATAACTCTTGATAATCAATGCCATAGCCGACGACAAATTTGTTAGGCACCTTAAATCCCAGATAATCAATTTTTACTCTAATTTTATGTCGGGCAGGTTTATCCAATAAAGAGCAAATTTTAATACTTCTGGGTTTTTTCAAAGAAAGATAATCTGTAATATATTTCAAAGTTAGTCCAGTATCTACAATATCTTCAACTAATATGATATCTCGATTTTCAATTGCGCATTTCAAATCAGTTACGATTTTCACAACGCCCGAACTTTCTGTCGCATCTCCATAACTTGAAACCTGCAAAAAATCACAATTCACAGGTATCGTAATGTTCCGAACCAAATCTGCCATAAAGACCCAAGCACCTTTTAACACGCCGACTAAAAGTGGAGTTTTATTCTTATAGTCTTTAGAAATTTGTTGAGCTAGTTTTTTGACTTTTTGGGTCAACCTTTTTTCAGAAATTAAAGGAACTATCGTTACCATATCATCTTAACTTCTATAACTTATTTTAAAAACTTAAATAATTTTATTATTTTTTGAAAAGTAAAATCGGGGCGACTGGATTTGAACCAGCGACCTCTTGGTCCCGAACCAAGCGCGCTAAACCAACTGCGCTACGCCCCGTTAAGATTTGCATCTCTGTGTTAAAATTTATTCAATGATTATCTGCCACTAATGGCACAAACACGCATTCAGATATTCTTCTTTGTCTAATTCGGCCATTATATTTAACACCTAGTATTAATGTTTGACTATAACCTTTTCCCAAAGGAATCACAATCCGACCGTTTTCTGCCAGTTGCTCTTGCAATGGTCCTGGAATGAATTCTGAAGCTGCAGTTACAATAATTCGGTCATAAGGAGCAAATTCTTTCCAGCCTAATGTGCCATCGCCAATTTTATACCGGATGTTGGTAAGTCCTAATCTTTGTAGTATTTTGCGTGCATTTAATGAGAGTTCTTCAATCCGTTCAATCGTATAGACTATTTTGGAGAGTAATGATATTATTGCAGTCTGATAACCCGAACCGGTTCCAACTTCTAAAACCCGATGGGAATCTTGAATATCTAAATGTTCTGTCATAAGTGCCACAATATAAGGTTGCGAAATAGTCTGTTCAGATCCAATTGGTAAAGGATGGTCAGCATATGCCTGATGAGCTAAGCCCAAAGGCACGAAAAGATGTCGTGGCACCATACGAAATGCCTCTAAAACTTTTGGATTCTTGATACCACGGCCAATAAGTTGTTCTTCCACCATCCTGTTTCGTAAAATCGTATAATTATCAGAAGTATTGTTAATAACTTTCATAAATTATTAATATTATTCAAAAAAGAATATCAAATTATTTTGGCATGTCAAGAAAGAGGTGTAATGTGTCCAAAAGATAATAAGTTTTTCTCAAAATTTTTGGGAAAGTTGAATTTTACCAATGTTTCTTATGTCTGCTTTTAATTCAACAGATTTTCCAGACATTTTATTGTTTAATTTATCTATTGATAGTATAGATCAGAGTTGCTTTTTTCTTACCTGCAATATTACATTGAGTTGTAACATTGATTTTGTCTTTTTCTTTAACATCAATTATTTTATAAAGTGCAACTTGAGTTAGATTATCATTCTGCCGAAAAAAATTTTGTTTTACAATCTCTTTACCATTTATATCAACCATAATGGAATTAATATAATGATTATTCGGATTTCTAACTGAGTGATAGACCTGGATATTCAGAATTGTTCCTGTTGAATCGAATGTCATCTTAATACTATCCGCTGGATGTGCAACAATCACCGATACTGCTAAGAATAGCATAATTAAAAATAGATTAGTTGGTTTCATATTACCTCCTCAATACAATGATTATGAGATTTTTAAAATTAATTTTTTATACATATTTTCTCAAAATCTATTCAACCTGTTATGGAATGATTCAGGGATAAAAATCATAAATTTTATAATTTTATATCTTTATATATCAAAAAAATTTTTATTAAGTTTCAACCCGTAAATACAAATAATGAACTGCTTATACATTTCTTGCTAAATATAACTGAGATAAATTACAATGACAGCGTGAATCGAAGCCATAATAATTGCCGCAATTGCAATTCTTTTATGCCATTGTAAACTAAGTTTTATTATGCGTCGACCAGTTAAAATTGCAAACAATAAAAGGACATAAGATAAAATCCCCAAAATAATAATCAATCTATACATTATCTATCTCCTATTTTAAGATAAAAGTTAAATCTGTCATCGTTTAGATGTCAATCATTTTAAGTTATGACATTCAGATTTAATTGATAATATTTTCATTTTTACATATAAATATCTTTTAACGCTCTAAAGTGTTAATTGATAAACACGATAGGTTTTATATAGTTTTGCATCCCATAATAAGATTGGTCGGATGATATTTAAGTTATCTTCAAGAATCCAAGAAACTTCGCCCCATTTATAACCTTTTTTTCGTGCGCCTAAAAATGTTTCGTAATATAACAATGCATCAATACCAATATTACGGAATTTATCTTTAACACCTAATGCCCATAATCTTGCTGAAGTAATTTTATTACGATATTTTAGAAATTTGAAGATGCCAAAAGGAAATAGTCTACCATTAAGTCTTTTTAATACTTGATTGTAATCCGGTAATCCAATGCTCATTCCGGCGGGTTCTCCAGCGATTTCAACAATTGGAACAATTTCCGGCACAACTATTGATTTTAGTTTCTTGGCTAAATAATCGATTTCCTGTTCGGTCATTGGAGCAAAATCCCAATTGTTACTCCAGGCGTTGTTATAGATTTCTTTAATTTTTACTAAATCATCTTTTAAGTTTCTAAGATTAACTGGCCTAACTTTTATATCCTGACGATTTTTTATCGATTCTACAACTCGAACTAACTTTTCCGGTGGGTCCTTATCAACATCAATCAGATAAGCATAAAGGTCTTTTACCTTACGAAATCCGAATTTTTCAACAAAATCTAAATAGTAACTGGGATTATATGACATTTTAATCATTGGTGGTGAATCAAATCCTGAAACTAAAAATCCAGCTTCATCATTAAGCGAAGGGTTGGTCGGACCGTAAATTTCTGAAAGCATCTTATCTTTATGATACTTAACAACTGCATTTAACAAAGCTTCGGCAACTGAGTAATCATTAACAACTTCAAAAAAACCAAAAAATCCGACATTCTTGTTATGATACTTACAGTAATTATAGTCAACAATTGCTGCAATGCGGCCAACAGTTTCGTGATTAGATTGAACAATATATAATTCACAATCAGCGTGACAAAAGAAAGGATTTCGTTTCTTATCCAAAGTCTCTTTAACATCAGCAATTAGCGGCGGCACCCAATTAGGGTCATTTTGATAGATTTGCCAGGGTAACATTACAAATTCGGTTAAATCGCGATTGGATTCAACTTTCTTTATTCTTAGATTTTGCGTAGACATAGATAATACCTGATTTATAAACTAATTAAACTACAAAAATAAGATTTACTCATCATATTTTTCTGCGATATTATAGCTTTTTCGATCTAAAATGCATCCTATATAAAATTCCTAAATTGGCTTACAGTAGAATCGAAATGTCTTATATTTTTTCGCATTTAGTGATAATAACAAATTTATGAAGTCTGAACGGTCTTCTTGAACATAGGATACCTCGCAATACTTATATCCCTTCATTTTAGCAATAGACAAGATTTGGTATAATAATAATTTATCTATATTCTGATTTACATAGTCCCAATTAATTGCCATTATTGCTAACCGAATTGTATCAATTGTTTTCATTAATTTTTTGAATTTGAAGTACTGCCAAGGGTATATATTTTTACCGAACGATCTAAGAATTTGGTTGACATCCGGCATTGCAACCGCAGTAGCAACTGGTTCTTTAGGATTTTCAACTAAAACATCTAATGACGCATCCAAAAATAATCTAATGAATCTTACAAGTCCATATAAAACCGGCTTAAATACTGGTGCAAATTCGCAACCCATTTTCCATGAATCATTATAGATTTCAAGTTTTTTATTTAATTCTTCAGATAATTTCCTAATGTTAAAATTACGAATAGTAAGATCAAGTGATGATTTAAGTTCTTGACAGGTTTTGATGAATTCTGAAGGTAACTCAACAGTCAAATCAATCAAAAAAGCATAATAATCTTTTGATTTTTTTAATCCATATTGTTCAAAATAATCAACATAATATTTAGGATTATATGATGTTCGGTAAGTCGGCGGAGTATCAAAATTATCTATGAGTAACCCAATTTTATCAATCATTACTGGCATTGCTGGACCACACATTTCATTTAAAAGTTTAGATTTGAAATATTCTGCAACTTTGTTCAACAAAGCTTCTGCTACAGCATAATCAGGTATTGACTCAAACATACCAATTAAACCAACATTAGTATTATGATGATTTATATAATTGTAATCAATAATGCCCGCAATTCTTCCTACTGGTTTGTCATTTCGTCGGGCTAAAAATATTTCTCTTTCGGAATGACAATAAATTGGATTCTTCTTAGTATCTAAAATCCATTTTGTGCTTTTGGTGCGTGTCGGAACCCAATTTTTATCATCTTGATATATCTTCCAAGGTAGCTCGATAAAATCGTTTAAGTCTTTTTTTGTTCTAACCGGCACTACAACTAAATCAGTACTTACCATTATATACTCCCTTACTATTTTGCAAATTTTTTATTTTATATCGTTATCGGATAAGAATAAGAAATTGTATTCGAATGTGATATTCCTCAAATGATTCTTGCTTTTTTACCCACTTTTTCAAAGATTGCCAATGCTTCATCAAGGTCATCGTCAGTATGAGTTGCCATATAACTTGTGCGAATCAGACTTCGTCCTGGTGGAACTGCTGGTGGAATTACTGGATTAGCAAAAATTCCACCTTCATATAAATCATGCCAAAAATTTATTGCTTTGGTGTCATCACCAATTATTAAAGGAATTACGGGAGTGCAACTTGTTCCTGTATTATAACCCAATTTCTTAAAACCGTTCAACATCTTATTTGTATTATGCCAAAGCCGTTTGCGTCGTTCTGGTTCATTTTTAATAATCTCTAATGCAGCAAGAACCGTTGCAACTGCTGGTGGTGGAATACTAGCAGAAAATATCAGAGGACGGGCTTGATGTCTAATATAAGTTATAACTTTCTTATCACCAACAACAAAACCACCAATTGTGGCGAATGATTTGGAAAATGTGCCCATTATTAAATCAACTTGGTCTTCTAAACCAAAATGTTCTGCAGTACCTGCGCCCCTTTTGCCCAATACTCCAACAGAATGTGCATCATCAACCATAACCCGAGCTTTATATTTCTTAGCAAGTTTTACAACATTAGGTAAATCAATAATATCTCCCTCCATACTAAATATACCATCAACGATTATTAACTTTCCACAATCCTTATCCAAACTACTGAGCACTCGTTCTAAATCTTTCATATCATTATGCAAAAAACGCACTGCGCGACCAAATGATAATTGGCAACCATCAACAATTGAGGCATGGTCAAGTTTATCGACAATCGCAACATCACCTTTTCGAACCAAAGAAGAGATAACACCTAAATTTGTCTGGAAACCTGTTGAGAACACAATACAATCTTCTTTGCGGAAAAATTCAGCAAGTTTATGTTCTAATTCTTCGTGTAAGTCTAAAGTGCCATTAAGAAAACGGGAGCCGGTGCAACCTGTGCCATATTTTTCAATAGCTTTGATTGCCGCTTCTTTTAATTTGGGATGAGTGGTAAGACCAAGATAATTATTTGAACCCAGCATAATTAATTCTTTACCTTTTATTATCACGCGGCGATCGGGTTCAGAATCTAAAGCACGAAAATAAGGATAAAACCCAGTCCGTTTTGCCCGCTCAACAATCGGATAGTATTTGAGGCACTTGTCAAATAAATCCATTGGTTCAATTTTACTTTATTATTTTCAACTGTCAAGAGTAAAATGAAAAGATCTCTGAAAAAATGCTCCTAAAGACACAAAAAAGTAGAAAATTTAATGGTGCAATAGCAAACAATTAAAAAAGCTCTAAAAAGTAACTTTCATTGATTACAACGATTAAAAGAAACGAGTATAACGACGAAAATCAATATATAACCGCGGGTATCACTAAAATATCTGTTTAATCAACAATTGGTCAAAACTTCTAAAATAAGTGTTCTGAGAAAGTGCTACTAAAATATTGAAGACACAGAAAAGCTGAAGAAAAATCAGTGATTAATTAGCGAAAAAATACTTTTTTAGAGTTCCAAAATCTCTAATTGACAATCAAAATAAATTTCCTATAATACCATATGGCACAAAAAAAGAACCAGCAATTTCGTGTCGCTAAAATTAATATCTTAAAATCTATTGCTCGACGGCCAAAAGGTTTTTTAAGACAAACTAAAATTCATAAAGATAAAACTATCTATTCTCGAAAAAAAGAAAAACAAATATTTGAAAAAGAAATCAAAGAACAGATCGCCAACAAAGATTAATTTATATGAATCGAGACGAAGCCTATAATTTAGTGGTCTCAATGGTATCAAATAAGAATCTTATCAAGCATATGCTCGCCACTGAAATTTGTATGAAACATCTTGCTCGCCATCTTTCAGAAAATGAAGACGAATGGGGTTTGGTAGGTTTACTTCACGATTTGGATTATGATGAAACTGCTAACAATCCTGAACAACATAGTTTAATTACTGCGAAGATTCTACAAGACAAGAACTTAAGTGAAGAACAGATTGAAGCGATAAAAGCCCATTGTGGTAAAGCAAGTCTGAATACCAAAATGGCAAAAGCATTATATGCAATCGACCCGGTTACTGGTTTAATTGTTGCATCTGCCTTAATGCATCCGGAAAAGAAATTAGCAAAACTGGATAAGGAATTTATCCTACGCCGATTCAAAGAAAAAAGTTTTGCTCGTGGTGCAAATCGTGAACAAATCTCAAGTTGTACTGAACTTGGATTAACCTTAGATGAGTTTATTGAACTCTGTTTAAAAGCAATGACGGAAATTGCTTCAGATTTAGGCTTATAAAATATGTTAATCAAAAACAGAAAAATTACAAAAGCAACTACATTGAAATCATTTCAGGACATTATCTTTACTTTGCAAAAATTTTGGGCAGACCATGGATGTCTAATTTTTACTCCCTACAATTCAGAAGTTGGTGCTGGAACTTTTAACCCCGCTACCTTCTTAAGAGTTCTTGATAAAAAGCCCTGGCGAGTTTGTTATATTGAACCATCCAAAAGACCGCGTGATGGTCGTTATGCGCAAAATCCGCTTCGAGTTCAGCAATTCTGGCAACTCCAAGTGATTCTCAAACCGGTTCCGGATGATATTCAAGACATTTACTTAGATAGCATATCTTGTCTCGGTATTTCACTAAAAGATAATGATATTAGATTTATTGAAGATGATTGGGAATCACCAACCTTAGGCGCGTGGGGACTTGGTTGGCAGGTTGAGCTTAACGGTATTGAAATAACTCAATTTACCTATTTTCAGCAAATCGGCGGTTTAGATTTAGAAATTATTCCGGTTGAATTAACTTATGGTTTAGAAAGAATTGCTATGTTTATTCAAAATCGTAATTCAATTTTTGATATTCAATGGAATAAAGACTACACTTGGGGTGATATTTATCGCCAGAATGAGATCGAGTTTTCTAAATATAACTTTGAATTAGCCGACATTCAATTTCATTTGTCACTTTTTGAAAAATATGAAGAAGAAGCAGAAAGACTTTTAGAACAAGGATTAGTTTATCCAGGATATGATTGTGTTATCAAGTGTTCTCACATATTCAATATCTTAGAAGCCCGAGGCGCAATATCCGTATCTGAACGCACAAATTATATTGCACGCGTCAGGAAATTAGCTCGTAAAGCCGCACTTGCCTATATCAAAACACAAGAAAATACTCAATAATAAATAACCGAAACCATCCTAATATTTTACCCCAGGGTTTTAGAAATTTAATAATTCAATAGCGAAAGTTGAATATCGCAGACTTTACCAATACCAAATCTTGACATTTCAAAGTTGTTTTATTATCTTATCTACCTATGAAAAAAACAATTTTTTATACTTCAGAATCAGTTACTGAAGGTCATCCAGATAAAATCTGCGACCAAATCTCAGATGCAGTTTTAGATGATGTTTTACGCCAAGATAAATATGGCAGAGTTGCCTGTGAAGTATTTGTTTCTGTTGGATTAGTTATTGTTGGTGGTGAAATTACTACTAAAGCATATGTTGATTTACCAGTTTTAGTCCGGAAACTATTATATGATATTGGTTATACTGACACCAAATATGGTTTGAGTGCAGAAAATTGTGCAATTATCAATATTATCGGTCGGCAATCACCTGATATTGCTCAGGGCGTTGATATTGGTGGTGCTGGTGACCAAGGTTTAATGATTGGTTATGCGTGTCGTGAAACCAAAGAACTGATGCCATTACCAATTATGCTTGCGCACAAACTATGTCATAGACTTGCCTCTGTGCGTAAAAATAAGATATTAGACTATCTTGGACCTGATGGCAAATCTCAAGTTACAGTTGAATACGAAGATGATAAACCGAAACGTGTTACCAGTGTCGTAATTGCTGCTCAGCACACTGAAGATATCTTAGATAAGACCGGGAGAAAAATTACCAAAAGAGCCCGAGAAGAGATTATTGAAACTGTGGTAAAACCTGTCATTCCGAAAAATCTTTTAGATAATAACACGAAATATTATGTCAACGAGACTGGTAAATTTGTCATTGGTGGACCACAATCTGATACCGGAATGACTGGTCGTAAATTAATTGTTGATACTTATGGTGGAATGGCGCGTCATGGTGGCGGCGCATTTTCTGGTAAAGACCCGACAAAAGTTGACCGCACTGCATCTTATTTTGCTCGTTATGTCGCAAAAAATTGTGTTGCCGCTGGAATCTGTGATAAGATGGAACTCAGTCTTGCTTATGTTATTGGACGGGCTGACCCGCTTCATATTGGCGTCAATACCTTTGGCACAGGTAAAATCCCTGACCATGAGTTATTAAAGATAATTAAAGAGATTTTTGATTTTACCCCATTAGGAATGATAAAAAAACTTAACCTACGCCGACCAATCTATCTACCAACTGCTTGTTATGGCCATTTTGGCCGAGAAGAAGAAAATTTCACCTGGGAAAAACTGGATAGTGTTGAGACTATTAAGAAAGCAACTTCTGATAGATTATAATGTTTAAGGAGATTTATGGATTTTGATATTAGAGATATTAAATTAGCATCAAATGGAAAGTTACGTATTGAATGGGCAAATCGGTTCATGCCGGTTTTGGGTTTAATTCGAAAGCGATTTGAAAAAGAAAACCCCCTAAAAGGTATCAAAGTCTCGGCTTGTCTTCATATTACCTCAGAAACGGCAAATCTGGCAATCACCTTAAAAGCCGGTGGCGCTCAAATCCGATTATGTGCTTCTAATCCATTATCAACTCAGGATGAAATCTCGGCCAGTCTTGTTAAAGATTATCAGATACCAGTATTTGCTATTAAAGGTGAAAACCGAAAATTATACTATCAACATATTTCTCAAGCATTAGAACATAAACCTGACATTACAATTGATGATGGTGCGGATTTAGTGTCCTTTTTACATACCAAGAAAAGAGATTATCTCAAATATGTAGTTGGGGGCACTGAAGAAACCACAACCGGTGTAATTAGATTAAAAAGTATGGAAAGAGACAATGCACTAAGATATCCGATTATCGCAGTAAATGATTCTCAGACTAAGTTTTTATTTGACAATCGTTATGGCACCGGACAATCAACTATCGACGGAATTTTGCGCGCAACTAATTTTCTTTTTGCTGGTTCAACTGTTATCGTTTGTGGTTACGGCTGGTGTGGCAAAGGTGTTGCCAGTAAAGCCAAAGGATTAGGTGCTAATGTTATAATCTGTGAAGTTAATCCGATAAAAGCACTTGAAGCAAAAATGGATGGATTTTCTGTAATGAAATTGATTGATGCCTGTCCGGTTGGAGATTTATTTGTTACGGTAACCGGATGTGAAGATGTTATCAACAAAAAACATTTTCTGGCAATGAAAGACGGCGCCATCATCTGTAATTCAGGACATTTTGATGTTGAGATAAACAAAAAAGACCTCGCTCAAATAACAAAGAAAAAACGATTAGTTCGGCATTTTTGTGAAGAGTATGAACTCAAAAACGGTAAAAAGCTCTATTTATTAGCTGAAGGCAGGTTAGTAAATTTAGCATCAGCCGAAGGTCATCCGGCAATGGTAATGGATATGTCGTTTGCCAATCAGGCATTATCTGTAGAATATCTTGTTAAAAAAGCACAGAGTTTAGAAAATAGAGTATATAAATTGCCTGAAGAACTTGACCAAGAAATTGCTCAATTAAAACTAAAATCAATGAATATCACAATTGATAGATTAAGTCCCAAGCAGATGAGATATATCTCGTCTTGGCAATTCGGAACTTAGAAATAAACAATTTAAGTACAAAAGACCCCAATAAAGCAAAATAATATCCAAAACCCAAAAGAAAAGCATTTATAAACGGTTCTTGTATATTAAGCGTTTAACTCTAAGGTCTTAGGCAACTGAGTATTTGCTTAAGAAAACTTATTTCCAAGCGACCTATTTGACATAGTCGGCTATCTAACTGACAACAGAGTCCACAATCTCATCAGCAATCGATTTAGTTATCGAATCCGTAATCCGATAAGTTATCTAATTTACAATGGGTTAATTAATCCTTCGGCTTACTGGATAGGTAAGCCCGTGGGCAAGCCAGGGGGCATACCGGTGGGCAGCCCATCGGCTTGCCCCTGGGATTGCGGATTATACCGAGCACTACGCTTGAAAATATATTCGGATTTAGTTAGAAATTACCAATACTTGTCGGCAATTTATCTTGAAAATTAAAGGGGTGGTTAAATTAACCACCCCTTTAGTTTGTTATCTGGCGATTGGCTTCTGCCAGATAAGTTTTAATTTATTGGACAACAATCTTGGTTTGCAGACGATTGCTCATATTCTCATATCTTAAGAAGTAAATACCTTTTGACAGATATTTAGTGGAAAGTTCTGTAGTGTAAATACCGGCATTAACATAGCCATCTTTCAATGTCAACACTTCGCGGCCATTGATGTCATAAAGTTTTAGGCTGACTCTGCCTGAAATCGGAACTGCATAACGAACTGTAGTCCGATAAATAAACGGATTCGGAGCAACGGTAACAAATGCTGATATTGGATTAGTTGTTGGTTGACCGGACATTGTTGCAATTGTGGTTTGAACTGGAGTAGAAACTTTTGGTGTTGTATTGGGAACAATAAACCAGAGATGATTATTATTAATTGCATCAAGTAAATTGCTGTAGAAATGTTGATTAATACCACTAACCCAAGCGGCAATTGCATCATTAATAATATCACCAACAAGCCAGTTTTCACCGGGTTGATAGACCATATTACCATTATCGACCCAGACTTCATCGGTTAAATCAAGACAGAAGTATTTTTCGCTTAACAGGGTGGCTAATAATTGTGCGGCAAGCATATATCCCGGATTGCGGGCATTAGCATTTCTTAAATAACCATTAACCTGAGTTTTGAAATTCGCTAAATTAATTGTATCGAATGGTGTTGAGCCAAGTGGTTGTCTGGGATAACCAGTCCATGTTGCATAAGGTGGTAAAGTTACCAGATATTTCGCATCATCAAGTGTTAGTAACGCCTGTCCGTTCTTATTGCCCCAGAAACCAATTGTCCTTGCGCAGTTACGCTTTATCATCTTCTGATAATTAGCAGTTACAGTCTTATTCATATCCATAATTACACCAGTCGATTCTGCCCACGGATCGATAATCTCATTCATATCATCAGTTGTCCAGCCGGCAAAGAACCAGAAATAAGGTGAACTGTCAACAGGATTCGTCGTCATAATTGGTGCTGTATCACCGGCAATAAAATCACCTTCCCAAACCGGCGTCGTCAAATTAAGCGGATTAGTTACTAAAGTCAAATGATACAACGAAGCATCAGTCCATACTGCATGTTCGGAAATCGGACCGTTCATTGTGACCGCGTCAATTGCTGGATTATCAGTTCCAGTATAGGAACCTGTGCCAGTTCCTGTCCAACCAACCCAAGCATAACCAGGTGCTGATGCGGAAATTGTAAGTACTGTTCCTGCATCATACCAATGAGTTCCAATTGCAGGGTCAGTTGTTCCATGAGTTGCTGACATTGTTAATTCATACTGGGTTGTCCAATTTGCAGTTGCTGTCTTGGGTGCGTTCATCAAGATTGGATTGGATGTCTTCTTAGTACCACTGGCATCACCGGTCCAACCCGCAAATACATACTGAGTTCCGGCACCACCTGAAACAATCGAATCTGTAACACTCGCATATGCATTGGTATTAGCATCATACCATCCTTCACCACTTGTTGTGCTATGGGCTGAATTCACTGTTAAATAATACTGGGTCTTCCAATTAGCAGTTGCAGTCTTAGGTCCATTCATTAGTATCGGATCTGATGGTGATGTTGTGCCTGTCGCATCTCCTGACCAATTTGTAAACACATATTGAATACCTGCACCACCTGAAACTGTTAATGGTGTTACTGTCGCATAGGCATTTGTACCTGAATCATACCATCCTGCACCACCGGTAGTTCCATACGCAGAATTAACTGTCAGATAATACTGAGTTGTCCAATTTGCAGTTGCTGTCTTGGGTCCGTTCATCAAGATTGGATTGGATGTCTTCTTAGTACCAGTGGCATCACCTGTCCAACCCGCAAATACA
>JBDRUT010000025.1:0-25130 GCA_039801465.1 Caldifarciminota bacterium
GCTTATCTTGATGGAAAAGTCTATCTCTTAAAAGGCAATAATACCCAAGAATTCTGGCAATACTTACCGCAAGAAAGTCTTCCTGTCCTAATATCAAATTCTCAACCAATCTCAAATCTTAATGCTGAGAAATCTGGAGTCTCTTATCCATTTATCCTATATCCGAATAGACCCAATCCATTCCAATCACAAACTGCTATTTGCTATTCACTACCCGCTGAAACAAAAGTTTCACTTGTAATCTATGATGTTTCAGGTAGATTGGTTAAGACATTAGTTAATGAATCTAAAGAACCAGGATTCTATACTGTCATTTGGAATGGAACTGATGACAGTGGTAGAAAAGTCAATGAAGGTGTCTATTTCTATGTGCTAAAAACCGACGAGAACAAGATGCAAAGAAAGATGCTAATACTGAAATAGATTGCTTTAGCACCGAGAGACAAAGTCAAAGAATAGAATAAGAGACTAAGAAAGCTCCGATAGAAACTAATAAGAACCTGTTAGCAAAGAAACATCATTTTGCAATCGGGCGGCAGGATAAGCCGAGTCAGTTATCCAGTATGTAATTGAGTCTGTAGTATAGCGGATAATCTGGTTAATTGTATACAGGACAAAGGGTTAGATTATCTTATCCGCAGTCCAGTAGGTAGGCAGGGGGGCAAGCCCCTGGGCAAGCCTATAGGCAAGCCACTCGGCTGCCCCTCGGCTTGCCCGGAGGGCTGCTCATTAGACTGCGGATTAGATTACCGAGTATACCAAGTCCTGCGTCCAGAATATTTCAAGAACCTGCTAAATGATTGTCATCTTGACACTTTCACACTTTATCCCCTTGGCACCTGTTCTTTCTTATTCCCCTGTCTTCTAATGCTGTCACCCTGAGTTTCCCTTTTGTCACCATGGATTCACTTTTGTGACTCTAGCCCCCTTATTGTCACTCTGAATCTCCTTTTGTCACTCTGTCTCCTCTTTTGTCACCCTGAGTCCTCTTTTGTCACCCTATCCCCCTTTTTGTCACCCTGAGTGAAACGAAGGGTCTCAAGGCGACTATTTCTCAGCATTTGAGATTCTTCAGTCACTTCGTTCCTTCAGAATGACATTTGTTTTTGGCGAACACTCATCAGCATTCTTGATTCTTCGTCCTATAGACTCAGAATGACAGGTCTTGCATCGTTTACCTTAAATCTTGTTCTGCAGCAGCAAGACAATAGCGCACCTTAACATCAAAATTAATACGCAAATAGATAAATCTGCGACCGTAAATTTTCACTGCAGAATTACTGAGCTTTTCTCTGTATCTTACATCGCACTTTTTAGACCTCTCATAACTTTCTTCTTGACAAATTTTAATATGTATGTTAAAATTTTATTTGGTGGCGGAATAAGTTAAACTGATAGGAGACTTATACCTTTGCTAATCTGAATAATCAGTGAAGAAAAAGAAAGTATGAAAATAGGGATCGCACAAATCAATCCTATTGTTGGAGACATCTCAGGCAATACTGACAAGATAATTGATTATATTCACCGCGCGAAAACAAAAAAAGTGGATTTGTTAATATTTCCAGAATTGGCAATCTGTGGTTATCCGCCGAAAGACTTACTGCTGAAAAAAGATTTTATCAGAGCGATTACTAAGAATATTAAAACCATTGCTAAAAGTTCTAAAAGAATTGCAGTAATTTTGGGAACAGTGTTGCCGAGCAGAAAAATAATCCCTCCAATAAGTTTTGATGTATCATTTGCCAGCCATTTTCCTGGCTATACGCTCTATAATGTTGGTTTAGTTATTGATAATGGTAAGGTCGTTGGTAGTCAAGCAAAAACTTATCTACCTAATTATGATATTTTTGATGAACAGCGATACTTTGCTCCGGCAACAGAATATAATGTTTGGGAAATTAATAAACATAAGGTCGGTATCACCGTTTGTGAAGATACTTGGGTTGACGATAAGCCGATAAAGAATTTAATCGCCAAAGGCGCCAATATTATTATTAATATTTCGGCATCGCCATTTTATATTGGCAAATATCAAAAGCGAATGGCAATCGTTAAAAAATTAGCGAGTAAATACCGTGTGCCTGTTATCTATGCTAATTTAGTCGGCGGCCAAGATGACTTAGTGTTTGATGGCGGGTCTTTTGTCTATAGTGAAACAGGAAAATTAATTGGTAAAGCCAAAAGATTTGAAGAAGACTTGATAGTAATTGATTTAGACAAAAAAGTGTCAAGAAAAGAGAGCCGAGAATCAGATGTTGCTGAAGTTTATTACAGCCTCGTATTAGGATTAAGAGATTATGTTAATAAGAATGGTTTTGATAAAGTAGTTTTAGGATTATCCGGTGGAATTGATTCAGCGTTGGTTGCTTGTTTGGCAGTTGCAGCTTTAGGCCGTAATCGGGTTGTCTTGGTAATTATGCCCGGACCTTTTTCTTCAATATCATCTAAGATTGATGCAACCCATCTGGCACATAATTTAGGCATTCAACCGATAAGAATTCCTATAGATGACATTTATGAATCTTATCTGAAAACTTTAGCCGAACAATTTAAGGGATTACCCCCTAATGTCACCGAAGAGAATATTCAAGCACGCATCAGAGGTAATATCCTTATGGCTCTATCGAATAAATTCGGTTATTTAGTATTAAGTACAGGCAATAAATCAGAATTGGCAGTAGGATATACAACTCTCTATGGCGATATGGCAGGCGGTTTAGCAGTAATTTCCGATGTGCCTAAAACTTTGGTTTATAAATTGTGTCGGTTTATCAACGCCCAAGCAAAAACACCATTAATTCCCAAAAATATCTTTGAAAAAGCACCATCCGCAGAATTGAGACCACACCAAACTGACCAAGATGATCTACCACCATACGAGATTTTAGATAAAATTCTTTATTATTATATTGAAGAAAATTTAAGTAAAGACGAAATAATTAAAAAGGGTTTTGACAAGAAACTGGTTTCCGATATTATTCGTCGAGTTGACCATAATGAATATAAACGACACCAAGCACCATTAGGTATTAAAATCACACCAAAGGCATTTGGTTTTGGCCGAAGAATGCCGATTACCAATGCGTTTAATACTAATTAACTTATAAATTAACCCCGATTAATAGTTTCACTTTAACCATTGCCCAGCCTTATATAAATCTTGAGCAGTGCCAATCGAGTGTTCACCTGGAGTTATTACTAATGTATCTTTAATACCATTTTCTTGAAATTTTCGGTGCATACGATAATTGGCATTCAGATTCCAATCGTTTTGCCTGGAAACTAAATAGATTAGATGATTTTTTAAGGTAGACCACCGGGCAAATGGTAATGCTTGGTCATGAGCACATTCAGCGATAACACCTTGAAATATATTGGGATGGAGAAACATTTCTAATAATGCTTGAACCCCTTGGCCGGAAAATCCATAAATAAATACTTTAGTCGTGTCAATCGGATATTTTTTAATTGCCTTCCGATAAGTTTTGATAATATCTTTATCATTGAGCCATATGTCTCGATGGTTACGGCTTTTGTGACAAGAAAATAGTATCCAACCTAAACTATCGCTAATAAACTTAATAGAATCTAAATCAGATTTTTTAGCACCAGTGCAACTTAAATATAATAAAGCAGGAACTTTTTTATTGATATTAAGAATTTTTGGCGGCACATAAAAACAATCAGTATCAGCATCACAATATACATCTTTTGCCCAAAGAAGATTTAAGGCAATAAGTAATAAGAAAAATAATAAACGAAACTTCATAGGATAAATTGTAATCATAATTATAAGTTAATCAAGTGTAACATTGCAAAAGTTAATAATAAAGAAGTTTAGCATTTGAACCAATTTTTTACTGATTTCATTTTTCATATAATAGACTCTTGATGAGATTTTAAGAAAATGTTACTTTAATTTATATGCGATTCTCTTGCGGAATAGGGGATAACTACAATCTTAAACTATATCAGATTGTCAACATGCAGACCCATTTATATGTTAAAATTATAAAAGAACCCCCAACGATAATTGTAATAAATCTTACAATAACTATAAGGAATTCAATGGGTTAAATATAATTCAAAGTCAATAAAATATATTAGTTTCAATATTATTATTTATTAGTATTAAAAGACAGGGTCTTGTTTTGTATTGGTAATGGTTATTCTATTATGGCTCGAGCGATATTCTTGGCAGAATTGGGTAAAATCAGACTTTGTTTGACTTCTTTTAATTCATTTTGGATATATTTTAGAACTGACTCATTATTTATATATTGCTTTATACATTTATATAATACTCTAAACTTTGGTTGTGCAAATTCTTGCACTACTTTTTTGTTGGCTAATATGTTTGTTAAGGTAAAATAGGGAATTTTTACGGCTGTTTTGGCAATAAGATAAGTTATTGGCGAGAGTCGATAAAATGAAATAAAAGGAACATTAAGAATTGTGGCTTCAAGACTTGCGGTTCCACTGCAAAGGCTAATAAATTTAGAATGTGCCATTAGTTCGTATTTGTATTGGGTGCCGAAGTAAATGTTTGATAGATTTTTAGGAACCCTTGCTATATTTGTTAAAACAATATATTCAAACTTACCAGGATAATCTTTTTGTAATTGGCGAATAATTTTTAATATTAACGGAAGATGAGCATTAATTTCTGCAGGCCGAGAACCAGGCATAAATGTTAACCAATCAAGAGATGCCTGAAGATGTAGTGCTTGGCTGATTTCTTGCTTGGATAAATCGCATTTTACATATTCGGTTAACGGATTTCCTAAATAATAAGAATTAACGCCTAATTGTTGGTAAAACTTATGCTCAAAAGGAAATAAGCAAATAACTTTATTACAATATTTTTTGATTGGTTTAATTCTAAATTTTGCCCAAGCCCAAATTTGAGGCGGTCCTAAATATACTACTTTGGAACCAATATATTTAGCAAATTTTAGTAACGGTAGATTAAAACCACTAAATGAGACGGGCACGAAAATGTCAGGTTTTATTGCGTAAAGGTTATTTTTAATATCAGTAAGATGTTTTCGTATCTTGCAATAAGACAAAATACTTTCAGCAAAACCAAAAACCTGTAAGTTTCCTATTTCTTTAATAATTTGAATACCGGTTTGTTTCATTGTAGGACCACCGATAGCAAAAATTTCCGATGGAGAAACATTAAGTTTAATAAGATGATTAATAATGGGACCAGCGTATAAATCGCCAGAAATTTCGCCTACGCTGAAGAATATTTTAGGCATAAAAGATAATAAGAATAAAATTAAAAATGGTTTCGCAGATACATTTTTTATTAATCTCGGACCATTTTACAAACTCAAATCACAATTTTTATATCATTTCTGCTGTTATTTTGCACAACTTACTAATCAATGGTAAATCTAAAAATAAATAAGTCAATAGTTAATGTAAGAAAAAGACTTAACTTAACACAGTATTAGATAATGTATTAGGTAAGAAACAATCAATGAATTTAAGCTATTTATCTACAATACGGAACTTGTATGCTGAATCCAAGCGTAATCCAAAGTTTCATCCCTAAATCAATATCTTAATACCCCCTAATGTTTTGAACGAGAGATTGTAAGGTTTTATTGAAATTATTTAAGTAAACTATCTGAAATATAAGGTCTTATAAAATTTTCGGATAATAATTTTTTTACTTGACAAATCACCAGTAATTCATTATAGTGGTGAAAAGTGTTGAATAGTGGTGAATTTATGATAGATGTGTTAGTAAATAGTACAGTAATATAATATAATATGGTATACCGATTTCGGGGATTATATAGATATGCCCTTGACTCTAAGGGCCGAGTTGCGATTCCGGCTCGTTACCGGCGGATTTTGCCGGCTACGGAAAATACTGAATTGCTTCTTAATATCGGGTTAGATAAAACAGTAGAAGTCCATCCACCAGAAGAATGGGAAAAATTTGAAAATGATATTTTGTTGCGGCTCTCAAAGTTTCATGTTGATTCTTTGCGACTCCGACGGTATTTAGAAAGCAATGTTGAGTTTGTAAAATTAGATGCTCAGGGCAGAATTTTAATCCCATCTCGATTTCTGAAATATGCTGAAATTTCCAGCGGCGAAGTCGTGATTGCTGGAGTGGGTAATTATTTTGAAATCTGGAATCCGCAGATTTTTGATGAGTATCATAAAAAAGCACAAGAATTACACACATCAGATATGGGAAAGATTGATGAATACTTAAATTATAGTAAAAATTTTAAATTTCCTGGAATAGAAGATTTGCGCAATGAATAAGTGTATTTTTAAATTTTTTGAATACAGCAATGTTTCTTATATCAGCGGTGATGTTATCTTATATTTGGTTATTTTTGAGATTGTCGGAATAAACAATGCTAAATGATATTAATGAAAAAGTATTCGTCTTTCATCAACCAGTATTAGTCGATGCGGTAATATTTTATCTAATGAATAAACAATCAAATTGCAATTTGCCATGTCTTTATATTGATGCCACAGTTGGTGGCGGTGGTCATACCCAAGCAATTTTAGAACATTTACTAAATAAAAAGAGTATCGTTATCGGTTTAGATTGTGACCAAGATGCAATTAATTATACGAAAAATCGTTTAGGAAAATACTCTAATCTTTATCTTTTTAGGATGAGTTATACTAAAATTGATGAAGTGGTGCGGAAATTTCCTGAATATTCGGTTCAAGGTGTGCTATTCGATTTTGGTGCATCTTATTATCAGTTAACTTCAAGTTCAAGAGGATTTTCTTATCAGCAGAACGGACCTTTAGATATGCGATTTGACCAAAGTCTTAATCTGACTGCTCGCGATATTATCCGGCGTAGTTCCTCAAAGGGATTAGAAAAAATTTTTAAGGAGTTTGGCGAAGAACGATTTGCGCATAAAATCGCTCAAGTGGTCTATCAACATAGAAATAAAATTAATACGACTTACGACTTAGTCGAAATTATGCAAGAGATTGTTCCGGCGTATAAAATTAGGAAGACTTTAGCCCGTATCTTCCAGGCATTACGGATTGCAGTAAATCAAGAATTAGAGAATATTCAACAAGGACTTAACTGTGCAATTAGAATTTTGACAACCGGCGGACGCATTGTAACAATTGCTTACCATTCTTTAGAAGACCGAATTGTGAAGAATACTTTTCGTAGTGTCGCTCAGAATAATTCTGGAATTGGACTAAAGGTTCTGACGAAAAAACCAGTGCGACCGAGCCCCAAGGAAGTTAAAAGCAACCCCGCAGCGCGTAGTGCCCGGTTAAGGGCTGCGGAAAAACAATAAGATTAGCGGTGAATAGGTATTATGGTGATAACATTTTTTTATTTTATAATAGATGAGAAATGAAGAAAATTCTACTTGTTATTATAGTCGCAATGATTTTCATTTTATACCTCGTCCAACATCGTTTGAGTGTTATTTATACCCAGGAGATTACGCATTTGGAAACTGAGCTTGAGATGCGTAAAGATGAAGTTCTAAAATTAGAAGGAGAAAAAAATCGAGCCTACTTATTTGCTAATTTAGAAAAGATGGCGGTAACATTAGGTTTGACTTATTCTCAAGTAAATTACTTTTCTAATGAGAAAAATCAGATCAGTGCGGAAAAAATATCAACAAATACTGTGATGAAAAATGACTAATATCATTAAACGCATAAAATTAATTAAATATATAATATCAATTACATTTTTAGGGTTATTAATCGATTTATTCATAATTCAAATTGTTCAATATCGTAAATATGAACAGTTAGCAAGAAATGAGCATTGGCAAAAAGATACTCTGATTGCGGAAAGAGGTCGTATCTTAGATATAAAATACCGTCCGTTAGCTTTTAGCCAATTATGTGCGACGGTATCGGTGCATCCGAAGTATGTTCGCAGCCCGGATAGTCTGGCTGAAATATTAAGTGCTTTTGAAATTGGCGAGAAAACAGAGATTCTTAACAGAATATACCGAAGCAAAGAGTACTTTACCTTTTCAAAACAGATTGAATATAATCGCGCAATAAAATTAAAAGAGATTTTAAAAAAATATCGGTTTGCTAATTGTGTTACAGTCAACGATGCTATGAAAAGAATCTATCCATCTTCAGAAGTAACTGCTAGTATAATTGGTTTTACTGGCAAAGAACATGGTTTAGCTGGTATCGAAAATTATTTTGATAAGATTTTAAGTGGAGAACCAGGCTGGATTTTGAAACAAAAAGATGCTATTGGTAATAACTATGTTTGGCCATCTTATCCAGTAAAACGACCAGTTGCTGGCTGTGATCTAGTTTTAACAATTGATTTAGATATGCAAGAAATTGCTTATCAGACATTAAAAAAATATGTTGAGAATCTTAAGGCGATACGGGGCTCAGTAATAATTCTTAATGCTGATGATGCAGCAGTTTTAGCAATGGCAGATTATCCTGATTACGACCCAAACAATTTTGCGGAATCAGACCGAAATTTGTGGAAAGCATCGGCGGTTTCTGATGAATTTGAGCCGGGCTCAGTTTTTAAATTAGTAATCTGCGCAACAGCATTAGAAGAATTGTCTCATGAATATCTATTCTCTAAAAAATGGGATGTATCTAAAGGTTATATTGAAATTTCTAATAGAAAGATAAAAGATGTACATAATAACGGTATCGTCGATTTTTATGATATATTTGCTAAGTCATCAAATATTGGTGTGTCGCTGTTGTCACAAGAGATTTCTGCAGAAAAATTCTATTTAATGGCAAGAAAATTCGGCTTTGGGTTGCCAACCAGTATAGAATTACCGGGTGAAGCTAGTGGTTATCTTGATCGACCGGCATTAATGACACCTTTACGATTCGCAAATAACTCCTTTGGCCAAGGATTAAGAGTGACTTTATTACAACTAGCATCCGCATATTTGGCAATTGCCCAAAATGGTTTATTGCTCAAACCGTATATTGTTAAACAGATTATTAAGGGCGATAAAATAACATATCAAGGAAAGAAGACAATTGTTCGTCGCGTAATCAGTGAAGAGAATGCTTCGATAATTAAAGATATTTTGGCACAAGTTGTGATTCGGGGTACAGGAAGAGCTGCCGCTATAGCTGATTGTCAGGTTTGTGGTAAGACCGGAACCTCGCAAAAAATTGAAGCGGACGGAACTTATTCAGCAACTAAATCAATGATGACTTTTGTTGGTTTTTTTCCGAAAGATAATCCTAAATATTTAATCGCGTTATTAATTGATGAACCTAAGCTTTCTCGTTTTGCTGGGGAAACCACCTGCCCGGCATTTCGAGAGATTGCTTCGCGGATAAAGTATACAAATGAGTTAGTTAAATGGAATTAATATTATCGTGAATCTAATGTAGTCAATTATTTGGTAAATTAAAATGGCAAAACATAAACATATAACAGACCAACTGAGTAAAAAGATTTTTAGGATATGTAATTTTATATGTCAATAATAATCACTTCGTTGTTTAAAGATTTACCCGTGAAAATGTTTGGCGAGGAGAAAAAAATCAGAGGTATTTCTTTTCACTCTCAGCAAACGAAACCCGGCGATTTATTTGTTGCAATCAATGGTTTTAGCACATCCGGAAAAAATTATATTGAGCAAGCAATTCAAAATGGCGCTGTAGCAATTGCGACCGACGATGCCGGACTTATAAGCAAAATTGTAGAGAAGTATAATGTTACTGGAGTCTATACTGATAATCCTCGGAGGTTTTTAGCAATTGTTGCCAATCGCTTTTTTGATTTTCCTTCTAAAAAAATCAAATTAATTGGTATTACGGGTACTAATGGTAAAACTACAACTTCTTATCTAATTAAATCAATTATTGAACAATGGGGTGAAAAAGTGGGATTGACTGGCACGATTAGTTATTTTGACGGAAGCAAATGGATTCCCGCAACTAATACGACACCGGAAAGTTTAGATTTAGTTTCATTTTTAGCTAATTTGGTTTCAAAAAATATCAAATATTGTGTAAGTGAAGTCTCGTCGCATGCTTTAGCCTTAGAGCGAACTTATGGACTTGATTTCGCGGTTGCAATATTTACTAATCTTACTTCCGACCATTTGGATTTTCACGGCAGTAAACAAGCCTATGGGGCAGCTAAACTGAAATTGTTTGAATCACTTGATACAGAAGCGTATGCGATAATTAACCTTGATGATAGTTTTTCTAAAGAAATTATAAATAGCACTAAGGCTAAAGTTGTTGGCTATTCGTTAAAAAATAAACACAGCGATTTTTATGCAGAGATTGTTAGCACAAATGAAACAGGAACAGAGATTATTATCAATTCGGGTCAGAATCAAGTTCCAAACAAATCCCAGAGCTTAAGAATACATACTAAGCTAATTGGCGAACACAATATTTATAATGTCTTAGCTTCAATCGCTACAGCGAAGGTTCTAAAAATACCGGATGAAGCTATTGTTAAGGGTATTGAAAATATAAAATTTATACCGGGAAGATTAGAAAAAATAGAATCAGAACAGGGATTTACAGTTTATATCGATTACGCTCATACTGAAGATGCTCTTCTGGTTGTAATCCAAAGTTTGAGAAATATTACTCAGGGTCGTTTGATAGTAGTGTTTGGTTGTGGGGGTAATCGTGATTGTTTAAAAAGGCCGGCGATGGGTAAAGTTACCACTGAACTTGCTGATTTTGTAATAGTAACTTCGGACAATCCACGGAATGAAGACCCGATGAAAATAATTGAGGATATTAAAAAAGGAATTAAAAAAAATAATTATGAAGTTATTGTCGATCGTGAAATGGCCATTAGTCGAGCATTATCACTGGCAAAAAAAGATGATGTTATATTAATTGCTGGTAAAGGACACGAAAATTATCAAATTATTCGTGATAAGATTTTGCCATTTTCTGATAAAGAAGTTGTTGAAAAGATGTTAAAAGCAAAGCGAAATGCACAAAATTTACTTTAATTAATAAGGAATAAATATGCTCTATCATTTATTGTATCCGCTAAAAGACTATTTTATTTTATTTAATCTTTTTCGGTATATTACATTTCGCGCAGCATACGCCGGTGTCCTTGCACTGTTTATTGTGCTTTTTGTCGGACCGTGGTTTATTAAGAAATTACGCAATATGGCATTGGGTCAAAATATCCGAAACGAAGTACCTCAGAGACATCAAATAAAAGCAGGCACACCGACAATGGGTGGTATTTTGATAGTTTTGGCAATTATCATCGCAACTTTATTGTTTTCCGATTTAACTAACAAAAATATCTTGCTCGGTATTTTTGTTATGATTTCATTTTGTTTGTTGGGATTTTTTGACGATTATAAAAAAGTCCGTAAAGGAAAAGCCCGCGGCCTGAATAAACGAACAAAACTTAGTTTTCAAATTCTATTTGCGTTAATTGTCGGGTTAGCTTTATATTTTGCGCCCATGGATGCTAAATACAAAACAGTTACTAATTTTCTATTTTTTAAGAACATTCTAATTGATTTTCGGATATTTTACATACCGTTTATTATGTTAGTGATTGTCCTTTCATCTAATGCGGTTAATCTTACTGATGGTTTAGATGGATTAGCAATTGGTTTATTAGGAATTGCTGCCGGTGGTTATGCAGTGTTGTCTTATGTTGCCGGACATGCCAAATTAGCCGAATACCTTAATATCCTTTTCATTCCCAACGCCGGAGAAATGACAATTCTATGTTTTGCAATAATGGGGGCGTGCTTGGGGTTTTTGTGGTTTAATACATTTCCGTCAGAAATTTTTATGGGTGATACGGGTTCTTTACCATTAGGTGCAATTATCGGCTATTGTGCGATTATTGCTAAACAAGAATTTCTATTAGTTTTAATCGGCGGCGTTTTTGTAATTGAAGGGTTATCAGTATTAATTCAAGTTGTCTATTTCCATATGACCCGGGGAAAACGGATATTCCGAATGGCACCACTACATCATCACTATGAATTATGTGGTTTACCTGAGCCCAAAATTGTAGTTAGATTTTGGATTATGGCGATATTGTTGGCACTCTTTGCCATATCGACTTTGAAAATAAGATGAAAAAAATAGCGCAAACCGATAAGCAAAAACCGAAAAGGAATCGAATTGCAATTCTTGGTTTAGGACGCGTTGGTAAATTAGTGGCAAAATATCTATTAAATAAAGGCGAAGAAGTATATATTTACGATGATAATCCCGAAATATTTCAGAATAAAGATATCAGACAATTCATTCAGAACCCCAATTGTGTGGTGATGACTAAAAAAACAGCGCGATTAGTTGCTAACCAAATAGTGCTGGCAATTTGTAGCCCGGGTATTGGTCCTAAAAATCCAGTTGTTAAAATTTTGGCACGAAGCAAAATTCCTGTAATTGATGAAATTGATTTTACTTCATTAGAAATTACCCGAGTCGCATTTAGTAATCACCAGTTCATATCGCATAAACCAATAATTGCTTTAAGTCCTAATACAACTATATCCAGTTATTATTCATTTATCAGTAAAAATAAAATAGATTTCAGCAAAACACTTAAAATAAATTTAGGGGCATCACCTAAGATTATTGCCATAACCGGGACAAATGGTAAATCTACCGCAACAGTTTTATTGGGAAAGATATTGAGTACCGCAGGAAAAAGGATTTTTTACGGCGGAAATTTAGCTCCGGGATTACCTTTTGCCCAGGTTTTATTTGAGCCATTACAGGATTATTATGTAATTGAGGTATCAAGTTTTCAATTAGAAAGGTCATTTTATTTTCATCCACACATTGCAATACTCTTGAACATTACCCCAGACCATCTAAATCGTCATCAGACTTTAAAACAGTATCGCGAAATTAAATTCAGAATTTTTGCCAATCAATCGTCAAAAGATTATGCAATTATTAATGCGGATGATAATGCGATTACGGTTTATACAGATAAAATTCGGTCCCGGATTTTTTATTTTTCTCGAAATCACAAAACTAATGGCGCTTATCTTGACGGCGACAATATATATTTTCAAGATGAGAAGATTTGTTCACGCAGAGACATAAAATTACTCGGTGAGCATTACTGGGATAGTGTGTTAGCGGTTATCACTGCAGCGAAATTTTTGAAAATCGATAACAAGTCGATTGTTGAGGTATTGAAAAAATTTCAAGGATTAGAACACCGTTTAGAATATGTTCGGACGATTGGCGGTGTGAAATATATTAATAATTCGATGTGTACTAACCCAGCAGCTGGTGTGGCGGCACTTAATGTTTTTTCTGAGCCAATGGTTCTGATTACGGGCGGTGCCGAAAAGAAACTTAATGTTAAAGAGTACATTAACACTATTGTTAAAAAGGCTAAATGGACTGTACTGTTAGGTGAAAACCGCAAACGATTAGCTTTAATGTTGAAAAATAAAGGATACTTCAATTTTTCGTTAGCCAATTCGCTTAAAGAAGCAGTAATGATAGCAAAAAATAAAGCAGTCAGAGGCGACCTGATTTTATTTTCACCGGGCTTTGCCAGTTTTGATGCTTTTCGTGATTTTCAAGAACGAGGGAATGCTTTTAAAACGATTGTTAATAATTTGTAAAACAGAAATGAGAGAAATATCAGGGAAGATAAAGAGAAGATTTCAATGATTTGCTTTTTATATTTATAAAATGAATAAGATATTCCATCGTGACCACAGTTATCATTTACATATGATTAATTCAAGGTATAAGAAACAGAACCCGTTGTCTTCTATATTGTTCTATCGACTTAATTATCTCTGGTCACGCCGACAAGACAAAAATTTAACCGACACGATTATTTTAACGATAACGGTTATATTAACAATGATTGGTTTAGTAATGGTTTATTCTGTAACAACACAATTTGGGTTTGGTTATTTAAAAGCCCAATTAATTCGTATTGTCATTGGCTTTATCGGATTATTTGTTGCAAGTTTTATTCCATATCACTATTACAAAAGGAAAATTAAGGATGTATTATTAGTTTTGGCAATTTTAGCTCTAATTTTTACTTTGATTGCAGGTAAGAAGATTTCCGGTGCAAAACGCTGGACAAAAGCAAAACTTTTATCAGTACAATTTCAACCAGCTGAGATTACAAAATATATTTTGGTCTTTTGGTTAGCAGGATATTTTGCTAATCGTAAACCTAACGAGGAGAATAAAAAAACAAAGATATCCGGTTTTGAATTTTTATCAGTAAATGACAATACAGCGATTAGAAAGAATAAGAACTCTGTTGTCCATAAGATTGCCAACTTGTTGCGGATTTATTTTCAATCAAATCTTTTTCCAATTTCAGTTGTTGCTCTAATAGTCTTATTACTCTTATTACAGCCAGCAATAGGCACAAGTATTATTGTAATTTTTTCAGCTCTATTAATTTTCTTAATTGGAGGTGTAAGGTTAAAGTATATTCTATTAACGATACTTTTTGGGATCATTGTTTTGATAGTATCTGTAACTATTATTCCACATGCAAAGAATCGTTATGAAAAATTTAAGCAAGGGCCAACATACCAACAGATTCAATCTGTAATTGCGATTGGCTCAGGCGGATTATTAGGTAAAGGATTAGGTGAAGGTAAACAGAAGTATTACTTTTTACCTAAATTACATACTGATTTTATGTTTTCTGCAATCGGCGAAGAATTAGGTTTTATCGGTAGTATTTTGATCTTAGGACTATATTTTGTGTTATTAATTCGAGGATTAAAAATCGCAGCTGAGATTAATGATTCCTTCGGCTGTCTTTTGGTTGCCGGTATTATGATTATAATTTTCCATTATGTTCTTGTTCATCTGGGTGTAGTGCTTGCTTTAATACCAGTTACAGGACAACCGTTTCCCTTTATTTCCTATGGTGGTTCAGCATTAATTTCCAATCTTTATGCAATTGGTGTAGTATTGAATGTCTCGAAATTTCGTCGACAAAATATTGACGACGGTATCAATCTTAAATTGAGAAACCGAAGACCTGTATTTAATAGGTCTCGTAAACGATGGATGTGGTGATGTCAAAGATTACAAATGTTTTTGTCGTAACCGGTGGGACTGGCGGTCATATTTTTCCAGGAATTGCGGTCAGCGAGGCATTACGACTTGAAGGAATTAATCCGGTATTTATCTGTCGTAATTCTAAGTTCGAATTAAATTTGATGCGTGAGTATCAATTCAACTATTTCACATTACCTTCGAGTGGATTTTTTGGTAAGAATATAATCGCAAAAGTCTATTTCTTTATTTTATTACTTATTAATGTGATTTTATTTCCTTATCTTATAATAAAAATAAAACCTAAAGCGATTATCGCAACCGGAGGGTTTGCATCGATTGGTCCATTATTATGGGCAATTGTTTTATTTGTGCCATTTTTTCTCCTTGAGCAAAATCGAGTGCCCGGTCGAACGACTAAGTATTTTTCTCGTTGGGCAAAAGAAGTTTTTTTAGGATTTCCTTTGAATAAATCAATTAAGGGAAAAACATTTTATTCGGGAAATCCCTTGAGATCACAATTTAAAAACTGTCAGCGTCACGATGATGGTAGGACGATTTTAGTTTTAGGTGGTAGTCAAGGTGCTTATGTTCTGAGTTTGTTAGGCGTGGAATTGGCAGCATTAATGCCGGATTTGAGATTTATTATCCAAACCGGCAGAAAAAATTTTTCTTTAATTAAGGAACAAGTAAAATCAGATAATGTTCAACTAGTTGATTTTACGAATGCGATGCAGGACCTGTATCGACAAGCAACGATAGTGATATCTCGAGCCGGCGGCATTGCCCTATCAGAAATTTCAGTGTTTGGAATCCCATCAATTTTAATACCTTTCCCATTTGCCACAGATAACCACCAACAAGCAAATGCTCAATTTTTAGCCCAAAACCGGGCTACAATCATTTTAGATCAATGCCGCCGGTCAGAGATTTCTCAAGATTTTGTGGTTAAAACGAAAAATCTTATTGAATCGCTCTTAAAACAACCAGAACGTATAAGAGAGATGGGTTTTAACGCTAAAAGGATTGCTAAGATAGATTCGGCTGAAGTAATTGCAAAAAGAATAAAAACATATATTGCTAAGAACTAAATATGTGCAGAGATTTTTTATTTTTCGAGATAAGTTATATCTATAGTAAGGACCAGCATGCTTGGTAAAGTAAGACATATACATTTCGTTGGTATCGGCGGCGTTGGAATGTCTGGTTTAGCTTTAATACTAAAGAATTTGGGTTTTATTGTCAGCGGGTCAGATATTCATCATTCACCACTCATTGATGCGTTGAAAATGAATAACATAGAGATTTATCTTAAACATAATAAGAGAAATATAGAGGGCGCAGAAGTTGTAGTCTATTCTTCAGCAATAAAAAAAGATAATCCAGAAATAAGATATGCTATGGAACAAGGAATACCAGTAATACCCCGAGCCGAAATGCTTGCCGAATTAATGAGAATGAAATTTTCCATTGCGGTTTCTGGAACTCACGGTAAAACAACGGTAACATCACTAATTGCAACAGTTTTAGAAGAGTGTGACCTGAATCCTACAGTGGTAATTGGTGGAAAAGTTGTTGGCACACAATCGGGTGCTAAATTGGGTAAGAGTGAATATTTAGTTGCAGAAGCGGATGAGAGTGACCGCTCTTTTCTTCTATTATACCCCACGATTGCAGTTGTGACCAATATCGAAAAGGAACATTTGGATTGTTATACCAACCTTTCGGAAATTAAGAAAGCATTTGTTGAATTTGTGAATAAAATTCCTTTTTATGGCTCAGCAATTCTTTGTGCCGATTGTCCTAATGTTCGACAAATCCTCTCTAAAGTTAAGAGAAATTATATTACTTATGGTATCAATAATAAAGCAATGGTTCGTGCAACCGACATAGAGCTTGGTCGATTTTCGTCTAAATTCACTGTCCAATATAATGGTCAGGTAAAAAATATTAAAATTAATTTAGCGGGTCTCCATAATATCCAAAATGCACTTGCGGCAATCTGCGTCGGGTTGAAACTGGAATTGCCTTTAACCAAAGTTGCTAAAGCATTATCTAAATTTCCTGGTGTCCATCGCCGCTTAGAGGTGAGAGGAGAAAAGCAAGGAATTGTAGTTGTAGATGATTATGGACATCACCCGACAGAGATAAAAGTGACTCTTCAGGCACTTCGTAACGCTTATCCTTCTAATCGGATAATTGCGATTTTCCAACCGCATCGTTATACGAGAACTCAAGCATTGGCTAATGATTTCGGTTATTGCTTTGATTTAGTAGATAAACTTATTGTTACCAGAATCTATCCTGCGTCCGAACGGCCTATTCCTAATGTAACTGCAAGACTAATAGTTGAAGCGATTAAAAGACATAATAGTAAGACAGAGATTTTTTATAAGCAAAACTTAAAAGATATTCCTGATTTTTTAATGAAGTTAATAGAGCCCAATGATGTTATAATTACCTTAGGCGCAGGAAATGTCTGGAAAGTTGGCGAAGAAATTCTGAGTCGAATGAGTTAGAAAAATTAATATGAAAGATTTCTGGAAAGTGTTTGAAACAATTATCTATGAAAATTTTAAAAGGGTATTTCATCTTTCGCGGATAACAGAAATAAGATTCAATGTTTCAGGGTTTGCAGTGACAAAAATTGATTTTCATTGGAATATCATGGGTTCTGAAATAGCGAGCAGACATCGATATAACCTTTTATGCAATTATTTGACATTTAGAATAATATGATATGATATGAAAAGTTGGTATAAAATACTTAACTCAACTGTGGATAAAAATAGGACAAAAGTGCTTTGGAATCAATTTTTATGCAATTATACGACATTTAAAATCGGTGGTAAGGCTGAGTGTTTTGTTATAACGAATTCTGACGAAGAGATAAAAAAGATAATAAAGTTTGCTAAAACATATGGTGTCTTACTATGGGTGATAGGTAACGGTTCTAATTTGTTAATCTCTGACCAAGGAATTAATGGGATAACACTCAAATTAGGTAATAACTATTCTTATATTAAACAAATTGGTAATACACTTATGATCGGCGCTAGCACACCGTTATCCCAAATAGTCAAGTGTGCTTATTTGTCTTGTCTGAGTGGTGTTGAATTTCTCTGGGGCATTCCAGGAACTTTCGGAGGTGCAATTGTTTCTAATGCTGGTGCTTTCTCGCATGATATTGGAGAAAGAGTTATTTCAATTTCGGGAATCACCCCAAATGGTGAAGCACTGATTTTAAATAGGTCAGAACTTAAATTCCAATATCGGAAGAGCGAACTGCCTTCAGATTTTATAATTACCAAAGGTATTATAGAATTGACACCATCCGATAAAAAAGTAATAAAAAACCGGATGGATTCATATTTTAGAATAAGAAAAGCAAGGCAGCCTCGGGGTGCATCTGCTGGTTCAGTTTTTAAGAATCCTCAGATATCAGATTTTAGAATGCAGGAAAAACCTTTAACTAAAAGTACAAAAATCGTCCTCAATAATTCAATATCAGCAGGTAAATTAATTGATGAATTAAATCTTAAAGGTTTAAAGTGCGGAGGCGCTTTCGTATCCCAAAAACATGGCAATTTTATAATAAATCAAGGCGGAGCGAAATTCTATGATGTCTATGAGTTGATACAAATAATAAAATGTAAAATTGAACAATATACTGGTATAGTTCTACAAGAAGAAATACAGATTTTACCCAAGGTTTTGGACATAGCAAAATGGCGGAAATATAACAAGACAAAAGAGAATTAGCGAGGCTAAAATGTTTATAAAGAAAAATAGAGATTCTATTTGAGGTTTACTGGTAATGGAATGAGAGAGATGAAACATATAAAAGTATTAATTGTATTAATAATTTTACATAAAAAATACAAATTTATTTGAAATTTTAGGAGGTAATAAAATGGCAAAAACTAAAAAAATCATTGGATTAGATATTGGAAGTACAAAGATTGCGTGTGTTATTGCTGAATCCACAAATGGCAAATATAATATTATAGGTTATGGCAGAGCACATCCTGATGGTTTTAGAAACGGAACAGTGGTCAATCTTGATACCGCGGTCGATTCAGTGGCATTAGCAATTGATAGTGCTGAGAAAATGGCAAGTATAAGTGCCAAGAATTGTTCAATATATGTCGGTATCGCCGGACAATACATTAAACATATTCCAAGTGGTGCAACCGTACCAGTTAAGAATCCATCAAAAGGTATATCAGAAAAGGATATTATAGAAGTTATCCGTCAAGCCCAAACCTTAAGACTTCCTAATGATGAACAAATTATTCATGTGCTTCCAGGTCAATACATCGTTGATGGTCAAAAGGGGATAAAAAACCCAATAGGTATGTTCGGCTTTAGATTGGAAGTTGAAGCATTACTAATAATTGGTCAAATAGGTGCTTTAGAAAATATTCATCGAGTGCTTGACCGTTTAGAACTGAGAAACCGGGCTTTAGTTTTACAGGCTCAAGCATTAGCATCAGTAGTATCTGAGCCAGAAGACCGTGAGCTTGGTATCGCAATCATTGATATTGGAGGATTCACCGATATTTCGATATTTAAAGACGGCGAATTGCGTTTCTATAAAACTTTACCGATTGGTGGTGAAAATATAACTAAGGATATTGCGATTGGACTGAGAACTCCTTATAAGAAAGCTGAAGAAATTAAAAAACAATATGGCACAGCGATGGTTAGTTGTATTGACCAAGATGAGCCGATAATAATTGAAGACTTGTCTGGCCGAATTAGTAAACAAGTATCGCGTCGGTTATTGACATCAATTATTGAACCTCGAGTCGAAGAGATTTTGCAATATACTGAGACCGCAATCAAAGAATCTAATTTTGCCGATACACTGAGTAGTGGAATTATCTTAACCGGCGGGACAGCACAATTAAAAGGTATTGACATTATGGCAGAGCAAATTCTTCGTCTGCCTGTAAAAATTGCACCAGCAAAATCAAGTACGGACATCCATCCAGAACATTCCAATAATTCACTTGAGCAATTAGGCGCAGATTATACAACCGCGGTAGGTTTAATTCATTATGGTTTTTTTGGTAAAGAAGCATATGTCCTGCAAGGCGAAAGCATTTTGTCAACAATGGCATCTAAAATTAAAGAACTCTTTGCTTAGATACGAAAGAATAATCATTTGATGAAATAAATTAAAAGTTAAAATAATTAACAAATTGGAGGAATAATGATTGAACCAGTTGTAGAAAAAAACTTAGCCAAGATTGCAGTAGTAGGAATCGGTGGTGCGGGCAATAATGCAATCAATCATATGATTGAAGCAAAATTAACCGGTGTTGAATTTTATGCAATTAATACTGATTTACAAGCCCTTTCGCTTAATTTAGCCGAAAATCGAATTCAGATCGGCGCTCAAATTACGGGGGGGCTTGGTTCTGGCGGAAATCCGGAATTGGGTCGTAAAGCCTGTGAAGAATCATTGGATTTAATTAAAGATATTCTTACTGGTTATGATATGGTATTTTTAGCTGCAGGCGAAGGCGGTGGAACTGGAACAGGTGCCTCGCCACTTATTGCTGAAGTCGCTAAAACCCAAGGCGCGATTGTTATTGCAGTTGTTACTAAACCATTTGAATTCGAAGGAAAACACCGGATGCGTCAAGCCTTATTGGGAATTAGAGAACTTAAAGATAAAGTAGATACATTGATTGTGATTCCAAATCAACGATTACTTACTACTTATGCTCAGATTTCTTGTTTTGAAGCATTTCGTCTGGCAGACGATGTTTTACTAAATGCTGTAAAAGGAATATCAGATTTAATAACTCAACCGGGGATTATCAATATTGATTTTGCAGATGTCCGTAATGTAATGTTGGAAAAAGGAAGTGCTTTCATTTCAACTGGGATTGCGTCCGGCGAAGGAAGAGCTACCGAAGCGGCACATCGGGCAATTGCTTCACCTTTGATTGAGGATATTAATATTGAGACTGCTAGAAAAATCTTACTTAATATTGCAGGAGATGAGCGGATGACTTTGCAGGAAGTAAACGAAGCAGCGTCTATTGTCTATAATGCAACTAATGGATATGCAGAAATAAGATTTGGTGCAGTAAAGGACCACTCTCTAAAAGATGCTATGCGAGTCACTGTTATTGCTACAGGTATTGAAGAAGCCCTACCAAAAATTACTGACGTCTGCGATTTATTAGAATCACAAGATTTGTTTCCGGTGCGTCCAAGAATTCATAAAAAAGACGATAAAATTGTCATCGATAAAACGAATTTAGAAATCCCGACTTTTATAAGAAGGCAAATCGATTAGCAAGAAAGTAAATCGATAGTTAAATAAAACTTGATAAGTTTATGCGGAAAATTTTTATCGCAGTAAATTTGAAATAACGCGGTAACTATTTGAAATCAGCCCAAAAGCAATATATGTATTTATGATAACTGTTGCATAATTTTGTAATTTGTAAAAAGATGAAATATTTCCTTGAGTTCGATTTTCTACAATAATATGATGTTTTTATATATTCTATTAAGTGTATTTCGTCCTAATGCTATTGATTAATACTTAGGATTCAAACGAAAGAGTATCTTAATTTCATTGTCGAATGATTTGAGGTAAAACGCCTTAATGCTGACACGATACTATTTTCTTGTTAAAAGACCATTTTTGTGTTTTGTATTCTGGGCGAATTTTTATAATATTAAACTTCTATTATTGAAAAAAATAGTTAATTAATGTAAATATTTTAAGATATTTCGAGCTAGGCTAACCTTTATGCTACATAGAATATCGCTTATAGGATAAAATACGGCAGAGAATATGCTAACAATAACATAGGTTTTAGCTAGCCCTGTTACTGTATCCCCTTAGTTCCGACACAGAGCAGATATACTAATGAATGATTACGAATAAGAATTGCGGTAATGGATAGATAATTCGGGATTTACTTCGAAAACTTTTTACTTAATTCAATGTTTTTACATTATCTTAAACTCTTATTGTATTTTCTTTTTTAACCAAATAGTAAATGTTTGAAAGAACTCATTTGAATGTTGATTTTTTTTCAAACATAGATTTTATTTTAATAACGGCTTCTATAAGAGACTGATTTTTTAACTTTAATTCTATCTATGAGATATTTATATTCGTGCGTTAATTTAATTAACAAGAGTTAACTAATTACTTCTCAAAGGTTTGCCAGCCCTAGATTAACCAGAGGATTTAATCTTTAATATTGTCCGCGAATTCGGGACTATTTTTTACTGAAAAAGTTAGTAATTATTTCTTTTAAGTCGGGTTTTGAAATCTCCTTAAGTTGATATTCAACATTTACTATTGGTTTATCAACCTTTAAGACTTGAGATAAATTAACAGGCGTCGCTTCAATAACGATGTCTGCCGGTGTGTTATTAATTGTCTCTTGAAGTTCTTTAATCTGGGTTGGACTATACCCAAGCGCAGGTAAACATTTTTTAAGGTGAGGATATTTTTCATAAGCCTCAAGAATAGAGCCAGTTGCAAACGGAAGTGGTTCAACAACTTCAAAAGCACCGTATCTTTGGGCAGCGACCATTCCAGCTCCGTAATGCATTTCGCCATGAGTAAGAGTTGGACCATCTTCAATTACCAACACTCTTTTTCCTTTTATCATTTCAGGATTTGATATCGTAAGTAAAGAATGAGCTTCAACTACAATCGCATCGGAATTATATTTACTTATATTTTCTTTTATAATATTAACTTCGCTCGGTTTGGCAGAATCCATTTTATTAATTACAATAACTTGGGCAGAACGGAAAAGTACACTACCGGGAAAATAATTTATCTCATGACCTGGTCTTAATGGGTCAACAACAACAATTAACAGATTCGGTTTATAGAACGGAAAGTCATTGTTTCCGCCATCCCAGACAATTACATCGAAATCTCTTTCTGCTTGTTCAAGAATTTTTTGATAATCAACACCAGCAAAGACGGTTGTACCTTTTAAGAGATGAGGTTCATATTCTTCACGTTCCTCAATTGTGCATTGATACTTGTCTAAATCGGATAATTGTTCAAAGCGCTGGACAATCTGTTTAGTTAAATCACCATAAGGCATTGGATGTCTGACAACACAGAATTTTTTACCCATTTCCGCTAAAATTTCAGTAACCCGCCGCGTTGTTTGACTTTTACCGGCACCGGTTCTAACTGCACCAATCGCAATTACGGTCTTCTTTGATTTCAATTGGGTTGAATGTGGACCTAATAACCAGTAATCGGCACGATTGGCTAAAACTTCACTACCTTTATCCATTACATGATGATACGAAACATCAGAATAAGCAAAAACCACAATATCAACCCGATGCTTCTTAATTAATTCAGAAAGTTTTTCTTCTGGATAAATTGGAATACCTTGAGGATATAGTTTACCTGCTAATTCAGCCGGATATATACGATTATCAATATTAGGAATTTGTGTTGCAGTAAATGCGATTACTTCGTAGTCTTCATTATCTCTAAAAAAAACGTTAAAATTATGGAAGTCTCTTCCTGCTGCTCCCATTATTAAAACGCGTCTTTTTTTAGGATTCATAATACCATCCTTTGTTATAGTTTTTCAGCAATTGATTTTGCTTGTAAAAATAGACCTAAATAATCTCTACCGCCAGCTTTGGAATCAGTGCCTGACATATTAAAGCCACCAAACGGATGGACACCAACTAATGCACCAGTGCATTTGCGATTAATATAAAGATTACCACAATGTAGTAATTTCTTTGCTTTTGCAATCTTTTCTCGATTGCGCGAATAGAATGCACCGGTCAGACCATATTCCGTGTTATTAGCAATCTCAATCGATTGTTCAAAATCTTTGGCTTTAATTATTGCTAAGACCGGTCCGAAAATCTCTTCTTGGGCAATTCGAGCATTAGGCTCAACATCAGCAAATACCGTCGGTTCAATAAAATAACCGACTTGGGCTAACGGTGATTCTTTCCCTCCAGCAACCAATTTACCTTCCTTCTTACCAATTTCAATATATTCCATAATCGACTTGTAGGCCGAAGTATTAATTACTGGTCCCATATAGTTTTCTTGGTTTTTGGTTGGACCAACTTTAATCTTTTTTACTGCATCACACACCATAGTCACGAATTCATCATAGACATCTTGATGTACAATCAACCGCGAACAGGCTGAACATTTTTGACCTTGAAAACCATAAGCCGAAGCAATCACTCCAGGCAAAGCATCTTTTAAGTCTGCTTCATTATCAATAATAATAAAATCTTTTCCTCCCATTTCAGCAATAACACGCTTAATCCAAATCTGTCCGGGCTGGGTTTTGCCGGCTAACTCGACAATGCTTAAGCCGACTTGTTTTGAACCGGTAAATGCAATAAATCTTGTTTTAGGATGTGCGACCAGATAATTTCCAGCAATTGAACCAGGGCCTGTGAGATAGTTTATTACACCGTCGGGAATACCGGCTTCTATCATTACTTCCATAAATTTATAAGCAATTAGAGGTGCATCGCTTGAAGGTTTTAAAACTACTGTATTTCCGGTTACGACTGCAGCCGATGTCATTCCACATAAAATTGCCAAAGGAAAATTCCAAGGCGGAATAATAATTCCAACACCTAATGGAATATATTTAAGTTCGCAAAATTCATTTGGATAAGGAGTCAAAGGCTGGTCTTGAGCATATCGAATTGCTTCGCGGGCATAGAATTCTAAAAAGTCAATTGCTTCCGCAGTATCAGCATCTGCTTCCATCCAATTTTTACCGACTTCATAAACCATTGTTGCGCTCAATTCGAATTTCCGCTTGCGCATAATGTTTGCTGCGCGGAGTAAAATCAGGGCACGTTCTTTTGCAGAAAAGAATTTCCAGGTCTCAAATCGCTTTAATGCCACTTGCATTGCCGTTTCTGCTTCTTTTTCAGATGCCTTTTGAAAAACGCCAACTATTTCGTCTTTTTTAGAAGGATTATAAGAATTAAATTTGTCTTTGGCTTTAATAAATTTACCGTCAATGATTAAATCATACTCTTGACCAAATGCCTGACTTACTTTTGTCAAAGCCTCGGTCATCCCTGTAATATTTTCTTTTTTAGTAAAATCA
>JBDRUT010000026.1:0-24645 GCA_039801465.1 Caldifarciminota bacterium
AGTTTTGCTAATTATGCCAGTTGCGACCGGATAGTGTATGCGGTATTTAACAAATATAACAAACAATGGGAGGAGAAACTCCTATGGAAGAAAAAAGAATTTACACAAAAAACTTGACACTACCTAAAATAAAACTATATAAAATTGTCTACTTTGATACAGACAGAAAATAAAAAATACTTTCTTACAAATCAAAAATTCCATTTGCCTGAGTTCTTTTGTTTTATAGGGAAACTATCCTTTTATTAATCAACAAGTGCTTTTTCTGCTTGATACACAAAAGTAAAATAATTGCTTGCAGTCTGGTATATTGATGCAACTGATAAATAACCAAATCCTAAAGTATACAATAATAGAAACGGTGCTAAAGTATATTGACTTTCAATAAATGCATAAGTTGTGGTAACTAATAAATACAGCGTGATGATTAATTCAATAAATACAATAGGTGCAATCTTTTCTTGATATTTTTTGCCACTAAGCGTATCTTTTTTAGATGTGATTCGGAATTTAGGAGTTCGAGTAAATTCAGTTGGTTTTTTTCTAAAAGCAGTTATAATTGCCCAAGTGTTAGATAAACTTAAGGAGACAAACCCGCCAATTAATAATATAGGTACGAATTTTTCAAATATTTTTTGCCAAGAAAATTTCTTTTTTCGGGTTCGTTTATGATATAAATCCCGTTGAGCAATTCCGTAAAGAATTGGATAAGGGAAAACCGCTATGGTAAAGATAGATAAGATTCCAAAATACCAGGACAAAGATTGTCCATTTTCTATTTTGATAATTAATATCGGCAATGATAGTAATGTCAAACATAAAAGAATCGGAAATACCATATTATTAGTTAAATGGATAAATGCTTCAAGTTTTTTTAAGGGTGCTAAATTAGATTTAATCACAGCAGGCAATAATTTTCTTGCGGTCTCAAATGCGCCTTTGGTCCAGCGAAACTGTTGTTTTCTAAATCCATTAAAGTCAACTGGAACTTCACCTGGGCAGACAATATCCGAAATAAACTCAATTTTCCAGCCTTTTAGTTGAGCGCGATAAGATAAGTCTAAATCTTCAGTTAAAGTATCATCGTGCCATCCACCAGCCTCAAGGATTGCGGATTTACGCCAGATTCCACAAGTGCCATTAAAATTTAAGAAAAAGTCTTTGCGGGAGCGAATATTTTGTTCAATGTAAAAATGACCATCTAAAGCAATTGCTTGTCCTAAGGTTAATACTGAATAATTTTTATTGATATGTCCCCAACGGGTTTGAACCGCTCCTACTTTTTCATTCTTAAAATATGGGATTGTTTTTTTAAGAAAATTACGGGGAATGATAAAATCCGCATCGAAGATTGCAATAAATTCACCTTTTGCTTTTTTCATTCCGGCATCAAGTGCGCCGGCCTTATAACCTTTGCGAATATTGCGATGCAGTAAAACGATATTAAATCCTAAATCTTGATATTTTTCTACTAATCGTTTAACAATAAAAGTTGTCTCGTCAGTTGAATCGTCTAAAATTTGGATTTCCAGTCGGTCTTTGGGATAATCGACTGCACATGCGGAGTTGATTAATCTTTCCGCAACATATTTTTCATTATACATCGGCAGTTGGATTGTGACATAAGGTAAATCTTGATTTCTACATCTCGGTTTTCGTTGATGACTACGGTTTTTCCTTTCCTTAAAGTAGTAATAGAGCATCAAATAGGCATGAATAGAATAGAATCCCAGAATAACGATTAAAATACAATAAATTGCAAGAATAACTATTTGCATAAATTCAGCTGATTACTAAGAGTACGATATTTGAGTGTGATTTTGTGCTAAATTTTCATTTTCCATATCTAGTAAACTAATTTATATGTTCAATTCTTTTACGAAAATTAATATTCGTAATAAAAAAATAATTTTATCAAAAAATTCTTATTTGTCAAGAATTCAGCAATGTGTTGAAAAGATATGATATTTAGATAGGATTATCAGATGTTCAGACAAACTTGACCACCAATTTTGGAATTTAAATGTCACAAGAATAAATTACTGATTTGCTATGCCTGATATACTTATCTTGGGTAAATTTGAAAATATTCTGTTATTTTACAGATTGTGAGAAAAAAGACTTTTGAAAGAACATTTAATTTTTCTCTTGACATCTCTTTATATTTTGGTAAATTATTAGTATATTAAGATAGGATTGCTGAATAATTATGCAAAGAAATAATAAACGACAAAAATTTAACAGGAGGCTTAAATGGTAAAAGAATTTATCGCCGGTGGAAGTATAATGTGGTTTCTACTTGCTTGTATCGTTTTAGGTTTGGCATTACTTATTGAAAGAATCTATACGATTTTCGTCAAGATGAGACTTAACTCAAAAGTATTTGTTGCCAAACTTATTGAAACGATTGAAAAAGCAGGCATTAAAGCTGGTTATGAATTGTGTGATAAAACAATGTCACCAGTTGCCAAAGTTCTTAAAGCAGCATTAGAAAAAGCATCTTCAGGTCGAGCCGAAATGGAAGATGCGGTGCTAAAAGCGGGTACTTCAGAACTAGCATTTTTAGACCGTGGTATGAGTCTGCTCGGCGGTATTATTACAGTTGCCCCTTTCTTCGGATTTTTAGGTACGGTTACGGGAATGATTCGCGCTTTTGCAGCAGTTGCCGCAGTCGGTGAAGTTGAACCAACAGTTGTTGCCAGTGGTATTTCTGAAGCTCTGATTACAACTAAATGGGGTTTAATTATTGCCGCACCGTTATCTATTGTTTATATCTTGATTCAAAGCCGAATTAGTTCTTATACCCGAGAAATGGAAACATCAGCAACAACTTTAATTGATTATCTGGCAGAAAAATTTGTTTGTACGCCTAAATAAGAGAAAATAAGACTTGTGAGGCTTAAATGAAAGTTCGAGAACGAGAAACCTACAGTCCGAAAATTCCTACAGCATCTTTAGGTGATATTGCATTTCTCATTATCATCTTTTTTATGACTACTTCAATTTTTAGTCGCGAAAAAGGCCTAAAAATTGTTTTGCCGGAAAAAGGTCAAGAAGTTAAGATTAAATCGGAAAACATTCTTACGATTTCAGTAAATCCGGCTGGTGAAGTTTTAATTAAAGATAAAATCGTCACAATTGCTGATATTAAAAGTATTGTTAAATCCGAATTGGATGCTAATCCAGAATTGGTCGTTGCGTTACGAGTTAGTCGTTTAGCACCTTATAAAACGATGATTGATGTTTTTGATGAGTTGAAATTAGCAAAAGCAGAAAAAATAAGTTTGGTGCCAGTAAAAGAAGAAGGATAATGGTTATTCGCTAAGTCGGAAAGGACGATAATTATGAGACGACTTAAAGGTTTTAAGAGACCGGAAAATGAAATTCCAACGGCTTCGACAGCGGATGTAGCATTCCTTTTGATTATCTTTTTTATGTTAACCACGGTCTTTCGAACTGAATTTGGTTTGAAAATTACCTTACCGAGTGCTGAAGCTACTGAACGGATTATGAAGCGAAGAAATGTTGCTCATATCTGGTTAGATAAAGCTGAGCGAATATCAATAAATGACAATCTTTTAGATATTAATAGTGTGATTGCAGCAGTTAGAGATAAAGTTGCAGATAATCCGGATTTAATTATGGTTGTGCGTGCGGACAAAGAAATCCAATACGGTAAAGTTAATGATGTGCTTGAAGCGCTTAAAGAAGCCGGTGCGCTAAAAATTACTTTTGCTACTGAATTTGAAAAAAGATAATGAAAGTTATGCGATACGCTTTGACGTTATACCCTAAATAAGGAGAATGATTATGAAAAGAGTTTTGGATTGGGATGAGTATTATTCAATAACGATACGATATAGTTTTATTTTAGCACTAATTATCACTAATATCTTATTTTTAGCATTACCAAGAGAATTGTTGAGCGGAGGAGTATATCGGTTGCGTAAGGAGACAGCGACGATTGCTGAAGAATTGCCTCCGGAGTTAGAAAAAATTGCTGAGCCGCCTAAAATCGAAAGGCCGAAACTAGCAGTAGCAGCAGAAACACCTGAAGAAGTTGAAGCGACAACTATTGAAAAAACTGAATTTACTGAAATTACGAAAAAAGTTACTGAGGCAGATATTCCAATTGTGCCATATTGGGTTGTGGAAGTAAAACCGCAGCCACAATATATTCCTAAACCCCAATACCCGGAATTAGCCCGGGCAGCAGGCATCGAAGGACAAGTTGTGGTTAAAGCATTAGTTGATGTTGATGGTAAGATAATTGAAGTTGAAATCTTAAAATCTTCAGGCAACTCATCTTTAGATGCAGCAGCATTAGAGGCGGCAAGACAAGCGACATTTACACCAGCAAAGCAACGAGACCAATTCGTTCGAGTCTGGGTTTCGATTCCGTTCAAATTTACCTTGACTGGTACGAAATAAAAATAATCTGCTGAATAAGCCATATGAGCCACAAAATAAAAAATATAAAAATTGCCCAAGATGGGCATTACCCCAAATGGGCATGCCATATTGGCAAAGGAGGGCAAGAGCAAAAAGTAACGCTAAATACTATACGCTGTACGCTCAACGCGTACTCAATGGCTCAGAGTCAAGAGCCAAAAAACTAAGTATTAGGAGGCAATGATGAAGAAATTTGTATTGTTGATATTAGTAACTTATGCAGTAAGTATAGCTCTTAATCTATCAAATACCGATATTAAAAAATTGCGTGTGAAAGAAGGTGTTATTCCTGAACACAATACAGACATCGCCACTCAAAATTCAATTTCCTTAAAAGTATTTCCTGAGCTTGCAACCCCGCCAGCAAATGAAAATTTATTAGTTGGTCGACGAGAAGATGTTGGCTATACTACCTATGACTGGCAATTTAATGGACCAGTTTATACTTGGTGTCGCACTGACCCGGTGGCAAATGGCATTCATATTGGTTGGATGGCAAGCGAAGAACCATCTGGTTTTACTGATCGGAATATGAAGTACAGTTTCTATAGTTTTGCATCGCGAACCTGGGAGGTATTAGCTCAAAATATCTATACTGCAAGAAGTGGTTTTGGTGGATTTGACTATAACCCAATTACCGGTTGTTGGCATTGTGTTGCCCATCAATCAATCGGAGGCAGGCTCACTCCGGTTGCAGCAAGAGACCAAGCATCTGGTTCTGGTATTTTTGAATATAGCACTGGTCCGACTGGTTATCTATGGCCACCTTGTGGAGTTACCAATAATCAAGCCATTCATGTTGCTTGTATTAAAGAAGACCCGGTTGGTGATTATGATGACACTTTATGTTATATTCGAGTCCAACCATGGAACACCTGGACAAATCCAATTATTATTGTTGACCCGATGCCGCAACCATTTGGTCCAGCGCATAATATTTTTGCTTCCAAAACTTCAAACAAACTAATTATAACTTGGGAACAATGGGAACATCCTGGTGGATTAGCAGCACCAGTTGATTCAGCGTATTATCGTATTTCTAATGATGGTGGTCTTACATGGGAAGCACCGGTTTTAATGCCGTTTCCGCCGGCATTTCAGAATTATCCAGAAAACCCCAAACCATCCTATCACATTACTTCTCTATTTCCGATGTTCGACAACCAGGACAATCTACATATAATTGCAGCAGTTAATGCAGTATTTTATGATACATTACCCCTTGTGCTTCCTGCAGAAATTTGGCATTACTGCCCAACGAATAATCCAGCATGGAGTTTTGTCCGAAGGGCTGATACGGATACATTTACTGCAGGCGGTGGTTCTAATTATATCTGGTGTTGTCGACCTTCTTTAGTTCAAGAACCGGGTACTAATAATTTCTATGCTTGTTGGGAAGAATTTGATTCAATACCAAATGTTGACCCAACTTCAGGTTATAACCGTGCAGATGTCTATGTGGCAAAATCATTCAATGGCGGGCGAACCTGGGGTGCTCCACTCCGGCTAAATAATCCGGATGAGACTTCAAAGAGATATCCTTGTATTGGTGGTGTAGTTAATGATACAGTAATTGTGGCTTATATGATTGATTCGGTTGCCGGTTCAGTTGTGCAGTCACAAGGAAGAGCGTCTCGTAACCCAATTGTTTGTCATCGAGTGCATAAGAGCCAAATTCCTGATCCGGCTCCAGGTATTGAAGATGGTTCGGCAACAAAATTCTATAACTTGAATCTCGGTTCAGCAATTCCTAATCCATCGAATTCGGTAACAAAGATTTCTTATTCTCTTGCGACACGAAGCAAGACCGAACTAGTAATCTATGATGTTTTAGGCAGAACAATCAAGACATTAGTTTCCGGAACATTACCAGCAGGCGAATATTCTGTGTCATGGGATGGCAGAAATGAAATGGGTAAGAAAGTAGAAGCAGGTATCTACTTCTATACACTCAAGACCAATACCAAATCCATCACCAAAAAAATCATCCGGACTAACTAAAAAGAAAAAGGGGTGCGAGATAAGTATTGCTCGCACCCCTTATGTTCGATCAGTATTTCCCTTAGAGGCTTTATGAGAAAAAAATACTTGTTATCATTTATAGGTCTTTTTTTATTACTATTATTTTCCTGTGGTACAAAACCGCCACCGGCCTGGCCTTGGTGGACTGAACAGGATTCTTTAGCAGTATTATCAGAACTCGCTCTCTGGCGTGATTCAATTAACGGTTTCCATTTCTTAAAGACTGCATCAGGTGATACTTTAATGAGAACTATTGATGTGTCAATTCCTTTGACCAGCGAAGATTTTATTTCGCGAACTGGCGATAGTGTAGTAAAAATTGCCCATTTATTATCTTGTTACGAGAGACTCGGTGACAGTTTGCATATTGACGAGATGATTTTTGGTGTTAAAGTTGATACACTGGAAACAAAAGATACTTTCTGTTTTGTTACATATAAAGATTCAACCCGAAACTGTATCGCGGCTTTGCGATTTGATAGTCTTTGGATTGTTAAATTTCGAATTGACACTATCTTTACTAATGTAACTCCTTGGGAAACAATATGGGAATTGGATACTTTTTATAAGAAAGGTTTTGCCTATCCAGAAGAAGAAGAAAAAATCTATCATTTTACAACTGCAAGAAAATTGGAATTGAGAAAAGAAAAATATCAAGTCATTTATAAACTCAAATATCTAACTGGATTTACTATGTATTTACCTTCCAGTGCTGAGGCGCCGAAAGTGAGATTTGTTGCCTTTATTCGTCCGGAACGGAGCGATACTTTCTATTCTTTTTCAAACAGTGGCAGATATGGTGTTATGAACCTTAAATCAAAAGATTCTATATTTACAATTGCCAAAAATCAACCAGTTAATGTTAAAATTCTGGCTGATTCTTCATCTGATAAAAACTATTTCTTTTTAAGTTACGGCGAACCAAGTGTCACAACTAAATATAATATTACAAAATCATCAGGTACAGGTCAAATGATTATAAATTTCAATTCAGTTGGCTTAAAACATCTATATTTTGAAGTGCTACCGGGTTCAAATCTTTATTATCCATTTTCACAGTGGAAATCGACTACTTGGGCAATTCCAATCAGAGTTGTGCCATAATTGGAGGTAACAATGAAAACTAAAAACTATGAACTGCTAACTAAAAATAGTTTTCAGTTTTTATTTTTTGCATGGCGCATAAGTATTTTCGGATTTTTAATATTCGCAATTGGTTATCTATTTGGCGCAGAAACTGGCCGGATCAGGGGACGTGTTATTGATGTTGAAACGAAAGCGCCGTTAGCCGGTGTAAATATCGTAGTTGAAGGAACAACACTTGGTGCTGCAACAGATGAGAAAGGCGAATATCTAATTACTAATGTTCCTGCTGGTATACAAACTTTAACTGCTTCTTATGTTGGTTATGAACCACAACGAATGAAGGATGTTTTGGTAATCTTAGACCAAACAGTAACAGTAAATTTTGAATTAAAGAGTACAGTCATTCCAGTTGGCGCAGTAGAGATTTCTGCAACCAGACCATTACTTGTTAGAACTCAGGCTTCAACTCAAAGAGTAATTACCACTGACCAGTTTGATAAGCTACCAGTGGCAACTTTAGGTGCAATCGTGAATTTGACACCAGGTGTTGTTACAAGTCCGTCATTCGGGACTCATTTACGAGGTGGAAGACCAGATGAGATTGTCTATTTTGTTGATGGCATTTCAACATCAGACCCGCTTTTTGGTTACTCCGCAGCCCGCGTTAACCCCCAAGCAACTGCTGAAGTATTAGTTATTTCTGGTGGTTTTGATGCTGAGTATGGAGAAGCGATGTCAGGTATTGTGCAGGTTATTACCAAAGAAGGGCATGAAAAAATGCAGACTCGGATAAAACATACCACAGATGCTTTTATGCCCCAGTCAGTAAATTTTGGTTATAATCGCTTGGAATTTTCAATTGGTGGACCGACTCCGATTCCGAAGTTGAGATATTTTGTATCAGGTGAAGTCTTTGTTGCTGAAGATTATGAACCTCGCAAGCATAAGTTACCACATCACAACCGGCAAGATTATAAATTGACTGGTAAACTTACTTATTCTCTACCACTTATGTCGGGATTAAAACTTACCGCTGATGGCTTTTTTTCTCGTGACCAATGGGAGTTATATCCGTATGAACGAGAGGGGTCAGGCGGCGAAGACCATCTGAAGTTCAAGTATCATCTTGACCACTTTATGTCTCGGCAAGAGAGAGTACGGAAAGCAGGTTTCAGTGCTAATCATATGCTTTCACCTTCAACTTTTTATACTGTTCGTTATGGCTACTTCTGGGATGAAAGGGTCCAAGCAGTGCGTGATTTAGAAAAAGAAGCAGAACTGGGATTAAAATTTGGCTGGCGATTTTGGGAAGATTATCAATTCAAAGCATTGGATTCAGTTCGCGCAAGACCAACTTTAATTGAATCGTTGTGGATGCCCTGGAGTAAATATGAAAAGCAACGGGATGAAGTAACTAATAATCCGTTTGGTGTCTATCGCGGATTTTTTGGCGAAGGCGACTATCGATTTTTTCTTTTACACGGTTCAACTGTTCATACTCTTAAGGGTGACTTGACCCATAATATTGGAAAGATTTATGAACTTAAAACTGGTGTTGAATTCAGACAAAATTATTTGTTCCGGAGATATAATTCGTTGCCCTGGGACCCAAATCCTTTTGTTGATTCTTATGATTATAATCCGGTAAATCTTGCAGTCTATTTACAAGACCGAATGGATTTTGAAGATTTGGTCGTGCGAATTGGAATTCGTACGGATTATTTGGACCCGAAGGCTTATAAACGGGCCAATCCATCTAATATTGAAGATACGAGTTTAGTGCGAGCAATGGCTAAATTAAAAATTTCACCACGATTAGGTGTTTCTTTTCCGATCGGCGAAAGAGCAAAGTTCCGTTTTTCTTACGGCCATTTCTTCCAAACTCCAGCATATCGGTATCTCTATGATAACATTACATCAGCTGCATATTCACGAGGTAATATGATTATTGGTAATCCGGATTTGTCAGCACAAAAGACCGTTGCTTATGAAATAGGTACTGAAGTCTTGTTCACCAAAATATTAGCCTGTGATTTTACTGCTTACTATAAAGACATTTACGATTTAATTGGTGTCAGATATAATCCTGCAGGCAGATTGGGATTTTTTCCAATTGTTAATCAAGAATATGGCAATGTGCGAGGCTTTGAAATCAGTCTGATTAAACAATTATCAAATTACTGGGATGCTCGAATTGGCTATGGTTTATCTTTAGCAAAAGGAACTGCTTCTTATGGATATGAGTATTATTACGAACGATATGCTTATGGTGTTGACCCAGTAACGGGAAAAGAAATGGAACCACCAAAACGAGATTATCCATTAGATTTTGATGAACGACATACGGCAAAATTAGATTTAGGTCTTGATTTTCCTTATGACTTTGTGTTTATTCCATTACGGAATTTTAAGGCGAGCGCTTTATTATCTTATGGTTCAGGACTACCTTATACTCCGCGTGAGTTAAGTGATCGATTAAATTCTGGACGCCGGACCGCTGAAAAGAATTCAGCACGGATGCCGGCTCGTTTTACAACTGATTGTAAAATTTTTAAAGGGTTTACCATCTCAAAGATCAAACTAAATTTGGTTTGTGATATTTACAATCTGTTTAATAATAAAAATATTGAATGGGTCTATGGTTATACAGGCAAACCAGATGATGATGGATTTGCTGATACTTTTTCACCATCACAATGGGCTAATGAAGCAGATATTACAATAAATTCTCGTCTGTATCATCCGGCTCGTGACATAAATTCAGATGGTATTATCAGTGATATGGAAGAATATATTGCTTATAAGACTGCACGAAAAGACCGAAATAATAATCCAATGAATTTCGGTCCGCCGAGGCAGATTAGAATCGGCATTGATTTAGAATTTTAGGAGGTAAAGATGACACTAAACGCTAAACGCTATATGCTATATCCTATTTTACTGTTTGCTCTCGTTGCATCTTTATTCGCACGGACAACAACTAACACATATCAAAGGAAACGAAAAGAAGATTTCATGTGGTATCGGAAAAATCAATGGGCATTAACGATTACAAATTATGGAACTTTTGGATATGGTAAAGGTTCACCCGGTGGTGAATGGCCTCGAGGCTCTGGTAATATGTATATTTACGGCGCTGGTATCTGGATTGGTGTTAGACCTTCAAGAAGTGAAACTCTTGTGACTTGCGGATATAATCCTAGTTCGGGTAAGAGTGAATTTACTACCGGTTGTTGGGAAAATGCTCCAGGCGGTTATGAAGGTCGTGAATTTGAGAGAATTTATGTCTATCCAGAAGATTGGCCTCCGAATCCGAATGATTTTCCAGAAAGTATGCGTGATTCCTTTCCTACATATTTACGAATTCCTTTAAGTGCAACAGATACAGTTAGGGGATATTTTTATCCGATACCACGAACCTCTATTTCCACTGCAGATGCGTGGTGCGTTTTTAATGACCGCGACCGGACCCAACATGTTGCGCCGGCTAAACCTTGTAGTGTTGAGGTTTATCAGACAACATATTCTTGGAACTTGCCTAAAAACCGAGATATTGTCTTCTTTACCCTAACGGTTAAAAATGTATCTAAAACTACGCTGAAAAATGTTTATCTGGGAATGGTTTGCGATGCAGATATTGGGGGGTCTACTGATGATATGTGCGGATTGATTTTAAGAAAGTATATTAAAAATCGACAAGGCACAGATTCAGTCTTCGTTGATAATGTCGGCTATGTCTATGATTATGATTTTAATGAAAACTGGTCAACGCCGCCTGGTTATGTCGGATTTGACTTCTTACAAAGTCCTTATGCATTCACTGATGGCATTGATAATAATCATAATGGGGTAATTGATGAAGGTCCTGATGGGCTTGATGGTCTAATTATTGGGAATGACACAATAATCAAACCAAATGGTTTGATTGACGAGCCTTCTGAACTGGAACAATTGGGTATGGTTTCTTATAAGATGTTTACCTTACAGGCCGGTGACCCCCGAAATGATTATGAGCAATATTTAGCAATGGCAGGTTATAATTATTGGCAGATATCACCAGAATATGCGCCTTATGATTCAATTGATTTAAGTCCGGCAGATAAACGATTCTTACAATCTACTGGTCCATTTGATTTACCACCAGATTCTTTGGCAACTATTACAATCGCGGTGATTGCCGCACCGTCAAACCCAATTGGAGGTGTTGGTGATTTGTATCCTTTAGCAGTAGCATCTTCTTCAGCACAACTTGCTTATGATAATAACTGGATTTCACCGGATCCACCGCAATCACCCCATCTTACTCTAATTCCCGGTGAAGGCAGAATTACTTTAATATGGGATGACTATTCAGAAAAAATTAAAGATAGGTACTATCCTTATTCCCGAGCATTACTTGATTTACATTATCGAGAATACGATTTTCAAGGTTATAAGGTCTGGCGGAGCCAAACGGGAAATGTTGGTGATTGGATTCTATTAGACCAATTTGATAAGATTGATGGCATTACTTTTGAGGATACAACAGTTGAAGAGGCAATTAGAACTAAGGCAACAGATAAAGGATTAAGATATTCTTATATTGACAGTGTAAATATCCGATTAGGATTTCCTTATTATTATGCAGTAACCGCATTTGATTTGAATACAATGGGCGCAGCACCTGATACGAGTTGGTTAAGTTTAGAGTCCGGCATTGAACCAAAAGTTGCGGTTGCTAGAACAAAACCGACTAATTATACTTCAGCACAATTTAAGATAAATAAGCTTCGTGGTGATGAACATTTAGATTTAACTCTTCAGCCTACGGCGCTTGTTAATCACGCAATAAAACCAGAGAAATATTTACTGCGATTTTTACCTCCGCAACCAACGGGAAAAATAGATACCCAGATTCCGCTCTATCGGTTTTATGTTCAAAATCAAAATGGTGATACATTAGTCCCGATACAAAGTTTTGTTCTTGATATTAGACATAAAACAGAACCCCAAAATTTTCACCCAACAATTTTTGATTCATCAGTGGTTATTAATATAAAACAACCGACTGATACTTCTACCCGACTTGATACAACCAAAGCATATATGCCAATAATCGACTTGGCATTTTCGCTAAGTATGGATTCGGTGCCATTCCAGTTTTTTGACCGCATTGATGTGAAAAGACAAACTTATCCTAAAGATTCTTTACAACTTCCGACTGAATTAACTTACAATAAAGCTCTATGGGCATATCGGGGTTCAGATTTTCAAATTGTCTTTAAGGAAAAATATCCTAATGGTCCAATTACGGCTGAAGTGTTTGATTTGAGTCTTAATCAACCTGTCCCTTATCGACGGATGGGAAGAACAGTTGTTAATACCCCAGATGCAGATTCTGCTGATGGCTGGAGTTTTTCTGGTTTAACACCAGCTGAAGGCCTTGGTTCTGATACAGTCGTTCCCAATAAAACACGGTATCTACTGCTTTGTGGTGGACAAATAAATCTTAATATGGGATATCCAATCAGTTCTCGGTTAATGCCTTTGCCGGGTGATACTTGGATAGTTTATTCGAGACGGATTAAAGCATCCCCAGCATATTCAGAATTTGAAATTGTTTCTTTTCCAATGGTAATATCAGATTCCATCCATAAACTCAATGTTAAAGTTGTACCCAATCCGTATCTTGTGCGGAATGAATGGGAAAGACATCCGGATTATCGAAAACTAAAGTTTATCAATCTTCCTGACGAATGCACAATCCGGATATACAATTTTGCTGGTGACTTAATCAAAACGATTAAACATTCGGCAACAAAGACTCAAGCACCAGGTAATGTTCCGCTCCAAGCTGGTGGTGATGAAGATTGGGATTTACTTTCAGAATCCGGACAAAAACCAGCACCGGGGATTTACCTATTCCATATCGAATCTAAAGTCGGGAATCAGATTGGTAAATTTGTAATTATCTACTAAGGAGACGACAATGACGATTCAAAAATTAAAAGATTTGAAGATTGGAAAATTAATCTGTTACCTAATCTGTTATCTGGCAATTGTTTCACCTGGTTATGCAGTGTTTACTAAACTTGGGATGGCAGGAATGCCCTTCTTAAAAATCGGTGTTGGTAGAGCAACTGGCATGGCTGATGCCTTTGTTGCGGTGGCAAATGATGCTTCGGCAACTTATTGGAATCCTGCGGGTTTAGCATTACTGAAAAATAGAGAAGTTTTAATAAATCACATTGATTGGATACTGGAAACGCGTCATGAATTCTTAGCCGGTGTGTTTCCAACCAAACTCGGAGTACTAGGAATCTCTGTAACCAGTGTAAATCTTGGTGATTTTGAAGAAACGACAATTGATAAATACCAAGGAACCGGAAGAACTTTTAGTGCTAGCGACTTATGCGCAGGAGTATCTTTTGCCCGGATGTTCACAGACCGATTTGCTTTTGGAACTTCGGTAAAAGTTATTCAGGAGCGCGTTTGGGAGATTTCAGCATCGACGGTTGCTTTTGATTTTGGAACTTACTATAACACCGGATGGCAGAATGTGCGGTTAGCAATGGCAATTGCTAATTTCGGTCCGGATACCCGGTTTTCTGGCAGACAACTGGATTTTACTGTTAAGACTCGTGATGACTGGACCTGGCCATGGACTTGGCAACCAATTCCGGCATCGTATATGACCGAAAAATTTCCTTTACCTATTACTTTCCGATTTGGTATTGCGAATGATTTTACACTTACAGGAAAAGATAAACTTACTTTTGCTTGCGACCTCACCCATTTTAATGATGTAAATGAAAAGATAAATTTCGGTCTTGAATATTCAATAATGAATATTTCTTTGCGCGGTGGCTATATTCTAAATACTGATACCCAATATGCTGAAGATATTCTATGGCGCACAGGAATCTCTTTTGGCGCAGGATTTGTAGTCAAACCAGTTGAGTATTTGGTTTTCCGGGTTGATTACGGTTATCGTGATGTTGGCCGATTAGGAATTTCACATCGGATTACACTTGGAGTAAGCTATTAAATTATTAATGATAAAAATGGGTGCGACCGCTCTAAAAGTAAAATACAGGTCGCACCCAATAAAATTATTTTTTCCCTCCCAATTTTGAGTCTATTCTGAGATAACTTAGGTATAATTGATAATAGTTCAATTTTAATTTATGATGAAGTCAATTATAATTAAGAATGCCCGTCAGATTTTAACACTATTTGGAGATGGCTTAGGGATAATTGACAAGGGCTCAATCTTAATTAAAGATGGTAAAATTGCCGAGGTAATTCAAGATTCAAAATTCAAAATTCAAAAATCAAAAAGTATAGATGCTACAGATTGCGTAGTAATGCCAGGTTTTGTTGATTGTCATACCCATCTGGTTTTTGCTGGTTCCAGAGAAAATGAATTTGTCATGCGTTTAGAAGGTAAATCTTATAAAGAAATTTTATCTGCAGGAGGTGGTATTTTACAAACTGTAAAAGAGACCCGCAAAGCCTCAGAAAAAGAGTTATTAGAATTATCCCAAAAAAGAATTGAAGACCTGATTCAATGGGGAACAACTACTGTAGAAATTAAATCTGGTTATGGACTGGATACAGAAAACGAGTTAAAGATTTTAAGGGTTATAAATAAACTACGAAAAATAAATCAGAACCGGATTACAATTGTCCCGACATTTTTAGGCGCGCATGCAATTCCTGCGGATATGAGAAAGTCAGAATATATTAAGATTATTATCAACGAAATGATACCCCAAGTGGCAAAACAAAGACTGAGTGATTTTTGTGATGTCTTTTGCGAAAATTTTGTTTTTAATGCCAAAGAAAGCCTTAAGATTCTTAAAGGGGCAAAAAAATACGGGTTAATTCCTAAAATCCATGCGGACGAGATTGAAAAAAGCGGCGGTGCTGAAGTCGCAGGTAAGGTTGGTGCAATCTCGGCTGAACATCTACTATATCCTTCAGAAAAAGGTCTCAAGATGATGCAAGAAAAGGATGTCACTGCTGTCCTATTGCCAGGCACTTCGCTATTCTTAAAATCAAAAGTGATTCCTCCAATCAAAGAGATGAGAAGAATGGGATTATCAATTGCCTTGGGTTCAGATTTTAATCCCGGTACTTGTATGATTTATCAGATGCCGATTATCATTGCTTTGGGTTGTTTATTGTATGGATTAACTTTAACTGAAGCAATCCGGGGAGCAACAATTAATAGTGCCAAAGCACTGGGTTTAGATAAACATATTGGTTCAATTGAAGTTGGTAAAGATGCGGATATTATTATCCTTGATGTTCCTGATTACAAACATATTCCTTATCAATTTGGAAAGAATCTTATAAAAATTGTGATGAAACGCGGATGCATTGTCTACCAAAATTAGTAAATTATCTATAATAGAAATCAGATTGGTCTAATAATAATGATTGGTGTGCAAGCATCACCTTGACCAGCAGGATTATCATCTAATGCGGTTTCAATCAATTTTTTATTGGCACTTTCTGATGAGGCAACGACCCAACAGCCAGAAATATCATTGACATCAACAATCGCTACAGGCAAACCAATTTTATCAGCAATTTTTTGAGCAACTTTTTCTGGGTCTTTTGGTCCCATAATCACACATTCATAAAATTGTTTTATACCTGCAGTATGTGGTGCATCAATCATTGCGGCTTGTTTACCAGCAATCCGATAAAAATCGCCTCGGCGGCCAAAAAGTTTTGTGATGGCACTGACGAATGCAGCGAAAAGAATTCTTAGTGTCCCGGTCTCTCTAATGCCACATTCCATACTGTAAGGATTACGCAATCCAATACCATAAGGAACTTTTCTCACGAATCGCCAGAGAACTCTTGCTAATAATCTTGGTTTAATTTGACTGGTTGGGATTGCTCGTCCTTGACTAATCGCAACAACACTTTCACTAATCGTTATAATATCACCTGATTGCCGAATTGCTGAAGTGTAATTGTCAACAACCTCTTCAATATTATCTTTGTCCGTAATAATATGTGTCTTAATGGGAATTATAGTGTATTTTTTGCGGTTATGTTCAATAACTTTACCTTTTTCTTGCACGCAAAACATAATATCTATGTTTATGAATAAGTCAACATTTATATACACGATTATCAGAAGTATTCATCACTTACCTTTAAGATACTGTTTGAATATCTCAAAAAGCAAGAAACAAATAATAATGATGAGATTCGAAATGTTATTTTTATGAATAAGTCAACATTTATATACACGATTATCAGAAGTGTTCAGCACTTACCTTTAAGATACTGTTTGAATATCTTAAAAGCAAGAGACAAATATTAATGATGAGATTCGAAAGATTGTGTTGATTATGATAGATAAAATATCAATAGAATTAGGATTTTGATTCGAATACTATGTTGGGCATCGGACATTGTGCTCTTTCGTGATTATTGAGAAGTCCAACTCAATTCTTTGACATATCTTAGATATTTTGTTAATATTACCTTGAAAGCGTAAAGCTTTCCGCAGGCCATCATATGTAAAACAATTTTGGCAGTTGTGTTTTGGATAATAATAATTAATTTGACATTTGCTAATCCATCTGACAATGGGTAAGAACTTACTACAAATAGTTGGGTTTGGCAAAAAGGAGAAAATAAAATTAATTCCTACGGTGAAGATAAGGTATATCGTCTTCAAACAAATTACTCTTTCTGGACCTATTTAATAGTTCTTTTTGGTATCATTCCTCTCGTCAAAAAAGTTTGGATACGATACTGGATTTCTGAAAATAAAATTTACTGGTTGAATTTTACGGTGCGATGGCAGAGCGAGATTTCTGAGAGACAAAGAATTAATACGCATCTCGATTTTACTAATACTGCTTTTAATATTTCCGGAACAGAAATTGATTATGTATATAATAAAGCAAGAGATTCTACTTTTCTCTGGTGGCGATAGTATCCGAATCCCGAATCGACAAAAATTATGATTGCTCGCCCAGAAAAACATCGTAAGAAACCTGAAACATTGTGGTGATGCAAGGAGAATTAGACTGGTTGCCGGGCTTGGTTATGAGATTACCAATTATAAATAAAATACGTGGCTTTATCGGCTTTAAGATAATTTTCGGAAAAGATAAAGATAGTTTACAAACTCAGGGACTAAAGATTTCTACTGAAGATACGATAATACTAACAAGATTTTCAGTTATACAGTGAACCGCAATAAAAAGTTGGTATTTGCAATTCCTTTAGGATTTGAATATAGAATTATACTGTCGTTGATCATTCGAGCAGGAATGAATCCAAAGTTATTTTATGAAAGAAAAAGGTTGAGCACTGAATGGAAAAACTCTTCCGCATATCATAAACAAACATATAGAGTTAAACTACTCTTTGGGATTGAGATTTAATTTTAACACAAGACTTTTTCTTGATACTTATAATTCCTAAAATCTTGCTTATTTACGAGATTGGGTTGTGCCAATCAAGTATCGTTTCTAATTAATTAAATTGAAACATAGACTTAAAAAGATTAAAACCGATACTAAATACAAATAAGATATTGCCAGTTATTGTGAAAATTTTATTAAATTAAATATAAGCACATTCCTTCTCCGCTATTTTTAATCTAAATCTGCAAACCTTTTATCACCTTAATCGCCTGCCTATTTGACTCAATAGGCAGAAGAGTAGGTGGTCTTATCAGCCATCCGATAGATAGTCCGTCAGTTAAATTGCTGGGCAATATAGAAGACAATCGGTAAATCCGTAGTTTAGATAGAAGGATAGATAAGCCAATGGGTTGCCAACTGGTAAACCTTTCGGCGTGTTGAAGGGCTTGAAGACCGGTTTAAGATAGGATAACCTATATGGTTCTTCAGACTGTTCTAAATGTTGGTTTCTGCGATGGTCTAAATGGTTTTAATTAAGCTGGTCACTTATATCAAAAGTATAAAATAGGTTTTTTTTCAATATTCCAGAAAATTTGATTATATTGCTATGATGCTCTGAGAATGGAATTGATTGGGTTGCATTTTTCGGTTTTCAAAGAAACAAATTATTGTTTTATTATTCTATTTTAACAATCAATTCAAAAAGTAGATTACTTGCATAATTACGCAATAGGGTTATTCTGTTGAAATATCCTTTATTATTAGGTTAATCATAAACTTAAGTCGATACTAAAATTAAAATCTTAACACGCGAACTAATATAACTTAATGGATTTTTTACTGCTACTTGCAATTTTCCCTTTGCGGACTATAATTGACCGAATGAATGGAATTGTTTGCCTTATTATTTTGATAAGCGAATTGAATTTATCTGGTTATGTTGAGAGTAGACAATATTTTGGTTGTGCCGATTCGGTCAATTTTTTCGGATATAGTCGAGGCTGGATTGACTTAAAACATTCAGCCGAATCTTTTGGAGCGCAAATTACATTCGATTGTCAAGTGTGGTATGATTCAATACTAACTGCATTCGGTAAAGACAATATTAATATTGCACGACTCTTAATGTGGATAGGTAGGGAAAATCGTCGCATCACAGTAGGAAAACAAAGAATCTATTGGGGCGTAGGTCGAGTTTTTCGTCCACTGGATATTATTAATCCTATCAATTATTTTGAACCGAAATTTGAATACGCTGGTGTCAATACGGTTTTGGGATATTATGCACTGAGCAACTTGTCCAACATCAAACTAATGGTTCGACCCCAAAGTAAGATTAACCAATCGTTACTTGGAATACGGGTTGGTTCTAATTTGAATAAAAATGATGTCGGATTAAATAGTTTTTATCGAGTTAATCCGAAAATGGTGATTGTCGGTGGAGAGATAACAGGTGAATTTAAGATTGGTTATTGGAGTGAAGTTAGTTATTCTTTTATTAATAATGACAGATATTTCAAGAGTTGTACTGGTTTAGACTATTCCTTTCCATTTAATATTTATGCAATGGTAGAATATTTTTATGATGGAAGCGGTGAGTCAAATCCTGTTTACTATGATTATAATGCGTTCAGGTTAGGTCAAAGGTGGACATTAGCCAAACATTATCTTTATTCATCAGTAAGTTATGGGTATAATTTATATTTTCGTCCCTCGTTAAATGCCATAATTAATCTTAACGATAACGGTTTTATCGTTATGCCCCAAATTCTGTTTTCAGTGAATGATAACACTGAATTTAATCTGGGTTGTAATTTTTTTATTGGTGAACCGACAACGGAGTTTAAGAATCTGATACCTTATCATAAACAGATTTATCTATGGCTAAAGGTCTATTTTTAGGAGGATAGTTGGTTGAAGTAAAAAGTTTATATAAAAATTATCAAATTGGCAAAATTATATTTCCGGCTTTACGCGGAATAGACTTAGTGATTAATGATGGCGAATTTACCGCTATGGCAGGTCCATCCGGGTCGGGTAAGACAACGCTATTAAATATTATCGGTTGTTTGGATACACCAACTAAAGGAGAAGTGTTTATCAATGGTATTGGTGTCACAAAACTTTCCGCAAAACAGATTATTGAGTTACGAAAAAGAGAGATCGGTTTTGTGTTTCAAACTTTTAATTTGATACCAGTGCTAACCGCATTTGAAAATGTTGAGATGCCGCTTTTAATCTTAAATAAGTCAGCAAAAGACCGCAAAGAGAGAGCATTATCAATCTTAAAAGAAGTCGGTTTGGAAGATTATATTAATCGAAAACCGAATGAAATGAGTGGGGGACAACAGCAACGAATTGCGATTGCGCGGGCATTAGTTAAAAACCCAAGTTTAGTGCTTGCCGATGAACCAACTGCTAATCTTGACTCGGCAACCGCTCAGGATATTTTACGCCTGATGCGGGAACTGAACAAAAGTCATAAAACAACATTTCTCTTTTCGACTCATGACCCGATGGTAATGGAATATGGAGAAAGAGTTATTCGATTAAGAGATGGCAAAGTCGTTGCCGACGAAAGAAAATGAACTCATTGGCAAAATCAACACAAATTAATCCGAGAGTTCTAAAAAGGCTTTTGATATCCAATACAGATTTGGAGTAATACACAATAATATGAAAATATTTAATCTGGCTGCGCGTAATGTTTTTCGGCATACCCGACGAAGTATAATTACTGCAATTGCAATTTCGGTTGGGTTATCAGCAATGATATTTATGGATTCGATGATGAATAGTGTTGATAAATTAGCCGAAGAAAATATTCTGCATTACGAATTGGGTAATATTACAGTCTTTGCTCAAGGATATTATCGAGAAGAAGGTCGGTATGGGTTAGATTTTATCATTAACAATCCGGAGAATTTATTGAATAAACTTAGTGTCATAAAAAATGTTGCGGCGGGAACTCCCCGAATCCGATTCCTCTGCCAATTAAATAATGGAACAGATGAACTACCAATTTTAGGAATTGGTATTGAACCACAACAAGATGAAAAGGTGTTTAAGTTAAAGCAAGCAATTGTTAAAGGTTCTTATCTTAATAATCCAGACGATATTCTTATCGGTGAAGCATTGGCAAGAGATTTGAACTTGGAGATTGGTTCTATCGCAACAATTATAGCCAAAGATAGAGATGGCACTTATAATGCTTATGATTTTATTGTAGTCGGATTAATAAATTCTGGTCATCCGGCGATTGACCGAAATTCTGCCATAATCTCGTTACATCGTGCCCAAGAATTGCTGAATCTGCCCAATGCGGTTACGGAAATCAGCGTGAAAACCAATGCAAAGAATTTGGCGGGCTTAAAATCCGAAATCTTAAATCAAATTGGCAATAAGTATGAACTTTATACTTGGAGAGAGTTATATACCAATATCTTGGAAATTTCTGGAATGAAACGCTCAGTTCAGTTCATATTGGCTTTAGTTGTCGTCATCATTGCGGCAGTCGGAATTATCAATACGATGCTGATGGCGGTAATGGAACGAGTTAATGAGATTGGAATGCTGAAAGCAATGGGATTTAGTAATTCACACATTGTCAAAATGTTCATTTATGAAGGCGGTATTATTGGCTTTTTCGGTAGTTTGATCGGCTGTTTTTTAGGAATTGCGTTATCCTTATATCTTAAATATGTCGACATTGATTTATCTCAGCAATTTGAAAATATAGACATTATGTATCCTATCAAATTTATTCTCAAAGGTGAAATTAATTATTGGACAGTAATCGCAGTATTGGGTTTTGGAGTTTTCATCTCAATTTTGGTAACACTCTATCCGGTGCGACGAGCAATAAAACTAAATCCCGCGGAAGCATTGAGAAAAATATGAATGTTATGAAAATCCTAAATTCAATGTTCCAATTACAAATCCGAAAATTAAAATATGGGTGTCGAGAATAGTCAGAGATTTGTAATTTGATAGCATGATATTGAAACTGGCTTATCGCAATTTCTTGCGTAATACGCGTCGGAGTATTATTTCGGCTCTTAGTATTGCAATTGCTATTACATTGATAATCTTTGTGCAAAGTTATTTGCGTGGTATCTTAATAAATATCAGCGATAATGTGATTAAATTAGTTGCGGGACATATTCGCATCACAACCCTAAATTATGAGCGCCAGGAAAGACTGTTACCGTTATCCGAAGCCATTGAGTTAAGCCCTGATTTTATGAGACTGTTACAACGAGAGGAAATTTTGTATATTGCGCCCCGAATAAAATTTGGTGTGTTATTAGGCCAAGATGAACTGAGTATTCCCAGTTTGGGTTATGCAATTGATGCTGAGACGGAAAAGAAATTTTCCGGTTTGGATAAAAGAGTTATTCAAGGTGCATATCTTGATAATTTCGGTAATTCAGTGGTTTTGGGTCGAGAGTTAGCCCGAAGACTGAACTTACAAATTGGTGACACTTTGACCATCATAACCCGAACCGTATATGATTCACCTACTGGTATTAATTTAGTGGTGCAGGGGATATTTAGCACAGGCATCGGTGGTATGGATAGAAATATTTTCTATATACCGTTAAAAGTGGGACAGCGAATGTTGGATTTAGAAAACCGTGCAACCGAAATTGCAATTATTCTTAAAAATCCAAGACAATCAATTAAAATTGCCCGAGAGATTCAATCCCAAAGTAATTATCGAGCGGTTCCTTATCAATATAATCAACTATTGAAATATATAAACTCAATTACCCCGATTTTTTCTATTATTTATATTATTATTCTGATTGTTGCTTGTTCAACGATTGCCAATACAATGATTATGGTTGTTTACGAACGGGTGCAAGAAATTGGTATGCTTAAAGCCCTGGGCTTAAGTGATTTGTCAATTGTAAAATTATTGACTTGTGAAGCAGGAATTATTGGATTACTGGGGAGTTTTATCGGCAGTGTCGGGGGAAGCATCTTAAGTTATTGGCTAAAATATCAAGGTTTAGATTTAAGGGTTGTTTCATCAACTGCCTCTTTTGATTTACCATATGGTCCGATTATTTATTTTGCGCCAACACCTTTATTGGTCACGACAGCATTTTGGTTTGGGTTAATTAGCGCAATCTTTGTTGGTTTAATTCCGATACTGAAAGTAGTAAAATTAGAACCAGCCCAAGCCTTAAGAACGATTACTTAATAAATAATAATTATAATGCAGAAATCATCTTTACTTCTATTGTGGATTTCAATAATAATAGCAGAAACTGGCATTGATATTATCGAACGCGTGGATAAAAATTTAGTTGCCAATACAATCAGTTATACGGCAAAACTGCGAATCAGTGTTGCTGGTCAAATTCGAGAAAAGGAATTAATCGGTTATGTGCAAGGAAAAGATAAGGCATATCTTGAATTTACTGCTCCAGCGCGAGACCGGGGCACACGGTTTTTGAAAATCGGTGACGAGATGTGGATTTATGTTAAAGATATAGAAAAAGCGACGAAAATTGCTGGGCATATGTTAAGACAAAGTTTCGCCGGCAGCGATTTCTCTTATGACGATGTCACAAGTAATGAAAAACTTAAAGAGCAATATCAAATAGAATTAATTGGCACAGATACGATATTTAACCGAGAGTGTTACCAATTATTATTAGTTGCCAGAACCGAAGCAGTAACTTATTACAAAAGAGTCCTGTGGATTGATAAAGAATATTATTATCCAATGAAAGAAGAATTATTTGCTAAAAGCGGTAAGCTGATGAAGTCAATTGTCGTCTCGGAATTCAAGAAAATCAGAAGTAAGAACTATCCTTGTAAGATTAGAATGGAAAATAAATTGCGGCAAAACACTTATACGGAATTAATCTTGGAGAATATTAAACTTGATGAACCAATACCAACAAGAATCTTTACCCGAAGTTATTTGGAGAGAAAGTAATTTTAGCAGGTCGCACGATGAGAACTATGCGAAAGTCAATTTTGCCATTGAAACTCTTAAATTTTTTTTCTCTTCTGTGTCTTTTGTGCTTTTAGTCATTTTTGCCGAACTCTTTGCGAATCATCTTGACACAAATAGATTTTTAATTATTATTAAGCGAGGTGATGTTTTATGCGGATTTTTGTTTTAGGAGTATTATTCTTTAATTTGGCATTAAGCCAACAAATTTTACTCATTAGGTCCAATCCTGAAGAAATTGCTCTGAAGATTAATAATCAAACGGCCTTCTTTTCTGAAATCCAAACCGAAAAAGGACTGTTTTTAAGATTAAGAGATGAGTTTTCTTTAGAGTATGGAGTTTCAACTGAACTGGGCAAAGCCGAGTTGCCAGTAATAAGAGAATTTATTGAGATTCCGCAAGAAGCAGAAATAAACATTAAATTCCAAATTCAAAATTACAAATTCCAAACCCTATCATGTCCAATCTATCCGCTTCAGCCACCTGAGCCAAAATGCGGACCAAAACCACCATTTAATTATAATGAAGAGTTTTATCAGCGTGATGAGTTTTATCCAACTGAATATGCCAAGATTACAGATATTGTTCAGATTAGACATGCGAGAATTGCTATCTTAGAGATTTATCCATTTCGGTATAATCCTAAACAAAATCTTTTAGAAGTTGTTTTAGAAGCAGAAATTAGCCTGAAACTGACTGGTTCGGATTTAGCAAAGACTGAAGAGATGTAT
>JBDRUT010000027.1:0-23771 GCA_039801465.1 Caldifarciminota bacterium
ATACATTCCGTGCACCAGTTGAAGCACTCGCACTAATCGTAATATTTGCAGTAATCGATGTTGAGCTATTAACTGTCGTTGAATTGACTGTAATCCCTGAGCCGAAATCAACACTGCTCACGCCACTAATAAAATTAGTGCCAGTTAAAGTCACATTCAAAGTCTGCAACCGATTGCCATTGTTAGGTGATATGCCTGTTAAAGTCGGTGCTGGATTATTCACCGTAAACCCATTAGTCAAAGTTGCAGTTCCGCCACCAGGCGTTGCATTCGTCACTGATACATTCCGTGCACCAGTTGAAGCACTCGCACTAATCGTAATATTTGCAGTAATCGATGTTGAGCTATTAACTGTCGTTGAATTGACTGTAATCCCTGAACCAAAATCAACACTACTCACGCCACTAATAAAATTAGTGCCAGTTAAAGTCACATTCAAAGTCTGCAACCGATTGCCATTGTTCGGAGAAACACCTGTTAAAGTTGGTGTTGGATTATAAATCGCAAAATTGTCATCACTTTGGTCATAGTTTGAAGAAACTTGAACATGCCTTACTCTTACTTTACCTTGTGTTGTAGGAGTATTAGGAATTTGCCATGGATAAGAGCCATTATCAGAAACATTTAGAATTACATTATTCCATGACGAACCTCCATTTGTGGAATAATATATATCAACATTTCCTCCTATTCCAGCTGTTGTCCATGTAATATTACGAGTTTCTCCAACATACCAAACTTCTCCACCATTTGGGGATGTCACAACAATTTGACGATAAATATTAAAATTGTTATCACTGTAATCATATATTGAAGGGTCAGCCACACTTGTTATTTTAATTTTGTAGTCATTACCGGGAGTAAGACTTGTTGGTATATACCATAGATATGAACCACTATTAGAAATACTACTGGTAATCGTGCCATAAAAACTTCCTCCTTTATATAGTTCGATTTTCACATTTCCACTTACACCACTACTGTTCCATCTGATATTTTGAGAAGTCCCTCTCATCCAGTACTCAGAACCGTTGGGACTTGTTACAGTTATTGATGGTGTCTGCACAACAACGGTGAATGGAAAAGTAACATCTGGAACATCTAAGTTAATTGCCTTGGCGGTAATAGAAAGATTATAAGTCCCATCTGAGCTAGGTGTTCTAATAACGAAAGGTGGATAGTCTGTGCTATTAAGCGTTTTCGAGTCACCCTGGTACATAAGATTATCAACATACCTTGTCTCATTTACATCACCGCTGAAACTACTTGGTGCATTTATAGTAAGATTAACCCCTGCTGCGATGTAACCGCCGATATTTTCTACCCTAGGAGAAAGCGAAATTTCTTGATTCGCGGTAGCATAATAAGTACTTTGTATATTACTTATACCAAGCGCTGGGGTCTTATATATTAGCTTTCCTTGTATTGTGTACACTTGTGATGTCGGTGCTCCAGCAGCATGACTATAAAATCTTACTCTTATCTTCCAGTTACCGCTTACAGGGTTCTCGACAACCATCTTTTCCAGTGGTGACTCGGTATAAGTATTTGATGGCCGGTATGAATAGTACCAATATGCTGTTCCGCTCGGATTTATTAAAGCAAGGTCAAGATCATTCTGAATATCATCTCCTTTAAAATCATTATATGCAAGACAAGCAAGTAGTTTCTTTGTTCCCGGAGGTACATAAATTGTATAATCATTATATGGTTGACTTGGTGACCAAGAAAGCGAAGAAGTCGAATAAACTAAATTATCGCTTTCTTCATTTGAATAGTAGTTTGTAGGTGAAAAACCATTTAGTAAACCAAATCCGGCTGTAGTCGTCGCGTACCCCCCCATTGGTCTGTTAGCATCATTATCGTATTTTACTGGTATTGTATTTATAATGATACCAGTTTTTAAACTATTTGAAGTAGCTGAAGGCTGCCATTGAAGCATATTAGCGAGAACACCGGTCACATGTGGACTCGCCATACTTGTACCAGACATTCTTGTATAATAATCATCGCTAGGCCACTCAAAACCTGTTGAGATACCATTAGGATTTATATTACCGGCAACGACTCCTTGAAAAAATGTCTCGTCACCTCCTGGTGCAATTAAGTCAGGTTTTAATCTACCAATACTTGTTGGACCTCGACTACTATATGGTGTAACTCTGCCAAGCGGATACAACAAATTACTAGTGACATATTCCATAGCGCCTACTGCTAAACAATTTTTTGATAGGGCAGGGTTTCTGATAGTTCCACTACCTGGACCATCATTTCCTGCTGAAATTACATGAAGCATATCAAATAAATCTGCGTGAAAATCAAAATCTTCTGCTCGAGAATCATATGTATAAATATTTGAAGAAAACCCCCATGAATGGTTAGACACCTTTATATTATGATTGCAAAAATAGGCTAATGCGGTCGAATAGTCGTAATCAAAACTTCTAAATAATATTCTTGAAGAAGGTGAAACGCCTTTGGCATCATATTGGCCTTCAATATTTCGAGTACCTCTACCTAATATAGTACTCGTTGTATGAGTCCCATGTGCTTGAGATAATGTTCCATAATCACTTCCGCTAATAAAAACACCTGACAAATCAGGATGGTCCGGCCAGACAGCCATATCATAAATACCCACATTAACTCCTGAACCATTGAAAGAACCTTTAAATGCACAAATTACCTGACGACTATCATCGGGTTGAAAATTGAGTGAAAAAGTACTCACTTCAGGATTTCGTTCAATTCGTCTTATCCACCATAAATCTGCTATCTCTGAGAATTGTTTATTGTCGGCTTTAACAATAAATGCTCTCACTACTGGGTTGTAAGAGAGTAGTTGTATTCCCATTGTCTTTAAAATTTGTTCATACTCAGGTTTTTTAGTACCGAAAATATATAAAAACACTTCCGGTTTTTGAGAAGATTGAACTTTTGAATATTTATATTCTTTTTTATAATCACCAAGCCATTTTACAAAAGGAAGTTGTGAAATTTTATTGACATTATACAAAGGAATTCGGGCGACCACTGCGATTATACCCAATGGCTCATAGAACTTAACACCCAAGTCACATAGCTCAATTATCTCTCTGTAAGACAGTGGTCGGACAAATTGCATAATACATATTACAAAATTTTCATGAGCGGTCTTCCTTTTCTTAGTTCGTTTTTCTAGTTTGTCTATTAATGACTTATCAATCCCTCTTGAAGTATGAATTGTTTGCCCAAATAAAGTTATATTTTGATTAATCGGTTTTTCATCATATTTGGGAATCAAATCTATATCGATACTATTTTTCTCAATGTATGAGAGAAGTAGTTGTTTAATTTCCACAGGTTCGCTCTCTAATAACAAACTATCAAGTATTTTAGATTCTTCTGCTTTCCTCAATGCTTCTTCATCAACTTGACACGGTGATGCAATCATTAAAGTCGGCATAGATTTGTTTTTTTCACTTTCGTTGTACTGCGCAAATAAAATACTGCAGAAATAGACAACTCCCACCATTATCAAAAACCTTACAAATATTTTATTCATTTCATCCTCCTGTTTTAATCACTTTTCCTCCGTTTTCTGAAACCAATTTTTCTTAAGATACATGTACATTTGACGCATTGAACTCCGTTTTTCCTAAACAAAAATAAGATTGATATATAATAATCACTTTTTAATGCTTTGATAAGTGCTAATTTTCCGATTACACTAAATAAGCTAAACCGCATTGGGAAACTGTAAAATTTATCATTTCGAGTGTATCCAAAATAACTTGTCATCAGCCTTCTTTCTCAATTGGCAGTAACGACTTATTTTATATTAGTAAAAATAATTAGATTGTAGAAATGATTAAATAGTGATTGTAAGTAATACCTAATTCTCATTCTGATACTGATTTCTTATTTAATAAAAGCCAATAATTATAAAGGCAGTAGCATAATGAATGAATTCCATTTTTCTTAGCAGGATTAAGTATAGTTTATTCATAACTCCGAATGTGTGCTTGTAAAGTTTTTAAATTATCTTACTTCCAGGTTTTTCAATAGGAATGTTCAGTCTACATAGTGGACAATTTTCAGGTTGATAATTCTCTACTGGAATTTCGTAGCAGGCAAATAATTCTAAAACTTGATTATTATGGGTAAATGTTATCGGAGAAGTTTTGCGGTCAATAAAAACACCGATTCCGACAACAGTTGCAGAATAAATATCTAAGGCGGAAAGTGTGTCATTGACTGAACCACCAGTAGTTAAGATATCATCAACAACTAAAATCCTATCCTGGGGATTAATTGTAAAGCCTCGTCGGATAATTCTTCCTTTTGCCGGGGGCGTAGCGGTTTCCGCAAAAATACATTTGATATTTAATTGTCGAGCCACTTCATAGGCAATAATTACACCTCCGGTCGTAGGACCGCAAACAATTGATATGTTTTTACTCTGAAAATGGTCAACTATCATCTTGCAGAAGTGAGTTACTAAATCTGGATTTTCCAAAATACGAAATTTCTCAAAATAGGTTGCACTGTGAAGACCTGATGAGAGTAAAAAGTGACCGGTACGGATGACGCCTTTCTCTTTTAAGATATTTTCTATCATTTTTATATTAGTTAGTATAAACTATTAAAAAATTCAATTATCTGTTTTGAATGGTTTAATGAAAAATTTACTTTTTCATCAACTTGAATGTATTTTTAATTCCTCGAGTATTTTTTCTATCAGGGTAATTTTGTCTAATGCCCGGATAATTGGTCGACCAATTACAATATAATCTGCACCCAACTTTGCTGCATCTGCTGGTGTTGCAATGCGTGACTGGTCATCATTGGTGATTTTCTGTAATTCGTTTTCTCTCTCTTCTTGACTCAACATTGAAGGCGGAATTCTTATTCCTGGTACAACAGTGATAAAATCTTTACCACATTCTTTTTTAATGGCTTCAATCTCCCAAGTTGCACAAACCACACCATCTAACCCACATTTTTTTGCCAAGTAGGCTAATTTTACCACTTGTCCTAAAATACCTGCTTTTGACTTGGTGTGCCAAAGATTTTTGAATTCTTTTTCGGAAATGCTGGTCAGGATTGTCACACCAATAATTAATGGTGGTTGTTTGATTCGTTTTTTAATACAATATTCTTTAACATGTTCAACTGTTTGCTTCATCATCGCTTCGCCACCCATCGTATGAATAGTAAACATTGAAACACCTAATCGAATACAGACCTCTGCAGAAGTTGCGACAATTGAAGGAATATCGCAGAACTTTAGGTCTAAAAAAACCTTGGCATCACGGCGCAATAAATAGTCGATTAGCCGTGAACCAGCATGAGTATATAAATCAATACCAATTTTATAGATGTCAATCCAGCCTTCAGTGGCAGAAATAATTTTCTTTGCTTTTTGTGTGGTATCGGCTTGAACTGCCAAAATTAATTTTGTCATCAGATGTTAATTAAATAAAGTTACATTTTTAAATTATAATTTCGACCTATTATATCAATTTCTTTTAATATTTCAAGTCCGATATAGGGATTACGCAGATTTGCCGAACCGATTTCAACTAAAACACTACCGGCCAACAGATATTCCAGAACATCTTTGCTTGTTGAAATTCCACCGCAACCAATAATTGGTATCTTTAACCTTTGACCAACATACCAGACACAATATAACGCAAAGGGTTTAATTGCTGGACCAGAAAGACCACCGCTAATACCACCTAAAACTGGTTTACCAGTTTCAATATCAAATGCGATGCCATACAATGAATTAATCAGACAGATTGCATCTGTACCAGCATCAACTGCTGCTTGAGCAGTTAATAGAGGGTTAACAAAATTAGCAGTTAATTTTGTAATGAGGAACTTCTTGGTCACATCGCGAATTGCTTTGACTACTTTATAGGTCGTTTTAGGATTTTGTCCGAGCATCTGTTTAGTTGCAATATTCGGACAAGACAAATTTATCTCCAATCCGGCAATCAATTCATGTTGTAACCTTTCTGCCAATATTCTATATTCTTGGACTGAGTTTCCTGCAATATTTACGATTAAATTAGTTTTTAAGTGTTTCAATCGTGGTAAAATTTCTTTACAGAATTTTTCGACACCGGGATTTTCTAACCCAACTGAATTAAGAATTCCAGATGCTGATTCAAAAATACGTGGCGGCGGATTACCTTTACGCGGTTCGATTGTCAGTCCTTTAGTAACGATGCCGGCCATCTTATTTGCCACCTCAATAAATTTATCACCCCAACCAAATGTGCCGGATGCCAGAATTAATGGATTTTTAAAAGTAAGGTTTCCGATTTTAATATTGGAAAATTTCATTTGCACCGCAATATTTTTTCACAATTCAATTGATGACAAGTCAAACACCGGTCCATCAGTGCAAATATGATAATAATCCTCAGAACTTTCCTTTTTCCTGACCGCACATGTAAAACATAGTCCACAACCACATCCAAGCATCTCTTCTAAAAAGCCAAAAACTTTTATCTGAGAATTTTGCCATAACAAGTTTTGAACTTTTTTTAACATTAGTTTTGGTCCGCAAGTAAAGACTGTGGTTTGAGATAATTTGTTCGAATCTAATAAATCAGTAACTAATCCTCTATGACCTTTTGTTCCATCTTCTGTGGCTAAGGAAATTTTTCGACATAATAATTTAAACTCATCTAAAAGAATCAAATCTTTTTTTGTGCGAGTACCATAAAATAAATTAATCTCATATTTATCTTTCAAACACTTCGCCAGATATAATAATGGTGCGATACCGATGCCTCCAGCAATTAAAGTAATTTTCTTGTATTTGGGTTTTTCAATCGCTTTGCCCAATGGTCCAAGAACACTCAAATATTCTCCGACTTTTTTCGTTTTAAGCATATTAGTACCTTTACCTCGGATACGGTAGATAATTCTAACTTTATCTGTTTGGACATCAGCAATTGAGAAGGGTCTGGCTAAAAATGGATCAAAGGTTTCTGATATTTGCAATTGAAGGAATTGACCGGGTTTACTATGTTGGGCAATTTTTGGTGCAGAAAGCCATAAAGAATATATTTCAGGAGTGAGATGTTGATGCTGAATGATTCTTGTCCGTTCTCTTATCAATCTGCTATGCCTACTAATTTTTAATCTTTATTGGCAAGTTTATGATTTCGCTTTCCGCAGGAAAAGTTTCACTCATTACTCTTTTTTTCTCAATGAATTTAGCATTTCATTTGCTTTTTTAGCGTACTCGGTATTAGGATATTGGTTGATAATTTGATTTAACATCTGTTGATAAAGTGCAAAATATCGGCTAGTATCTGATTCCGCATTAAATTTATTTTTATAAATCCAAGCCACCGCTAATAATGCTTTTGGTGCATATCTACTGTTAGGAAATCTCTGATACACCTTTTCATATTCAGCAATTGCTTGTTGAAATTGGGCAAGATTCAAATAATAGATTTCAGCCAACTTATAATATATTTGTGCAGAATCAATTGCGGGGACTACTTTTTTATTAATAATCGTATCAATAGGCTTAATAGTGCTATCGTTCGTATATTGATTTGATAAAGTATCTGATTTTTCCAAATCATGCTTAGAATAAACTTGAGAATCACTTTTGAGACTAGAGAATAATGGATTTAAGACCGCGAGTCGAATCTCAGCATATTTTGTATATTCAGAACTTGCTTTTTTCATTAAAATACTATCATAATAGATTTTAGCTGAATCAAATTTACCTTCATTTTCGAAACTTGATGCTAAAAGAAAATAGGCTTCGGGTAAATCGGCCCCCTTTACTTTTCGTAAATATTGTCGGGCTTCAGCCAATTCATTGATTTTTAGAAAAAATTTCCCCAGTGCTAAATAACTTTTACTATCCAATTCATATCTGAGAATCTCGTTTAAGATTTTTTTACCTTCTTGATACTGGTTGATTTCAATCAAACACCGGGCTAAACCGATAATACCAATAATACGGTCAGTTCTGTTACTTTCATTGAATAACTTAATATATGCTCGATATGCTGAAATCGCTTGTTCAAACTTTTTCTGGTCTTGATATAAATTAGCCAAAAGTAAAAGAACATCTTTTTGATATCTTGATTTTGGATAACGCTTTTGAAAATTTTCTAATTCTTGACTTGCCAAAAGATAATCACCTTTATGATAATAAAGTTCTGCCAGTTTATAAGAAACAAATGCTTGTTCTTCTCGTGACAATGTTTGGGTGCTTTTAGCAGATTTTAATGCGGTTAATCTTTCTAATGCCGAATTATAATCTTTATTTTCCAATAATGCCATTGCCCAATATAAATTTGCTTGGTTAACAAATTTAGAATTAGGAAAGACATTTATCAGGTTTTCAAATTTAGAAATCGACTTCGGATATTCGCCTAAATGATAATAGGACATACCAATAAGAAACAAAGCGTGGTCAACATATCGTGAGCGGGGATATCGACTAATAACTAATGCTGATTTTTCAATTGCCTTTTCAAAACTGGATTTTGCTTGTGCTGAACCTTTCTGACTCAATACCACACCTTCTTTGTAAAATTTTTTAGCATTATGAAAAGTATTGTAATAAACACAAGAAAATAGTAGTATTGTTATTATTAGAAATCGCTTAATCTGTAATTGATGCATTATTTACAATAATAATAGGATATTTTACATATTGTCAATATTAATTTAAATAAAAAATAACTGAACTTTTTTCCAATATATATTGCTGAATTAATCAGATACATAAAATAACCATTTCCAAGATGAGAAATGCCAGAGCTAAATATATTGACGGTCTGCTTAAATCTGTAAACTGAGCCGTGACATCTTTAACAACCGATATCCCTTGATTTTTAAGAGAAGCTTCGGGGACTTTCAACAGATTCCCTTCAGACGGTTCAACATTAACGCAAAAGAAATGGTCTTGAATCTGATAAAATCCCGGTAAAGATGTATTGGCAAACTCAATGAATTGATGATCATCGCTTAGTTTCAAGATTGGCGATACGCCTGCATAGTCTTTTTCTTTAGGAATTATCTCATAATTTTTAACGACCGGTGTTTTAATCTTAATCGTTGGACTTTGAGCCGATTTGTCTATCCGCATTCTGACCACATCACCAACCCGATATCGTTCAGGTATATTAGACAAGGCAAGATAAGTAAAAATCCGATGAACCAGTGGCAGAAATGTTGTTTTGAACATTAAATCCGTTGATTGGGTATCAAAAGATGATAAAGCAATTATAATCCGTTGGTTAGGGTCTTCTAATAAAAATGGTTTTCCGGTAGAGAAATATGCTAAAGTCTGTTTTTGCCTAATTTCGAAATTCGATTTATCAGTTGCATCAGAAAGTTCCCAAAACCTAAAAAATTTTGCTAAACCCAAATCTACTTCACGAAATATCTCCATAATCGGATGCGAATAATCTATTTTGCCGATTGTAATAAATCCCGATTGGCCTAAGATTGAGGTTACACCTAAACCACCCAAATCAACCCCCAAATTTAATGCCTGATACCATTTCGGCTCTTTAATATTATCATCTAAAGCAATAAATAAACCTTTTCCTTGTTGCACGAAATATCCAAGCCTCTCCCAATCTGCATAACTCAATTGAGATGGAGAAAATATACCAATCGCATGATATCTATTAAGATTGTGTTTGGGTAGTGATTTGACATCCAATTCAGTTATCTCAAAATTACTTTGACTTAGTGCTTTTTCAACATAATTAATGTCCAAGCGATTTTTATAGATTAAAAGAATCGGTATCTTCTGCGGAATTTCAAAAGTATAATAATACTGATTATCTACAGGCAAAGAGTCTTGACTAATCGTTGCTCGGATCTGATAGCGACCGGACTTTTTTATTTCAGTATCAAAAGTAATTGTTTTATCTTCATTCGGCTTTAGTGATACTTCAGTCCGAAAGTTTTTGTCCTCGGTTATCTCGTCACCAACCCCTTTACTTTTCATATCTTTCATTAAACTCAAGGTTGAGTCAAAATCTGTAAATTCTATATAACACTGCAATACAAGATTTATGATTTTATCACTATAATTTTTAAGTCTGACATTTACACGAACCGGTAAATCTGGAGTTGGAAAATTTGGATTCAAAAAAATTTCACTTATGCCAGCATTAATTGGGCTTTGACTACCCACGTCAATAATCCAGCAATTAATTTTAGTTTGTTCATTTGAAAACTGTTTTGATGCAAGCAAAGGCAAAATTGGTTCAATTGCCCTTTTTTGTAAATCCGTAATAATAAAAATCTCTTTTTGTGCAAAAGACGCTTTAGATAACAAATCGATCGCCCTTTGAAATGCTTCTTCAATTGTATTAGCATGATACGAAACAGAAAGCGTATCTACCATCTTTTCCAACAACGCCTTTTTAGTGATAAAATTCGTAACAACATTTCCAGTAGATGTGATAACTGCGACTTCAGAATTATGTGACAAATCACTAAACAACTTTGTCACTTGAAGTTTTGCCTGAGAAAAATTATTGCCATAAGCCATACTATATGAATCATCAAGAATAACAATTCTACTCACATCATATTTCCCGATCGCCAAATACTTCTTAAAATATGGACGAGCCAAAGATAATAATAAGAAGAAAATAAAAGCTGTCCGAAATATTAGCAGAAGGATTTCCTTTAATTGGAGCCAAGTGAATTTTTCTCTTTTAGTTTCACTTAAAAAAAATAACGATGAGAACGGTATTTTTTTCAGTCGTATGCGTTGAATCAAATGGATTACTATTGGGACTCCTGCCAAAAATAACAACCAAAGGAACCCAGGCGATAAAAATCCCATATTTCAATCAGTTTTTTCTAAAAACTTTGCATTATATATTGAATTACTTTCGATTAAGAAATAAGATATGACTAAAATACTATAAACATAGATAATGGTCAATTTTACCATAATCGTCTACGCTTTTCTAAGTAATATAAAAGTGCTTTATCTAAAGGTGTATCTGTTGTAATTAAATGATAGTCAATCATATACTCACGGCACCTTCGCTTAAAATCGAACATAAATTCGTTCAATGCTTTTTTATAATCTTTTTTGATTACTCTGGGGTCTAATGTTATCTCTTTATTAGATTCGAGGTCTCTTAGGATTAACGGTTGGGGAAAATTAAAGTCTAATTCATTTTTATCCAAGATATGAAACACTAAAACTTCGTGTTTCTTATGTCGAAAATGGTGCAAAGATGAAATTACTTTTTCTTTATCATCAAACAGGTCAGAAAAAATAATTATGAGACCCCGGCGTCGAATCTTCTCCGCAAGTTGATGAAAAGTGTTTGCTAAATCTGTATCGCCACCGGGTTTTACTTGTTCAATCGTTTTTAACAACGATGAAAGATGTGTTGGAACACTTCTGGGAGGTATGTAATTATCTAATTGCGAAGTAAAAATTGCTAAACCGACGCTATCACGTTGTTTAATTAATAAATAACCCAGACTTGCTGCTAAATATTCAGAGTATTCTAATTTGGAAATCTTGCCCGAGGTGTAACTCATCGAACCGGAAGCATCTAATAAAAGATATGCTTTAAGATTAGTTTCTTCTTCATACTCTCTAATAAAAAATCGATCGGTTTTAGCGTATATTTTCCAATCAATTCGTTTGAGTTCATCGCCCGGCATATAAGAGCGATACTCAGCAAATTCACAGGAGAATCCCTTATAGGGACTACGATGTAAACCGGTAAGAAATCCTTCAACCACTAATCGAGCTTTTAAATCAATTCGTTTGAGTTTAGCAATAACTTCAGGTATTAAATATTGCTGATAGGCTTCCATTGTTTTTTTTACCTTTTAATAAATAATATTAGAATTCTATACACAAAACCAATTACATTTCTCAATACTTCACCTTCAATAATAACAATCCATTAGCAGGAGCACAGATTATCGGATGATGTTTAATGCCACGAAAACTATTCTTAATATCACGTTCGCTTATTTTTCCCCGACTAAAATCGACTAAAGCACCAACAATCCTACGCACCATTTTATATAAGAACCGCTTGGCTTCAATTCGAATGATAATCTCATCTTGCTTATTACCACCAAATATAGAATTGCTTGTCTTCACAATTTTTAATGATTTTATTTTTATTTTACTATACTTATCCTTAGTATGACAAAAAGCACTATAATTAGTTTGACGCAGAAATAGTTTTGCTGCAAGTCTCATTTTATTCAAATCGATTTTATCTGGTATTATCCAAGCGAACCTTTTTCGTAGTGGTGAAACAGTTGTAATAATCCGATATTGGTAAATCTTACTTTGTGCTGAATAACGGGCATTAAAATCATCCGCAACGATACCAATGCTCTTAATAGAAATATCTTCAGGTAATATTGAGTTCAAACTTTTTTGTAATTTATGTAAGGAGTTTTTGACACTTCCTGATAAAAATTTGTCGTCGAGATAAAAATTGGCAACCTGAGATAATGCAGAGACTCCAGCATCTGTTCGACCGGCACCGATAATGCGAATTTTTGTTTGTAAAATTTGATGCAATGCTTTTTCAATCTCACCCTGAATCGTTCGTTTATTCGGCTGGTATTGCCAACCAGCATAGTTAATCCCATCATACTCAATTTTGATTAAAACATTCATTTCAACTCAACTAAGTGTTGTTCAATTAGATTTCCATTAAAAAATCATATAAATCTTACTTCTCATTGAGACAAACTGCCAACACATTTTTAATAATAAATTCTAACATACACATTTTTAAAACTACGATAAGTCAATTTTGGTGACTAACCGATGCTGTTTTCTGTTTATTAAATAAAAATCCATATTTAACATATAAACTTATAAATACTTAATTTTAGTTATATAAATACATACTTTTCAGACTTTTTGCTACAAGTTGAGAATTCAGGTAGTTCGTATTACCGACCCGAGAGTTCTTTTTGACATTTAATACAGGTCCGGGTATATGGTATGGCTTTAAGTCGAACTTTAGAAATTGCCTTATTACATCGTTCACAATTCCCATACTTTCGTTGCCGAATCTTTTGTAATGCTGATTCTATCTCCATTAACATTTTTGATTCATAGGTGGTCAATTGGGAAATTATTTCTCTTTGATAAGCCTCAGTTCCAATATCACCGACATGAGTTCGGTAACTAGAAGATTCTCCAGCTGATTCACCTTGCGGTCTTAATAATATTTGGTTAGTGAATTCCCGTTGTTTTAAGAGTTGTTCTTTGAGTTTGATTAACTTCTTCTCAAACTCAAGTAGTTCTTTACGATTTTTAATCATTTCGGTATTCTCTTTATAAAAACAGTTATGCTTTCTTGGTTTACTTTCAATGTCTCATTAGCAATATCAAAACTCTCTTTCTCAGCGAGTTCACTTTCTATTGGTTTAATTGAAACTGCTAAAATTTCTTGGCTGATATAACCTTCGAACGATCTTATTGCTGAGGCTAATTTTTCACTTGCTGAGTAATAAAATTCGATTCGGTCAACAATATCAAACCCGGCAGACTTGCGAAGATTCTGTATTTTATGCACTAATTCACGAGCTAAACCTTCTTCTATTAACTCTGAAGTCAATTCTTTATTTACTGCAACCTTATATTTTGATTTTGGTATCTCTTCAGTTTCTGAGAGGGTGCTAAAAATATATTTTTTATCCAAGTCAATTCGCTTTAATGTATCTTCATTTTCAAAAAACTCTATATCTTTTACATTCAACTCATCTTTAACAATTGATAAATAATTTTCAAGACTATTTTTTTCTTCTGAGTTAAGACCAATAATTGCGATTGATTGCAAAGGTTGCCTAACTTTTAGCGATGCTGATTTCCGAACGGAAAGACCTAATGAAATTAGTTCGCGGACTAAAGCCATTTCTTTTTCTAATTGAGAGTTGTAAAAATTTAATTTTGGTTCAGGAAAAGGATTTAGGTGGACACTTTCAGGTGCCTTAGGGTCAATTGAGCATACTAAATTTTGATATAGTTCTTCAGCCAAAAACGGCATAATTGGCGCAATAAGTTTCGTCAATGTTACAAGACATTCATATAAAGTTTGGTATGCAGAAAGTTTGTCTTCATCTTTACCTGGTTTCCAAAACCGACGACGATTTCGGCGTACATACCAGCCGGAAAGGTCATCAACAAATTCATTAATTAACTTAGGAACAGGGGCTGGGTCATAATCGTCTAAATGTTCTCGCACTTTTTGCACAACATAATTGAGTCGAGAAAGTATCCATTGGTCTAATATAGTTAAGGGCAAATCTTTAAATACATCAACATGCATTTCGGACAATAATCGTAATTTCGGCTGGTCAATCCGAGCGTAATTAACAAAAAAACTATAGACATTCCATAGGGTCAGAAATTTCCTTTTGGTTTCGTGCGCTGCGTGATATCCAAAATTAAGATTCTCTTGTGGGTTATGGTTAGTGAAAATCCAGCGCATAATATCTGCACCCATTTTCTCTGCGGCTTCATCAAACCATATTACATTGCCCTTGCTTTTATGCATCTCTTCACCTTGTTCATCTTTAACTAAGGCATGACCCAGCAAGGTCTTAAATGGAGCTCGGTTTTCTAAAACTGTACTCATTGCTAAAATTGCATAGAACCAATTTCGGAATTGTCCTGGAAAACATTCGGTAATAAAATCTGCGGGAAACCATTGCTCCCAGTATTTTCGGTCCGTAAGATAATGTAGGGTTGAAAATGGCACAATTCCAGCATCCAGCCAGGGATTGCCAACATCAAGAATTCTTGAGACTTCTTCTCCACAGTAGTTGCATCTAATTTTAACTTCATCAATCCAAGGCCGATGTGGTGAGTTCCCTTCAAATCGCTCCCATCCGCGAACTGCTCTTGACTTTAATTCTTCTTTACCACCAATTACTTCAAATTTTCCGCATTTGCAATCATAGATTGGTAATGCCAGTCCCCAGTAGCGTTTTTTTGAGATACACCAATCTTGCATATTTCTCAACCAGTCCAGTTCGCGTTCTAATCCAAATTCCGGGATCCATCGCACCTGTCGGGCTGAATCCATAATCTTATATCGTAACTCATCCATTGATATAAACCATTCGTCAACTAATCGGAAAACCACTTCAGAATCACATCGCCAGCATACCGGATATCGGTGCGTATAATCTTCGATCTTATATACCATCCCTTTTTTGTGTAAATCTTCAAAAATTGGTTGGGCGCTGTCTTTGACATTAAGTCCTGTTAAAAATCCAAAATTATCAAGAAAATAACCGTCTTCGGTTAATGGTGCGATTGCTGGTAAATCAAATTCTTTGCCCAATTCAAAATCTTCTTTACCACAACCTGGAGCGATGTGAACAATACCAGTGCCTTCAGTTTCTGAAACTTCATCCCAGGGAATTACTTTATGAATAACACCTTTTTGTGCGGGTAATTCGTCATAAGGACCAAGATATTCAAGATTCAGAAGTTCTTTGCCGGGCATTTCATCTAAAATTTGATATTTTCCCTTGAGCACTTCCAGTCTCGATTTCACAAGATAATAGATATCTCCGTTCTCTTTGACTTTAACATAATCTAAATCCGGATGCACGGCACAGGCAACATTGGATGATAAAGTCCAAGGAGTTGTTGTCCAAACCAACAAAAATTCTCGATTTCTGTTTTTAAGCGGAAATTTAAGATAGACTGCAGGATGGGTAAGTTCTTTATAACCTTCGGTAACAATTTCATGTTCAGAAAGTGCAGTTCCGCATCTTGGACACCACGGCATTACATCATGGCCTTTATAAATCCAATTATGCTTATGGCATTCTTTCAAGAAATACCAGATAGTATAATTATTTTCATCGGACATTGTATAATAGGAATTTTCCCAATCCATCCATTGACCAAGTCTAATTGATTGTTGGGTTTGGATTTTAGAATATTTTAAAACTCGTTCTTTACACTTGTTCACAAAATTAGCAATCCCATAATTTTCAATGTCTCGTTTTGAGTTAAATCCCAGTTCGCGTTCAACTTCAACTTCAACCCATAAACCCTGACAGTCAAAACCATTTTGATATCGTTGGTCATACCCAAGCATTGCTTTGTAGCGTTGGAACAAATCTTTATAAGTTCTTCCCCAGGCATGATGTACTCCCATTGGATTATTAGCGGTAATCGGTCCGTCTAAAAACGAGAACTTCTTATTGCCTTTATTTTTCTGCCGGAGTTTATCAAAAATCTTTTTTTCTTCCCAAAACTTTAATATCTCTCTTTCAATTTGGGGAAAATCAGGAACTGGTACAGGTACTTTCATCTTTCATTTACTCAATTCTTCCTGAATTTTTTTTATTCTGGCGGAACAAAGGCCAACTGGAATTGGCAATTATTCCACGACCCGAAAACGCATAAACGCCACCGTATGGTGTTGCTGGTTCATCAGGTTCATAATAACCACCGCCAATATAAATGGTGCCATCTGAACCGACCATTGGTGATGAAATAAGTTCGGTAGATGAATATTGAGCAGGTGGAATTACAGAAGTGCCTAATCGACTCCCATCTGATTTTATATAATATAAAGTATCTAAATCTTCTTGAAAAGACTTTTGTGATGTATTCTTCACATTTTTTGGTCTGGCGTTTTTCATCCTTAATGTTTGTTGTTTTCCTGTTGTCCAAGATACCCTAAAGTAAATAACATCACTCGAATATTGCGGATATCTCACAACTGCTGGAGTAGATGCGAAACTACCATCAGTAATAATACTCCAAACAATATCTCCGTTGGCATTAAGTTTATACAAAACGCCATCTTCAGTCGCAATGTATATTGAACCGTCAGTTCCAATTACCGGTGATGCAGAAATTGAACCTTGCAAACTAACTTTTTTGAATACTGTTCCATCAGGATTCAATATAATAAAATTACTATCTGATGCTTGTGTGCCAAAACAGATTTTGCCCGTTGAGGTGATGGCAGGAGAAGAGATTATTTCGTCTCCTGCATCAAATGGTTCGTCCCATCGCATATCACCAAAAGTATCCAGTGAGAATAGATATCCTTCTGATGAACCGACATAAAGATTGTGTTCTCGGTCAATTGCAACAGAAGATAAACCGAATATATAGTTTCTTACCCATTTCTGATTACCATTAGCACTAAAGGCAAATAATCCATCATCTAAAGTACAAATATAAATTTCACTATTCTGTCCAATTGCTGGAGTCGCAACAATCTCAACTCCATTGCCAAGATTTCTTTGCCATTTCAATGTTCCATTAGAATTTAACGCATAAATACTGCCTTCTCGTGTACAAGCATAAATTGTACCGTTAGGCGCAATGGCTATCGATGATGTAATCTCACCATCTACCGAATATCGCCAGCGTTCAGTTCCATTAGCTCGTAATGAATGTATATGACCCATTGAACAACCGATATAAATATTACCTTCATCATCAATTGCTGGTGTGGCATTAAACTCACCATAATCATCTAATTGTTGGTCATAACAAGTAAAAAACCACTTTTGAATACCATAACCACAAGCGACCTCAGTATTATCTGACCATTTTGAGACCTTTCCTTTTTGGTCTCTTGCCTGACATCTTAAATAATATTTGCCTGGTTGTGTTAATGTAATTGCGGTCTTATATTCAATGCCACTTGGAATTAAATCGCTCCAATCAGTATATAATTCTGTACCGCCTTCAATTTTATAACCAAATTGATATTTGACCTTATCACCTTCAGGGTCTGTGGTCATTGTAGAAAAAGTATCAGGAACACCTGGAATCAAAGTTGCCGGACCTTCAGGTGCTTGTGGTTTATTCGGTGCTTTATTACCACAGCCTATAAAGAATGCGAATAGAATTATAATCAAAAACATATAATATTTCCGCTTCATATTAATCCCAACTTTCATATCTAATTTTTTTCATCTTATTAAGTATTAATATAAAGCATACATAGCAAAAAGCATTTTGTCAATATTTGTTTAGAGAGAAAATTGAAAAATATCATTTTAAGAAACGCAGTGACTCAATTCAGAAACGGGTAAAGAATCTCAAAGCTGAAGACTCCGTGTTAAATGTCAAGCGCATTTATGTAAGAACTCTGCAAAAGTCAATTTTTGCTCGTAACGTGGCTCGTAAATCACCGCATTTCTTTATATTTTTTGTGTCTTCAGTGTTGTCAGTATCATTTTTTGGCGTTCTCTTATATTGTTTTATACATTTAGTTGACCATTCTGGATCAAATGCTGTTCTAATATTTTACACGCGAATTGCAATCGTTAATAGTTTTCGCATTACCGCCACAAATACACCTCTACTTTCTTAGTTTACCATGAGCTATAAGCCGCTGATAAAAACCAGTAACAAGAGAATTAAATTTTGATATAGCCAGTGGATTGGGTCTGTTTTTGGGCGCTTAGTGTAGAATCGCCGATAAAAAGCAGTAATAACCGGATCAAATTTTGATGCGTGAACATCGTGTTTTGCCCGTCAAATCTCATTCTTGGCCGATAAAAAGCAGTAATAACAGGATTAAATTTTAATGCAGCGACTGCAGGAGAATATAAACATCGCCTTAAGCGCTTATTCCCTATTTTACATATCCCAGATTTATTACTTACACTTTGACCCAGTTGCGAACTTCTTTTAAGAGTTTGCCCATTTCTATGAATAAAGTATCATCAACATTTGATAAAAGGATAAAGAATTTTATATATAAATAAAGTTTAAATCAAAGCTAAATCTTTTCTAAGTAATTAATATATAAATGACTAACAACTAATATCTGTTTTCAGGGGTATAGTGGGGTGGGCTGAGTATCAAATTTCGAGTCCAAATAAAAAGCACTTTAAGTTTCATGCCCAATTAGTCGCTTAAAACCGCAGATAGAATCCTGCGCAAAAGAGCACATAAATAGATATTTCAAAGAGTGCAAAATAATCAATTTAAGAAGTCTTTTCTTAGGGTGTATATTCGGTAATAGTTTAGACTGCTGAAAGTCTCACCTATCAGGTTACAAATTAGCGAATAAACCAGTGCTTTTGGAAAGAAAAATATTAGACTTTTAAGTTCAGCAATATTCGCTTTTAGCGAAGAATAAAATTTATCTACGAAGCAGTTGATAAAGGTATAGAATTTCCCATACTGCTGTGTATTCAGCCTTGAGACCTTTCGTATACGCTCAGTAGGACAGTAAAAGTGTTTGTCAAGGCGACAAAGTGTAAAAGTGTTAGGGTAACAAAAAGATAAGGTATCATTCTAAACTCAACTGTTTTTTTATCAGGTCGTATCTGTCTTAAATCATAAACATTTTCTTTTCCAATACCAAGTATTCTTAAAATCTTTGGTTATTTTTTTGACCAGTATTTCAGTTAATGAGCCATAGGCACGTTCTGGGTCTTGGGCATCAAACATAAATTTTCCGCCAACGATACTGATTGAACCGACTTCCCGTTTATCACGAGCAGAACCAGACCAAACTGTTGTGCCGTTAGTAGTTTCAATCATCCGTGCAATCAATAATGCTTCCACAATTCCACGCGCACCAACATATGAAAATCCCGGAGCAATACTAATTTCGGGTTTGATATCAGAAATCTCAATCTCGCCGAGAATGATACTCTTCACATTATATTTCAAACCAATCGCTTTGTAAGCATCAGGTCCAATTGCAGATTGTTGGACTGCATTCAAGACATCAGTTTGTGAACCTAATTCAATAATCTCAATAGATTTTTGGTCTTTAGTTATCTCTTGAATAAATCTCTGAGTGACAAATGCATCAAGATTACCTGGCTCAGAACAATTGAATTTGATAATGCCAATTGCCTGATGTTGCTTAAGGTCAATTGCCGGCGGCACGATAACCTTAGAACAACAAATTAGTCCAAACATAATTAAAAATATTACGACAAATATATGTTGGATTTTCATTATTATTCCTTTCCCAATTATGGTTGCCCTAAAAAATATTTATTGGAGACTGTCTCATACTGGTCTTTAGCACAACAGAAAGTTAAAGAAATTGGCGCCACTTTTTGGGCTTGTTCAACCATGCTTGTCGCTAATTGTCTAATATCCCATTGTGCGGTCTGGTCCATTCGCAACCGAGCAATATGATATAATTCGCGAATATTTACTGTTAGCAGAACTCGGCGACGATGCGCTTGGGTTAAAATATACGGCGCAATATGTGGTAATTTTCTATAGAGTTTATCATATGTTTTCTCTGTAGTTTCAATAATTTTATTAAATAGGGCAATTTGCTTTATCGATTTTATTGATTCCGGCACCGTAACACCTAAATTCGGGTCATAACTTTGAACCGTAATTGTTGCCATTCGATGACGCTTCAGTTGAGCAAAGCAAGCCGCAGATAAAATTAATTCAAAGGTCAAATAAATATGTTCAAATTCTCTTAATGTAGTATCATAAAAATTAGCATACTTAAATGTGGACTTAATTACTTCTAACTTTTGCTTTTCATTCAGTTTTACCGTTTCCTTCCATGCGGTCTGAAAAGAGAAATTACTCGTTTTATGAATCAATGTTGCAATCAATTTATCGTCTGCATCCTTTGTATAATCAACTAATTTACATAATGAATCAGATTCCGGCTGTTTTTTTGATTTCAAAAATTTCTTGTGCAAATGTGTTAATTCTTCATAAGTTTTACTATCATAATCGGTCTTTTCATAAAAAAGCAGAATTGACGGCGCAACTCTAACTGCGCAATCAAATAGTTTTTTACCTAAAACTCTAACTTCCTGAATATTGGAAGAAGCGCATCGTCTAATTACCAATTCCAAATTTCGGGCATTCATAGTCACGCCCAGTTGAGTCGCCATTGCTAATGGAGTAACATACCGAGCGTCCTCAATCGGTTTTGCCAAATGAGTTTCAAACGGTTTGAGTTTTTCTGCCAAAAGATTATAACCCTCGATTTGCATCTTTATTGTATCAAGAAACGATTTTAACAATTGAGTCTTCCTTATCTCTTCGGGAATAATAAATTTTGAATGCCAGCGGATATATCTTTGCGATGCCTCAGTAAACGACATCAATCGATGCGATTCTAAATCTTCAACGCAGAATCGTGAGATATCCATAATGTCAAAATTAAATACTGCGTGTTCTGCTATTGAATGGTGTCCCATTTCAAAAATAATTCTTCGGTTTTGGTCACGGGCATTAGCGATTTCTCTCCGAGCAATTTTCCTTAATTCAGGAATTGATTTTGGACTTCGGCTAATTCGGGCATAAGCCGCACTAAAAACCTCCGGCGTCAATTCCAATGCTTTATTACCAATTAAATCTTTAAGTTGGTCTAAGTCAACATTATAACCAGCGAGTATTACTTGCATCCGAATTTAAATTAAATAAAAAACTGTTTCGGTCATTCAATATGTATTATTTATTTATTAAACTTCGGTCATCCGATACTAATATTTAATTTATTTTTAATTTATTAAATAAAAGGCCGCTTCAGTCACGACCTAAAATACAATAAATTTTAGAAATAGTCAAGAAAATTATTAAATGGTGGCAAATAGGAAAAATTAGCAATGTTAGTTAATAATTTTTGTTTATCTAAAAAGAATCAAAATAGATAGGTATCCCCCTACCTGATTTAGGAAGCAAAAGAAAAAAATATCATTTTGGTGATGTTAAAAGAATATAGATTTAATAAGGCTTAGAAACACTTTTGTTTATGAGTAGATTGTTCAAATTTACTCTTGACAAATAAAAATTAATCCGTAAAATAAGTTAATAGAATTTTACATAAAATTTTAACATCAGCAAATAGGAAATAAGAATTCCAGCCGTTTTTGAATTCTATTCCCTATTAATGTTAAATTTTTATGTGCGATTTTAAGATACAGATATTTTCTTTTCCTTACATAAAAATTTTGAATATTATTAGAGGTCGCATCGACCATATAGGTTGTTTTAAGAAATTGCGCTATTTTGAAGCGACTAGTAAAATAAAGACAAATGAAGTTATCTTACGGAACTGTAGTCAAAGTAATCTCATAACGTTATATCAACAAAAAAGGGGGATATATGAGAAATTAATACATTATATTACCACACAAGGTTGTTCTTATCATAGAACTGGAGAATATCTTATATCAGCAGAGTTGAAAATAAAATATAAATATTAAAAAATGTCATAAGGATTTTACGCCATTTTGTGAAATTTTTATATCAATAAAAAGATGAAATATTCTTCCTACCAACATGATATTTATAAGAAAAATAGATATAAAAACACTGGATAGGAGGAAAGATGTTTTCAAAAAAAATTGTCATTTTAATAATTGTGTGTTTATTTAGTCCAATCTTATTAAATGCCCAGTATGTTGAATGGATAAGGCGATATAGTGGACCTATAACTTATGGTGATGATGTGCCATCAGCCATCACCATTGATGCTAATGGGAATATTTATGTAACTGGTAGGACGGAAAGTGCAAATAATCAAGTTGATGTTGTCACGATTAAATATTATCCTAATGGTGAAACTGCTTGGGTCAGAAGATATAATGGTTTAGGAAATGATTTTGATCGAGCAAATGCAATTGTCGTGGATAATAATGGTAATGTTTATGTCACCGGAACGACTTATACTTCAGCTACCAATAGTTATGGCTGGTTAACCATTAAATATGATAGCAATGGTAATCTGATATGGGTTAAAACATTCAGTAGTGGCATTCCTGACTCTTGGAATGAGGCGAAAGCAATTGCGCTCGACAATATCGGCAATGTTTATGTCACGGGTTATACTCTTTCATATGATAATTGGTATGATTTTACGACCATAAAATATGATAAACTAAATGGCGATACAATTTGGGTAAGACATTATGATGGTCCAATTAACGGCTATGACCAAGCAGTTGGAATTGCTATTGACAATCAAAATAATATTTATGTTACAGGAAAAAGTGATGGTCCTGATGATTGGTTTGATTATGCAACTGTAAAATATAATTCAGCCGGAGTATTGCAATGGGTTAAAAGATACTCATACGCAAATTATAGCAATGATGAACCCTGTGCAATTACAGTTGATAATAATGGTAATGTTTATGTTACTGGCAGAAGCACACAGAGTTATTATAATAATCCTGATTGTGCGACTATTAAGTATTATCCAAACGGCGACACCGCCTGGGTGAGACGATATAATGGAACTGCTAATGATTGGGATGTAGCAAAAGACATTGCAGTTGATAATTATGGAAATGTTTACATTACTGGATATACTTTTACACGGACTTACCAAAAAAGTTATTTAACTATAAAATACAATTCAAGTGGCACTCAACAATGGGTTAAGATATATGATTTGCCCGATACTTTATCCGGTGAAAATGAAGCATCTTGCCTTGACCTTGATAATGCTGGCAATATTTATGTTACTGGTACGATTGACAATTCTATTAACTATCGTTCTGATGATTATGGCACGATTCGATATAATCCTGATGGAACTCAAAAGTGGGTTACCTTATATGACAATCCTGACCACAGTTATGATGAAGCAGTAGGAATTGCAGTTGACCAAAATGGTAATGTATATGTGACGGGAACTAGCTACCAAAATTATAACGATGACATTGTGACGATTAAATATTATCAAGCCGGTGCTAATGATGTTGGTGTTGATTCAATTATTTATCCACCTGAGCAACATTTAAGACTAATGCCAATGAGACCTTGTGCTTTGGTA
>JBDRUT010000028.1:0-23257 GCA_039801465.1 Caldifarciminota bacterium
TCGGGATAACTCTGCAATATCATTCAGAATATCATTCTTATTGTCAATCTGGTTTTGCATTTATCTTTTTATTTCCGAGTGATTGTAAATGGCAATCCCTTCAGAATTAAAATCAAATAATAACAGTTTTTGCTTTTAACTATATATTATAACCTTTTATAAAAGAAAGTCAATATTTTTGAGTAAAAATGTAGAGACCTTTGCCATAATTAATTCTGATATTTATACTAAAATTTAACTGAATTTTCGAGCCCAAACTATATAACTACATAAAATCATCATACAATATAAGTTTTAAATTAATTTTTCACCCATAAAATTTTAGCAAGTAATTTATTTTATTTTGCTCTAAGGTTATAGGAAGTTAACTAAATTTTATGCAACCTTTTCAAAATTTTAGAGTCTAATATAATAAAAGGACGGAAGGTTACGGACGAGGAAAACGGCATTTATCTTGAGCATTAAATAAGCCGTTCGCTCTGTTCCTTCCGTTACTTTTTATAAAACTAATCGACTATTCTTCCAACATATCGTTTCCGCAAATATATTTTTAATTTGTATAAATCTTAAACTCTATAGTATTAAAATTAGAGTATCTTTAAAAGTTTCGATCCTGATATAATAAATAATTTGTTATTGACTTTGATTGTATTAACTCTATAATCATTTTAATTAAAAATGGTTGTAATTTGTGTTCAGATAATTAAAATGGTTTATAGTAGTTGAACTTAGTTTTGAAAGCATATCATCTAAGGGGATAGATTATGAACTCCGTTATTGTAATTATTCTTGGTATTTTGGTCTATTATTTGGGTTATCAAGTATATGCGAAATATTATGACCGAAAGATAATCCAGACTGATGCTAAACGGGCAACACCGGCTCGAATGTATGCAGATGGAGTTGACTTTATGCCCACCTCAAGAAATATTCTTTTCGGTTATCAGTTCAAATCAATTGCTGGTGCAGCACCCGTGCTTGGTCCAATTATTGCTATTAAATGGGGTTGGTTGCCAGGTCTTATTTGGATTCTTCTCGGAACATTTTTTATTGGCTGGATTCAAGATTATACCAGTGCAATTGTCTCAATGCGCAATGACGGTAAAACTTTTGGTGGCATTGCTTATACCTTAATCTCACCAAGAACAAGAATTATCTTACTTTCATTTATTTATTTCTACTTATTACTTATTGCTGCGGCATTTTCCAATGTCGTTGCAACCTTTATGGCAAATAACCCACATATTCCATTATCAATAATCTTTTTGGCTGTTGCTGGTGTGATTGTCGGTTTTCTTATCTATTATGGAAGAATCAATCTAATAGTTGTTACAATTTTTGGTTTGGCAATCTTTTATTTGACGCTATTTCTTGGCAATAAATTTCAGTTAGCATTATCCAATCCATTTGCTAACCGAATGTTGTGGTTAATCTTTGCTTTAGGATTTTCATTCTTAGGTTCAGTATTGCCGATTTGGATATTTGTGCAACCGATTAATTATCTCGGTTTTTATATCATTCTATTAGGAATGATTGGCACAATTTTAGGAATTTTTGTGGGTCATCCTAAGTTCAGTGTTCCGGCATTCACCCGATTTAATGCTGATGGTTTACCTTTATGGCCAATACTTTTTGTCACGATCGCTTGCGGCGCTATTTCTGGTTGGCATAGTAATGTTTCGTCAACTGGTACTTCTCGACAATTAGAAAAAGAAACAGATACCCGTATCGTTGCGGGTGGTGCAATGTTTTTAGAGATGATGCTGGCATTGATTGCATTGATAATTGTAAGTGTAACTAAAAGTAATGTACCCTGGTTTGCGCTTTTTGGCGAAGGACTTGATAAAATTTTTAGTTATATCGGTCTTCCAGCTGGATGGGGTAAGGCGTATGGTCCGGTAATGATTGTTGTGCTGGCAATTACAATTCTGCATCTGGTGGTAAGGTTTATGCGTATTGCGACCAACGAATTAGTTGGTAAAAAGATTCCCGCATTAAAAAATCCTATCTTAGGCACATTAGTCGCAATTGTCTTTTCATTTATATTAGTGTACACGGGCACATTTAATTACATCTGGGTCCTATTCGGCTCAGCAAATCAACTTATGGCGAGTCTGGCTCTATTGATTGCATCCGTTTGGCTTGTCTCCCAGAAAAAACCAACCCAATTCACTTTTTATCCAATGATATTTATGTATTTGACAACAATGAGTGCGTTGATTTATACTAGTATCTCAGTTTTGCGTCAAGCAATAACCGGTTTAGATATGTCGGGCAAGAGTTTACCAGTAAGTTCAATTATCGGTAATTATTTTGCTGGTATCATTGGTCTAATTTTATTTATTGCGGCAATCATTCTTGCCTATGATGGATTAAAAGCATTTCTAAAATATCGAAAAGCAGCAAAGATGGAATCAAGTCATTAAGAAATTATATTGAAGATAAAAAATGTATAATTTTAGAAATGAGGCTTCTTCCCAATTTGTAAAGATATAAGGAGATAAGATATGTCAAAGAAGAATATATTCAAAACAATCAAAGAATTTATTTACGGAATGGCAGCACATGATACTGCACGATTTGCCTTGAAAACTCGTGGTAGTATGGAGCACCTATTTATTCTTATCACAATGGGTGATATGCTGGGTATTCCAATTTTACCACCATATTACTCATTACGAATTCTACCTTATTGCGTTCCGCAAATTGCTACATGGAAAAGACGAATGCTTCGGGAAAAAGACTTTACTGATACTTTGGCTTGATTGTTAAAGGAAACTAATCAAAGAAATTAAACACCGTCTCCCCATTAATAAGATTTTATTAATATTTTGAATAATACTGATTAAATAATGAGTGGCGTTGAGAATTATCTTGGTCAAATTTTATCAGTATTATGTGCGATTATCTGGGCTTTTGCGGTTATCCTTTTTAAGAAAAGCGGAGAAACGGTTCATCCAATTGCACTCAATCTTTTCAAAAATTTCATTGCGATAATTCTATTCTTAATTACAATTAAAATTATTGGTCAATCGCTATTTCGGACTGCATCCCGTGAAGAATATCTTATCTTTATTGTTAGTGGAATTTTAGGAATGGCAATTGCTGATACTTTATACTTTATGTGCTTAAATCAAATCGGCGCCGGACTTCTAGCCATTGTCTCTTGCCTGCATAGCCCTTTTATAATATTGCTATCATTCATATTCCTTAGAGAACGAATGACTTTTTACAGATCATTGGTGTTATTCTTATTGTTGTTGCGGTACTCTTAACAATGCAAATCAAGAATCAAATTATCTCGCGAAAAAAGTTAATCTTAGGAATATCCTGGGGTGTCTTATCAGTGCTTGCAACTGCAATTGGCGTGGTAATGATAAAACCATTGCTTAACCAAGTGCCTTTATTGTGGGCAGTAGAAATAAGACTTATTGCAGGATTTATTGCCTTATTTTTCATAATACTATTATTACCAAACCAAAACCAGATATTTTCATCATTAAAAACAATTAAAGGTTTGGGTTATTCATTAAGTGGAACATTTTGTGGTACTTATTTAGCGCTGGTTATTTGGCTTGCTGGAATGAAATATACGAGCGCCTCAATTGCATCTTCGTTAAATCAAACCAGTAGCGTCTTCGTTTTTATCTTTGCGGCAATTATCTTAAAAGAGAAGATAAACCTTCAACGCATCATCGCTTTACTCGAAGCAATCACAGGTGTATTTCTAGTATTTTTAGGTTGATTAAGATACACGAGTAAAAAATAGATTGACTTTGAAATAAATCTTTTGTTATAATGATATATAAAATTAACTTAACTATAGAACTAAAAATACTATGAATCTGAGAGATAAAATATTATAAATTATGAGAATTATTGAAATAAAAATATTGTGAGTCTGAGAAGTATAGAACTAAAGATACTATGAATCTGAAAGAAACTTTTCTGAAAAATCCCAAAATGAAATATATCATGTACGGCGGAAAAGGTGGTTTAGGCAAGACTACTTTTTCTGCAGCAACGGCATTCTGGTTAGCCCAAAGTGGTTACAAGGTGTTAGTTTTTTCTGTCGACCCGCAAGCATCTTTGTCCGATATATTCCAAAAAGATATTTTTGGCAAAGGTGCCCAAGAAATTATTCCTGGTCTTTTTGCTCAGGAAATCGATGCCGATAAAAGAATTAAAGAATATCAAGATGAAATCCGAAAGAAAATCTTAGACCGCTATGGTTTAGAAAAAGTGCCGGATGAGATTGAAAGTTATATTTCCGCAACTGCAGCAGAACCAGCAATGGAAGAGAGCGCAATTTTTGATACAGTGGTAGATATTATTAATACAACAGATTTTGATTATTATATTTATGATTTAGTACCATTAGGACATGCGCTGTATTATATCTCAATGAGTTCAATTTATGATGAATGGATAAACAAGATTACTGCACTTCGTACTGAGATGAGAAAATATGAAGAAGTCGTAGCGAAAATGAGAAGTGAAGAAATAAGAGAAGAAGACGAAATTCTCAATGAACTCCAATATATCCGTAAACGAATTAATCTTGCATCATCAGTCTTTACTGATAAAGAGAAGACCGGCTTCTTTTTTGTGCTGACTCCAGAAGCAATGAGTATTATTGATACCGAAAAAGCTGCGGTACTCTTTTCCTGGTATGGTGTTCCTTTGACTGGTTTTGTTGTTAATCGCGTTATACCCCAAGAATTAGAAAAGACAAATATCCCCCAATATCTAAAAAATCGCATTGAAAGTCAAAAGCAACCACTGAAAGATATTAATAAGAAGTTTGGTGATAAAGTATTGGGATGGGTGCCAGAATTAGAAAAAGATGTTACCGGTTTAGATATGATTAAAAGAGTTGCTGATATTATGTTCGGTCCAATAAAATGAAGATAAAGTCAAATAATGGTTTTGTAGAAATCAAATGAAGGAATTTTTTAATACGCATCCGAATCTGAAATATATCTTTTTTGGTGGTAAAGGTGGCGTTGGGAAAACTGTAACTGCGGGCATGACCGCGCTCTATTTATCAGAGATTAACAAGAAAGTTCTGCTCGCTTCAACGAATCCCGTGCACAGTCTTTCTGGTTTGCTTGAACAGGATGTTTTTGGCAAAGAAACATTAGTCAAAGGGACTAATCTTTATGCTTTGGAAATTGATACTAAAGATATGATTGCAAAAAAGAAAGCCGAGATAAAAGAAAAAGTCGAATGGTTTTTAAAATATGCGGACATCTCAGGACATAAAGCCGAAGATTTTATTGAGTCCGCAACAATGAATCCAGCATTTGAAGAATCGGCAATGTTTGAGAAGATGGTTGATGTGATGTTTGAAAATAAATATGATGTTTATGTCTTTGATACTGCGCCAACTGCTAATGCCCGTAGACTTTTGGGAATGTCAAAGGTCTACACTTTATGGGTAGAAAAGATGCTGACGAGTAAAAAAGAAGCCGATGAACTCAAGAAGAAATTGTCGTTCTCAAAAAAGACCGAAACCGACCCCTTATTGTCTTATCTCTTAAACTTCAAAGAACGAATTGAACGAGTGCATAAACTTTTGACCGATGAACAGATTACGACCTTTTTCTTTGTAACCTTGGCTGAAGCATTACCAATTGCAGTTATCAAAAGATTTATTGGTTGGTTTAAGGAATTTGGCATTCCTGTTGGCGGTGTTATTGTTAATCGGATAATTGATAAGAATCTAATCAAAGATAATATTCCTGAATTTGTCTTGAACCGAATAAATACTCAAGAAAAATATTTAACTGAAATTTATAATTCGTTTTCTAATGTGCAAGGAATTATTCCGGAAATGGACAAAGAAATCAAAGGTGTGACAATGCTTAAACAAGCAATGCAACACCTATTCTAATTTGTTTTTTTTGATTTATCTATTTCTTTATTTTCCAATATTAATTTGATTGTTGACAATGTGGTAATGTTTCTTTATACTAAATTATTATATAAACTTATATAAACAATGTGTATTTATAAACTTAATAATAAGTTGAGGATTGTTTCTCAAGGAGGCATCCAATGCAGAAATTATTACTAATATTATTGCCATGTGCTTTGATTTTGGCACATAATGGAGTTGTGGTAACATCATCAACTCCTGAGCAGATTAAACTGACCGTCTCTTTGCCGACATTACAAATGAGAACTGACGAATTTGAGGGCAGAATGTATACTCAGTTATATTTTCCTGAAGCAGGCATTTCAACTGAAATCGGTGCACCGCAATTACCGGTGATTCGAAAATTTGTTGAAATTCCATTCGGAGCTAATGTTGACGTTAAAGCCACAGTTCTACGCAATGAATACATCCAACTTGAACATCCGGTTTTACCTTTGCAACCACCAATTCCTAAAACCGGACCAAAACCCGATTTTGTTATTAACCAGGATATTTATAACGCCAATAAAAATACTTTTGATGTTCGCGCGAGAATCGAAATGATTGGTGAAATTAGAAGCCATCGGGTAGCACTTTTAGAAATCTATCCGGTCTTTTACAACCCAAGAGAAAATCTGGTTGATTATGCATCAGAAATGACAATTGAGATGAATCTTTATGGTTCGGATATACTCAAGACAATAGAAATGCGAGAACGGTATTATTCTAAACCATATGAGATGATGCTCAGTAATCTGGTTTTGAATTATGATGCGTATGCATTAACACCACCACCAAATTTACCAGTTGGATATCTGATTATCGTGCCGGATGAATGGTTAAGTTATGTCCAACCTTTAGCACAATGGCGTACTCGTAAAGGTTACAAAGTCTTTGTCCGAACACTATCTCAAGTTGGGGGTGGGACAAATAATACAGTAAGAAATTATATCTTAAATGCTTATAACACCTGGCAAATTCCACCGACTTTTGTCTTATTAGTTGGCGATGTTGATAAGATTGGTTATTTCACCGGACAATCCGCACCAACAGATTTAAACTATTCACTGATGACAACACCAGACTATCTGCCAGATATTGATGTCAGCCGAGCATCAGTTGCCAATGCTTCTCAACTAGACAGTTTAGTTAAAAAGATTATTAAATATGAACGAAACGAATGGCTATATGGGAATGACTGGACGAAAAAAGCATATTTTATTGCATCCAGTGATGGGGGCAATCATCAAGTTGCGGAAAACACTCATCGTTATTGTATGAGACTGATGAGAAGATATGGCGTTATCTGTGATTCGCTCTTTCTATATTATAATTCTGGAACACCAATCACGACTGCAATAAATGGCGGTCGTGCTTGGGTAACTTATTCGGGACACGGAAGCACAACATCCTGGGCAGACCCGAATTTTACTACATCAAATGTTCAGCAATTAACTAATGTTGATAAAGTGCCATTGGTTGGTACTTATGCATGTTTGTCAGGTGATTTTACTTCATCGGAATGTTTCTCTGAATCTTGGATAAGAATTGGTTATCGTGGCGCAATTGCCCATTACGCCTCAACAGTTACTTCTTATTGGGTTGAAGATGATACTTTACAAAGACGAGTCTTTGATTCGGCACTGGATTCTAATTATGTTTGGGCAATGGGCATGCTTAATAAAGGCAAGCTCTGGTATTTTCTCCAAATGGGTAATACGACAACAACCCGGAGATATTTTGAAATGTATAATATGATGGGCGATGGTGCAATTGATGTTTACTGGGATATTCCGGCAACACTTCAAGTCAACTATCCGCCAGTAATTCCAATCGGCACTTATACGATTCCAATTACAGTCACCAAAAATGGTATGCCAGTCAAAAATGCTTTAGTTTGTGTAATGAGCACAACTGATACTTCAAAACAAGTTTCTGCTTATACTGATGTCAATGGTCAAGTATCACTCCAAATTACAACAACAACACCAGATAGTCTTTCTTTAGTTGTCACAGGACATAATTTAGCACCATTTTTTGGTGGTATTCAAGCCTTACCATCATCAGGTGCTTATGTTGTGTACTTAAAACATATTATTCTTGACCCGGCCCCTGGTGGTAATGGCGATGGAGTTGTCAATCCTGGTGAATCAGTAGAAATGCGAGTCTGGCTGAGAAATTTTGGAAACGCTACTGCAAATAATGTTCGAGCCTGGCTCAGAACTACAGACCGGTTTGTTACTATCACTGATTCATTCAAAAATTACGGTAATATTGCCGGTGGCGATTCTGCTTTTATTTTAAATGGATTTAAGTTTAATGTTGCAGTTAATTGCACTAATAACCATATCATCCGATTCTCTCTTTTGATTAAAGATGCTCTGGATTCAACCTGGCAGGCAAACATTTCTGTGCCTGTTGCTCAATGTAAATTAATCTATCTCAGCACTGCAGTTAATGACGCCAGTGGTAATAATAATGGTATAATCAATCTGGGCGAAACCGTCAATCTTATTGTTACTATAAAAAATGTTGGCAATGCTACTGCTAATAATATTAATTCTGTTTTATCATCAAGTACTCCGGGAATTTTAATTCTTGATGCATATGGTAATTACGGCTCAATTACGCCAAATAATATAGGTAGTAATCAATCTGACCCATATACGATAAAAGCCGAAAGCACAATTACCCCCGGAACTATTGCTCAATTCCGTGTAATTTTCACTGCAGGTATTTATGTTGAAACCCTATATTTCAGTTTACCAATTGAAATTTATATGCAAGGATTTGATCTCAGTAATGGCGGTTATATTCCATTACCAGCAACAGGTGGCTGGGAATGGGGAGCACCAACTTCAGGACCGAATTCAGCGCACTCAGCACCAAATGTTTGGGCAACAGTCTTAGCCGGTAATTATGGCGTTGATAATGCTAACTGGACTTTAACAACACCAGAACTTACTGCTACTTGTGATACACCACAACTTAAATTCTGGCACTGGTATAGTTTTGAAGGCACAACAACACTTTATGATGGTGGTAATGTTAAGATCTCAACTAATAATGGTCAAACTTGGACAGTGATTACCCCGGTTGGTGGTTATACTGGAACTGCAGCATCAGGTAATACTGCACTTGCTGGACAACCGATTTACGGTGGTTCAAGCAATGGTTGGGTAGAAGCAGTCTTTAATCTACCTATTACTGCGGGAACGAGATTCCGTTTAAGATGGCATTTTGGAACTGACGGTTCAGTAAATAATTATCCTGGTTGGTATATTGATGATGTTACTGGTATTGGTTTTGCTCCGCTTCCGCCTCCGAATAATGATGTTGGTATTGACGCAATCTTAAGTCCTGGACCTAATCATATGCCGAATACACTAATGACACCAAAAGTAAAGATAAAGAACTATGGTGGATTAAGTCAATCTAATTTCCCAGTTATCTGCTCAATTGTTGGCACTGCAGGCAATTTAAGATACTTAGATTCAGTAATCGTGCCATCAATTGCTTCAGGTGAAACATTACATATCAGTTTTCCATCTTGGACACCAACGATTCAAGAAGTTTGTACTTTAAGATTCCGAAGCAAACTACCCAATGACCAAGTTCCAGGTAATGACCGAATGACCGGAATTACGGATATTAGTCCGACATTCCAGATTGTTATTGGCACGGCAACAACCAATTCCTATTCAGGACCGATGAACCGTTTTTATAACTATTCAACCCATGAAGCAATCTATTTACAACCAGAGATAGGAATTGTAGGTAACATTACTCGTATTGGCTATTATAAAGACCATGGCACGAATCTTGACCCAATAGAAAATGTTACAATCTATATGAAGCATACAACCGATGCATCTTTAGCTAGTGGCACATATTCTTTAGCTGGTTATCGACAAGTGTTTAGTGGTTCATTTACTAATGACCAACTTGAAGGATGGATGGAAGTTCAACTGGATACACCGTTTGTCTATAACAATACTCAGAACCTTCAGATATTAATTATCAAGGGTTATCAGCAATATATTTCCACCTCAGTATGTCCATATTATCGTTATACTGCAACAACAACTTATCGGACCCGACAAGCGGCAAGTGATGCTAGTCAGCCAACGAGTTTAACTCAGACTTATAATCGACCGAATATTCGGCTAACCGTTGTTTCAACCCAAGACATTGCTGAAAATATTCAGAATAATTTACCACTTGTGACCGCACTTTATGCACCAAAACCCAATCCCGCAATCAACGGCATATCAAAAATATCTTTTGCACTTGCTCAACCATCGCATACAAAACTGAATATTTATGATGCGTCAGGAAGAGTCCTGAAGACTCTGGTTAATGCATACTTACAACCAGGAACTTATAATCTCATTTGGGATGGTAGAGATAACAACTATAAGAAAGTCGGAAACGGTATCTATTTCTTACGATTGCAGACTGATAATTACAATGAGATAAAGAAAATTAATGTCATAAAATAACCATACATAACAATAATTTCGAGGACTCCCCTAAATACGGGGAGTCCTTTTTATTTACTTTGGTTAAAAATGAATGGAAAAGTTATAAAAACGAAAATTCTTTTACTTTAATTATTAACAAGTTCGATGAGATTGGTTATATATCGCGAATAGTAAATTGACGTATTTAAATATAGGTTTTGGGAATCTTTTTCTATATTGAAAAGATAACACTAACATATATTTTCATTAGATTATTAATGCCATTCGTATTTCATTTTCAAATAAAAAAAGTAAATTCTGATGTCATATCCTATTCAATAATATGCGATCATTGACAAAAAGTATTCTAAAGTGTAAAATTTATTAATATAAGTTTGTTTAGTTAATATAGAAATGGAAAAATTTTTATTTTTTTATTCTCTATGAAAATACGTATTGGAGGTAAAATGGCAAGATTTAGTATAATATTTTTACTTTTTTTTATAATGCTTTATGGTCAAGATTGTCTCGTTAAGACTACAGGTATAAGTCCATTAGAATTACATAAACAAGACATTCCGGTTATCTGCGAACTTTCTGATGGGGTGATTGTGATGATTTCTCATACGAAACTATCTCAACTTACAAATATCAACTATACTGTACTTGATGTCATTACACCGCAAAAGGAATATTATTTAGTCTATCCGCTGAACAAGAATACTGAACAAAAGATTAGAAAGTCTTATCCGGTATTATCTGAAGGTGAAGAGTATCTTTTAATCTCTGTTAAACCGGGTGATGAACACACATTAGCCCGATTACAAGTTATGTTGTCTAAAATCCGATTAGAGCCGATGGTGATTTCCAATTCTGCACCGAGTTATCCGGAAGTAGTTTATAATCCGATTATTGCTCAAATGGTCTCGCAAGTTAGTGCGGATTCAATCTTAAGTTTTGTTCGGCGCTTACAGAAATTTCGCACCCGTTATTCTTCAACGGATTCTTGCCGAGCTGCGGCTAACTGGCTTAGAGCCAAGTTCTTAAATTACAATTGTGATAGCGTCTATCTCCATAATTATAATACGAGTTATGCACCAAATGTTGTTGCAATTAAGCGTGGTATTGCGCAACCAGATAATATCTATGTTGTAATATGTGGCCATTTTGATTCTACTTCTGACCAGTCGCCGAACAATTGTCCTGGTGCAGATGATAATGCTTCTGGCACGGCAGCAGTTTTAGAAGCCGCAAGAATTTTCAAGAATTATAACTTTGAATATTCAATCCGATTTATTGCTTTTAGTGGCGAAGAACAAGGCTTATATGGCAGTGCGGCTTATGCCCAACAAGCGCGTAATCAAGGTGATTCTATTATCGGGGTGCTCAATTTTGATATGATTGGTTATGTTGATGCCACACCTGAAGATTTAGATGTAATTGGCAAAGTCTCTAATCCTAATTGTAGCACTTTTGTTAATCATTTCATCAACAGTGCTAATACTTATACATCTTTGTTAACTCTGCGTCGTATGGTAACCAGTGCGCCTTATTCTGACCATCATTCATTTTGGCAGAGGGGATATGTTGGTTTTTGTGGTATTGAAGATTATATGCCACCTAATCCCCATTATCATCTAACCAGTGATACAATTGGTGCCGGATTTAATTCTTTACCATTTTGTACTGAAGTGGTTAAAGCCTGTGTTGCGGCTTCTGCTGGTCTGGCAAATCCAATTGCACCGAATCAACCTTATGTCGTATTCCGTAATTATCGGATTGCAGATTCATTAACTGGTAATAATAATCGAAGATGGGATATCGGTGAAACGATCAATCTTTTTATCTGGCTAAGAAATATTGGTCGAGTGCAAGCAAATAATGTTTCTGCGACTATTGGTTGTAGTTCTCCTTATGTTACAATCTATCAGAATCAATCAGCCTATGGCAATATTTTAGCATTAGATTCAGCACTTAATCAAACACCCTATGTCGTATCATCAGCACCTAATACACCAATTGGCTATAATGCCGAATTTTCTATTACAATTAATAGTGCAGAAACAACTTGGCAACAGACTTTTCGCATACCAATTGGACAATTTGTTTCAACTGACCCAATACCAGATGGACCACGCACTCCAGCACTTTACTGGGCATATGATAACACTGATACCTTTTATGCACCCAGACCGGTTTATAACTGGATTGAGATAAAAAATCTTGGCACCAGACTAACTTTTGACCATAATGACCAAGTTAGAATTGTTCCTTTGCCAACTGCATTCGGTTCATTAAAATACTATGGTCAAAATTATAATACAATTTCGGTCAGTGTTGATGGCTGGGTTAAATGTGGTTCAGATACAACAGGTGATTATACTAATAGTTCAATTCCTAATCCGGATGGACCATCAGCAATGATTGCAGTCAATTGGGATGATTTGGTTCATTCTAATACTGGTGTCGGTGGTGTTTATTGGTATTATGATGCAACCAGCCGACACTTAATTATTGAATGGGACAGTCTTTCTTATTATGGTGCAACTTCAATTCGAGATAAATTTCAAGTTCTGATTGGTGATTCTACTCACCGAACACCAACTGGTGATAATGTAATTATTGCTCAATATCAAACCGCCAACCGTTATACCAGTTCGACAATTGGGATTGAAGACCATACAGAAACCATTGGCATCCAATATCTATTTGATGGTAGTTATCATCCCGCCGCAGCAGTAATTCAACCGCAACGAGCAATAAAATATATAACTCAAGCACCAACTGGATTCATCGTGTCAGAAACTCCCAATTATTTAGCCGAATCTAATTCTGGTCTATTAGTATTTCCCAATCCATTCCGCAACCATACTTTAATTAGTCTTTATAATGTCAATGGTCCAAATCAGGAAAACACCATCAAAATCTACAATTCATCCGGTCAGTTGGTTAAGACTTTCTACGCACCTAATGTAATTTGGGATGGTAAGGATGATAATGGTCAAAGATTAAATTCAGGCATCTATTTTATTAAAGTGCCTAATCTTGTCCAGCCACAAAAAATTATCTATTTGCATTAACGATTTTGAGATAAATCTCTTTTACTTATCGATTATTGACAAAGCGTAAATAATATCTATAATATTAGTCAATTAAACACCCCTGTAGCTCAGTTGGAAAGAGCGATGGTTTCCTAAACCATAGGTTCGTGAGTTCGAATCTCACCAGGGGTAGTATTGGTATATATAAGAAATAGTAATGTTATTAGTTATATATAAGAAATAATAATGTTAAATGAAACAAAACAATCTAAGTTTATCTATAAGGAACGACAATGTTAAAAGAAGCTAAAAGTGAAGACATCTTTCAAAAGATTATTACCCGTATAATCTATTGGTATTTTCATCAACGTCAAAAGTTTTTTATTGCTATTGGAGCAATCATTGCCATCATCGCAATAATCGTAATATACTTTGCGACTACCGGTAAAGAAAATCCAGAAGTTCAGTTGCGGTTTACTGAAGCTTTGGGTTTATACTCAACACAAAATTTTGATGCCGCAGAAGAAAGATTCGTTGATTTTTCTCGTCGGTTTTCTGGTCATTATTTAGCTGCTAAAGCACATTTCTATTTAGGTAACATTTATTACTCACGACAAGAATTTGATAAAGCCCATCGGGAATTCGCTCAAGCCTATAAAAAATTGAAAAAAGACCCGGTTTTAGGTCCAGCAACACTACTTGCCATCGGCAATTGTTATGAAGAAAAACAGAATCTGAGGAAAGCAGCTGAAACTTATGAACAAGTATTTAAGCGTTATTCCAAATCACCACTTGCGGGTGAAGCACTGATTGCTGCAGGCCGATGTTATAAAAATTTGAACGATTTGTATCGTGCGGAAAAAATCTACGAGCAGGTTGTTAAACATATCTCGCCCGGAGAAGTTGTCGAAACCGCAAAAGCTGAGTTAGCATACATTCGGGCTTTACGCAACAAATTTTAATATATAAGTATTCAATTGTAAAGTATTAGCAAAATAATTTTTTAATATATAAAATACCAACCTCGTCAGAGAAAAGTTAGTTTTTAGTGCTTAAATCAGACTTAAAGTATTGGTTATTATTGCAAAGGATTGAAGGTATTGGGTCCGCAACTCTGCGTAGTCTCATTGAGAAATTTGGTAATGCCCAATCAGTATTTTCATCTAATATTAAGACTTTACTGAGTATTCCACGAATAAATCACAAAATTGCAGAAGATATTCTTACCGCAGAAAAAGATTTAGAATTAATTGATTCAATTTTAGATGAGTTAAAACGCCACAAGATAAGAATCGTGACTTATCAAGATACTGCTTATCCTGACGCATTGAAAAATATTGCCAATCCGCCAGCAATATTGTATATCAAAGGTGAAATGTTTTCAGGAAAATCGATTGCCATTATCGGCACCCGAGAAGCATCCGCATTAGGCAAAAGATATGCTCAAGAATTTGCTTACGCTTTAGTTCACGCCGGATATATCATTGTTAGTGGTTATGCTAAAGGTATTGATACTTATGCGCATTTAGGAACAATCTCTGCGGGTGGCAAAACGATCGCAGTCTTACCATTGGGCATCTTGAAATTTACTTTTCATCCAGAACTCTTGGAATTTGCTGAAACATTTTTCAATCAAGCAACAGTTATCTCAGAATTTTTTCCATATAGCGAATGGTCTGTTGGTAATGCTTTATCCAGAAATCGAATCACGAGTGCTTTAGCTGATAAGATTTTAGTAATTGAAGCAGGTGATAGTGGCGGAACAATTAATACAGTTGAACATGCCCATAAACAAGGTAAGCCAGTCTATCTCTTTCAAAAAATAAGTTCACCAGCAGATGAACCAATCAGAAAACTTGGAGCAATTCCAATCAATGCTGTTGAAGAATTACTTGACAATTAAGACTTATTTAGTTTGTTGATTAACGGGTTCAAGAATGTCTATCTAATAAATTTTACAAATGAAGAATTACTTGACAATTAAGACTTTTTGAGTATAACTTATCTATGGCAATAGAATTAAATGAATCTAATTTCCAACAGGAGATTTTAGAATCTCCGCTTCCCGCATTAGTTGACTTTTGGGCATCCTGGTGTATGCCCTGCCAAATGGTAGCGCCAATAATTGACGAAATTTCTAAAGAATACGAAGGTAAATTGAAGGTCGGTAAAGTTAATGTTGACCGCGAACCGAAATTAGCGGAGAAATATTCGATAATGAGTATCCCTGCTCTTTTGTTATTTAAAAATGGCCAAGTTGTTGATACTGTCATCGGTGCTGTGCCTAAAAGTTATCTAATCGAACATATTAAAAAAGTATTACAAGATTAAAAATTAGATTCAAATCTAAATCTCTAAAGATAATGGGTCGGTTTAATTTTACATTTTAAGGAGTTAAAATGAAGCAACTACTTATATCACTTCTACTATTATGTTTAGTTTTCCAATGCAGTGGTAATCGGTCTAAATCAGCACCGGCAAAAAAGACTACTGATTTTACCTTAGACCAATTACACGGTGGTAAGATTACTCTATCAGAACAAAAAGGGAAAGTCGTCTTAGTTGACTTTTGGGCAACCTGGTGTCCACCATGTCGTTCGGCAATTCCACATCTAGTAAGAATCTATAACGATTATAAAGATCAGGGATTGCTGGTTTTAGGTATTTCATTAGATCAGGATAAATCAGCACTGGAAAAATTTGTTCAAGAATCTGCGATTCCATATCCAATTCTATTAGGCAATAATGAAGTCGCAAACGCTTATGATGTCCAAGGTATTCCCACATTAGTCGTGTTTGACAAAAAAGGTAAGATTGCATTACGAGAAGTTGGTTTCAGCGAAGAAAATATGGCAAACTTAGAAGCCAAAATTGTTGAACTGCTAAAATAGAAAATATCAGTAATATGTTAAAATGAATATGCAAAAAGTTACTCTGAAATGGATTGATAATTTAAGATTTGTTGTTACCGACGAAAATAAACATAGTATGATTTTAGATACTAAGTCAGAAGTTGGTGGAACTGAAACCGGCTTTCAACCAATTGATATGATTCTAATCAGTTTAGGTGGTTGTATGGCTTTTGATATTGTGTCAATCCTTCAGAAAAAGCGTGCTGGATTAAAAGAGATGATTGTTACAGTTGAAGGTGAACGAGCCGAAGAACATCCGAAACGATATACGACAATTAAAGTCAAAATTCAAGTCAACCAAGAAATCAAAGAAGAAGACTTACAACGAGCATTTGAACTCTCGCGCGATAAATATTGCTCTGCTGCTGCGACCTTAAAGGTTCCACCAGAAGTGAAGTATGAATTACAAATAGGGGAGACCCAGAAGAAATTATAATTTAGGCTTAAATCATAATGAAAGTTCCTACCGCATATACCTTTGATGATATCTTATTAGTTCCACAAAAATCAAAAGTTCTGCCCAAAGATGTTGATACAAAGACTTATTTTACCAGAGAAATTCCATTACAGATTCCTTTAGTTAGTGCCGCAATGGATACAGTGACTGAATCCAAAATGGCAATTGCTTTAGCAGTTGCTGGTGGTATTGGTGTTATTCATAAGAATCTAAGCATTGAAAGTCAATGTGCCGAAGTTATTAAAGTCAAAAGAGCAGAAAGCGGAATGATTGTCGACCCGATAACAATCAGACCAGATGATACCTTAGAACATGCCAAGAAACTAATGGAACAATATGCAATTTCTGGATTACCGGTAACGGATAATTTGGGTAAACTCATTGGCATTATTACTAAACGGGATATTATCTTTGAACTGGACATGAAAAAGAAAGTGAAATATCTGATGACGAAAGATAATTTGATTACGGCACCGGTAGGCACAACCCTAATAACTGCCCAGAAAATCTTAAAACAACACCGAATAGAAAAACTACCGATTGTGAATAAGAATTTTGTTCTTAAAGGTCTAATCACAATAAAAGATATTGTAAAAAAACTGGAGCATCCTGATGCTACAGTTGATAAATTAGGAAGGTTAAGAGTTGCTGCGGCAATTGGAGTAGGTAAAGATAGTATAAAAAGAAGTGAAGCACTGATTGATGCTGGTGTAGATGCTTTGGTCATTGATACTGCCCATGCCCATTCCGCAAGTGTGATTAATCTTACAAAACAAATCCGAAAGCAATTTCCTGATATGCAATTGGTTGTTGGTAATGTTGCGACCAAAGATGCGGTAAAAGAATTATTAAGATTAGATATTGATGCAATTAAAGTTGGTATCGGTCCGGGTTCAATCTGCACAACGCGAGTTATTGCTGGTATTGGCGTTCCGCAATTTAGTGCAATATATGAATGTGCCCAACAAGCCCGAACCCGAAACATTCCAATAATTGCTGATGGCGGAATAAGATTCTCGGGTGATATTGTCAAAGCATTGGCTGCCGGTGCATCAACTGTAATGATTGGAAATCTATTTGCCGGCACTGAAGAAAGCCCAGGTGAAGAAGTTATCTTAGAAGGTAGAAGATATAAAATATATCGGGCAATGGGCTCACTCGATGCAATGAAAAGAGGTTCTGCAGACCGATATTTCCAAGAAGAAGCCAAGAAATTTGTGCCTGAAGGCATTGAAGGTAGAGTTCCTTATCGTGGCAAAGTCAATGATTTTATCTATCAATTAATTGGTGGAGTAAAAGCCGGTATGGGATATTGCGGTGCGAAAACTATTAAAGAACTGCAAAGAAAAGCAAAATTTGTTAGTATTACTAATGCAGGCCTAAAAGAGAGCCACCCACATGATATAACAATTACTAAAGAAGCACCTAATTACGAACTGCTTAACCAATAAAATATACCAATAACCAACAACTTAGAGGAGAAGCACCAACCAAACCGCCAAACTTAAATTCCCATCGTAGTTTACATAAGATTTATTATCAGAACTAAACCTGTTGGGGGTGTCGGTGTGGTGTTGGGGTGTTTGGGTTAATTATTTAATAATTGCTCACTTAATATTTGGGGTCTAATATGGTCGTTTAGAGTTTTAAGTTTTTGGCATAGGTTGAAATTATGGGAATCTCCCTTTTATAGTTTTAGATTTTTGGCGTAGGTTGAAATTATGGGAATCTCCCAAGGATTTCCTAATCCTGCAGTTATCATACCGACAATAATTATTACCAAATAAGCAAATGATAAAACTGAGCCAATTATATGATAGACAATCCAACCCAGGGCATTAAATAAAACGCCAATAATCAATATATGACCTAAAATTCCACGAAACATCACATTTATTAACCAGATACCGAGCCAAAGGATAATATAGATTATTAATAAGACAAGACTCTGTTTGCCGTGTTGTTGGGCAAATTCATCATCTCGGCATAGATAAATCGGTAAAAAGCAGAAAAAAGGTAGATAACCAATTGCAGTTAATATCCGAGTTGAAGGCAATGGTTTTTGATTTTCCATATCTTGATAATACCAGAAAATTGCGTAATGTCAATATGCTAAATATACAGTTCAAAAGTTTAAAAGTTCAAAGGTTCAAAGGTTCAAGGGTTCAAAAGTGACACGCAGTTTCACCCTGAAACGCGAAGCGTAGATGGAGTGAAACGACATCAATTTATTTCAGGGTCTAAGGTTCAAAGGTTCGAAAGTTAAAGGTTAAAATGTTCAAAGGTCTTGACTTTTCTTATTATTATTTACACAATATCTTATGCTTAAATTTTGGTTCATATTTATTCTATTGTTAAGTTGTTGCGGTTATTCAACGAAAACTATTATTCCATCTCATCTCAAGACTGTTGCGATTCCGGTTGTCGGTAATGAGACAATGAAACCAGGTTTAGATGGACTTTTAACTGACCAGTTGATTTCTGATTTTACTAAAGACCGAAGTTTAAGAATTACTTCTTTAGATAAAGCCAATCTTATCTTAAATTGTAAGATTACAAATTATGACCGCTCTCCCCAATCTTATACTTCTGCTCAAGAAGTTCTGGTCTGGAAAATAACTCTTTCTGCTTATGTTGAAGCCGAAGATAAAGTTGAAAATACTTTTATATATCAAGGCGATGTTTCAACTTTTGTCACTTATGATGCCCAATCCGAATCTGAAGATACTGGTATTGACCGAGCAATTAAAAAACTTTCTCAAGAAATCATAAGAAAAGTCTTAGCAACTTGGTAAAACCAATTAAGAAAACAACTCCTAATATTATTAAGGTCAAAATTGATAAGATTGTCTATCAGGGCAGTGGAATTGGCAATTTTGATGGAATTAAGGTCTTTGTGCCTTATTCAGCACCAGATGATTTAATCCAAGCAAAAGTTACCCAAAAGAAGAAAAATTATTGGCTTGCTGAAATTAAAAAGATATTAGAGCCGTCTTCTTTACGAACAATACCACCTTGCATCTATTTTACTCAATGTGGTGGTTGTGACCTACAACATATAAAATATCGGTTTCAACTGGAACTGAAAAAAGAATTCGCCATAGAATCCCTACAAAGAATCTGCCACCTAAAATTACCAACATCACCTGAAATCATACCGGCAAAACCATTTCGCTATCGCAATAAAACCCAATATCCACTCGCAAGTAATCCTTTAAGAATTGGATTCTATAAGCAATTGACTCATAATGTAATAGATATTGATAAGTGCTTATTACATCCTAATGTATTTGATGATGTGCGTCAGATGGTTAGAGAGCAGATAATTAAAGTTAAAGAGCCGATTTACAATGAGATTCGCCATTTTGGAAATTTGCGTCATATTATTATTCGTCAGGGAATGAATACCGATGAAATGCTTTTGATTTTTGTCACTCGCACTGATAATATTTCTAAAAAGTTATATGAGTCTTTAGTTAATAAGTTTTCTAATATTGTTGGTATTATTCAGAATATTAATCCGGCAAAGACCAATCGCATCTTGGGTAACAAAAACAAAGTTTTATTTGGTCGAGATTATTATTTTGAGAAGTTATTGGACAAGCAATTTAAGGTCTCAGGCGATGCGTTTTTTCAAGTAAATACTTATCAAGCAGAGAATCTGGTGAAGAAGTTAAGAGAATATCTTGGCACAGCAGAGCAAGTTTTAGATTTATATTGTGGAGTTGGCGTCTTATCAATAATGATTAGTGATTTGGCAAAAAAGATTTATGGTGTTGAAATCAGTGCTCAAGCAATTCAAGATGCGAATGAGAATATTAAAATTAATCAGATTCATAACATTGAATATTTTTCTGCTCCAGTAGAAAAGATGATCAATAAATTCCAAAATATTGATACAGTAATTCTTGACCCACCAAGAAAAGGATGTGCTGAATCTGTGCTTTTAGATATTATTAAACTTAAGCCGAAAAAGATTATCTATATCTCTTGTAATCCAACGACTTTTGCTCGGGATTTAACACTTCTGCTTAAGCATAATTATCATTTAGAGAAATACGAATTGATTGATATGTTTGCCCAGACCTATCATGTTGAGTCAATTGCAAAAATTGTTTCTGATAGAGTATGACAAATAAGATTATTGTCAATGCGAAAAAGATTTACTCGCTTGATGATACGGATAATATTTATCAGTCAATGCTTATTGAGAATGGTAAAATCATAGAACTCTCTAATGCACCTCTCCCCTATGCAATACAGAAAATCTCGTTTCCGGATAACTTCATTATCCCGGGCTTTATCGATTCCCACACCCATATCCTTGGTCTTGGTCTACAGATAATATTTCCTGAAGTCTCGTCAAGTCAATCACTTAATGAGATATATGATAGAATTGCTTCTTCTTATCCGATTGCGAAAGAGTTTCGGTTTTTGGTTGTATTTAATTTTGAGCCGCAGAACATTAAAGAAAATCGCTATCCGCATCGTAAAGAACTTGACCGGATAATTAAAGACTATCCATTACTTTTGTATCGGATTGATGGTCATTCTGGTGTATTGAATACAAAAGCCTTAGAAGAGATTCTTGCGACTAAAGACCCTTCATTAGAAGATAGTTTAGAACTTGACCAATATCAAGAGCCAACTGGTGTTATTAGGGGTAAAGCCTATGAATTTACTGCGCGGTATTTTACGCAAAAGATTAATCCGGATATTCGGCTGGAAGCATTTTATAAGGCATGCGATTTAGCAATCAAGAAAGGTGTCACCACAATGGTAACAATGCTCGGGTCTGAAACCGATAATATCACTTGCGAACTCTTATTACAATACCAATCTAAATTACCGATTGAAGTCATTCCATTTTATCAAACCAGAGATGTGATGCGAGTAAAAAAACTTGGTTTATCCAGAATTGGCGGTTGTATTTTGATTGATGGCTCATTCGGTTCACATACTGCAGGATTAAGACAAGATTATACGGATAAACCGAATCATCAAGGCGTTTTATATCTGACTGATGAAGAACTAAAAAAGTTTTATCAGGATGCAGAAAATAATAATCTACAAACAGCAGTGCATGCAATTGGTGATAAAGCAATTGAACAAGTCTTAAGGGTATGGGAAAAGATATTAAAAGAGAATCGATTACGGCATCGGATTGAACATTGTGAACTTTTAGATGATGAACTGATTGAACGAATCAGAAAACTGGGCTTAATTGTCAGCGTGCAACCGGCATTTGAGTATTATTGGGGTGGTCCGAATAAGATGTATGCTTTAAGATTAGGCACAAGATGGCAAAAGACCAATCCCTTAAAAAAACTATTTGATGCAGAAATAACTGTTGTCGGTGGCTCAGATGCGCCAATCACACCAATTGACCCATTACTGGGAATAAGAGCAAGCATTGAGCATCCTAATACTGAATTTCGGATAAAACCATTACAAGCATTAAAGATGTTTACGAAAAATGGTGCTTATGCGGTATTTTCAGAAGACCGAATTGGTATGTTAAAAGAAAACTATCAAGCCAACTTTGTTGTCTTAAAAAACGACCCGAGCATGACAACAGAAAATGAGATACTAAAAGTCTTTAAAATGGGAAAAGAACTGAAATAAGCATAACAATGTAAAGAAAGTTCAAAAGTTCAAAAGATAAATTTCACACCTAAAAACAATCTTAAGATAATTTAAGATAACACTAAAAGTTTAATAGTTCAAAAATAAATTTCACCCCTATTTTTGAACCTTTTAACCTTTGAACTTTTTAACCTTTGAACTTTTGAACCTTTGAACCTTTGAACTTTAAAACCTTAGACCATGCCTTATTTAGACCCTGAAATGAATTGATGTCGTTTCACTCCATCTACGCTTCGCGTTTCAGGAAGACACTTTATGTCACTTTTGAACCTTTGAACTTTTCATTTTTTGCCCACCCCTTGACAAAGAAAAATTAACCTACCTAAAAATTTTTTCCCCAAAATGCCATTTTTTTGCGTCTTAGCATTATAGATGGCAAATATACGCGAAACGCTTAACGCTAAACGCTATATGTTAAAAAGAGATTGATTGTCTATGAACAGAATTAGAAACCTGAATAGGAAATTTAATCCTAAACTGAAGATAAATGCTTTATAGACAATAATTTAACTCTATGAGCAGAATTAGAAACTGGGAAAAGAACTTTAATTGGCAAACTGAAGGTAAAAAGCAAATGCTTTATAGACAACATATTAAAGAACAACTGGCTAAAGAGTTTACTAACTTAGAAAAACTGGAAAATGCGGTCAAAAAGATTATGGCTGAATCCGGACTACCAACCTGGCATAATGTTCCATATCTTAACTTCGCAAGACAACTCTACCGACTCCTACGAAAACACTCCGGCAAAACCCTTAAAACCGAAATCAAAATCCTAATGAAAATCTGGCAACAAAGACAATTAAAAAGAAACATAT
>JBDRUT010000029.1:0-23146 GCA_039801465.1 Caldifarciminota bacterium
TGCAGTTTTGCTAATTATGCCAGTTGCGACCGGATAGTGTATGCGGTATTTAACAAATATAACAAACAATGGGAGGAGAAACTCCTATGGAAGAAAAAAGAATTTACACAAAAAACTTGACACTACCTTTTACACCATACATATTGACTAATAAAGACAAAACTGTTATACTTTATTAACTTCTGTTATATATGTCTATTTTTAGTAATTATAAACAGCAAAATCTTTATTGAGAGGCCCTTATGAAAAAATATTTATGGTTACATTTGGTAGTTTTATTTTTTTTGTTTGGTCAGATGGTCCAAGCCGGAACTATTATCAAGACCTTTACTTTTGATGAGTCAGACTTATCTTTTTCCCGCTATGAAAATTATCTAATTCCTAAACTGGTTGATAAGAATTGTAAGTCCCCGACAATTTGTGAATATACTAATCAAGTGGGAAAGCCTTATTTACCAGTTGGCATTTACACAGTTTTACTGCCATCAAATGCAAAAGTTGTTTCGGTGTCAATAATAGACAGTGAATTTGTTGAGATTCTTAAAGAATTTGATATTATGCCCACACCGATGCCTCAGCCAATATCACAAAGTAATGGTAATCCAATCATTACGCCTAATTATGAGGTCTATGCTAATTCAGACCCTTATCCTGGAAAACTGATAGAGTATTGTATTACTGGTGAAAAGAGTGGATTTCGGTTGTGTCCAATTGTGATTTATCCCCTACAATACATTCCAACTGATAAAAAATTGATGCTTTACAAACATATTACTATAAAAATTATTTATCAGGAACAAATTACAGAACCCATCTCTTTAACTTTAAAACAGAAAAATATATTCGAAAAAGAAATTAGAAATATCGTAATCAATCCAGAAGATATCAATAAATTTGCTCCACCGGTCAGGACTTCAAAGGACCGTGAATGTGAGTATTTAATTATTACTACCGAAGCATTAAGTACTTCATTACAACCATTAGCCAATTGGCGGACAAAACAAGGTTTTAAGGCAGAAATTACAACAGTAAACAACTTAACTGCAAGTTATCCTGGTCGAGATGTTCCTGAAAAGATTCGAAATGGAATTATTGATTATTTTCGTAATCGAGGACTTATCTTTGTAGTATTAGCCGGTGATAGTCAATTAGTGCAACCACGACTGGCAAGAGTTGTTGCAAGTACTTATACAGGCAACATACCAAGTGATTTATATTTTTCTGATTTGAACGGTTCTTGGGATGGGAATCGTAATAATATTTTCGGAGAAGTGCCTGCAGATTCGATTGATATGTATCCTGATGTCTATGTTGGCAGAGCATCCATTGATAATGTCACCGAAGCAAATACATTTGTTAATAAGGTTTTAACTTATGAAAAAAATCCACCAACTGATTACCTGAAAAAGATTCTATTGCCATCAGTTCCTTTGTTCACAAATTATCATGGTCGAATTGTTAATGATACAATCGCCACCATTACACCTGTTGGATGGTCGGATGCTAATATGATTGACCCATCAGGCACAACTCCGATGACAGATTCAATTAATAGTGGTTTCCACTTCTGTCATATTTCTGCTCATGGCAGTGAAACCGGAGTTGGGTATCAAAATGGCTCTTTGATTTATAATAATTCCGCAGCATCATCTCAAACTAATGGTAATCGGCTAGTAATATTAAACTCCATTGCCTGTAATTCCGGTGATTTTGGTTATGGTCCATCTGATTGTCTGGCAGAAATGATTGCTAATAATCCCAATGGCGGTGGAGTCGCGGTAATAATGAATTCAAGATACGGCTGGGGTTCGCCGCCAGTATTCGGACCCTCAGAAAGAATGGATATTAAATTTTATGATTTTCTCTTTAACGCAGATTCGTTTTTAATTGGTATTGCCCATGCTCGAAGTAAATCAATTTATACTAATTATGGTTTATCCGATGAGGTCTGGCGATGGTGTATATACGAACTTAATCTGTTTGGTGACCCAGCAATGTCAATGTGGACTGATATACCACAAAATATGACCTGCCAATTTCCCCAAGTGGTTCCTCTCGGTCCTTCAAGTTTTCCTGTGCAAGTAACTAATAGCAGTGGAATACCTGTGTATCGGGCTTTAGTTTCGTTACAAAAAGGCAATGAGGTCTATGTCCAAAGTTATACTAATAATGCTGGATTCGTTCAAATTCCAATTACACCTTTAACCCCTGGTAGACTTTATATAACAATCACCGCTCATAATTGCTATCCGTTTGAAGATAGTATTATAGTCCAATCCAGTGGTGCCTATGTTTCCTATCTTCGTTCTACAACTAATGATAGTATTAATGGTAATGGCGACGGCATTCCTAATCCTGGTGAAACCATTAATTTAAGAACTTGGGTTAAAAACTGGGGAAATCTATTAGCATCTAATGTTATTGGAAAACTTCGGACTAATAGCCCATCGGCTACAATTCAAGATTCAATAAAATCATTTGGCAATATATTGCCAAATGATTCTGCATTTACTGGTATTAATGGTTATGTCTTTGAAATTGCTCTGAGTTGCACCAATGCACAACAAATTCCCTTTCAACTATATTGCAACGATAACTTAGACTCAGTTTGGCTTTCTCAATTCAATCTTAGAATTGGAACTCCGATTCTTGTTTTCAAGGATAAAATTGTTAATGACCAGACCACTGGTAATAATAATGGTCGTCTTGACCCAGGAGAAACTGCAAATTTACTTACTATTTTACGCAATCAAGGATATGGTAATGCTTACAATGTGCAAGCAATTTTACGCTCCACTGATTCCCGATTAGTCGTGTTAGATTCTTTTGGTGAATTTGGCATAATCTATCATGAAACAACCGGAGTAAACACAACTAATCCGTTTGTTGTGCAGGCATCTTTTGTTATATCTCCAGGGACATCAATTCCTTGTTCTCTGAAGATAATAGCGGATGGTAATTATCTGAGAACGATAGGTTTTAATTTAGTTGTTGGTGAATTCCGACCTGTTGACCCAATTCCAGACGGACCAAGAATACCTCCGCTATATTGGGCTTACGATGATACGGATTCACTTTATAATGAAAGACCGATATATAATTGGATTGAAATAAAAAATATTGGTAACCGAATACTTTTTGACCATAATGACCAAGTGAGAAAAATTGCAATTCCCAATGAATTCGGCATCTTAAAGTTTTATGGTCAGCGATATGATACAATTAGTATCAGTGTTGACGGTTTCATTAGGTTGGGAGCGGACACAACACGCGATTATACCAACAGTCCGATTCCAGACCCAGATGGACCAGCCCCGATGCTGGCAGTAAATTGGGATGATTTGGTTCATCTTAACAGTGGTAATTATGGAAGTGTCTGGTGGTATTATAATCCAACACTAAGTGCTTTGATTGTCGAATGGGATAGTTTATCTTATTACCAAGCAACCTCAACTCGTGATAAATTTCAAGTGCTAATTTATAATTCGAGTGTTCCTACGCCAACGACCGACAATGTAATTGTTTTTCAATATCAAACTGCTAATCGCTCTTCCAGTTCGACGATTGGAATTGAAGACCCAACAGAAACAATCGGCATCCAGTATCTATATAACACTATTTACCATCCTGCATCTGCTGGAATTGTTCCTGGTAGGGCAATTAAGTTCACAACTTCAACGCCAATGACCGGAAATAATGAGTATTATCAAAATATCAGTGTAAATAGCAATCGAAAAATATTCGTAAATCAGCCCAATCCGTTTAAGACACAAACTCAAATTCAATATTCATTATCAAAAGACAGTAAGGTTACATTACAAATTTATGATATCACAGGTCGTCTAATCAGAACATTGGTTAATCAGAATCAATCTCGCGGGTTTCACACTATTTATTGGGATGGCAAAAATCAACAAGGAGAAAAAGTAAGTCAAGGTGTTTATTTCTGCAATCTTAGAACCGAGACCGATTATTTGATACGAAAACTAATAATTATTGAATAAATATAACTTTATTCAGTAGCTTATAAAATAAACCTAAACAGCGATATTTAAAGTTTAACTTCTATTTTAAGTTAATAATTTAAATAATGTAAGACGATAATGAAATTTTTATAATTTTATGAAATAATTATAAAAGATATTTTAATTACTCTATTTTATAATTGTAAAGCGGGTAAGCGTATTATCAATAGCATCCATCTTCGCAAAATAAACACCGTTATTTAGATCTGATATTGAAATTTTTGAGTTTTTACTTTCTGAAATATTTATTGTCTTAACAACTTGCCCAATTGAATTATAAATTGTAAGGTTTATTTTTCGTTCTTTAGGACAAGTGCAATAAATTGTTGGCGACGCACTAACATTTGGAATTATTTTAAGACTATATCCATTTGAAGTAGATATCGTCTTGGGTGTTTCCAGGCTGGTTGCTGTAAAATTTTCTATGGCATCAAGGACAAAATTACCATTTGATTCTAATCGTATATAACGCACAGAGTCAAATGACACTGTTGCTAAGTCAAAACTGCTTTGAGCGCTATTAGCCGTACCAATTTGTGTCCATGGACCTTTCCAATTGTTTGAGACTTTTACTATTGCTGACCCAGTTCCTGAAGACCGAAAGATAGTAAAGTCATTGCCATCAACATTCTGAATCGGTTTCCACATATCAATTATAATCCATTTAGTATTATCTAACTGATAGCCAATACTATCATGAACTCCTAAGGCACGGACAGGATAGGTTCGATTAGAACTGGTCGTAACATATCGGGTCGCGACAACCCGCATACCAAAATTGGTTGGATTAGAAATTGGTTTAAGTCGAATATTAACAGTTATTGAAGAATCCCGAGAATCAGGCACATTAACATTTAAAGTTTTCTCTTCATAGCCAGGACTACGCACTTTCAAGATGTAATTACCAGGTAAATAGAACCTGTGAAAATCGCCATTAGTTGGCGAAGAATAACTAAGCCAATTTCTTGGCAGAACCCAAATTTGAGCATATAAAGGTTGTCCCGTGATTGAATCCGTAACAAAGCCGTGAATTCCTTTTCCGGCATTATGAATCAAATATAACATCGCATCTCGATTAATATTAAATGTTGGGTCAATAGCAGAAGCCGGTGGTGTTTTGATGTTATGCACTTCAATTGACCAACTTATTTCACCGCCAATACCATAGCAATAATCTTTGCTTGAACCATTAATCAAATACATAATGATTGAACCTTGACCGTAAGGATAATTATTGCCGCGTTGGGAATAACCCTGAGCCAAATGCCAAATTAAGAACTTTTCTGGCGCACTGTCATATGTTGTATAACTCCAAGGACAAGATATTACACTATCACCAGCATGATATGTTGTGTAAACTACAAACGGTTGTTTGACAAACAGATTGTAAAACGCGGTGGCTTCATTTTCACTAAAAGCATCTGAACCGCAAGCCGATTCATTTCCCCACATCCAACCAAAATTTCGGTTTAAGTCAACTGAACGACCGTTATAACGAATACTGGATACATAACCATCAGGATTAATCATGGGAACTAACCAAATTTCTCGATTATTGATTAGGTTTGTTACCGTCGCATTAGTTTGGTAATTTGTTATTAAGTATTTTAGAAATTCAAAACAAACTGCCCAACCAATCTTTTCATCACCATGAATATTGCCATCAAAATAGATTGCTGGTTCTGGTTCATCAATGGCAACACTATCCGATATCTTCATTGCTAAAATCAATCGATTATTATGACTAAACCCCAGTGTCTCCAACTTACAAAATGAAGCATTGTTCATTGCTATGATATGCATAGTGTCAACAAATTCAGTGTAGGTCAAATACCTCCCTCGGTCATCGCGGGTAAAGAAATTTTCATAGTAAAAACCGCTGATATTTTCTTGAAGGATTGTAATCTTATATCCTCCACGGATTAATTCACTTATCAGATTCGGTGATATTTCGGCAATACAATGGTCATCTCGCACTTTATTAATAATAATTCCCATCTGGTCTAAAACCTTTACTTGCTCAGGACTGCTAATATCAATCCGAACTAAATCTAAACGGGGTGGAATCAGCATTTCTGCTTTGGCTTTTTCCATGTCGTTTGAGAATAAGACATTAAACGATATAATAATAGTTATCAATATAATAAATTTTTTCATATTCTTTCCTTCACTACTAAATTTATAATTAATTTTATCCTATCAATATCATTAAGTCAATAAGCATCGTCATTAATGACAACTAATAGCGCTAAGTATTCAGTCTCCAGAGCATAAAATTAAGCACTGAAGCAAAACTTACCCATAAAATATAGGGTATCAGTAATATGCCTGCAGTAATCGAAATGTTAGAGAAATGGATAATAGTTAAAAGAATTAATAACCAAAGGGCAATAATAACAAAGAAACCAGCAAGTGGTGCTTTTAATCCGAAGAAGACTAAAGACCATAAAATATTTACAACTAATTGCACAATAAATATTAATAGTGCAATGCGAACTTGAGAATTAGAGAGTCCATAGCGCCAAACAAGATATGCGGAAATTCCCATAAGTAAAAATAATATTGTCCAGACTGGTGCGAATAACCAATTGGGCGGAGTAAAACTCGGTTTTCTTAATGTCGCATACCAAGTTGGAATATTTGGGGTTGTAAAGATTGACCCAATAAAACCTGCGGCTTGGCAGACAATAATACTTATTAATAATTTAATAATATCTTTCATTTATGTCTCCTATAACTTATTAATTAAGAAATCTTGTTCTGATATTTCTATCTCGTCGAGTAAAACAATTAAACATATTCGCAAAACTACGATTTTCTAAGCCACATTTGTTCGTTATCACACTTCTAATTTCTCACCAGCCGATAAATTTAAATATCACAATAAAAAGTTGGGCGAATATCATACTAACTGCCATCACTGCTAACCAAGGATGAAGAAATTGAAACCATTGAAGATATTTGGAATGTGCCTGCCTGAGAAATCCTGAGATAATAGATAGACTTGCTAAAATAATAATGGTAATTGCTAAACCACGATGGCCACTTAAATAAAAATTTATGCCTTGATTACGCATAACCGAATTTGCTTGCCAACCAATTAAACCACCAGAAAATATAAAAATGTAAAACAGTAACCCTAATTTGCGATGCTCTCGGACAGGAAAAGCCCAAGATTCAGTTTTAGTAAATCCAATTGATAAATTTCTGATGCCTAAAATTAAACCTACTAATTGCCACACTGGATGAATAAACGCATACCAAGGCATGCGATATTTTAATTTGAATATCAAAAAAAGTCAACGATTTAGAAACTTGGGTAATATCAATCTCTTTACCATTCTGTTCTTTTTAATTTTTCTATCATGCTGAGACACGATATTTCTAACTTTTAATTCTTCCATTAATGGCAGGTTCTAAAAAGAAATAGTGGTTGAATTTGGGCATTTGTACAAGAACATAAAAAACTATTATCAAAGCATAAGTTTAATAAAAATACGCGCAATATTAAGAAAAAGAATTGTAATTAAACATAGTGTATTGAAAATTATTTTCTTGATTCTAGTAGATTACATCGCTTCGTAGTAATTTAATAGTCCTTTTACAATCTCTCTGATAAATATTCAAAAAATCCATATGATTATTACAAAAGTGAGTAAAAATCCAAAGAATGGCAAGTGAAAGAATTGTAGGATAAACATATCACGTTTTAAAAATTGAAACTAAAAGATTCAGTTTGGAACTCTTATTATATCTAATCTTGGAGAGGTTGCATAACTTAATATAAAAGAGGAAAATTAATTACCGTCTTCCAGATACAAAATATTAATATATTCCTTTATTTACAAAATCAAGTCTTTAACATTCCATATATGTGTCAAATGTGCAAATTTTTGCACATCAACAAAAAGTTTTCGCTTATCTTGGGCTACCAAACGCATAAAATTTAGTCTTTTTTATAATCTAAAAAGTTATACATATAATATAACAAAAAATCAAGGGAGATTTTTATTTAACCCATTGAATTACAGAGAATAAAGTAAAAAATTGTAAAAATGATGGTATGACTCCCCCCGCAGTGTAACAAGTTCAACATGTCGGGTTAAATGGTATTAAAAAATTCTTCATTTAATATTTCTTTTATATCGCCTATAAATACTTCTCATAAAACATCAGTCAACAAGTCTATTTGCGAGTCTTTTAATTAGACTAATAAAATATCATTTAAGTTTTGGCACAGGTTGCTATTCAGCTAGCAAAGGGTTTAGCCAATCAGCATATCAACTTTTCTACTCAGAAAAATTCAAAAATAAAAAATACCAAATTTTTATCAGAAACCTTTCGTTCGCATTAATATTTCTGATAACAGTTCGGGTGTATTTTTAACAATAAGTTTCTCTGCAATGCGATTTTTGTAATTTCTTGAGCAGATAATGGTTTATTTTCTGCATCAAGCACATTATATGCAGCATCTTTAAAGGTTCTTTTAGAAGACATTCCATTTATTTTATCTTTCCATTTGCGTAATCCGAATTTCCTTCTTTCTGATTTTGAGAATAACGAATTTACACCTTTGGTTTTAATGTCAACATAGATTTGTACACACATTGTTCTTTTAAGTGTTTTGCCTTGTATTGTTATTAGTTTTTCTTTCAGCGCGATTTCCACAATTGCTGTAGTTATACGCGATTTTCTTTTTCTTGCTAAAATATAATATGCAGTTTCTTTAAAATTCATTTTACTAATCTAACTAAGAAACCCATCTTTATCAGTACTTGTTCGCAAGAGTTGTACATTAAAAATATTTGTATTTTACTCTATTCCAGTTTCTTCATTAGTATTCTTTAAAACTATTCTGTTAAAGGAATTTTTAAATTATAGATGAGAAAACTGTAAAAAAGAAATTTTAGTCTTCGGGTGGAGTTTGTAAGTTAGTGGTAGTTTGGAGCGCAGATGTTACTTCAGGCAAGATACCCATCTTTTGATAAATCGGTCGGATTATAGTTCGTAAATAAGGCAATTTTTGTGCGAAGATTATCGCGGTAATTATTGTCGCAATGCCTCCAATTAATACGGTATTTTGAGCACCAATTTTACTGGCTAAAAACCCAGCAAGTAAACTACCTAAAGGCATTGTGCCCATAAATGCCAAAGTATAAAAACTCATTACTCGACCGCGTTTGTCATCGTCAACAATTGTTTGTAAAAATGTGTTGCTCGATGCCATCTGGACCATCATTCCAAAACCGATAAATAACATCATTACTAATGATAATTGAAAGATAGATGAACACGAGACGACCAGCAACCCGGCACCAACGATTGCTGTGGCAATAGGAATGATTTTTCCCAGTCCGACCACAGTTTTTTGGGATGCCAAATATAATGCGCCAATTAAAGCACCAACTCCAGCACCAGCCATTAAGAAGCCTAATGTATGCGGTCCGCCTTTTAGAACAACTTTAGCAAATATTGGCAGTAAAACCACATATGGCGTACCAAGTAAACTGATAACGATGATAAGAGTAAGAATGTAACGAATCGGCGTAAAACCGAAAACATATTTTGCACCTTGCCGTAATTCGCTAAAAATATTCTTATCTTGACTAATGATTTCTTTACGATTTATGCGCATCGCGATTAAAGCAGCGATTGCCGTTAAATAACTGATGCTATTAACCAGGAAACAGATTCCTTCACCTGCTACAGCAATTATGATGCCGGCAAGCGAAGGTCCAATTAATCGTGCCAAATTGAACATTGATGAGTTTAATGCAATAGCATTTCCTAAATCTTCTTTTTTATCTACCATCTCAATGATAAATGATTGTCTACCCGGCATATCAAATGAGTTAATAAATCCCATTATGACACTTAATAAAATAATCTGCCAAATGGTAATGAAATGTGTCAAAACTAAAATTGATAGGACTAATGCTTGAATTAATGCCAAAACTTGAGTGATAATCAAAATTTTTCTTCGTTCCCAACGGTCAATTATAACGCCTGCAAATGGAGTAAATATAAATATCGGGATCTCTCCACTGAATCGAACCAGTCCCAGCAAAAATGCTGAGTTCGTTAGACGGTATACCAACCAACTTAAGGCAATACTCTGCATCCAAGTTCCGATTAAGGAAATACCCTGACCAGCAAAATACAATCGATAATTCCGATACTGGAATGCACGAAAGATTAACCGAAAGTCAATTTTGAGATTGGGAATAATTTTGTTAAGTGCGAATCTTTTAGCATTCATAAAATTAGGCAAATATAATAACTTCTATTTAATTTGGTGTCAATAATTAGGAGAAAAAAGAGTGTTTGGTCGTAGTCTTTTGGCTAGGGAAAATTCTAATATTAGCGGTTTTAGATTAAAGGAATTAGTTCAACTTCTTCAGTTGATAAATTTAAGATTGCGACGGATGGTTTATGAAATAACCAACCGGATGCTTCACCAGGATTAATAATTAAAATCGGCTCGCGTTTGATTTCTGGTTTATGGGTGTGACCGTAAATTAGAATATCAACGCAAGATTGACTTAGGAATTGGTTTGTTTGATTATGTAGATATTGTTCTATTTCTATAGGTTTATGACTAATAAGAATTTTACGATTATTAAGTTCGATTTTATAGGGTGGAGAATAGATTTCAAATTTTAGTTGTTGTGCCTGTTTGCTGAGCCCTTCTTGTTCACCATCACAATTTCCGAATACACCGACTAAAGGACACCTTAATTCCTTAAATGCCAAAAGTGTAAAAGGAGCGACATAGTCTCCACAATGGATAACTAATGAAGTTGGAAATTGGTTAAAGATTTTAACTGCGGTCAGAACATTAGGAAGATTATCATGTGTATCAGAAATAATACCAATGAATCCACTCATAACTTAATTAAAAATGAGGCGGTTGTCTAATTTAACGCAGTTTATTGAAAGAGTTCCGTTTCAATTCAAAATCCTTGCCAAATCCGGACAACTTTAGAATACTTGTAATATTGTCTAATTTAATATAACCTATTGAAGGAGTTCTCGGAGCTGAGCAAATCTGCGGAGTCTTACTGGATGTTGAAGTTTTTTTAGTGCTTTGGCTTCAATTTGTCTGACGCGTTCCCGCGTAATATTAAATATTTGGCCGACTTCTTCTAAGGTTCGGGGCGAACCATCACCTAAACCAAAGCGTAGTCGCAATACTTTCTCTTCGCGTTTGGAAAGAACTCCGAGTACTTCATTGAGTTTCTCACGCAATAGTTCAATGCCCGCAGCATGCGAAGGTGAAATACTCTTTTCATCGTGGATGAAGTCACCGATGAAACTGGTCGCATCATCGTCAATCGGTTTATCTAATGAGATACCGAATTGAGAGATTTTTGCCAAGGCTTCAATTTTATCCTTTCGAGTTGAAAGCCGTTGAGCAATTTCGGAAACAGTTGGTTCTCGGCCATAGGTTTGGATGAATTTTCGCTGAACTTTAGAGATTTTATTAATCGCATCAAGGATGTGAGCCGGAACCCGAACCGTGCGCGATTGATCAGCAATCGCTCGAGTAATCGCCTGTTTAATCCACCAGGTTGCATAAGTAGAGAATTTAAATCCTTTGCGATAGTTAAACTTTTCAATTGCTTTAATCAGACCAACATTGCCTTCTTCTAATAAATCCGCAAACTCTAAGCCCCGATTAATGTATCGTTTTGCAATTGAAATAACCAAGCGGATATTTCCTTCAATCATTCGGTCCCGGGCTTGAATTATTTTGGCTTCTTCTTGGTCAATCTTGCCTAAGATTTCTTTTAGTTCTTCCGGGTCTTTATCGAAGTATTTACGAAGTTCGCGCAGTTGTTTTCTTAAAGCGCTAATTTCGTCTTTTGCCGACTTTTTTCGTTTACTTAAAGATTCCAGTTTATTATGGATACGAATTGCTTCTTGCGCCATTACCTTAAATTCTTGGATGAATTTATTGATTAGATGGTGTTGGAGAGAAAGACTTTGGATTTTAGAAAAGATGCGAGCTTTTATTCGGCTGATGCGGCGTTTGACTGCTTGAGTTTGTCGCCGATTTAATAGACTTTTTAATGTTTCTAACTCTCGTCTGATTGCCCGTACTCGACGAATAAACTTTTGACGGTCACGATAATACGCCTTTTTATTTAGTAAACATTCGAATTCAACTCGGGCAATTTGGTCTAAAGGACGAGTATCTTCTTCAACAGAAAAGCACTCTTCAACCAACTTTTCCGCCAGTGGTACTGGTTCAAAAATATATCGGGTAATTTCTTTATAACCGGCTTCCATCGCTTTAGAGTATTGAATCTCTTCTTCTCGGCTGAGTAACGAGAATTTACTTAACTCACGGAAATAAGATTTTGTCGGGTCTTCAACTCGAAAGATAGTCGGTTTGGGTGCTTTTCGCGGTACAGTCGGAACAATTTCTCGACTACGCAAAACCCTTATACCTTTCTTATGTAGGGTGGAAACGATTTCGTCAATGTCCTCCGCAGATTGTAAATCTTCAGGTAATAATTTGTCTAATTCGTCATAAGTAAGCGTATTATCTTTCGGAACATTTTTCAGGATTTTATCAATCAAATTCTTATATTTTTTCATACTTTTACTCCTTTGTTTGGTTCAAACATTTATTCGTTGTGCTAACTCAAAATTCGTCATATTAATTTTTGCCTCGAGCAAGCCTCTTTTTTAATTCATAGTGTTCCAGAGATAGTCTTTCGGCTAAGGCGTCATCGCCTTGTTTTTTTGCTATCAACATATTTTGATACACCCAAGAAGCTTTAAGTTTAATCAGTTTCTGTTCGAATTCTTCGCGACTCGGAGAAGTTGTCATCTGAAAGCCTAAATCCGCGACCATCTTTTTTAGTTGGTCGTCTTCTAGGCTGTCAATAACTCGCGCAACCGAGTAGTCTTCAGCTTCAACACAGTTATAAATTGTTTGGGCAATAACTTGGGCTTCAGTTGAACTGAATGCGTTCGCCGGCAACTCATTTTTAGCCAATAATGCGAATGCAGGAACATTGACAATTAAAGCTAAAACTTGTTCCTCAATTAAACTTGGCTTTGGTGTTTTGGTCATTTTGCTTGCGGTCGCAATATCACGCTTTGACATCTTCTTTTTAATTTCATTTATAAGAGTTTCTTTGGCAATATTAAAGCTCTCAGAAACTTTATTCAGATAAAGTTCTTGAGCGAGATTTCCTTCCATCAACACAATTAAATCAAGAATTTCTTTTATTAGGGTTTGTCTTGTATATACTGAATTATATCCTTTTATTTTAATTAAAAAATCGATAAAATCAAGACTGTTTTTAATAAGGTTATTAAAATTATCTTTACCATAAGTGTTAATATACTTATCCGGGTCAAAATTATCTGGCAGCATTAAAATTTGAGGGTCCAAATTTATCTTAAGACAAGTTTCTAAAACTCGCAGGGTAGCATTTCTCCCGGCCACATCTGCGTCAAAGGCAATAATGAGACGATTGTTAAAACGACGCAAGAGCAATGCTTGTTCTTGAGTAAATGCAGTACCTAAAGGTGCAACCACATTATTAAAGCCATGGTCAACCAGTGATAATAAGTCAAAGTTACCTTCAACTAAGATTGGAATATTATCGTGCAAATAATTTTTAGCTTGAAATAAACCATATAAATTTTCGCTCTTTTTGAAAATTTCCGTTTCCGGTGAATTAATATATTTAGGCTCTTTGGTTTCATCAAGCACCCGGCCGCCGAAACCAATTATCTTCCCCGATAAAGAGAATACCGGGAATATTATCCGGTCGAAAAACCAATCGTAATTGCCGTTTTCTTTTTTTACAATTAGCCCGGCTCTTAATAATATTTCTTCAGAAATACCATGTTTTTTTGCCGCACTAAATAATAGATTACCACTGGGTGCATAACCTAAACGGAAGCGGTCAATCGTCTCAGAACTGATTTTCCGTTTTTTAAGATAGGCATTTGCCCGAGTTGATTTCTTTAGTTCGGCAGCAAAGAAGTTGGTCGCAAATTCACAAGCATCAAGTAAAGGTTGAAAGCGATAAGGCGTGATTTCGGATTGTAGTGTAATACCGAGTTTGGTTGCTAATTTTTTAATGGCTTCAGGAAAAGTTATCTTCTCATAAGCCATTAGAAAAGTAAATACCGAACCACCAGCACCACAACCAAAACAATGATATATTTGGCGGTCAGGACTAACATAAAATGATGGTGATTTCTCACTATGAAAAGGACATAAAGCCCGATAATATCTGCCAACTTTTTTTAACGGAATATGTTCAGAAATTATCTGCACAATATCTGATTGTTCTCGAATTTGGTCAATAATTTCTTTTTTAATCATATATTATTAGCTAACGCTTAACCGATTATTATATTTATTTTTAATCTGAATCATATCTAATTAAAATGTCTTGCGGTTAAATCATTTTTCATATTTGAGAAAGACTTTAGTAATTCCCATTCCGCCTTCGTAAATTTCGCCAAAACGAATTTTTTCAACTCTCGGGTCTTTCTTTAATTTGTCCCAAACCATTTCTTTTAATATGCCTTTACCTTTGCCGTGGAGAACAGATACAATTGGAATATGACTTTGATACGCATAATCCAAGAATCGTTCTAATGAATCCATTGCTTCTTCTTTAGTCATACCGCGTATATTTATGACATTATCTGCTTTTGGTTCATAAAGGAAAGAATCGAATAGCGTCGAAACTTTTTGAGCATCAGATTCGTTATTGGTTGGGGATGGTTCCTTGAGTACTAAATCACCATTAGGTAATTCGATTTGAATACTGCCAAAAGCAACTTTTGTTTTTTGGGCATTAGTTGCAACAACCGTGCCGGTTTTCTGAAATGTCTGAGAATACACTTGGTCGCCAATCTTTAATTGGACCGTGGTAGTTTGTATATTATTAGCAATGTTCTGTTCTTCATCAATTTTCGGAATATGAGCCAATTGTTCTTCAATAAATTTTTTGGCTTTAACAATGCTCTGCTTTTCGGCATTAGATTCTTTAATTGCCCGAACTAGATTTTCAATGTTCCGACGTTGTTCAATAAGTAATCGGCGATATTCTGCCGACAGTTTTTTCTTTTCTTCTTTCTCAAAGGCTTTGAACTTATTTATCAAAGATTCGTAATGCGTCTTTTGATTATCTAATTCTTCTTTTTTCTTGGCTAACTGGTCATTTAGGATTCTCAATCTTTCCGTCTCAGTTGCTAAATCTTTTAGTCTTTGAGCAAGTGTTAGCCAATCTTGGTCTAAAAACATTCGAGCACGTTCAATGAGTTCTGAAGGCAATCCTAATTCTTGAGAGATTTCTAAAGCATTGGAAACCCCGAGCAAGCCGATGACAAATCGATAAGTGGGTCGCTCAATAAATTCCATTGCTGCATTTTTCATCCCAGGTGCATCGTGAACATAGGCTTTAAGCGGATTTAAGTGACTGGTAGCAAGACAATAAGCGCCCACATCTCTAACTTTTTCTAAAATAGCAATGGCAAGAGCAGAGCCTTCTTCAGGAGAAGTTGAAGCGCCGATCTCATCTAATAACACCAGACTGGTATTGTCAATTTGTGCAAGTATTTCTTTTATCCTTAACAAATGGGCGGAAAAAGAAGACAAGTTAGCATCGAGAGATTGTTCGTCACCTATGTCAGCAAATATATTGTTAAAAAGAGGAATCCGGGTCCCGTCTTCCGCAGGTAAAAATAAACCAGCGGAAAACATTAGTGCAAATAATCCAACTGTTTTGAGCACAACGGTTTTGCCTCCAGCATTGGGTCCAGAGATTAATATTACATTTGTGTCTATCGGAAAATGAAAATTCAACGGTATAACTGCGGACAGAGATTTGGTTAAGATTAGCAATGGGTGTCTTCCATTGATAATTTTTATACAACCATCAGAAGCATATTGGGGACGAGTGCATCTAAAATCTTGGGCAAATCGTTTTTTTGCCAATTTAACATCTATTTCCGCAACCAAAGCAAATGCAGTTAGAATCTCTTCACGGACTTGATATAATTCATTCGAGATATAATTTAGTATTCGTTGAATCTCTTCTCGTTCTTCATCCTTGAGCCGGGCGAAATCATTTTGTTCTTCAATTAATGATAGAGGTTCAACAAATGCAGTTTTGCCTGATGTTGAAAATTCATGAACAATACCAGGAATCTTTTCTCGCATTTCAATTTTGAGGGGAAGGCAGTATCGATTTTGCCGCAAGACAAAATTATGTTCTTGAAATAAATCTTCGTGTGTAATCATTAATTTTTCCAGATGGCTAATAATATAAGTACGCTTCAGGGTTAGTTCTTTTCGGATACGTTTAAGATTGGGTGTCGCATCAGATTTGATTTCATTGAATTCATCGATATTCTGGTCTATTAAGATTTCTAAAGATTCAAATGTTGGTAGCTCTTTAATTAAATGATAAAATTTCGGTGCAAGGTTTTTATGGTTAATAAAGAAATTCTTGACTTTTCTAATTTGCTCAAAAGTTTTTTGCATCACTTTAAGTTTATCAGCAGAAAAAATCTGTGGCGCATCGACTATAAAGTAATAGCGTAAGTCAACAATATCTGATAGATTTGGCTCCTGATTGAGTTTTAAGAGTTCATCAATAAAATCAAATTCTTTTTCAATTGCTTCTCGACTATGCAAAGGTTGAATTTTAAGCGCCAATTCGCGACCCATATCGGTTTGAGTCCTTTCAGCTATTAGGTTTTGGATGCGGTCGAACTCTAATAACGCTAAAGTTTTACTGTCCATAATAGTCTAATCACTGCGAGTATATAAAAAGTAAAATATTTTGTAAATTTATTACCCTATTATTCTAAATAGATTCAGCGATAAAAGATTTCTGACATAATCTTAATTACGCGGATATTTTAGTGACACCAGCAGTAAAGCCATTGATTTTCAATCAATGCAATCGTTCTTTTAATTCGCTGTAATCAATAAAAGCGACATTTCAACTACATCGTATTATAATGTAAAATTATCCACGACCGCTAAGTTCGGCTTGGGCACGACGCCAGGCTTTTCGTTTGGCTTCAGCAAGTTTTCGTTTGCGTCGTTCGCTGGGTTTTTCGTAAAACTCCCGGCGTTTAATCTCTTTATGAATGCCGGCTTGCTCACATGCCCGACGAAAGCGGCGAATAAAATTTTCGTAAGACTCGCCTTCTCTGACAATTATCTCAGGCATTATTCATTAACACCTCCTTACATTTAGCATCTGGTTCTTGCAGTTAAATGACAACTGCTATTAGAAATCCAAATTGCTATAAAATTAATATTCAACATTTACATTTCCTTTAATTCATACATTAATAATGAAAGTGCAGCAATTGCCGCGGTTTCGGCTCGCAGGCGTCTTGGACCTAAAGAAAAACATTTAACTCCAAAGTTTAATGTCTTTTGCACTTCATCTTTACTAAATCCACCTTCCGGTCCAATAATCAACAGAATTTTTCTAAAATTCCGGCCACCGATAATATCAGCTAACCGCTTTTGTTTTTCTTCTTCCCATGCTAAAATTGCTAAATCATAATCGTTTATCTTATTAAGTAATTGGGAAAAGGTTAAAGGCGAAGATATTTGAGGAAGTAAAGTGCGAGTTGAAGATTTGATAGCCGCAAAAGCAATATTTTTGAACCTTTCGGCTTTTTTCTCTGAGACTTGAGCAATGGTTCGTTCGGTAATGACCGGAATAATTTCACTAATACCTAACTCCGTGGCTTTCTCAATAATAATATCCATACGAAATCCTTTAATTATACTCTGTGCTAAGGTAACTTTTAATTTTGGTTCACGAGCTTTGCGGTTAACATTTACAATATTGGCTTCAATATCGTTATTGATTTTATCAATGGTGCATTGATATTCATTACCTTCACCGTCAGTGACATAAATTACATCACCAATCTTGTGACGCATTACTCTACTAATATGATGTGCTTCTTGACCAGATATGCGCAAGCGGTTAGAGAAGATATTGCTTTTGTCAGTATAGTATAATTCCATAATCTTTTATATTACAAAGTGTATACCATAAGTAAATTATCTGGTTTCTGGTTTTCGGGCTGAAGGCGGATTTTCCGTATGGATGCGTTCTAATTCTTTGAGTAAATCTTTTTCTCGAGCACTTAGATGTTTTGGAATATGAACTGCGATGCGAACAATTTCGTCGCCTCTACCGCCGTTTAACCGTTTGATACCTGCACCTTTGATTCGGATTAATTCTCCGTGTTGTGTTCCGGGATTGATTTTAATTTTCTTTTTGCCGTCCAGCGTTGGCACTTCCAGTTCTCCTCCTAAGATTGCAGTTGTGAAAAGTATTGGCACCTCAACGACGATGTCGTCATTGTTGCGCACAAATAGCGGATGCTCTTTTTCTTCGATCTCGATAATTACATTACCTCTGCCACCTGGACCGTAATGACCTTCACCGCGTAATGGAATAAAGTTACCGTTACCCACTCCAGGTGGTATTGCGACTTTTAGTGTTTTTTGCACTCGGATTCTACCTTCGCCAGAACATTTAGAGCAGAGATTTTTAATCTGTTGACCACTCCCACCGCATTCACTACAGGTAGAGACTTGGATAAATTGCCCAAAAACACTACGGGACACATGGCGGGTTTCACCGCGACCTTGACAATGTGGGCAGGTCGTTGTGCCTGTGCCACCTTTACCATTACAGACTTCACATTTTTCAAATCGTGAAAAAGTTAATTCCTTAGTTGTGCCTTGAGCAATTTCTTCTAAAGTCAAACGCAATCGAATGTGAATATCGCGTCCACGAGCGGTTTGCGGTCTTGCAGTTCGGCTCCGGGTAAACAAGTCGAAGATACTGCCTTCACCAAAACCACGAAAGATTTCGCTAAAATCAAAGATATCGCCAAAAATATCTTTTAGGTCTTCAGCATGACTGAAATCACGCCACTGGAATCCACCAGGACTGAACCGTTGCGAGACACCTTCATGTCCATACTGGTCATACAATCTCCTTTTTTCACTATCAACCAGCACTTCATAGGCCTCAGACAATTCCTTGAACTTTTCTTCGGCTTCTTTTTTATTGGTCGGATTCATATCCGGATGGTACTGTTTTGCCAATCGGCGATATGCCTGTTTGATTTCGTCAGTTGTTGCGTTTCGGGAAACGCCTAAGATTTCGTAGTAATCTCGTTTCGCCATCAGTGCGAGTTTAATTGATATTTTATCTAATCACAATCCTATGCCGGATAGTTATATTATTTTTTCTCTTCATAATCAAAATGATAATTCGGCATCAACTTTCTTATCGCTGGTTTTGGTCTCTTCTTGGGCAGTCGTTTCCGCTCCCTTAGCTTAGGCTTGACGATACATCTCTTCAGCTAATTTATTGGGTTAATATCAATTTTTATCGTATTTGCCACTATAATTATGAACATCATTTCTTCTCATCATCATAGACCTGATAATCGGCATCAACTTTCTTATCGCTGGTTTTGGTCTCTTCTTGGGCAGTCGTTTCCGCTCCCTTAGCTTGGGCTTGACGATACATCTCTTCAGCCAATTTATAACTTGCCTTTTGTAATGCTTCCATATCCCGCTCAATTGCCGATTTGTCTTGACCTTTCATTGATTCTTTAAGTCGATTGATTGCATCTTCAATATTCTTTCTGTCCGATTCTGAAACCTTATCGCCAAATTCTTTAAGGCTCTTTTCCGTATGGTAGATTAAGGTGTCAGCACGATTCCGGGCTTCAATTACTTCTCGTTTGGCTCGGTCTTCAGCTGCATGGGTTTCAGCATCTTTAATTGCTCGTTCAACATCTTCTTTACTTAAGCCGGAAGAAGCAGTGATACGAATACTTTGTTCCTTCTTGGTTGCTAAGTCTTTGGCGGTAACATGCAAAATACCATCAGCATCAATATCAAAGGTTACTTCAATTTGTGGCACACCTCGAGGCGCCGGCGGAATACCGATAAGTTCAAATCTACCTAAGGTTCGGTTGTCAACTGCCATTTCTCGTTCACCTTGAAGCACATGAATAGTGACCGCACTTTGATTATCTTCTGCAGTTGTAAAAATCTGACTTTTCCGAGTCGGAATTGTCGTATTGCGTTCAATGATTTTAGTCATCACACCACCTAAAGTTTCAATGCCTAAAGAAAGCGGTGTAACATCTAAAAGCACAACATCTTTAACTTCACCGGCTAAAACCGCAGCTTGAATTGCTGCGCCAACTGCAACAACTTCATCCGGATTGATACTCTTATTTGGTTCTTTGTTAAAGAAATTTCGGACAACCTCTTGTACTCTTGGCATTCGAGTTTGACCACCAACTAAGATTACCTCATCAATTTGTGAAGGTGACAATTTAGCATCTTCTAATGCCTGTTTTACCGGTCCAAGCGTACTTTGAATTAAATCTTCAACCAATGCTTCTAATTTAGCACGGGTCAATCTTAATTCAATATGTAATGGACCTTTCTTAGGGTCAGAGCAGATAAAGGGAAGACTAATTGTTGTTTCCATTGCAGTTGAAAGTTCACATTTGGCTTTTTCTGCAGCTTCGCGAATACGTTGAAGTGCAGTGCGGTCTTTGGATAAATCAATACCGTGTTCTTTGCGGAATTCTTCTAAAATCCATTCCATAATCCGGGCATCAAAGTCATCGCCACCTAAATGGGTATTACCATTAGTGGACCGAACTTCAAATACACCTTCACCAATTTCTAAGATAGAGATATCAAAAGTTCCACCACCTAAATCGTAAACCGCAATCTTTTCTGCTTTTTTCTTATCCAGACCATAAGCCAAAGATGCCGCGGTCGGTTCATTAATTATTCGGAGAACTTCTAAACCAGCAATTTTACCAGCATCTTTTGTTGCCTGACGTTGAGAATCATTAAAATATGCCGGAACCGTAATCACTGCTTTAGTTACTGGTTCACCTAAATAGGCTTCAGCCGCTTTTTTTAAGTATTGAAGAATCATTGCCGAGATTTCCGGTGGTGAATAAGTCTTATCATCAATCTTAACCCAGGCATCACCATTAGGTGCTTCTACTACTTTATAAGGAACTCTTTTTATCTCTTCGGTAACTTCTGAATACCGTCGTCCCATAAATCGCTTGATGGAAAAGACCGTATGTTCTGGATTAATAATTGCCTGTCTTCGTGCAAGCGTACCAACCAGTCGTTCCTTACCGAAAGCAACCACTGAAGGTGTAATTCTACCGCCTTCCGGATTCGGAATGACAACAGGTTGTCCCCGTTCCATTACTGCAACACAAGAAAAGGTTGTTCCTAAATCAATGCCAATAACTTTTGCCATAATTCGCCTCCTGTTTTATTATACATTCTATAATTAATTAGACTCTGCTAATTGAGAATCGATTTCGGAAAATTGAGCCGATGTGCTATTTCACCTCTTGATTATTAAAATTGTCATCACATTTTTTCTCTGAATCTTTTTTATTATTTTGGGGTAAAGGCTTAGCAACAATTACTTTTGCCGGGCGAATGACTTTATCATAATATAGATAACCTTTTCCAATTTCTTCAATTACCAAATTGGCTGGTTTATCATTAGTTTCAATAAAACTAACTGCTTCACAAGTTTTGGGATTAAATTCTTGACCCAGCATTGAATATTCTTTTAAGCCAAACTTCTCTAAAATATTCTTCAATTGCCGATAGACAATTTCCAACCCTTTTTGCAAACTATTGGCATTGTTATTAATGGCTAAATCTTTACAGGCTAAGGCGCGGTCAAAATTTTCTAAAACTGGTACAAGTTCGCTCATCAGATTTTCATTAGCATACAGCCGAAACTCGTCAAATTCTCGTTCTTTGCGTTTGCGAAAATTTTCAAACTCAGCAAGAAGTCGTAAATAATTTTCATAATGAGATTTGGCTTCAGCGCTGAGTGTTTCCAATTTTTCTTTTAATTCGGTAACAGGTCCCTTTTTTATCATTGAAAATAATTATAAGTTAAGAAATATTCTTCGTCAAGGATAAAGTAAAAGAATCTATCAGTGACAGATAAAACTGCACCACACATCCATACATACCGCCGAGAGACATAAAAAATTTCACTATTGACAGAAAAGGAATATTTTACTAATCTTGAGATATGAGATATTTAATTAGAGATGGTTTTTTTATCTTATTTTTATTTCTATTCGATAATGAATATTGCCTTCAGAAAGTTAATCGGTTTTTGTTAAAATAATGAAGAACAAATAGAATCTATAAATCTAAATGATTGTATATAAGCATTAAATAATATGGCATTACTTATTTTAGCAATTAGTTTATTTACATCATCGGATACAATGGAGGTGAAAGGGACGCAAGATATAACTTATCGTGTTTTTGTAAGTAATCAGAATTTGTATTTTCAATATAAGGCAGGAAAAAATTGGTCAGCGCCAACAATTCTCGATTCAGGGAATTGTTCTTCTCCATCAATCGCAGTAACACCTGGCGATTATATTCATATTGTTTGGCAAAGGGATGTGGATGACGGAAAAATCTTTTACAAGACAACACTGGAAAAAGTCCATCCTGATGATATTAGACAAGGCAGACTGCCCGAATGGTCAGAACCATACCGAGTTTCCTATTACAGTATATTTCCTACCGAACCTGCTTCAAATCCATCAGTTGAGGCTTACGGTGAATATGTCTATGCGGCATGGCGCGGACCAAATGAAGAAGGCAATCCAGAATTCGGTGATATCTGGCGAAGAAAAAGATTGATAACAGACGACCCTCAAAGATGGTTTGAGCCTGAAAATAAAAGCGAAACCCGAGAACAGGAATCTAATTATCCTGTGATGTCTACTAATTTTGTTACGGTCTGGCAGGAACAGGTTGATTCCACTAATTGGGACATCTGGGGAAGATTTGAAGCTGAACCAGCATCTCAACCATTCTTCATAACTGAAAAGTCATCTAAATATCCACATATTCATGGTTTTTGGGATAAAGAAATTGCCCAGTTCTTCTGTTATACTATCTGGACTGAAGAAATTTCACCAAGCCTATATGAAGTTAAATTCGGTCGTCGACGATATATTCCACGAGATGAAGATAAAGAAAAAGC
>JBDRUT010000030.1:0-22022 GCA_039801465.1 Caldifarciminota bacterium
TAAATACTTCTTCGGTTTTTGGTTCTAAGATAGCGGTTGGTGTTACTGGTAGCCAAAAACCAATAAAACCGAGCATATCACTTGATGCAATCTTACCAATTGCGGATTGAACTACAGTTACTTGACTTTGATAATTACTGGAACTAATCACTCCACCGCCATTACTAAAAACATTCCAATCACAACGATATTGAGCAATAAGCAAATTAATACTTAAGAATATTAATAAAACACCTCCAATATAATATTTATACTTCATAAATTCTCCTTTTATACTATAAAGTCTTGTCTAATTTCTTTCATAATTTCGGGCAATGTCTTCAATATAAAAAACTCCATTATGATTTTAGAAAAATTCAAATTATTAAATGGACATAATCTACCGCCTCCTCTTATCTGAATTGTATTATGATTTAAGATTTTTGTAATATCCCAAATGAATTCGGATTTTCTCATAATCCGACATCACCGCTAATTTTATATTATAATTGTAAATAAAAACTTACTTCGTACAGGCAGTAAGATTACAATATAATATAAAATTATATACCTAAATAATATTACAAAAAAAATATTTTTAATGTCAAGTATTTTTTTGCAGAAAACAAAACCACTGTTTATAATATTTTAATAATTAAAAATTCGGTAAACCTTTAAGGTTATATTAAAAGATTAAAGAATTAAATATTAAAAGTAATATGGACTCGTTACTATTAATTCTAAAATTTTATAAGAGTATATTTTTACTCTGGATATTCTCCTTATGATCGAAATTCCAAATAAAGTCCAAAATTAAAATTGTTTCATTTGGTAATTGTGCTAAAAGTCGTAATTGCATATTTATTGATATGATTATTTAGAGATTCTCATATTTAAATCTTTTTGAATCTGAGTAGTCTTGCGCCTTTATCTTCTTATAAAAACAGAACTACTTTTGGGGATGCTACCGTCAGTCTTTTAATCTTTCCTGAATTTGTTCCAGTTTATTTTGGGCAGAAATACGCAATCGTTCATCTTCGGATTCTTTAAGACATCGTTCATAAAATTCTTTGGCTCTTTGCCAATTTTTTAATTCGCTGGCGACATTACCTGCTTCATATAATGTTATTCCCAACATTGCTGTATTCTTTTCCTGACGGTATAAATTATAGGCAGTAATATAATAATTTAATGCTTCATTCGATTTGCCTCTTTTCCGGTAAATCGTTCCTAATCGAAAGTAACCATCGCCAGATTTTCCGATTTTGTCCAATGCCTCAGTTATTGCTTTTTCGGCTAATGAATATTTACCTAATTCAACATAATAATCTGATAACTCAAAATAGATATCTTTAAGCATTATTGAATTCGGATATTTTTGTTTGAATCTTTCTAAGATTTTAATGGCTTCGTCGATTCTTCCTAAATTATAATAGGATTTTGCTAATCTCCAATGAGCGATTTCGTCTTCTTCGGCATAAGGAAATTCGCTAATTAGCCAGTTATAAAAAACTAAAGCACTATCATATCGTGTTTGGGAATAATATAGTTCAGCAACTGCTGATAATGGCTTAAATAAAATTCCTGCTTTAGGAAATTCCTGAATTATCCTTAAATAATTATCAATTGCTTTATTAGTATCTCCTAAAAGTGCATAACTTTGTGCTTTCTCAATTTCAGCCGATAAGATAAAACCTGAGATAGTATCTAAGATTCTAACCTTTTCCAATTCAACTATTGCTGAATCTAATTTATTATCCAAATAATAACGATGTCCAATTTCATATTGGACTTGAGCGCGATTATAAGATTGGGGATATTTTCCTAAATATGATTTCAACATAGTAATCGAATCTGAATAGACACCTTGTTTCAAATATACTAATTCTCGATTATATCTTACTAAATCAAGAAGCGTATCTGAACTGATTTTCTCGGCTAAGTTATAAAAATCAACTGCTCGCTCAAGACTATCAAGAGCAAAATAGGCATCAGCAATTCCTTTCAAAGCATAACCATACAAACTACTTTGATTTATTGCAGAAAAATGATGAATCGCATAATGATAATTTTGATTCTGAATACCAATTTGTCCCAATAGATAATGAATTTCAAAAACATCTTCTGTTTCAGGAAATTCTCTGAGATATTGTTCTCCGTAATACTGGGCTTTATTATGATTTGTTAATTTATAATAACCATTAGTCAAATTGAATAAGGCTATCTTACGAAAGCGCGAATGGGGAAAATCTTTCAAGAACTTCTCGTAAATTGATGTCGCTTCTATGTAATTTTTTTCCTGATATAAAATGGTGGCTAAGTTAAATGTTGCTTCTTCAATTAAAAGACTATCAGTATATGTGGCGAGTAATCTCCGATAGGCTCTTTTGGCTTGAGTTAATTTATTTTGTATATGATAAATCTTTCCTAAATTATACAGTGCCCAAGCACTTAAAGATGTATTAGGAAAATTCGTAACTACAGAGTCAAAATATTGCAAAGATTTTTCATATTGATTTAATTTGAGATTCGCAACACCGATTCTAAAATATGTTTGGGCTTTTAGCTCATCAAAGGTATCCAATTTTATGTTATTAAACTCATTAATTGCTTTCTTGAAATCCTTCTTTTCTAAATATAGCGTTCCCAAGACTAATTTGATTTTATTTTGTAATTCAATGTCTGACACATTGAGATTTTTTAAGGTATTAATACTTTGTTCCTTGTTGTTAGTCAAATAGTAGGTTAGCCCTAATAAGAAAAAAAGTTCTGAGATTGTTCGGGGATTTGTGATTTCTGACTTTTTTGCAATTGCCAAGTTAAAATATCTTTCAGCCAATTCCATGTTTTGACTACTCAAGGCAGAAGCGCCAATAAAAAATGGTAACTCTTTAGGTTGCAATTCGGCTTTTATCCGACTCTCATAATTGATAAAACAATTTAACGCGTCGGCATATCTTGCAATGCGATATAAAGCAATACCGTAGTAAAAAAGAAAATCTGGTTCCGGATTCTGATGATATTGGATAATTTTATCGAAATATTCAACGGCTTGTTCATTATTGTTATGTTCAAGAAAAGTTCGCCCTAACCAATAACAGGCGACAGATTTTTTAACACTATCATCTGCAACTTTTAATGCTTTTTGAAAATACTTTTGTGCCGAAGTAAATTTTTGTGAATAAAAATCTGCTTTGCCGATTAGTAATAACTTGTCAAAATCAAAAAAATCGCTCGGCCGGTTGGTAAGATTTAAGTTTGATAGTGCCCTAAATTTATTAAACTCTCTTTGATTATAGAACAAATTAATATTATTAGCCAATATAGTATTAAAAAATCCTAAAATTACTATTAATAAAAACAGCGTATCATGAAGAATTTTCTGTTTTTGACAATCAAACTTATTTTTAGATGTTTCTGTCATGCTCTCGTTTGTAAATCATCAATGTTATTAACTTCATTTTGTTATACTAAATAAATCTGAAATTCTGTTTGAAGCTTGATTAAAAGTATAAAACTTTTACTAACTTCGTCAAGGTCTTGATGCCAGCTAATTATCTTTTTACAGATTCTTTAATTTATGGTTCCAGACAATAATATTGATTTTTATATATTTTTTAATATAATTCTTAATCATTATTTTAAATATGTATAAAATAAATACGGAAATTAATTTTACACAATTATGAAATAATCAGAAAGGAGTTTTTGTGGATATCGTAGTCTGTCTTAAAATGGTCCCGGACACTTCAGAAACTGAAGTTCGGGTCGATAGTTCAGGAAAAGATATTCTCAAAGTTAGATTAATTTATACGACAAATGAAGCTGATAATTATGCTTTGGAATCAGCATTATTATTAAAAGAAAAATCTGGTGGTACGATAACATTAATCACAGTTGGTGAACCAAAGTCTGATGAGATTCTCCGAATGGGCTTGGCAAAAGGTGCTGACAGGGCAATTCGACTGACCGACAGTCTATTTGAAAAAGGTGATGCCTGGGTTACGGCTAAGGCACTCTATTATGCAATCTCTCAGATTAAATACGATTTAATCTTAACTGGCTGTATTGCAACTGATGATGGGTATTCTCAGATTGGACCAACTTTAGCAGCATTGCTTAATATTCCTTCAGCTGCCTATGTCAATAAAATTGAAGTTGTTGACAATTTTAAATTAAGAGTTGACCGGGAATTAGAAGGTGGTATTTTAGAAAAGAAAGAAATTCCGTTACCGGCATTATTAACAATCCAGACCGGCATCAATACTCCCCGTTATCCTTCAATTATTGGTATTAAAAAAGCCGCAGCAAAACCAATTGAAGTTTGGGATGCCAAAAAGTTAAATATTGACCCCAATTCATTTGAAAGTTTGGTCGAACTGGAAAAAATGTATCATCCCATTGTAGAATCTAAAGCCGAGTTTATTACTGGTAGCGAAGACGAAATTTCAGCAAAATTAACTGATATCATCAAAGAAAAGGTGGGATTATGAATAAAGATATGTCCTTATCGTCAATTGCGGTCTTAATTGAACACCGAGAAAAACAGATAAAAGATATCAGTTATGAAATGCTGACATTAGCACATAAAATTGCGAAAATACAAGGATTAGAGATTACTAGTATTATTTTGAGCGATAACTGTCAATCAATTGCGGATACGATTAAAAGTTATTGTCACAATATAATTTGTGTTGAAGATAAGTTGTTAGAACATTTTAACACACAGCTCTATCTACCAATTCTATCAGATATAATCGTAAAGACTCATCCCCTATTAACTATGATTGGTCATACTGGGTTTGGAACTGATTTGGCGCCTTATTTGGCTGGTTCGCTTTCAATGCCACTTATAACTGATATTTTCGACCTCGAAATCAGTCCAGAAAAATTACTAGTGCGTCGTTCAATGTATGGTGGAAAAGTTACTGCTGAATTTATCAGCAAGAAACGACCCGCAATGGTTACAGTTCGGAGTGGTTCTTTTGAGAAGGTGTTTGCATTAAGTTCAGCAATACCTAACCTGTCCGCCAATATTCAAAAACTTTCTTTTACTATTGACCCAACGATTCCGGAAAAATTTAAATTCTTGGGATATGGTGAAGTGCCGACAACTGGGATTGATATTACTAAAGCCGATATTATTGTTGCGGTTGGTCGTGGTATTAAAGAACAAAAGAATTTAGCAATGATCGAAAATTTTGCTAATGATATTGGCGCAACGATTGCTTGCACTCGACCAATTATTGACGCTGGTTGGCTACCTAAAGACCGTCAAGTTGGTTCTTCAGGAAAAACCGTCAAACCCAAACTCTATATCGCATTAGGGATTTCCGGTGCTTTTCAACATATCAGCGGAATGAAGAATTCGGAAACCATTATTGCAGTTAACAAAGACCCAGAAGCACCTATCTTCTCCGTTGCCCATTACGGTGTTGTTGGTGACTTACTAAAAATCGTTCCTCTGTTAGCAACAAAAATAAAAGAATTAAAATCATAAAGATAAATTGCGCTAAATTTTCACTTAAAATAAGATAAAAATTATATGAATATCATTACTATCTCTAAAGAGATTCGGGATGCGATTATCGAACTTGGCGCCACTGATGCTTATAAATGTTATCAGTGTGGTATGTGCACAGCTTTATGTCCTTGGTTTCAGATTGAAAAGGTTGATTTTCTTGTCAATCGGATTCCGCACAATGTCAAACTCGGCAATGTTATGGCAAGTGACGACAAAATAGAAATTGAAAAAGAAGTTGCAGAACTTTTCCGTTGTGTCGGCTGTGATAATTGTTATGCTTATTGTCCCCGTGGTGTCAATATCGGTGATATTGTTCGGGCTATTCGCCGACTTCTAATTGATTATGAAGCCATTCCGAAAAATCTCAAAGATATCGTTACCAAAATATATAGTTCAGGAAATCCCCAAGGCGAACTTTCTGAAAAAAGAAATAGCTGGGCAAATAAATTTAATATCCCTTTATATCGTTCTGATTTAGAATATGCTTATTTTGCCTGTTGTATACCTGCCTATGATGTCCAAATCAGAAAAATCGCTGATGCAACTACTAAATTGCTAAAATCGGCGAATGTCTCATTTGGTTTAGTTAGTGATGAAGTATTCTGCTGTTGCGAGGTGATACGCAATATCGGTGCGGAAAAAGTCTTTACCGAAATTGCCAATAATAATATCAATGCCTTAAAAAAACAAGGCGTCAAAAAATTACTGGTCACTTCACCCCATTGTTATACTGCTTATAAAAATGACTATCAGGAATTGGGATGCGATTTTGAAGTTATTCACACCTCACAACTTTTTTACCAACTAATTCAGGAAAAGAAAATTATTCCTTCTAAGCCAATAAAAAAGAAGGTCGTATATCATGACCCTTGTACTCTTGGTCGGCAGAATAATATTTATGAAGAACCCAGAATTATATTAAAAAGTATTCCCGAATTGGAATTATTAGAAATAGAAAATTTCACAAGAAAAGATAGTGTTTGTTGTGGAGCTGGTAGTGGTGGATTATGGATGGATTGGCAAAAAGGTGAGCGAATGTCTGATATTCGGGTAAAACAAGCGCTTGACAGCGGTGCGGAAATTTTAGCTGTTGCCTGTCCTTATTGTATGATAATGTTTGAAGACAGCATTAAGACAATGGATGTAAATTTAGAAATAAAAGATATTTCTGAACTTCTTACTGAATCATTAATCTAAGATTTATTGTTAATCGACGATATTAGATTAAAATAAAAGGGTGGGAAATTCCCACCCTTTTTATTAAGCAGGTACGCCCTACTAAAATTTAACTATTGAATTATTAGTTTCATTTCCGTTTTGTATGTTGCAGTTTCATATTTCAAGAAGTATATACCGCTATTAAGATTTTCTGCAGAAAGTTTTGTGGTATATGTGCCAAGATTATGATATTCGTTAGTTATTGTCTCAATCATCTGACCAGATGCATTGTAGAGTTTAAGAGCAACTTTTCCTGCAACCGGCACTGTGTATTTGATGGTTGTAAGTTTGTTAAATGGATTAGGAGTAGCATCTATACTGAATGTCGAATTAGAAATCGGTAATTTAGAATTTTCCAGCACTTGAATATCTGATATTGGATTGTTAATTTTTGATTTTTCCGGTAATGGAGTATAGCACCACATCTCTTTAGAGTTTCCGCCTTTAAGTGCGTAAATGCTAATTCCTTTCACTGCTAAAGAACCACCTTGTTTCACTTTCTTTTTACCTGCACCTGCAGGAATCGTTTCTTTTGAGGTCCAGGAGTTAGAATTTACATCATATGCTCCAAAATCTTGCGTATTACCGCCTTTAAACGCATAGATTTTATCACCAAATAAAACTAATGCGGCACCGTCTTTAATTCCCTTATTAATTGTCTTTGGTGTTCCAAATTCGGCATCAGCCTTTTTAGTCCAAACGCCATTAGCATAAGCATAGAAGTGTTTTGTGTTATTTCCGACAAATGCGTAAATCATCTCGCCTTTAGAAACTAAAGCAGCGCCACCTTTAATTTTTTTACCGTCAGAAGTAATCAAATCCGTTTGCTGTGTCCAAGATGAATCAGTCGGATTATACATCCAGAATTCACTAGTATTTCCACCCTTAAATGCATAGATTAAACCATTATGAACAACCAATGCACCTCCGGATTTAACTTTTGAATTTGCAGTGCCAGTTGGAATGGATGGTCTTTGTACCCATCGGTCTTCATCAGTAATATATGCCCAAAATTCAGTAGTATTTCCACCTTTGAATGCATATAATGTGCATCCTTTTGCCACCAGTGCACCACCACCTTTAACTCGTTTTTTATCAGATTTACCATTAGGTTTTAGTGCATATGGTATAGAACATTTTGTTGTCCAAGTTCCATTATCATAAGCAAAGAAATTCACTGAATTACCACCTTGAAATGCGTAAAGCACGCCTTCGTGACAGACTAAAGCACCGCCGTCTTTAACACCTTTCTTCCCAGGGGTTGTTGGCACTGACTCTTTAATTGCCCAACCAAATGGACTCAGAATAACACTAAAACTTTGAGCCGGAGAGAATTCGCTCCAATTTGTTGCAACATCTTGAGCGCGAATCTTCCACACATAAATTCCTTCAGCAAGTGTTGCCTCATAGTATGTATCGGTCGTCGTGATATCAACCACTTCATCTTTTGCATTAGTAACGACAAGATTATAATTAACTGCTTCCGGCACTGAATTCCAGTAAAATGTTATACTTGTGGTAGTAAAGATAGTATCATTTGGTGGCGAAACTAACGAAGGGGCTTCAGGCGGTGTAATATCAATTGTAAATGACCTGGTGCTGATTGCACTCAAATTGCCAATACTATCTTGCGCTTGCACATCCCAATAATAGAGATTTTCATCCAAAGTTATCGGACAAGTGAAGACCGTATCCATAAATGTAGAATCAACAATAGGTATTGCACTGCCTTCAGGCGTGATTGTGATATGGAAATTTGCTGCGCCGCCAAGTAGATACCAAATGAATGTTGGTGTTTGGGTATTGATTACCGCATCAGGTTCAGGAATTAATAAATCTGGACCTTTGAGTTGAACTCTTAATGACCAAACATCGCTCCAGGCACCTAATGGATTTTCCACCCGCACACGCCAATAATAGAGTGATTCAGGTAATGCCTGAAAATCCTGAATTGAGTCCTCAGAAATTGGGATGACCGTATCAATTATTGGTGAAGCAAAGTCATCTGTTTCATCAACTTGCAGACGATATTCAATTGCGCCACTCTCGTCGGTCCAATCAAACCATGGGGTCGCATCATAGATAATAAAACCATTCGTAGGAAAGAGTTGTGTCGGTTGAGCAATTAAGAGCGAGCACATCACCAATATTGCTATTGGTATTATTTTGTTTATTTTTAACATAATGCCTCCAATTTATCCAGAATGGCACAATGCTGTAATTAACGAAATATGAAAGCATCGGGGCATTTTTAATTCCCGCAATTCTTTCATCTTCGTCTTTTCTGCCATCTGGTATTTAGTTTTTATGTATGTTTGTTTTTAATATTTTTCTAACCAAAGTTTTATTATTAGTTAAATCATTATAATTTATGAAATAGATACCTTGACTAAGTTTAGAAAGTGAATACCTAATAGCATAAATGCCTGCATCAAAATAACCATCTAAAATTGTCTCAATCATTTGACCTGTGCTATTGTATAATTTTATTTGAACTCTACTGGCAGATGGAATGGAAAATTGAATTTTGGCATAATCATAAATTAGACTGGGTGTGATATTAAAATTAAAACCACTGATATTAATACTCTTTTCGGTCATTAATGAAGTATTGGTTGTCGGTTCTGGTTGAGATAATTCTTTTGGCATTGGAGTATATTGCCAGAACTCAGTAGTATTATTACCTTTGAGCAGATATACTCTGCCATTGGCATAGGCAAGACTTGCGCCGGTTTTCGGAATTGATTTGTTATCAATTTTAGGAATCGCATTCAGATGTATCCAATTATTAGCACCAGGTAAATATTGCCAAAAGTCTTGAGCACCACCACCTTTAATTGTGTAAATGACATTTTGGTCAGTGGTCATTGCACCACCATCTTTAACTTTCTTTTCTTTATTTATCTGAGGGTGAATTAAAGGTAAAGTTTTACGCTGGCTCCAAGTATTTGTTTGAATATCATAAGCAAAGAAATAATTATCTTTACCACTACCTTTCAAAGCGAAAATTGTATCTCTAAAAAGCACAAGACAACTACCATCTTTATAAGGTTTACCATCAGGGATTGGTGGAGAATTCAAACTATTCCATTGGTTGAGCATAGTGTCATATACAAAGAAATTAGTCTCACCATATTTCCTTCCGCCAAGCAGCATGTAGACTTTGCCTTCATAGAATACCAGTGAAGTTCCACCTTTAGCACCTTTTTCTATAGGAATAAATACTTTTGATACCCAGCGATTTTCTAAGATATCATATGCCCAAAATTCTTGGGTTCTATTGCCTTTAGTCGCATAAATTTTATTCGCGCCATCAAAGCATAATGCTGAGCCTTTACCAACTCGCTTTATATTATATTTAGTTGGGTCTAAAGGTTTTTTGCCAAAAGGAACAGATTCTTTTGAGACCCAGTTTGTTCCATTAAACATATAAAATTCATTTGATTTATTTCCCCGTAATGCGTAAATCCAAGAATTAACTGCGACCATTGCTCCGCCATCTTTAACTCCTTTACCTGAGACATTGGTAGGAATCGGATTTTTTCTTTGCCAACCTGGTTGCACGACTTCAATAGTAAATCGTCTAACCTCAGACCATTGACCATAAGGAAGTCCTGCGCGAACTCGCCAAAAATAAGTGCCTTCATTCAACCCCGGTGACGGCATCTGGTATTCAGAAATATAGACAATCGTGTCAATTGGAGATGAAAATTTCTGAGTCTCGTCAATTTGAATCTCATATTCAGTAGCATTCTCTACATCTTGCCAGTCAAAGAAAGGTGTTCGCGTGCTTAATATCTCATTAGGAAGCGGTGAAATAAGTGTCACTGATGGGCTTATCACAAACATTCTAATTTCTGACCAGTAACTATACGGAACACCAGCGCGAACTCGCCAATAGTATCTACCATTATTCATCAGAGTTAGGTGTTGATATGCAGAATTTGATACAATAGTATCAACCAACAGTGATGAGAAATCATTCGTATCCGCAATCTGCATCTGATATTCGGTTGCACCGTATACATCCTGCCAATCAAAAGATGGTGTTGAAGTATTTAATGTTTCAGATGGAGACGGTGTTGTTAAGATTGGTGCGGATAAGACTACATAAACCGAATCACTTATTGTATCATTTGAAGCATTATCGTCAGTATTAAGTATTGTATATGTTTGGGCATAATATTTTCCTGGTAGAGCATTAAAATTACCAAAGTCAATTGTTCTGACACTATCCGGCAAAAGATTAGATAAATATCTTGATTGATTAAAGATTATATTGCTGCCAGCATCACGGATAACGAATTTAGTTGAACAAGAAGCAGTCCGAGTATAATAATTCTTAAATTTAGCAGAAACTGATAGATTACCAGCAAATTGGGTATCTTTGGGCGAAACGATTTCGTATGCGCCAACATCGTGGAATCGGACTGAAACATTGCCAGTTACTTTATCATTAAAACTATTCTCATCAAGAGTAAAACTCGTTGAGCATTTCATTACAAATGTGCCAAATTGACTTGCGGTCCAAGGAGAAAAACTTATCGTCGTATCTAAGTTAGGCGGTGCTGAGACACTTCTTGTGTTAGAATAACCATCGCTTATGTCAAATTTCACATCAAAACTTAACCGATTTAAACTATAATTATGAATAATCGCCGAAGGAGTAATTACCGCTCCAGAATCGACTGGGCTTATTGGTGCTTGAATTGATATACAACCAACATCATTGGGATAACTACTGACAACATCAGTGCAGATAATGTCATCAAGATACCAACCAGAACGAACTATTCCACCATCAGAGCCAAAATGCCAACAGACCATAAATCTCTGACCAGACACAACTGGCAGGTTAAAAGTCGCTTGCTGCCAAGTTTCGTGAACACCGGTAAAACAAGACTCACCGGCAATACCCGCATTAGTAATATAACCAACGCCATTATAGCCATTGATTGGCCGAATCAAATTCCAAGTAAGCCCGCTATCAGTGGAGATTTTAACATTGCCACCATCATATGCCCGCCCAGGAATAGTTTGACTTTCTTCCATATTATACCAGTGCCAGAATTTAAGTTGCGGATTGTTACTGGTCGCAATGAATTCAGAACTGACAAGTTTCCAATTGGCATTATTGGCATAATTACCAGCAAGCACAGTTGCCCAAAGTTTTGTTCCCGAATGAGCGCTATTCGGTCCAGAAGTAGGCACACCCCATTCCCACCCACCAGCAGATGGAGAAGCCGAAAAACTACCATTAGTTGTTTCAAAATTGTGTTCATAACTTTCTCGGCAAGTAACAAGACTTTGAATCGTATCATTAAATGGGTTGAAGTCAATATTATTTACAACATAGCATTTTGTCGTATAAGTGCCAATTGTTGCTAACCAATTTGTTGAAAAGATTGCGGTATCAGTTGCGCCAGCATTAAGAATAAAATTGGTAATCGTATTGCTATAATCATTGCCAATATTAAAAGTTACTGATAATGTCTCTGGTTTATAACTAAGATTTTTAACAATTGCTTTCGGCGTAATCAGTTGTGAATCAGCAACAACTTCCGTTGGTGAAATAATTGCCATAATGCCGACATCACGAATTGTTGTTAGCGTTAACCGAATATTCGGACGATTATAAGTTTGGTTTAAATTTGTTGGCTCACCATCATCACTATATGCTTGTCGTGTGCGATAATTTGGCGAAGTTGAAGTATAACGCCATTGCGGGTAATTATTAATCCATTGTTGATAGCCTTTGCGAATTAGAATTTGCAGATTATCAGAATTATTATAATAAAAAGGTGTGGTTAAAGGAACTTCCATCCAACCACTGGTCGCATTATTAGTAAATGAACCACTAAAAACTAAAGTATAGCCATCTAATGAGTATGTGCCAGTAGCAAGGGTTGTTGCTTGGGTGTGTTTCATATAAATTAGCACATTTTCTATTGGATTTACATCATCACCCGATGCCTTGTAATAGGCAATATGTGTGATATTACCAGCAGTATTGATTTCTGACTGCAGATAAATCGCCTCATGAACTGAATAATTATAATAGCGGTCAAGTGGAAAACGAGAAGTTGCTGTGCCATTACCAATGACTATTTGTGAAATTGGCAAAATATCGGTAAATCTTGTTTTTCGGTCATTGGCTGAATTAGTATCGCCAACTAATGCGGTTCCAAACTTAACGCAACATTTTTCACTGATGGTCGGTATCCAGGAAGCAAAATTTACAATTGTATCTCTTTGGACATCTAAAGAAATTATTTGAGTATTAGTATATCTTACGCTTCCAGTAATACTGACAATTGAACAGACTACTGGAAAGTTTGATTGTGCTATCGCACCATAATTTTTCACTTTTACCTGCGGTGTCATTCCGGTATTTAAAATGTGAAATGTATCCGGGCTTAATATGCTATCAATACCAACATCTTTCCCATATACAACATTTAAATTACCCAATGCAGTATCATTAGCCCGCCATTGGTCAATATTAAGTGCAGTATATGCTTTTACCGAATATGTTCCCAAAGTTGCATTCCAGACCGGAAATTGTTTTGTCACTGTGTCGCCTGGTCCTAAAATTACCTGATTAATTGTTTGAGTATATACTGAACCAATTTTGAATGTAACCGGAAAAGTATCAGTATGAGTTCCGTAATTTTTTATCAGGACTTTAGGATAAACTGAACTGCCTGAAGCAATTATTCCGGTGGGCTCAAGAATTGCGAGAACACCGACATCATGAGCATCACCACCCAATTGAACAGTAACATTCTTTTCATAAGGAATACAATTCAAACCAGTAACCGTGACCGACATAATACCCGGTGTTAGTGGATTGATTGAGAAACTGATAACACCTGAACTATTTGTATATCCATATTCATAGACAATACTATCATTCATCATCAGACAAACCAACGCATTAGGCACGAGAACCGACCCAATTTTTACTGTGACTGAATAAGTTTGGGGACCAGTATAAATTATTGTATCATGTAAGACAGTCAATTGTCTTGGCGTATTAGTCCAAAGATTCAGTTCTGGGTCACCAAGCAGATTCCATTCGCGGTAACGGGTAGTAGAATAACCTGTTTGGCCACGATATAGTGAATCAAGTATGAATTTTGCTCTTTTAGTAATAGGACCTAAGAAATAATTCTTTTCCTCAAAAAGTGCTCGAAAGAAGCCTTTAGCAACTGCTCCTCTGAATCTTGCGACTTCACTAGCAGCTTGAGTTGTACCAAAGTATCCTACTGCGCCTTTAGGATTACTTACTGTCCCCGCTCGTAAAAACTTTTCCCCTAAATATGTATTACCACTAAGACTCATATTTGTACAAGTCCCCGAGACAATAATTGGGAGTTTAAAACCATTATTTGTCCTCGCTGGGTCAACATTAAACGGATTTGCCCATGTTGGTCCGCTACCCCAATATCCACGATAGACAACATAAGTTCTACCCTCTGTAATCGCATTTTCTACATCTACATAAGTATGAGAAAAACCTGGAGCATCAGAAAATGAATCAACCTGTTTATAACCAGCATTTATCATTTGCGCCATACAATATCTTCCGTCTGCCCAGTATATTGAATCATCCACAGGGTCATTGTCGATATTAACAATCACACTTCCTTTTCTGAACCATGTTGTATCGGCTATAAAAGGAGTTCGTTCATAACCAAGCGTTTTCGTAACCATAAGACTACATTCACTTATATTAGTGCAAGTAAAACGACCAACCGGCAATTCCATCAAATAATCTCCACTCATGTTACCATAGAAATCATCATAAGTATTATTATCAGCTTTAATGTAAGTAGGAGACCCAACGAGCAGAATATATTCAGGTCTTGGATTCCAAGTGTTATATGCATTAACAATATATCTTTTAATTGCAGCTATTGATTCTGGTGTTGCGTTGAGTTCAGAAAGTCGAACTACTTTGGTTGGCACACCCTTTTTATGTTTCCATTGGGCTAAAGGCAAAATTGCATCGTAAAAATTGTCATGCGTAATAATTAGATATTTTGCACCATTTAAGGCATAACTAAAACTAATGAAAATTATTAGCAAGAATAAACCCTTTTTCATCATATTAATGCTCCTTCCTGACGCTTTGCGTCAATAGTCCGCCACAGGGTTTGCCAATATAGACCCTGAAATAAACCTATCCTGACGACAGGTCAGGACTCAGGGTGACAGATTGACAATTATCCGTCATCTTATTACCAATTTCTGAACAAGTCTTGCTTTTTCATTTCTTATCACAATCATATAAATTCCTGATGCTAAATTGCTAATATTTAATTTTTCGTTTTGTTCTTTACAATTCGCATTTAAGACTTGCCTGCCTTGCACATCATAAATAGCAATTTGCCATTTGTCACCCGAAACGGGTAAATTAGCCATTAATCCTTTGATATTTACAACATCTCGGCAAGGATTCGGATAGATTTGTATGTTTGACAAAAGATTTTTTCTATCAGCACTTTCCTTTATATCAGTTGTGGAGACTCTTATTGTTCCTTCAAATGGCTTACAATTTTTAGCAGTAACCGTTATAAAAAACATACCTGAGTTTTGCTGGGGAATTGTGAAATTTATTATACCGTTAGTATTAGTTAATCCGTAACGATAAATCGTATCTTTCATAATACAGACCAAAGCATTGGCTAATGGTGTTGTGCCAATTTTTACCTGGCAAGATATATTGGTCTGTGAAGGAGAAATTACTGAATCGTAAAAGACACTTAAAGTCTTAGGAACATCAGTCCAAATAGATAACTCTGGGTCGCCTAAGAGATTCCATTCTCGATAACGAATTGAAGTCCAGCCTGAAGGTCTTATTGAATCTGCAAGGAATTTTCCTCTTTTTACTGCGTCACCCAGTTTATAAACTCCTTCACTAAAAATTGCCTTAGCAATATTTATTGTAACTGTTCCCCGAATTTCGGCTAAGCCAGAACCGCTTTCTGAATTAGTTGTGCCAACAAATGCAACTGCACCTTTCGGATTATCAGCGCTACCGGCTCTTAAGAAACTCTCACCAAGATAATGTGGTTCTAAATAACTTAAATTGATGGTTGCACAAGTTCCGGAAATGACAATCGGCAATTTATAGTTGTTATTACAAAGATAAGGGTCAAGCGTAAATGGCGACCACCAGTTACCAACACCCTGACCACGAAAGACAACAAATGTCCGACCATCATCAATTGCTGAAATTACATGCCGGGCTGAATCTTGTCTTTGTCTTGAGAAGGAATCAATATGAATAAAATTGGCATTCTGCCATAGACCAAAAATATATCGCATATTCTGCCAATAGACCGAATCAACTGCACCAAAATCTTCTCTCACAATGCCAGTTCCTTTTTTATACCATAATGTATCTAACATATACGGATTTCGTTCATAACTTAGTGTTTTTGCAACCATTGTGCTACAATGAACTGCAGTAGAACAAGAAAATCTACCAAGCGAAATTTCCATCTTGTAATCTCCGGTTAGATTAGCATAGTAGTCATCATACTTATTCTGGTCAGTTTTGATATGCAATGGACTTCCAACTAATAAAACATATTCTGGTCTTGGATTCCAAGTATTATAAGCATTAACAATATATCTTTTAATTGCGGAAAGTGATTCAGGTGTTGCGTTCAATTCGGAAAGCGCAACTACTTTTGTTGGCAGTCCTTTTTTATGCTTCCATTGAGCCAAAGGCTGAATTGCGTTTAAGAAATCATTATGAGTGATAATCAGATATTTGGCACCAATTTGAGCAAAACTGATTTCACAAATTATGAGGAAAAAAATTATTTTTTTCATTTATTAGAATACAGAGTCCAACTAACAAATATATTATAAATTAAAATTTGACCAAAGTCAATATCTTTTTACTATAAGATTTATTCAATAAATTAGAACATGATTAAAGTCAATGTACTTTACCAGTTAATTAATTTCTTTTAGTTACATTTCAAACTTACTTACTTATTGACTTATTTCCCGTTATTCTTATAATTAATTAGATTATGTCACCATATCGGTCGTGGATCAATAAATCATCACTGGAAATTGTGCTTGGTGATATTACCCAACAGACAACTGAAGCGATTGTCAATTCGGCTAATCGTAATTTAGAGCCAGGCGGTGGTGTTTCCGGTGCGATACATCGTGCGGCTGGTCCAGAATTAGCCGAAGAATGTCGTAAATTAGGTGGTTGTAATACTACTGAAGCCAAACTGACAAAGGGTTATAATCTCAAAGCCAAATATGTGATTCATACTGTTGGACCAATCTTTCGTTATCGGGAAAAAGATGCAATCGATTTACGCAACACCTATTTGAACTGTTTGAAATTAGCATTAGAAAACGGCATTAAGAGTATTGCCTTTCCATCAATCAGCACCGGCATTTATGGTTATCCGATTCGTGAAGCCGCAGAAATCGCTTTAACTGCAATCAAAGATTTCTTAAGAAAAAATCACGGTATTAATTTGGTCCGAATCGTGCTCTTAAAAGATGACGATTTTCGTATCTACAAACAGACTGCAGAACGACTACGCATCTAATTAAAGAATCAGTTAAAAACCTCTTTAGTCAAACCATTCGGAGAATACCCTAATCGGTATGGGGGACAGCTCCCTGCACATCTCATTCCGCTTCACCAATTTTGACGAAAAACTCTTCCGTATAGGCAATAAATGGTGGCAGTTGCATTCCTTGTCCAAGTAGGGTCGTAAACCATGCTTTAACCCGCATTCCATTAACGACCGTGTGAAATATACCGATATTGTGTTTCATATCGTATTTCAGTGCTTTGCGTCTTTGACTTTGTGGAATTGATGTTATAACCCGGCGGTCTAAAGTAAATGTGCCGTGTTCTGTTCTAACAATTGTCAGTCCTGCTTCTCGCATTCTAGCCGCAAGTGTCTTTGATACAGAATCAACCTGTTCTCGCATTACTGATTACTGATGCTTTTTTTGACATCTCATCAATCTGTGCTTGTAGTTCGTTTAATTTATCTGATAGTGCTTTAAGATGGTCTAATTCTTTATTTAGGTCTGGCATGTTTATCACCTCCTCGTGGTGCGATAGCCCGTAGCCTTATTTTTGCTAGGGTTGTATCTATCTGATTGCTGAAGCCAGCTGACACCATAGCCTTTCTTTCTTCTTTCTCTTTCTTTCTTTATTTTTCTTTTTTTTCAGCATATTTAATAAAATATTTTCTTCATTATTATAATTTAATTTATTAATATTTAATTTATTTATTTAATTTATTAATAGTGCGCATCTGGTTGCGCAGGTTGTGTCGTTTGTTGCTCGGTATGTGTCTTTTATTGCATGCTTTGTGGAAAAGTATAGAACCGATAAAATTTTATCAGTTAGCCTAATATAAAACTGCCGTCTTTCGCCCATCTTTATAGCAATTAGCCCCAGTTTCTCTAAATTGCGTAGTCGCATATGAACTGCTCGTCTTTTTAAGTGGATAATTGGTATTTGTCTTACTATCGCTGGAGTAGATACCCAAACATATTCTTCGCCATCAATAACCTTTCTAACCATCCTTAGTGCTATTGATACGCCTAATAAATAGTCAACTATAGCCCAGTCAATTAAGTCTGTATGTGGTAGAAGCCCGCTTACAAAAACACCTGCTTGATTGATTGAGATATGGTATTTCATAATTCAATATAGCCGACAAAGATAAAGTGCTTGTGCCGATCTCGTATGCCAATAATGATATTGCCGTATACAAAAGGTATGTTAATTCGTGCGATGCGAACCCCTGCTCGTGCTACAGAGTGCGTGACATATAATGTGTAAGATGAGCCAAGATTGACGCATAGCGTGCTGTCATCGCGAAACAGCACTTCTAAATCTGTACAATAATCGCAACCCTGTTGCTCAATTTTATTATAATTAAATACCGACAGTATTCGCCATCGGAAACGGATTCCAATCCCAACCTGTTATCAAGACAGGTGTAATGATAAATAAACTGAATCGGTCAAACGCCGAATCCTGTAATGTATTGTATCTTTGGCACACAATGTATTTTTCCCTTGACTTTTGGAAAAATTTTTTTAAAATTTTATTATTAATAAATACATTAATTCTATGTTCTTAGCATAAACATTAAATGTTAAGGTGGTGCAAGTAAATATTAATTTAAAGTCCGATAAGCAGATTTTCTCGTTATGCTTTTTTGTTGTCTAACATCCGTATCAATCCGGGGATGTTGCTTAAATCTTAAGGCAAGGCAGGATTTAAGTAATATCAATAAAACCGGTTTATAAGATTATTTATGCAGAAGACCTTGCCAAATCAAAATCGCATACTGCTCGCTTCAGCTTGCTTCAGCAAAAGAGCGGTATGCAGAAATGGAGGCAAAATGCGTAAACTTACATTGATTCTGTTAGTCGGGATCATTGTAATGGCATATGCCAATATTGCCGATAATCTCGGCGAAAATAAATTAAGAACAAAACCACAACTGACAACATCTGGTGGAATGTGGCTTGGTAATTCGAAAACGCCCCTTTCGAATCTTAAAACATCAGCCCCACTTTCGATGCAGGCAGTTCCAGTGCCTACTAAATCACTAAATAATTCTAATACTGATTTTTGTGAAAACCAAGGTGCTTTAGATTTGTCTGGTAAATTACCGACAATAAATTATGCAATTGAATGGACAATTACTCTTGACCATGCTGCTTGCGTTGGTGTGACACCAGTTTGTATTGGTAATTATCCACAAGGCGAAACTCTGCTCTGGGTTGCTTCTGCCGGAAGAACAACTTCTGCTGAAGAAAACTGGATACTGATATATAATTTAAACACTTTAGCATTAGTTGACTCTTTCCAACAAGCGACAACCACAACTTGGGGTTATCGTGATATGTGTTTCTATAATGGTTATGTTTATGCTGGCACTGAAGCAACACTTCATCAGATTGACCCAGTATCACATAATGTTGTTGGCGCATATCCAGTTTCGGGAATCTCTGGCAATGTGATGCGAGCGCTAACAGATAATAATGTTGAAGACTCATTGTGGACTGCAAACTGGGCATCACCAATTTATAAGTTCTACAATCAAGGTGGTGCGGTTAGGAGTGTTAACACAAATACCTATTCAATCTATGGATTAGGTCTTGACCCAGCACATAATGTCTGTTGGGGCTCTTCGCAGACCGCTGGTGCAGAGTTGGTTAAATATCGCTATCCTGATTTCTCTGTCGTAGATTATGGTGCGCTTCCAGAACTACAAGGTGGTATTGCTGGCGGTTGTGAAATGTGGCGAGATACTTTTCTATTATATCTTGGTCAATGTGATCCTAATGATAAAGTTTTCTGTATCAGGCTATATAATTTAGGTGAAAATGATATGAAAGTATCTTTAGTTAATGCACCTTCTGCTACACTCCCATATAAAAAATTCTTTATACAAGCACTTGTGCAGAATGTTGGTATTAACACCCAGCCGTCAGGTGTACCGGTAAAAATGCGTATCACTGGTCCTAACGGTTATCTATACGAAGACTTAGACCAAACAACTACAAGGCAACTTGTACAAGGCGATACCCAAAGAATCACTTTTACTCCACAATGGCAAGCACCAGCAACACTTGGTGAATATACACTCAAAGCATGGACTGAACTTCCCGGTGACCAAAGACCCCAGAATGACACATTTACAACAACAATCATCGTCACTAACTGGCTAACCTATGCAAATTGGGGTGGTCCATTTTATTGGTATCCGACTCTTACCGGTGAAAAAGCAACAGTATTTGTACCTGGAGAATTTGGTGTAACTCATCCAGTCCAAATTGATACCATTGAAGCATTATTCTATAAAACTGCTATCCGAGATTCTGTATTTAAGTTCAAAATTTATAGCGGAGATGGTTCAACTCTATTATATGAATCTGACTTCTTAACCGTAAGTGGCACTGCAACTTTAATTACAATTCAGCATGCATTAACAACACCAGTAACTATTCCGAGTGGCAATTTTTATGTTTCAGTCTGGTGTCGAAGTGACAGTCAACCGAATCTATTATCTGACCAATTGCCATTGGGAAGAAGTTATTTTGGCACCCCTGGAAGTTGGGTTCTTAACACTGAAGGTGAATGGTGTATCTCAGCATTCGTCTCCTGGACACCGAGAAATAATGATGTCGGACCGTATTCAATGGTTGAGCCGCTCTCAATGGTCGCACCTAATGTTCCAATGACACCCAAAGTTGAAATTAAAAACTATGGTTTCAATGACCAACCATCAATTCCTGTAGTAATGGAAATTTATGACCAAACCAAATCACTAGTGTATACTGGCACTGGCACAATCGCATTGAATTCAGGCGAAACAGGCGTCGTTGAACTGAGTCCACAATGGACTCCTGGTGCACACGGCACGGTCTATGATATCACAGTATATACTGCACTTGAAGGCGATGAAAACCCGGCCAATGATACTGGTTATACTTTCACTTCTGCATTTACGATTACTCGTAATATGTATTCTTACTTGACCTCAACACCACCAACAATTGATGGTGATATTCAAGAGACTGAATGGGCTGATGCTAATCATTATGATGTCACAGATGTATTAGGTCAAGCATCCGGTTATCCATATCCTGCTGGAAGTGCTTATCTCTGGGTAAAACATGATGAAAACTTCATCTATTTTGCAATCGCAATGCCCTATGCGGCAACAGCGAATAATGCTGACCAGATTGGATTATATATTGATGAAAATGGCGACGGTGTCTGGGCAACTGATTCTACTGAAGGCAATTATTGGTTAATAAACTATGAAGCACCTGATATAGATTCTTTAATCTACCGTGCATTACTTCCTGATGGCACCTGGCGTTATGGTCCGGTAGATGGTGCTGAAATTTCAGCAAATTTAACTTCGGGTTATATGCAGTTTGAAGGAAAGATTCCCTTTGGCACGGAAAAATATCAGATTACTGCTGACCCGAATGGTGATGTGATGAAATTCTGGATGTTTGCAGTTGACCGAGAACCTCCTTATGAAGATTGGTATGGTTGGTGGCCCCAAGATGTTCCAGGTGATAGTTGGCGCTATCCGCATCTTTATGGTAATCTAATTCTTGGTGGATATGATGTTGGTGCAACTGCAATTCTTGCTCCAACTGGCACTGTCTATCAAAATAGTTCAGTTACACCAAAAGTAATCGTGCAAAACTATGGTATTGCCACTGGTCTATTCCCTGTGGTCTTTGAGATTGGAACTGCTAA
>JBDRUT010000031.1:0-17819 GCA_039801465.1 Caldifarciminota bacterium
GTGGTGACAAATACAACTCATTCTGGGCTTATGACATTGGAACTAACGAATGGACTGAAGTTGAATCCTGTCCACAAGCATATCCGACTAACTTGATTGAGAAGCCTAAGAAGATTAGAGTTAAAGATGGTGGCGCAATGTGTACGGATGGCAATGTTGCTTATATGATTAAAGGCGGCGGCGCTCAACACTTCTGGATGTATACACCGAATGCAATTCCACCTGACACTGGTCTCTGGACACCACTGGATACAATTCCAAGACTGTGGAAGAAATCAGTGCCGAAGACTGGTGCGGCACTTGCCTATGCTGATGGTAAAGTTTATCTCTTGAAAGGTAATAATACGCCTGAATTCTGGCAATATTCTTGTTTCGCAAAGACTAATGTAAAATTAGCAGTTCCTTCTTGTCCTGCTATTGCATCGGTTACGACAACATCCAATCTCAAGTTCAATTTTGATGTTAAACCAAATCCATTTACAAAACTCACAACTATCTATTACACAGTGCCGGTTTCGGCGAAAGTCTCAATCAAACTTTATAATGCAACCGGAAGATTAGTTGAGACACTAACTAACGATTATCTCAATGCTGGTTCCTACACAATAACCCTTTCATCTAAACATCTGGCAAAAGGCATTTACTTCTTAAGATACGATGATAATACTAACAGCAAACAAATAAAACTCATCGTCCAATAAATAAGGAATAAATTAAACTAAGGGGGCGAGTTTTCGCCCCCTTATTTTTTAATAGTGTTCTAAAAAAGTGCCAACGAAAACACTGAAGATACATAAAAACCGAAGAAAAATTAGTGATTCAATAGCAACCCGAAACGGGCGCAGAGTTTTCTGTTTTAATATCTAAATGCACCTTTATTATTTGCCGACTAACAGGATTGAAGAAAAAATTGCCAAATTTGTAATTGAGCAGACAACCTATTTGATAATATATTCAAGACAATTAGACAAATTATCGAAAAACAATTAGTTAGATTATCCGGTATGGGTCACGAAAACAGAAACTGTACATAAACCGCAAAATAATGAAAATACGAAATCTGCGAAAAACTCAAGAAAAATCATTTCTTAAACTAATATGCAAGTCTTCATTTTTCTCTGCATTTTATGTCTATATAATTCTTAATGATTGGATATTCATTTTGGACCTGCTTAATTTCGCGTTTTTTTTCATTAATCTTTGTAAACAACTAGATAATCACTTCACTTACGAAATAAATTCGCGGAAAATGGTTTTCCTATTGAAACTTTATAGAAGTAACATACAATATTAGAAGAAAATAAAAAACAAAACAACCCGCTACTTTCCGAATAAATACTTAAAAGTTTCTCCTTGCCTAAATTATTATACTGTCAATATAAGTTAAAAACGGATTGATTTTTAATGTATTACATTGATTTTCATAGACTTTAATGCGAAAAATGCTAACATGAGGGTATAGTCCCCTCCTCTGCATAAGTTGTCCTGTTCTTTGGGGAATGTGATGTCAGTTTTTGAGTCTATTAAATTGCGAATAATCGAAACTATAAAACCGCCTGGTTTCTGGTATCGTTTTCTGCAAATTTTGTCTGCAGCGTTAAAATCTTCTATTATGTGAACCAATAAGTTATATAGGAAACCATTGCTTAAGCCAAATGCTTTGCCAATTAGGCTACCAAATAGGGAACCAAGCTGTTTGGATTCAAACATTTCTCAATCGGAAAATTTTACACAGAACAAAGCGAGAGGGATGAAGAACCAAACGATAATTTTTTATTCATCCTGTTTTATGTTAATTTGTAATTTAGACTTATCCGAGTCTAAATAAGCGTAATAACAAAGTTAACCTGACAGCGCAGCGCCAATGGCACCGACAATTTGGGGTTCTTGGGGTATTAAGATTTTTTTGTTAAGTCTTTTGGCAAGTAGTTCTCGCATACATTGGTTTTTGGCAACACCGCCAGCAAAGACGACATCGTCTTCAAAACCAATTTTGCCGACCATTGCTAAAATCCGATTAACAATTGCTTGATGTAAACCTAAAATAATATTGTGGACATTTTCGCCATGACTGATTAAAGAAACAACTTCAGATTCAGCAAATACTGTGCACATTGAATTGATTGTGATTGGTCTTTGGGCTCGGCAGGCTTGTTCACTAAATTGGTCAATTGTGAAACCCAGGGTTGTTGCCATTACTTCAAGAAATCTACCAGTTCCTGCAGCACATCGGTCATTCATCTCAAAATCTTCAACTTTTCCTTGATTAACTCGGATTACTTTTGAGTCTTGGCCGCCAATGTCAATAACAGTTCGACATGACGGAAAGAGAAAACAAGCGCCTTGAGCATAGGCTTTAATTTCAGTAATTACGGGAAATCCAAAATGTTTTTGCGCTAAATAGCGTCCATAACCCGTGGCAACAATTTTTTCGTATTGAAATTCTTTAAGAAGTTTCTCAGTATTTTTAAGTGGGTCAGTGCCCGTATCAATAATCCGATAACTAACAAGATTGTTATTATCAAGTGTTACGAGTTTAATCGTTCTGGAGCCGATGTCGATTCCGACTTTAATCATTTTACATTAGATACTATAAGATTATACAAATTTTCACGAGATTTTTCTATGTCCTTCCTGTGTTAATCAAATGGTTAAGGTTATTTATTCCAGTCTTTCTAAAAATGCATCGATACGAGTTCTCAGTGGTCCGATGTCTTCTTCAGAATAGTCGGTGACGATTTTTAGTGTTGGAATATTTTTCTCTTTAAGTACGCCATCCAGTTTTAAGGTTTCAATATTATAGCCATGACAGTATTGTAAGACATAATGGACCACACCATCTATTTTATACTCATCAACTTTCTTGACAACATTTTCAATCCGTTCTTCATTCGGTGTAAAGCAAGCACAATTTATCTTCATATACCGGTCAGCCAAAGCATCAAGTTGTTTTTCTAAATCTTTAGTCTCTTCTGAAACCAGATTTTCAAAATATCTTGTGCCGGTGCAGGTTTCGTCAAGCACAATTGCGGCATTGGATTTTTCTATTAGTGAATGGACTTTCCAATTGCCGATTACTGAAGGACAACCGGAAATCATAATTCTTTTAGTGCCTTTGGTAAACGGTGAAATGCCTTTCTTTACTCGTTCTTCAAGTTCTCGGTTCAATTTATTTAGGTTTTCGGTAAATCGGACAGGCTCGTCATTTAAGGCGGCTTGCATAACAACTAAAGCATCAAGACCTGAGATTGGCGGCGGATTGTTTTTGCGCAACTCATTCAATTTTTGTAATGCTTTGCGTTTATTATTCATTATCTTAATGGTCTGAGAAAGTTTTTCCGCAGTAACTTTTCTACCCGCAACTTCTTCAATCTTATTTTTGAACACTTCAATTTCTTCACGCCAGATTTTATAATCTAAATCATTCTTTTTCTGAGGAACTTCCAGCACATGAAAATTGACTTTCTTAGCTAAGATTTCCCAAGTCTTCTTTTTCGCATCACAGGTTGTTTCACCAACGGCTAATGATTTTATTGGCGCATAAGGACAGGTTTTAGAAAATGCCAAGCCTAATGTTGATTTGACTAAAGGACATATATCTCGGGGAAAAGTTTTTTCCGCATAGGGTATTGAGAACTGAGTACCGCCACATAAAGCAATCGGAATTAAATCCACTGCCATCACAATCTCATCCGGCACATAAATACAAAAAGTGCCGACCGTCTTATTGCCTTTGGCTTTATTATCAATTAATTCTTGAACTCGTCCGCCATGCGATTCGTGAAGAACATTATCAAAATATTTCATTGTTTTCGGCCGATTCTGTTGAGCGAGAACTGTTGCCTGATATGTTTTGTTGATTGATGCTAATAATTCATTGTGGAGTGGGACATCAAGTCCGATCTCCTGCCACATCTTTTCATATTTATTTTCCATTTTTCCTCCAGTCTACTAAATTATATATTTATTATTATCATTTAATAACTGGATTTACTTTCATCATTTAACTAAATTTATTGTTTTTGATGCTATTTGTCGAGCATCTTGGACAATTCCAACGATGTATTTTCCTGCTGAAACTGACTTGCCTTGTTCATTTTTACCATCCCAGAATATCTTTGTGTTGCTTAAAATTGAATGGTCATATATATAAGTTTTAACTAATTTTCCGGTTATATCATGAATCATAATTATGGTTGATTTTGACTGATTAGTTTTCAAGTTTGGTAGGTAGATAATTGCAGAAGGTTTCGAAGGGTTGGGATAGATTTTAATACCAGGCAAAAATTCTTCTGATAAATTTGTGTTCTGCTCAATTCCTTGTCCGATTTGCGTATAGACTCGTATTGAATCGCGTTTGTTCTGGTCGCCTAATGAACGGACATTGAGACCAATAATTTCTCTGCCAGTAACTGAAGTCGTATAGACTGTAATGCAAATAGTGGTATCAGATTGACCAACATTAAGGGTATCAAAAATACTAATTCCGGGGATAACGCATCTACCTTTAACACATAAACTGACAAACCAACCTGGCACACTTTCAATAATATGACATTTGAGTTCATAGACATCCGTAAATGAACCAGTATTAGTAAGACGAAAACGGAATTCGGCAATACCATTAACAGAAACCGTCTGAAAAGTATCAGAAAGGCATTGAAGGTTGAAATTATATTGTGCCCAAATATTTATTATAAAAACAAGTAATAACAAAATAATAATCTTTATCTTTTTCATTTCAGAAGTGGTTTTTTGATTGCTGATTGCAATATTTCCTTAGTTGCTAAATCTTGGACAAAACTTATCGCAGTAAGTTTTGTTCTGTTCCAGTTTTGTTCTAAAGGAAACTGGACTTCTTTAATAAGCGAATCACCAAAAGCAAGAGTACAAGCAATACCATTTTCATTTGGAATCATAAGTCGCATCACATGATTAAAGATTGTATCCGTAGCACCGCTCAGAAAAAATCTGACGCTATCTTCACAGATAACAAAGAATAAAGATAAATTAGTTGTCGTAATTGTATCGGTGGGTACAATGGTTGTTCGGATAATGCCGGTGTTTGTCTGGATTTGCGAGTCAAGTCTTATTAAAAGTGGCGATTTCCGATTACGACGATTAATGATGTAATTTTTATAAGTTTGATAATTTTGGCTTGGGTCTTGTGTCCAAACTGGACCAATGCCATCAAAAAGAACTGCAGGTTCACCACCCGTATCATAATAGAAGTTTTTCCGATTTTCAACATATTGTGGACTTAAAGTATCACCCAAAATGCGACGATGATAAGCAATTATCGCCAGACTATCTTGAAATTCCTTTGCTAAGCTATCAAGGGCTTTAGAAGCATAAGGACAATAAACACATCTTGCCCAGGTAAAAAGTTCGGCTAATACCAATCGGCTTGTTGGGTTTATTTCTATTTTGGGCGCCTCAGAACAACCTATAAGAATAAGAAGAGCCAGACTACAGAAACTGCGAATCTTTAACATTTATTTTTACTTATTCGCAAGCTATTTTGCAACCACCAATTTATCCATATATTTTTGATTATTAATCTTAAATTGAATAAAGTAGATCCCGGGCTTAACCGATCGATCTTTTTGGTCAGTTAGATTCCAAACTATCTCATTACTACGGGAAGAATTAGTCAGAGTATTTATTAAGCGACCGGAACTATCGTAAATACTTAAATTAAAGATAGCGGTTGAATTGATGTTAAAATAAAATTTTGCCTGATCTGACACAGGGTTAGAAAAGGTAACGAACTTTTGATTTTGAATTGACCAAGCATTGTCTTCACCAATGCAATTAGGACGAGTATCAAGTTCATATGCATTATAGACTTCTTTGGAAACATCATCCTGGAGAAATGCGACAATGGCACAAGGCATATTCCGCCAGGCAGCAGGTATTGTGTAATTATAACTTCTGGAAAATGTTTCATTAACATTCAAAGAAACAAATTCGCCATTAGCGGCATTAGGAAACATACCAAGCACAACATCATACAGACGAGATTGACTTTGCCAAGCATATGTTGTCTCTTTTCCAACCATTGCTAAGCGCAGATTTCCCGAAATAGCAGTAGTTGAATTATTTCTCACAGTTACTGATACTTCACCATTACCTGTTATGAGATTAAAGGTCGCATTGGCAAGAGTTATTTGTACTGGCGCGGGCACGGTTTGTCTAATGTTAAAAAGGTCCCGGTAATCTACTGGTTGATTATAATAACCGCCGACACGGGTAAGAACACCGTCAAATTTAACATGGGGAATTCCACTTACTCCATAGTATGAACTTCGAGTGTTGCATTCCGGCACAGTAAATGGGTCATTTAGATGATAAGCAAGAATTGCTAAAGAATCTCTAACTTGACTTTTTAGAATTTGCAGACCCATCTGAGCACCAGGACAATATTGACACCAGGTTCCTGTGAAATCTTCGGCTAAGACTGTTCTCTGAACCGCACGAAGCGGTGTCGAAGATATGACAAGTAACGCAACTAAAATAAATACTCTTTTAACCATTTCCGCTCCTTTCTTAGTTTTTGATATTAATATATTTTGAAATGTTTTTTGTTTTATTTTTTGCATAATTTTATAGGCACACCAGCAATACTTTAATTAGTTCTGCTGTTCCTTCAAATAGGTTATTTTTTCCTGACAACACCTGTTCAATATTTAAAGGGCACGCAGACATTTTTTAAATTTGTCTCGTGCCCTATTTTGATTATTTTATTACCCAAAAATCAAGTCCGATAGTATAGGGTGCGATTGAAGCACCTTTACTCATTGGCAGAATGGGTGCGGATATTTTCGGTCTTATCCACAAAATGGGAGATGGTTTGTAGATTACTCCAATTTGAATGTTATTCCGGTTTTTTTCTGTTTTATCAATGGTTCTACCACTGATTTTAGTCTTACCTTGTAAGGTGCCAAAAATCGTGAAAAAAGGTGTTAGCGTGTTTGTCAGTTTATAATCCAGTTTAGCAAAATATTCGAACATATCACCTAATTTAGTTGAATCGTTAATCTTTCCCATTAGCCAATAACCGAATCGCAGATGGCCAATCATATTTTTATAAGTTTTAGTCTGCAAAATTCCGCCTAGCCCGAAATCAACCGTTCGGTCATCAATTTGGGGATTAGCATTTTTATCGGCAGTAGGAACAACTAAAGCACCGGATAAAGTAAACAGAATTGAACCTTTGGTAATCAAGGCATAACGCGATTTCAACCAAATATCACCAATACCAAAAGAAGAAAAGGTATCTCTTGATTTTGCAGCAACTGGAATTAGAACTTTGACTTCAAGATTTTTCACCGGAGCATAGCCGAACATAATATCCGCATTCAGTGAACTTACTCGTTTTTTAGTAGTTAAGGTATCCCATTTGTTATTATTCCAATTATAAGTTTTGGTAGTCTGCGAATAATAGAAATTGGATTGGACAATAAATTGTTTTGGTTTGAGACAAGTTGCGCCACGCCAAATTAATGGTGTGGTATATAAGATACTAACGACCGCAACAAGAAGCGTTATTCCTAATAATATTTTTTTCATTTTTACCTCCTTTTCTAAGATTTATTTCTTCTCGGTCTTGGCTCATTGTGTTTTCCAAGACCGAGCGGACGCGCAAAAGCATTTCGACAAATTCTTGCGCGAGCCGATTGCGGGGACGGGCAATATTTATTTTAATATCATCAGCAATCCGGGATGGTCGGTCAGCCATAATCACAACCCGTTCTGCTAAATAAACTGCCTCGTCGATATTATGGGTTACAAATAAGATAGTTTTTTTGGTCTTTTCCCAAATTGAGAGCAGTTCATCTTGCAAACGATGTCGGGTCCGTTCATCCAACGCGCCAAACGGTTCGTCTAAAAGCAATAAAGAAGGGTCAAGTGCTAACGCACGAGCAATTGCAACTCGTTGCTGCATTCCGCCAGATAATTCATACGGCCGGTGGTGAGCAAAGTTAGTCAATGACATCATCGAGAGTAATTGCATTGCTTTTTCATAACGCTCTTTTTGGGGAATATTTTGCACCTCCAATCCAAATGCAACATTATCAATTACATTACGCCATGGAAATAGCGAATATTGTTGAAAAACCAGAGTCGTATCAGAACGAGGTCCATTAACCACTTGATTTCCAATTAAAACTATTCCATCGGTCGGTTTTTCTAATCCAGCAATAATTCTTAATAATGTAGTTTTACCGCAACCTGTTGCACCAATAATGCAGGTAAAACTATGAGGAGCAATCTCAAGATTAATATTGTCAAGGGCAATAAGTGGTTCATTACTATTTGTCTGAAATACCTTTCGTAGATTTTTTATACTGATACCTAAACTGTGGTTCATTAACGTTCTCGTGCTTGCCAGATTGTAAATGGTCTTGAGATAATTTGAACTATCCAGGATAAAAGAGCACCAACCAGACCAATTAGTATCATACCCGTGATTAAAACATCCATTTCTGCCAGTTGGTAGGCAAACATAATCAGATAGCCAATGCCGGAATCAGAACCTGGTAACATTTCGGCAGCAATAATTACCATCCAGGAAACACCCAAGCCAACTCTTAAACCAGTAAAAATTTGGGGTAATGCAGCAGGAAAAATTACTTTTCGGAAGATTTGATTAGGCGGTGTTGCAAGCACTAGTGCTGACTCAATATAAATATCCCGAACTTGTAAGACACCATCAATTGTATTTAGAAGAATCGGAAAAAAGCACCATAAAAGAGAATAAAAAGCATTCCAACTTGAACTGTATCAAAGATTGTATGAGAAAAGCGAACACCAAAGACATTAACCACAGTATAAGTCTTAAATATTGCCATAGCAAAAGGAATCCAGGCAATTGGACATAGTGGTCGAAAAAGTTCAACAAACGGTCCGATAATCCTACGCACAAGATTAATTCGTCCCATTAATAATCCCAGCGGAATTGCAACAATTATTGCTAAAGAAAATCCCATTAGTACGCGCAGAGCCGAAACACCAATATTGTATAACAAAGAACCAGTTTCTAAAATATTATCTAAAGGATGAGTAAGCCGATTTAAAACTGCTTCTAAGCGGGGTATTAAGAATGGGTTATTTAATTTAACTGCGGTAAATTGCCATATCCCAAGAAAGATAATTGGTAATATCACGGACAAAAGAATATTTTTAATCCGATTATGAAAATCTTGCTTGGAGTTCACCGTTTAATTTTTGGTTTAGCTCTGCCCGCCAAGTTTTATTGAGTATAAGTTATTTCTGGCCAAGTTTTATTGAGACGGCTGTAAAAAATTGCTTCGGTAGCACATTATTTAATCCGTTTTTGTGCATTCGCTAATGCTGTGTTGAGTAAAGAGAAATCATATAGCAACGATTCAAATTCAGTCCTTGATTTACCTTTGAGTTTATCAGTAAATTTATCCATTGAATTCATCTCTTCGCTCCATCGCCACATGCCGTCTAAGAAAGCTTGGTTTGGTTCCATTGAATATAAAGAAGTTGCCATTGAAATCTTTTCAACTTCTGGAGAAATTCCGATCCATTGGGCAACATACTCAGCCGCTTTTTCTGGATAATTATTGATATAGTGAGTTGCGACTGCCATTAATTCAAGAAATTTTTTTATGTCATTTGGTTGGTTTTTGATTGCTGTTTCGTTGGCTGCAATACAACAACAAGGATGGTCTTTGAAAACACCAGGCGGTAGGTTATTAAGTTCAGTTACGCATTTACCGATACCCTTACTTTCCGCAATCGCACACCACGGATTATTAGAAACATAACCGTCTATCTGGTCAGTTTGTAAACCTGCATTAAGATTTTCTTCTGCTTTCATATTAATGAGAAATATTTTGGCTTTAGTGTCAGCTTTATCCGAAGTATAAGTAATACCCTCAGCTTGTAGAGCACGTTGAAAGATAATTAGCGCAACTGCAACTGGGTCTTTATATCCAATGCGAACTTGTTTTTTGGACGTCTTCACCCAATTGACAAATTCCTCCCATGAATTAATGTTTAGTTTTGGCTTTACAACAAGCATATCGCCTTTAGCATGAAGTGGCGCAATAATTTTCATTGGCGAACCTTTATCAATAAAAAATGCTACTGCGGCAACACCACCAAAACCAACATCAAAATTACCTTGACTCATCATTGTCGGCATCTGAGCACCGCCGCCGGCTTTGTAAAGTTCAACTTCTACAACTTTTTTGTTACCGTCATAGAGTTCATAGAGTTCTTTGGACCGAACTTCTTTCAGCCAGATACCGTATTTAGATTTAAACTCTTCACGTGCCATTGCGGCAACATATAAAGCAGAGTGATGGTCATGACCAACATGACCAACTTTAAGCACACCAACTTTTTTAGAGCAAGTTATTGTGCTAAATAATATTATTGATATAACAACTAATTTAAATATTTTAGAGTTCACACAATCTCCTTTCAAATCTTGATTGTTTTATAGTTCATATTTTTATTATATTTTTACAGTTTATATTTCTCATATTAGGGATATGATAAGGAAACAATACAATAAATGGTTATTTATCGCATTTCTATATTAAGTCGTAGATATCGAGACAAGTTCGTTTAATATTCACGACGGTTTATAAAAGAGTCGACAATAGCAATGTCCATCTCTGGCAACTTCTTCATCCAATTGGGGACAGGGACACAAGGTGTCTTTTATCGTATCCAGCGGATGGCTTTGTTTACAGGGACAATAGTATTTTCCAAATTGCAGAAAATTCATTGTCATCAAACCAATTACTTTTTCAACTCTTGATGTATCGGGGTTAAGGATATAATTCTTGGCTTCAGCAATTTTTTTTATTCGTTCCAAGTTGGTATTATACTCTTTGGTGCCAATAACTTTATCCCAAGTGTTTGTCATAACAACTCCTGTCTAATAATTATTTTGAACAACAGCAAGTATTTTGTTCATTCTCTGATTTTTTAACCTTCATAGGATTTCCGCAGCAGATTATCTCGCATGGTTCACAGCCACAACTTTTCGTTACAACTAGTTCGACACCACATTTATCACAATACAGAATATCGCCTTGCTTTACTGGTTTCATAGATATCACCTCCTAAAAACAAAATTACTCAAACTAATTAAAAAAGTCTTTATTTTATTTAATGTATTGTATTGCGGGAAAAATATTATCTCAAGATTTTTAAGAATGGAGTAATTGTTAAATCGTAAAACCCGACCGGGTTTTTGAATTATTGAAGTCACCACTTGACTCCTTTAAACAATCTTCTGTTAGTACGCATCGAGATATAATAAATCAAACTGATGGAACTGTCAAGATTTAGAATTGATAATTCTGCGAAAGTCAATTTTTGATAAGGATATCACTAAATTTTTGCTGTTTTTATTTATCTTCAATGTTTACCAGACACTCAAATTAATTATTATTTATCTTAATAATTTTAAATCTGGAGTTTATTTTTCTGCCCGAAACATTGATATAATAGATACCAGTTGGAAGGTTTGTATTGATTACAATATTCTGACTTCCTTTATTTATCCGTCTGCTTGTAGAATGAACATTTTTGCCGTCAACAGAATAAATTTTGATTATTGCTTCATCTGGTTCATCAGCGACAATCGGAATTTTTAGATAATTATTTTGTATCAAATAAGTGATGTTTGTATTATGTGTCTTAGTTTGATTATCTATAATGTCAGATGGACCACCGATAATCGTAAATGGTCCACTAACAACAAAACTTGAATCTGATGACGTAGATACTTTTAGTCGTAAATAACAATTGTCAGAAGTGACATTAGTAACTCGCCATTGTTTTATGCCATTATTTGGTAAAGCGTTAAAGAGTGTTATCCAAGGTCCATTTGGTCCTTGGGATGAAAATTGAATTGAGACATAAGATGTTTCATTATTTGGCACCGCGCTAATCCATTTGATAAAGTTCACTGAACGGGCATAGAATTTTTCATTACCTTTAGGATAAACTGGTAAAATATTTAAACTCGTTGGCTGTGAAGTCTCTTTGAAAAAACGGAGCACATTGTGGTCAGAAGGCCAACTTCCTTCAGTTACTACCATTGCAATATCAGCATAACCGTTATGGTCGCAATCGGCACGACAAGTCAATGCTTGGCCTGTGCCAGGTGAAGGTGTGTTGAATTGAACTGCCGAAGTCCACTGGCCTTGCCCATTCCCTGTCCAGATTTTTACTACTCCATTACCTTGGGCAATAACATCAACATTACCATCACTATCCATATCCCAAAGATTAATTCTTTGAAAATTTCCGGATGATGGAAGATTTCCAGAAAAGTTACGCCATGTATCACCACTCTCATCAAATACATAAACAAATATACCACCGCTGGAAGTAATAAAGCCGATGTCGCTACCACCATCATTGTCAACATCAGCAACTCCAATACTGCGATAAGCAACTGAACCTGGTGAAGGTAGATTATAATGGGCAGATGTAAAATTACCTGTGCCATCGCCAAAATAGACACTGGAATATTGGTGAGTGGCAGCAAAATCTGCTTTGCCATCTTTATTAAAATCGCCAAAATAGAACTCCATATTAGAATTACCACCAATAAAACCAAAACTGCGATGCCAAGTGCCGTTCATCATATTTTGATAGATATGAATCCCGTCATCTGCTCCAAACGAGACTGAGCCAATATCTAAATCGCCGTCATTATCAATATCAGCAAAATCAGTACCGAACATACCCCAATCTTGGCCATGCATTCCTAAAGAATCATCCCAGGGTATCCAGTTCATACCTGTGCCATCTCCTAAAGCAACTTCCATTAATTGATTGCCGAAATCCGTGCTGGAATAATTGTGATGCATACCATAGCCGACATCTAAGAAACCGTCATTATTCACATCAGCAACAGCAATGCCACCGTAACCAAAATCACCATTCATATAATTAGTCCATATGCCTTGCCCATTACCAAACCAAACCATAACTCCATGCTCAGTCGCATTAACATAAGGTGAGCCGTGGTCACCAATTGAAAGAATATCTGGATTACCGTCATTGTTAATATCAGCAAATTCCAATTCCGTCCGACCGCCTTCCCAATTCGGCGGTGTTAAACCAGTGGATGATTCAATATATTGTAAAGAAAAACTAATTGAGAAGATAAGTAATAAGAATACTAATTTCTTTGCCATAACTTCTCCCTGCCAAGAGCAGTGTTAAATTATGGTATAATTTTTATTTTACCTAAATTATTTTTTGTTACTCTACCAATTACAGAAAAATTACCTTGATATTTCTGTTTAAATTCATTCAGTCTATCTTTGGACATCGCAATTGCTAAACCGCCGGATGTTTCAGAACCAAAAATAAGTGTTACAAGTGTCTCATCAACATCCTGTTTAATTACATTTGAGCCAAACGAAGTCCAGTTCATTCCGATACCAGGTTCAACAATACCTGACTTTAGGATTTCGACTGCGCCTTTAAGAATTGGAACTTTGGATAGAGATATTTCAATGCCGACTTTACTTGCTTGTGCCATTTCCACTAAATGTCCGACCAGACCATAACCAGTAATATCTGTTGCCGAATGTGCGATTTCCCGCATTGCTAAAGAAGCATTTTTATTTAATGTCGTCATTGAATTAATAGCATCAGTTAAAAACTCGTCCACTTGTTTTCCAAGAAGTTGTGCTTGAACAATTGTTCCAATGCCAATCGGTTTGGTGAGAATAATAATATCGTCCACTTGGGCATTCGCATTAGTAATGATTTTATTAGGATTTATATAGCCAATGACTGAAAGCCCATATTTAATTTCATCGGAAACAAAAGTATGACCACCGCAAATTGTGACGCCAGCTTCTTTTGCTTTATCTTGTGCACCGTGAAGCATACTGCCGAGCAAAGCTGGGTCGCCTTTACCCGGGAATCCAACAACATTTAATGCTAAGCGTGGTTCGCCACCCATTGCATAGACATCAGAGATACTGTTCGCCGCAGCAATCATACCAAAAGTATATGGGTCATCAACGATTGGTGCGAACACATCAACTGTATAGACCAATGCCAAATCATCAGTCAGTTTATACACACCGGCATCGTCTGCGGTATTTAAACCGACTAATAGATTCGGGTCTTTGATTTCTGGTAAAAATGCTAATGCCTGAGCCAACTGGCTGGCGGAAAGTTTAGAAGCTCAACCAGCACATTTGACAAAAGACAATAGCCCTTTACCTGACCTATACGACTCTCGGCTTTGATTTACATTATTCATATAAATTATTCCAACTGCATCTTGCTTATTAGTTGGTAGTTTTATATACCAGCATTCTATTTGCTCATGACAGTTACTATTATCCTATCTTTTAATTATACTTTAATTCAGAAAATATTCAATACTAAACTATTTATTTAACGACAGAATATCTTGACTTTTATTAAATTATGTTGATAATGTATTATAATGGTCTATAAAAGTTTTGTTTCTGAAAGGAAAAATGAGGAATGTCATTATGAATTTAATTCAGGATTAGTGCTACCTTTCTGAAATAAATCAGGACGAGCCTTAAACACAAAATGGTTACGACCCATAAAAAATTACATTTGCAAAAGTTTTCAACAGTGTACTTATCATATATTTTTATTGCCATAATTGTGCTAATCGTTCATTGTGCCAAACATCAAAAGGCAATGCCAACCAGCATCATTATCAAAGAGTTAGGTTTTTCAATGAAAGTACCCGAAGGTTGGAAAATCGGTGAACCGGCACTACAAAAGGACAAAAAGTGGCTTATTACCAAAGATGGTAGCCACTGTTTTCCATCGGAAAAGAGTTCCTATCCCTTTGGTAGGGTTTGGAGTTTTCCGGTCGGAAATTTTTCTTCTCTTGATGAATTTGTTCACACCATTCCTACTTTGCATGGCAAGACTTTGCAAGAGTTGCCAATCAAGGTCTGTGGATTTGATGGTATTGAGATTATCAGTTCAGGCATTGGCGAAAACCGGATTCCAGTTAAAGAAATCTATCAATATTTTACCAAAGATAGTAATTTTATTGTCGTCTCATTTTTGACGCTTGACGATTCTTTTACTCAGCAGGAAGCAAGTTTTCGAGCATCACTGAATACAATTGAAGTAAAATAATACCGCAAATACCACATCTCATTAAGTAATTTTACCTTATGAGATTATTGCTACCAATAGCGATAAAAGACGGATTGATATCCTTATTAACCTATTAACCAGGACTTACCACATTTATCAAACTGTAATTATATAAATCGATAGTATCATTTTTTTTGAATAAACTCTTTTTTTCTTCACGTTGTCTACAGATTAAAAAATCCTTGACAAATCTTAAATTTTTATTTAAAATATTATAATGGCAGGGTAACTCAGTTAAAATTAGGAGGTAGTTGTCAATTTTAGCCGAGCAGATCCTACCAGGGAGGCGTATATGTGTAAAAAATATACTATACTCATTACTTCTTTATTTTTCATCCCCTTTATTATATTATCACAGATTCCGCCAAACTTTGCATTTTTACCAGTTCCTTATCATTCGCAGTTAAATCCTAATCCTGCTCTTCAAGGCTGGCCTGCTTGGGGTGAACCAAATAATCCCAATCATCCGAACAATTGGTGCACCTGTGCTTGTCTTGATATGATATTTGCTTTTTATGATGGGCTACCAGGTGCTAATGGAAACGCAATACCACCAATTCCTCATCCCTGGCCACCATTGCCTCAAACCGAAATATCGCAAGTTGCTAATACTGATGGCGTAACTGGTGGTCCGTGGCTTGGAACTTTTGAAGGTGATGCACGAAGAGCCGCTCATTTTTCAATTCTCAGCACAGCATTAAACAGTGGTAATAACGGTTATACCTGGCGTAATTTGGGTTATTCGGCAATTGATGCTAATTGGAAAAATCAAGGTTGGACGATTAATCAACTCAAGTGGCTTATTGCTAAAGGTTATCCGATTATTTTACATGTCTTTCCAGAGTCATTATATAAATACAAAGGAAGCGAAGTAAAACCCTGCACCTTACAATCCGGCGAATATCCGCAAGGAGCAAGTCCTCAATATAATGCTTGCGATTCTTGGCCCAACACAGTTCTTGGTCATTCAGTAGTGTTAATCGGTTATAATGACCAGCCACAGCAAGCTAATGGTATCAATCCTAATAATTTTGTTTTTCTCTGCCCAACAGCCGGTCCTTTACAAGCAAATCAGATTACATTTTTTAATAATATCTGGGATGGCGATTTTTTGTTTACAGCACCCTGGACAATAGAAACCTGGTGCCCTCAGGTTGTCGGCACTAATGCTAAATTTATTGTCAGCATGAAAACTTGGTATTCGGCACCATGGAACATCGCAGTGCCGAATCAACCTAACTGGTATCCATTAGATACTTCAATTGCGACCATTAATCTTCCTGCGGGATTTTCTTTACCAAACAATGACCCAATAAAAGACTTGTATAAATGGATATTCGACGCTGGCGATGATATCCCTCCGCTTAAAATCTACCTAAGAATTTGGGACGCGACGACTCAGACATTTAAATATATGCTACTCATATTACCACAAAGAATTTCTTGGACAGTAAAAGCACCGGCAAGTTCTGGTGCATATAGTATTATGGTTGATGGTAAAGGTGTTTTGAAGAAATGCAGTTCAATTTCATATCCATTACCTGCAGGCTATAAAGATACCATTGGCGGCAGAAAAAACATAACAGTAAATGTTTTGCAACTTAATGTTAATCCAGCATTTGATTATAAAAATTATCCTTATTGGCAACACAGTTCAGGCAACGGAATCTGGTATTCACCTGCACCGCCACAACCTGGAGAGCCAACTGAAATATACGCCGAAGTTCATAATCACGGTACTGAACCGGTAACGGGTGGCATTGTGAACTTTTATTATGGTGACCCAACTTTAACTCAATGCTACGGTTCTTCAAATTGGCAATTCATTGAATCAAGAACTTTCCCCCCTCTTGACCCGAATGATTCGATAACAATCGGACCGGTATTTTTTACGCCACCGCCTGCAAATTCTTTTGGCGAATCGTTTTTTGATGTGTTCGTCACAGTTGAATGCTCACAAAATCCGATTACATCCGGCTGGTTTTTAGAAGATGACAATGTTACTTGTGAAGCATATCGGACTGCCCAAGGGAATATCGGTGTCCCGAAAACTTTGACATTTTGGGTGGAAAATCCTAATACACTTCCATATTTCTATGCTATCGCACTTGATAAATCACAATTACCAACTGGCTGGACTGCTCAATTTAACGCACCATTAGATAGTGAACCACCGATCATTCCTCCTGGCGCGAGTTTTCCAATAACACTTACGGTTACTCCGGGTCCTTTAGGTGGCACTGGCAAAGTTGATATGATTGGTTATCTGATTGATACTACCGGCACAATCGAACGACCAACTGGCGGTATGACTTTTGAGGTTACCGCACCAACTGCGCCATCTGGTTGGACAAAAAGAGCAGATGTGCCGGCAATAGTCAAAGATGGCGGTGCATTAACTGATGGCCCGGCAAGCAAAGCAACTACGCTCTATTGTTTTCCCGGAATGAAAACGAATTCATTTTATAGATTTACTGATGGTGAAGTCGGTGTTTGGGAAACAATGGAACCACTACCTTTTGGTAAAAAATATCCTGATACAACAAAACTTAATACTAAATATATTGGCAAAGGCGCTTCACTCTGTTTTGATGGCGAGCATAAAATCTATGCAACCAGAGGTAATGGCACATTCCAATTAT
>JBDRUT010000032.1:0-16501 GCA_039801465.1 Caldifarciminota bacterium
CCGTTACGATAACCGAGGCGAGCCGGAGTTCTTTGATAAGGAGCTGCTTTGATTAGGTTGTTAAGTTCTATTTGCATTGTACTTTGTAATAGTTGTTTGAGGGTTTCTTTCATTGCTTGACACAAGTTATCATTATCCCAGTCATCATCTAAATAACGCTTGATTTCTCGCCAGGGATTATTATACTCTTTCTTGCTGATATGTAAGTTATATGGTCTCATAGGTGTGTTCTCCTTTCTTTATTATTATAGTTTTAAACATCATAGGAGGATGCACCTTTATTTTAAATATTTCAATCCTAAATTTACACAAAATATTATACATTACCACTTTCAGAAAATCTTTGACAAATTAAAAAATTTATTTATAATATTATGTATTAACATAAAAGAATTTTCGTTTATGCGTCCAAAAGATTATAAGTATACATTTGAATGAGATTGGAGGAGAAATGACTAAAAAGCGTCTTATCGGTTTAATGGCAAATCTTTTTATTTTATTTTTAGTGGTAAATCTTTTTGGTCAATCAGTAACACATAGCGAATGGTTGTTAAACTATGCTCAGAAACAGAATGAAAAATATCAAAAGGAACGAGCAGAAGCAGAATCGATTGCAATAAAACTTGGTTTACCAATTGTAAAAATAGACGAACTGGGAAGGACTATCGAGTTGCAAAGATTTGATAATGGTAGACCGATATATTATATTACCGACAACTTAAATGCTGCAAAAACAATATCAAACAATAAAGTATGGCCTAGTGGTATTGGAGGATTTTCTCTAACTGGTTCTTCTGAAACACTGGGAATTTGGGATGCAGGCCGAGTTCGTTTAGAACATCAGGAATTTGAAAATAGAGCAATTCAAAAGGATAATGCACCATCAAACCATTTTCATGCAACCCATGTTGCGGGAACGATGATTGCTGCAGGTATTGATACAAATGCTAAAGGAATGTCTTATCAAGGAAATTTACACGCTTATGATTGGAACAATGATGAGAGTGAAATGGCAACAGCAGCATCCAATGGATTACAAGTTTCCAATCATTCTTATGGAATTATTACTGGTTGGTATTATTCTGATGGATGGCATTGGTATGGCGACCCATCAGTAGCATCATCAGAAGATTATAAATTTGGATTTTATTCTAACGAAGCCAGAGATTGGGATGAAATTGCTCGTAAAGCACCCTATTATCTTATTGTAAAATCAGCAGGCAATGACCGATTAGAAGGACCACAAACACAACCAGTTACGCATACCCATTCAGGAAGTGGCGGTTATACTTGTACACACGATTTAGATGGTGGTCCAAATGGTTATGATTGCATTAGCCATTCTGGTGTTGCAAAAAATATATTAACAGTTGGTGCAGTAGATGATATACCAAATGGCTACTCTGATTCATCTGATGTTAGAATGAGTACTTTTAGTTGTTGGGGACCAACTGATGACGGCAGAATTAAACCAGATATTGTTACGAACGGTATTGGTTTATACTCGTGTAATTCAATCTCAAATAACTCTTATATAACACTTAGCGGAACTTCAATGTCGTCACCAAATGCTTCAGGTTCAGTTGGACTTCTATTACAAGCAAGAAGAAATTATTGGGGAGATAATCCGTTACGGGCATCAACTATTAAGGGATTAATTATTCATACCGCTGACGAAGCCGGTCCTTATCCTGGACCTGACTATATGTTTGGCTGGGGCTTAATGAATACGCTTAAAGCAGTTCAGGTAATAAAAGCAGATTCATCTGCCGGTGGTAATTTTATGATTAGAGAATATATCTTAAATAATGCAGAACAGATTGAATTTCCAGCAATCAGTGATGGAACCCAACCTTTACGAGTAACTATCTGTTGGACTGATACTGCAGGAAATCCGCCACCGCCTTCACTAGACCCACCAACTCCAATGCTTGTTAATGACCTTGATTTAAGAGTTATAAGTCCTACTAAAACAATTTATTATCCTTGGATTTTAGACCCAAGTAATCCATCTGCACCAGCAACAACTGGTGATAACATTCGTGACAATGTCGAACAAGTTTATATTGCAACACCAAGTGCTGGAATTTATACGATTAGAATTACTCATAAAAGAACTTTGGTCGCTGGTCCACAACCAGTGTCTGTGATTTTGACTGGCATTGTTGAAGCGATAAAAGATATTTCGGTTGTGGCAATTGAAAACCCTGTCGGTGTAATTGAGTCTACGGCAACATCGGTAGTTCCGTGTGTCAAAGTTAAAAATAATGGAAATAATCCTGACAGTTTTCATGTCTGCCTGAAGATTGACGATATTTATGCTGATGTTCGTACCAAATCGCTCTTACCCGGAACTGAAGATACAGTCAATTTCCAAGAATGGATTCCGATTAGAGGAACATTTTCTGCTCGTTGTTCCGTTTATTTAGAAAATGATATTGACAGTTCTAATGATACTTTACAAGTTAACTTCACGGTGAATGTTAGAGATTTCGGGACAACGAAAATAACTGCACCAATAAGTCCAGTTCAATATGGTGATAAACTCATACCCAAAGCCTGGATTCATAATTATGGTTCAGTTGACGAAACAACCGTTCCTGTTACTTTCTATATTCCGAACACTATTTATTATAGCACGCAATATGTAGACCTTGCTCATGGTGATTCAGTAGAAATCAATTTTGATACACTTTTTATTAATTTTGCCCAAGGCACTTACTCAATGCGTTGCACAACCAAATTGCATAATGACGCTGTGCCATCAAACAATTTAGCATCAGCAACACTGACATCACTTGTTCCTGGTTGGGCTTTGATGTGCACAATTCCAACAGCAAATAATAGAGGAATAAAAGATGGCGGTGCATTAACTGTTGCACAAGATAAAATATACGCATTACAAGGCGGAAATACACCTTATCTTTACCAATACGACTTAGAATTGAATGCTTGGACAACGAAACGACCTATTCCTTATATTGAAAAACAAGGAAGAATTTATAAACGTAATGTAAAAGCCGGTGGCGCACTGACTGCACTAGGATGTACTCTTTACGCATTCAAAGGCGGTAATACTTCTGAATTCTGGGCATATCTTACTGATAATGACAGTTGGATAAGAAAAACATCTATACCTGAACGCGAATCACTCTCGCAAACAACAAGAAAAGTTAAAACAGGCGGCGCATTAGTTGTTCATGCCTGTTCAATATATGCTTTCAAAGGCGGTAATACAAACGAATTTTGGCTATATAATCCAGTTAATGACTCCTGGTATCAGCGAAGATCTCTAATCACATCTGACGGTAAAAAAATAAAAGGCGGCGCATCTTTGGTCGCCGTCGGTGATACAATCTATGCTTTTGTTGGTGGTAATACTTTTCATTTCTACGCCTATACGCCGGACACCTGGGTGAAGAAAGCAAACGCAATGTTTGGCTATAATTATATAGCCTCAAAGAAAAAAATCAAAGATGGCGCAGCCTTATCCGCAACCAATGACGGAAAAATTTACGCATTCAAAGGCGGCAACACCAAAGATTTAGGTCTTTATGATATTGCTTTAGATACCTGGTTCTATGTTGACACGATTCCCGGAATACGAAGAGTTAAATACGGTGGCTCGTTAGTATCATACAATTATTGCCTTTATGCCTTAAAAGGCGGCAACAACTCAGAATTCTGGCGATACACACCAACAATTACAGAACCAAGTATCAAATTTCAAATGTTAAATATGCCGATATCAACAAAGAACTTAAAGTTTCAGAATCAAAACACAAACTCTATTTTAACGATTTCACCAAATCCATTTTCTAAGTTTACTACAATAAAATATAATGTTCCGATTGCTGGAAAAGTTACGATAAAACTTTACGATGCAACTGGCAAATTAATAAAAACTCTGGTTGAAGAATATCACGATGTTGGCACCTATAGTTGCAGATTAAATGCTGAGCATCTCAAGAAAGGTCTTTACTTTTTACGAATTTTTGGTATAATTAATAATATGACAATGAAACTAACACTCCCTTAACTCCCACAACATACCCATACTCCGTAGGGCGGAAGTGGGGCTCCGCCCTATTTTTCTTAATGTATTAAATCTTCTCTGTTTAAATATATTGTTTACTTAGAATTTTTTAGGTATTTCTTAAGCGTTGAAATTTCCCAAACACAAAGAATGAAAGATTTTTTCTCTATCTTTTCATATTTTCGTAATTAAATTATTTATTATTTGTTCTTCGTTAAAAAGTTTATTATTTAGAATTTTTGTAAGTTTTTCTTGTACGAAAATTCTCAAAAAACACAAAAAGTAAAAGTTTTTTCTTTCTATCTTTTTCACATCTCCGTGATTTTATCTAAATAATTCTTTACAAATTTTTCTTGACTTTTTCTCAAATTCTGATTAAGTTAATATATGCCTGAAGCGAGTAACACGATTGCACAAATAATTGGAATTGCTAATCAAAAAGGCGGTGTTGGCAAAACGACAACCGCAATTAATTTTTGTTTTGCTTTGTCACAAGAAGAACAGAAAGTGCTTTTAGTGGATATCGACCCTCAAGCTCATTCAACTTCCGGATTAGGAGTATCCCGAAATACCGTGAAATTATCTGTATATGATGTTCTAATTGATGCCAATAAAGCTAAGGATGCGTGCATTAACATTAATCCGAATTTTGATTTATTACCTTCAAGTATTGCTTTGGCTGGTGCTGAGGTGGAATTAGTAAATCTATTTGGTAGAGAAATGCGTCTAAAACAAGCACTTGACACCTTACGGAATTCATACTCATTTATTATTATTGACTGTCCACCATCGTTAGGATTAATTACGATTAATGGCTTAGTTGCATCTGACCGAGTTATCATTCCTGTTCAATGTGAATATTATGCCTTAGAAGGTATTGTTCGTTTATTAGAAACAATCAATCTCGTCAAAAAGAATCTCAATCAAAATCTTGAAATTGAAGGTGTGGTATTAACAATGTACTCTAAACATCTAAATCTATCACAACAGGTTGCCGAAGAAGTTAGAAAGTTTTTTGCGGATAAAGTATACGAGACAACTATTCCGCGCTCAGTTCGGTTAGCCGAAGCACCCAGTTTTGGCAAAAGTATTTTCCAATATGATAATAATTCTTCAGCGGCAATTGCTTATCGTAATTTAGCGCAAGAGTTTCTTTTGCGTATGGCAGCACGAATGAAAAATAATAATTCAGTAAATGTCTCACCAATTTGTAATTCACAAGGATAATTATATGAAAAAAGTATTAGGTAAAGGTATTTCTGCACTTATTCCTCAGACATCAGAAAAACCATCAGTTGAGCCCAATGAAGTTAATTATCTACCGATTAATGAAATCTTAGCCAATCCCTATCAACCTCGAGAAAATCCTGAAGAAGATTTATCTGATTTAATCACTTCAATAAAAGAAAAAGGCATATTACAACCGATAATTGTCCGAACACGGCGTCAAGTAAGCTCTGACCAAATTACTTATGAACTTGTGGTTGGTGAAAGACGCTTACGCGCAGCGCGCGCTGCGGGTTTAACTGAAATTCCAGCCATTGTTAAAGAGATTTCAGAGACTGAGATGCTGGAATGGGCGCTCATTGAAAATATTCAACGCGCTGATTTAAACCCGATTGAAGAAGCCCTTGGATACAAACGATTAGTTGAAGATTTTGGAATGACCCATGAGATGATTGCGGAAAAGGTTGGTAAAGACCGCTCAACCATTACTAATGCTTTAAGACTTCTTACTCTACCCGAGTCAGTCCAAAATTATTTGCGACAAGGGAAAATTACTACTGGTCATGCCCGAGCACTTTTGACAATTCCAGAAAGAAATAAACAAGAATTACTCTGTGAAAGAATTGTTAGTGAAGGACTGTCTGTCCGACAATTAGAAGAGATTTGCTATCCGCAGAAAAAACCGCGTACAAGAAAAGCAAAAACAATTCGTCCGGTGATGGAAAAAGATATATATATTATTGATTTAGAAGAAAAACTTCAAGAATATTTACGAACCCGGGTTCGTATCAACAAAACTTTACAGAAAGGTACTGTGGTTATTGAATTTTATTCTGATGATGACTTAACTCGATTAGTAAAATTAATTACCGGCGGAAAAAATAACCCATAATTTTTGCCCAAACAGTCATCATAAATAACAAGTATTAAGATTAAGTATGAAACGAATGGTTGAAATTATTATTACTCCTTTGTATAAAAAGAAGCATTACCAACATCGCTTCTCTTTATTAGAAATTCGTCTCATTCTCATTGGAATAGGGCTATTAGTGATTTTTGCTGGTTTAGGAATATATTTACTCCATTATACCAACCAACAAAATTTAACTATCCGATATCTCTATAATCGCAATATCCAATTGGAAAATGAAAACAAAAAAGTTATTGAGCTTCAGAAGAAACTGAATGATCTAGAATTGGAACGAGCAAAAATCGCTCGAATGCTTGGTGCAGATAAAAATCCACCGCCAATTGATTTATCATCTTTGGAAGAGACATATCAACCATATCCGACACCAGAAAGACCATTATCTCAGATAAAATTCCAGAACGCACCGACCACTGGTTATATAATCTCACGACGGTTCAGTAACACACATCAAGGCATTGATTTAGCAACTCAACTGGGAATGCCAGTGTATGCAGTTGGTTATGGCATTGTTGAAGCAGTCGGGTTTGATACTTTTTACGGTAATTACCTTAGAATTGACCATGGTGACGGTTATAAAACATTCTATGGACACCTTTACAAAACTATAAAAAATAAGAATGAATCAGTTAATGCTGGTGAAATTATTGGGTATGTTGGTACTTCTGGTAAATCAACTGCACCGCACTTACACTTTGAAATATTGAAAGTTACTGGTAACAAAACAGAGAACCTTGACCCGGAAAAAGAATTAAAATCTATTATCCGTTAATTCATCTTAATATTTTCTTTATCTTTTGTTGCATATTTTTAAGATGGCTCCCCTTCCAATAAATCTTTTGGCACTTTGAACATATAGAAAAATCATCGTGATTCTGAAAAACAAAGAATGGTACCCTGCCTTTAACTTCTGATTTATCTATTGATTGCAGTAATTCTCCACATTCAAGACAGCGACTAAAAGGTCTTATCTCCTTTTCCAAATTAAATCGGTTGATGATGCTTTTAACTTGTTCTTGAGGAATTTCGCTCTCTATAAAAAAAACTTCTGGATAGTCTTTAAGTTTTGTATTTCGGCTAAGAATAATTCTATTTTCAGTTTTAGCAATTTGGAGCAAAACCAAAGGGTTATCGGGCTTTATATATTTTGCATCAAAACCGAGCATCCTTAATTCTCGCGCCAGTTTTCCAAGCATAAAATCGACTAAAAACTTCATAAACCCTATTATATCGAGATTTTCTAAGAAAATTATATAGGTAATTTAGCGATTGTAAAGTATATTACTGGATCTAAAAACCAGAAAATTATTAAGTATCATTAAATTTAATTGAAGACCTGTGGTATTAGAAATCTATTGATTAAATTATCTGATTAACCGAAGCATTATAAAAGAAATCCACTCTACATAAAATTTGTTTCAAATTTTTAATTGACTTAAATAAAATCTGCAATATAATCATTTTGCTCGGTTCTTTCGAAAACAGATAGAACTCTTTCTGCTTATTTAATTTAATAGTATATCTATCATATTTTTATGATAACTCATTATATTAATAGCAAATGATTATATTTTATAGGAAAAGGAATTTCTGATAATGGCAAAAAAAAGACAAAGTGGAATTCTTAAGAATTTATTAAAACCAGAAATCGAAGAACTGATCCAATTAAAAGATTGGCAAAGTCTCAAAACTGTTCTGGAAAGTTGGTATCCTCAGGACATCGCTGATATATTAGAAGAACTCCCTGAATCTGATAGTGCCTTACTTTTTCTACTATTATCTCCCCAATTACAAATTGAGGTATTTGAAGGTTTAGAAAGTGATGCTCAATTAAGTCTAATTAAGAAGTTCAGTGATGAAAAAGTAAAATCACTTATTACGGATATTGCTCCGGATGCTCGGGTAAAATTATTTGAAAAACTTCCGCCACAAATAATTCAAAAGCTTAGTTCGTTACTCTCCCCTCAAGATTTTAAGGAAACCTTAACCATACTCGGATTTCCTGAAAATAGTGTTGGTCGATTAATGACACCGGAGTTTATAGCGGTAAAACCAGAATGGACAATAAAGAAAGCGCTTGACCATATCCGAACCGTTGGACTTGAAGCGGAAACAATTAATATGATTTATGTAATTGATGACAAAGGTCAACTACTTGATGATATTCCTTTAAGACGATTAATTCTCGCTGACCCGAAACAAACAATTCAAGAAATTATGGACAAGAATTTTATTGCGGTTAATGTCCTTGAAGACCAAGAAGAAGCAGCAAAGTTAATGAAGCGTTATGATTTAATTGCAATGCCCGTGGTCGATGAAAATGGTATTTTATTAGGAATTGTTACAATTGATGACATTGTCGATGTTCTTGAGGAAGAACAAACCGAAGATATTACCAAAATATCAGCAATCGGACCGAAAATTGATACTGATATTATTACCAAACTTAAAGAAATTCCAATAAAAAAATTTTACAGAAGCCGGATTAGTTGGTTGATATTGTTGTTAATAATGGATTTAGTTACGGGCGGAATAATTCAACGTTTTGAAGAAACTATTGCTCGTTATGTTGTTTTAGTGACATTTCTACCAGTATTAGTTGATACTGCGGGAAATGCGGGTTCCCAATCCGCAACTTTGGTAATCAGAGCATTAGCATTAGGAACCGTGCAAATGCGAGATTGGGTTTATCTTTTAGGTAAAGAACTTATTATTGGTGCGCTTTTAGGTTTAACAATGGGCGCAGGAATTTCAATTATGGGTTTTATTCGAGGCCGACAAGTTCAAATTGCTTTAGTGGTTATCATCGCAATGATTTTAAATGTGATTATTGGCTGTGCAGTCGGTGTGTTATTACCATTTATCTTTAAGAAATTAAAGAAAGACCCAGCAACTGCTAGTGCACCATTGGTAACGACCTTAGCCGACATTTTAGGCACAGCGCTTTATCTAAGCATGGCATACATCTTTTTGAAGTAATAATATCTAATTGTCTTTCAGGTATTGATTTTCTAATAACCGCATATTTTCTATTATCATTAACCATTCTTGAAAAACAAATAATTTCTCTCTATAATTAAATTTAAAATGAAAGCCAACAGAGAAAATGATTATATATTTATTAAAGGTGCACGTGTCCATAATCTTAAGAATATCAATGTAAAAATACCGAGAAATAAATTAGTTGTTATCACGGGTATATCTGGTTCAGGGAAATCATCTCTTGCATTTGATACAATTTATGCTGAAGGCCAGCGGCGTTATATCGAATCGCTATCGGCTTATGCTCGTCAATTTTTAGGTATGCTGGATAAACCGGATGTTGATTATATCACGGGCTTATCACCAGCAATTGCGATTGAGCAACGAACCGCAGCGAAAAATCCTCGTTCCACTGTTGGTACCGTAACTGAAATTTATGATTACTTAAGAGTCTTATTTGCCCGCATCGGTATCCCTTATTGTCCTGAATGTCAGAAACCGATAACTTCTCAAACCATTGACCAGATTGTTGACAACATCCTTTCAATTCAACCTGATACACCGATAATAATTTTAGCACCAATAGTCAGAGGCAGAAAAGGTGAATATCTTGATTTACTGAATAAAATAAAACGCAAAGGATTTTTACGAGTACGAGTTGATGGCAAAATTTATGAAGTTGAACAAGTACCAGCTTTAGCCAAATATCAGAAACATAATATTGAAATTGTTATTGACCGATTGACCATTACTCAATCCGATATTTCGCTTCGCAAACGAATTGCTGAGTCAGTTGAACTGGCATTAAAAGAAGGTCAAGGATTGTGCGCTGTTTTAGTTAACAATAAAGAAGAGCGAATATTCTCAAGTGCCTTTGCTTGTGTTGATTGCGGTTTTAGTTATGGCGAGATTTCTCCGCGGCTATTCTCATTTAACGCACCTTATGGCGCTTGTCCTGCTTGTCACGGTTTAGGTATAAAAATGGAAATCGATGTTGAGCGTGTTATCGCTAATCCCCAGTTAAGCATTACTGATGGTGCAATCGCACCTTGGGGCGAAGTTACCGGCCAATGGTTTCTTTCCCAACTTCAAGACCTAGCCGACACTTACAATTTTAATTTGAACACGCCATGGAAAAATCTACCCAACCGAGTCAAAAATGTTATTCTTAATGGTAGCGATGAAACCGGTTTTGAAGGTATCATTCCTCATATTATGCGTTTGTATCATGAAACCGAATCAGATGCGATCCGAGAATGGGCAGAAAAATTTATGGCAATTCTTCCGTGTCCAGAATGTAATGGTACGAGACTAAAAAAAGAGAGTCTTGCAGTAAAGATTAATAATCTGAATATCGCGGACATTGCCGCAATGTCAGTAAAACAAGCATTCAACTTCTTCCAAAACGAGATAAAATTAACGGAAAAAGAGTCACTCATTGCAAGAGAAGTAATTAAGGAATTAACCCGTCGTCTCCAATTTCTCATTTCAGTCGGTCTTGATTATTTAACCTTGGACCGTCGTGCTGATACTTTAGGTGGCGGTGAAGAACAAAGAGTTCGATTGGCAACCCAAATCGGTTCAGGATTAGTTGGTGTTGTCTATATTCTTGATGAACCCAGTATTGGATTACACCAGAGAGATAATTCAAGATTGCTCAATACATTAAAACAATTGCGGGATTTAGGTAATACCGTAATTGTCGTTGAGCACGACAAAGAAACAATTCTTTCTGCGGATTATGTAATTGATTTAGGACCCGGCGCCGGTGAACAAGGTGGTTATGTAGTCGCCACTGGTCCGCCAACTAAAATTATGGCAGATAATAAATCTTTAACCGGTGCTTATCTCTCTGGTAAAAAATCAATTGCCATTCCTGAAAAAAGACGGAAACCCAGCTCCAATTTTCTAATTATCAAAGGTGCTCGAGAGAACAATCTTAAATCAATTGATGTCAAAATTCCTTTAGGCCTGTTTGTCTGTGTAACCGGTGTTTCCGGTTCCGGCAAAAGTACTCTCATCTTTGATATCTTATACAAACAACTTGCCCAAAAATTTTATAACTCAAAAGAAAAGCCCGGTGCACACGAAACGATTTTAAATATTGATAAAATTGATAAAGTCATTAACATTGACCAGTCACCAATTGGAAGAACACCGCGCTCTAATCCTGCCACTTACACAAATGTCTTTACACCAATTAGAGAATTATTTGCTCAGACCAAAGAAGCCCGAATGCGTGGTTATAAACCCGGCCGATTTTCATTTAATGTTTACGGTGGCAGATGTGAAGCCTGTGCTGGCGATGGTATCATCAAAGTTGAAATGCACTTTCTGCCACCAGTATATATTCCCTGTGAAGAATGTAAAGGCAGAAGATATAACCGCGAGACTTTGGAAATTAAATATAAAGGTAAAAATATTTATGATGTCTTAAATATGACGGTAACTCAAGCACTGGAATTCTTTTATAATATTCCTGCAATCAGAAGAAAACTCGAACTATTAAAAGATGTTGGCTTAGGGTATATTAAACTCGGACAACCAGCGCCAAATTTATCTGGTGGCGAAGCACAAAGAGTTAAAATTGCCAAAGAACTATCTAAAATCGGCACAGGCAATACATTATATCTATTGGATGAACCGACTACAGGTTTACATTTTGAAGATGTTAAACTGCTACTTGCCGTCTTAAACCGTTTAGTTGATAGAGGCAATACTGTAGTCGTGATTGAACATAATTTAGAAGTAATCAAATGTGCTGACTGGATTATTGATTTAGGACCTGAAGGCGGTGACCAAGGCGGACAAGTAATTGCTGAAGGCACACCTGAACAAATCGCAAAAGTTGCCCAATCTTATACAGGTCAATTTCTCAAAAAAATCTTACCAAAATAAAGTTTTTGCTTACAATTAATATCCGAGAACCGGTCTAAATAAAAAAAAGAATACAGTAAAACATAAAATATCGCTATATGCAATCTACTATTTGATAATGGATAATAAGAACCAATTTATTTATTTTATCCAGGAATTATCTATATCAAATGAACTGCAACAACAAACAGATAATAACGAATATACAATTATTCATCAATCCAATTAAGAAAAATCTAATATGCTGTGCGATTATTTGTGAAACAAATTCTTATAATTTTGCTACCAAGTTTTGGGTATTCTAATATAACTTTGGTATTTTTTTAATACTATTAATACTATTTGGTCACAATTATCTTTTGGATTATTCTTTTGGGATTTCGCGCAGTTCTATCCGTCATTTGTATAAAGTAGACACCAGCAGGTAAGCGACTAAAATCAAAATCGTTATTTTTAAGCTCTCCAGAATAGATAATTTTTCCTAAGACATCATATACTCTAAATTGAAGTGTGTTATTAAACTGTTGTCTAGTTAAATTAGTTTTAAGATTGCTTATTAACAAGGATTTAATAACCGTAGGCGAAATACCAGTTTGGGTTATATCATTTTTATCGCATTTCACGTCAAGAAGTTTTGTTTGATATTCTGGCCACCAGTAGCGATAAATTACTCGGGTGTTATTCCCTTTCACAATGTAGATGAAATCGTCAAAAGCGCAAATTCCACTACCACCTTTTACATATTTCTTTTCACTTCCTTTTGGTATTTCTTCTAGAGGTGAAGCACTCCAAGTTTCTGTTGACAAATCATAAATCCAACATTCACCGGTATTATTACCTTTCAGTGCATAAATTTTGTTATCTTTTATTGTCATTCCCGCACCTTCACCCACTTTCTTTTTCCTTGAACCTAAAGGCATAGATTCTTTCTGATACCAGGTGTCGTTTTCTATATCATATTTGTAGAATTCATTATATTTTCCTCGTAATGCATAAATGCTATTATCATAATAGATAAGACAACTGCCATCAGTATAACCTTTTTCTGGTTTCTTAATTGTCGGTGCTCTTGCTAAGGAATCCCATTTTCGCAAAGTCGTATCATAACGCCAAAATTCAGTAGTGTTCGTGCCTCTAAGTAGATATAGATTACCATTAGAAAAAGCGATACTGGCACCGCCTTTAATTCCTTTTTTCGTTGGCAATGTTTCTATCTCCTGCCATTCACTGGTATTTAAATTATATCTTAAAAACTTTTTTGTATTAGAACCGACACAAAGATACAGATAATCGCCGCTATCATAAGTTAAGGCACAGCCTTTTTTAAGGCCCTTTTTGACAGGAATAGTATCAATATATGTCGAAACACTTTCTGGAATCCAAAAATAAAAACTTTTAGTATTATTTCCCTTCACAATATAAATTTTGTTATCAGTCTTTACCATACAGCCACCGCTTTTAATGTTTTTATTATCTGGTAATAATGGTATTTCTACTGGCAGTTTATACCATCCGGGACTTTTTATAGTAAAGTCACCACAGCACGAATCATTGGTAAAGTTATTATCACCATTAGAAACCGTATAACATTGGTAAGAATAATTGCCTTCAGGCAAACTTAATGAACCTAAACTGATGACCGCGGAATCTCCACCACCGAGAAAATAAGCATTGGTTGAGCAAGCCATCGTATTGACCTGAAATTTCACTTTATACTTGTAAACAAAATTTCGCCCAAAGTTTTTTACAATGCATTGTATATACCACCATCCCATAGGAACAGTTCCGTGGGGTTGAAGCACAGAAACTACACCAATATCAATTGGTGATATTGGTAAAAGTGGGATATTAAAATAAGTTGTGCAGGCGCAAAAACCATTATAATTGAACAATAAAGAAAAATGAATATAACGATTAACCGGCGATAACGGTGATAAAGAAAAAGCGAAAATTCCCTCAGCTGAATCTCCTGCCGGAATTGTGCCAAAGTCATAACAACTATCAATCATTGTAATATAAAAGTCAGGCGTTCTTAAAAGTGACGAAACACCAAATGCATCATAATCACCGATGTTAGCCACTGTAATTTTTATCTCGACCGTTTCACCTGGATTCAAAATACCATTGTTATTACCAAGACTATCATAGATAGTGTGAGTCCGATAAGTGAGATAAATTGAATTGTCTTCATAAAATCTTATAACCGCTTCATAAGGTTTATAATTTCGCTTAGTTACAGTAAGATGAATAGGTATAGTATCTAATATTTCTGGTAATGGAAATGAAACCATTCCCAATCCATCAGTCAGTTTACGAGAATAAATAACATTTGGTTTATATATTGTCACAAGAGCATTTTCTATTGGAATATTTCCAGATTTGACAGTAATTGGAATATCACTTTGACTATTCATCCTCACTGAACAAGGATATGTTACATTTAAGATTTTAAGAGTATCAAGCCAAACTATCATTTCTGGGTCGCCGAGAAGATTCAGCGCATACTTGTCCCATAATGGAATATATTTACCCTTTGCATATGCTAAATTGACACCCAAACCAAAAGAATGGTTAAAAATTGAATAGAACAAATCAAGGAAATGAAAATAAGAACCTTGCCGACCAAATGTTGAATTCATAACGCAACTTAGCGCACCACCATTTGTGCAATTCATAATACTTTCGGCAAAACAATCCTGCCATTCAGGACGATATTTTTCACAATCAAACCGACCTGGTAAACATGACTGGGCAACATAGATTGGAAAAATATCCTGATTATTTAGCGACGCAAAATGTGAATTGTTAAAACCGCCAATTTGGAGTGGTGAACCGTGTGCTAATTCAAATATTAGATGATAACCCGAATTAATTGAATCGACCATACCCTGTCCGTTCGGTGCAGGATAACATTTTGCTTTGAAAAAATAATCAGGTGCTAAATTAGCAATACTATCAGCTGCTTCTTGTTCTAAGTCAGCAGGAAGGAATAATTTTCTTAATTTTAAATTTTGTCCCTGAAACTCGCCTTTCTCATATTTGAGTAGTTTGTTAACAAATGTTGAGCAGTTCTTGACTGAACTAATACAAACCCGACCAACAAAAACATCAGGCAAACCGTCAACGCGGTCAGTGTATTCACCAAAGACATTATTATTATTATAATCCCAGGTTCCATCTAAATCCGAAAAATAAAGGTCGGCTGGGATAGTATCATACCAATCAAAAGGTGGTTGTGTGTAACCTCTTAGATAACAATTTCGATGTGGAACTATATCATAATCCCCAGCAAGTAAAAAATAAATCGTTCCCCAATTTTCTGTAGCGTCGCGTATGAAATTTCTTAGTTTCTCAGGAAAGTCTCTTCCTGGATACGAATTAGCAATTGTTTTATCCACGAGCCGAGTTCTAATTCCTTTCTTGGTTTTCCAAAATACTAATGGTTGTAGTGCTTGACCAAACTGAAAAGAATCGGTTATAATCACATACTCAAAACTATCAGGCAATAAAAATCCAGTACTTTTATTTATAACTTTTACCGCAGGCATCCAAAAATTTATTTTATCGGAATTCTTGACGATAGAACCAATCAAAGATTGAAAGACACTAATTTGCTTTTCCGTGCGTTCTGGAAATGATGTTTTCCCTCGTTCATAACTTATCGATATCTCAAAACTTGGATAAAATTTGAGTCTTTTATCTTTGGGATAATACTGTAATGGATACAGCGCAAATGTTGCGATCTTAAAACCACCCATAGAACCAGTATGCATAAGTTTTATTAAATTTTCTGGATAAGGCGCATTTGATTCATAAATCACTGGGTTAGGTTCAGCAAAAGGTAACTTGGGAAAACTTATTGGTTGTGGTGGTTGAGTAGGAAGAATAGTATAATTGCCAGCAAGTTCAATTGTCTCCGGCAAAAGAACTTTGTAAGCAATTACTTCGGCATCTGGTGGTATTAAATATTGGATAATCTTTGCTGGCATCATCGGGTTAGAAATTTCTTCATAATGACCACAATCCGAAAAAATTAACTTATCAAACTCTCTCTCCTTTTCAACACGCAGGTGCCTAATATCAAATCTTACTTTATCGATCAGCTCATTACCGAAAAGCGTATTGTTTATCAGAAAGTAAACGACTCCTATCAGCAATATTAAAATAATTTTGAAATATGAACTTTTAGGATAATCCATATGGCCTCCGCTTTTTATCTTTTGTTATATTTGTAAAGAAATATTATAGATGATACCGCCAACATTACTAAAACACCCCATTTATTTTTTATTTATTATACATATAAATTAATAATTTGTCAATATTTAATGTTTTATAGGTAATGTATAATATTTTGTGTAAATTTAGAATTGAAATGTTTAAAATAAAGGTGTATCCTCCTATGATGTTTAAACTAAATAATAAATAATAAGAAAGGAGAACACACCTAT
>JBDRUT010000033.1:0-15577 GCA_039801465.1 Caldifarciminota bacterium
GCTCAAACCATCTTTGAGGGTCGTCTGTTATCAATCTTTTTCTTCGCCAGATATCACCGAATTCTGGATTGCCTTCTTCATTTGGTCCGCGCCATGCCGCATAGACATATTCACCGTAAGCCTCAACCGATGGATTTGAAGCAGGTTCGGTTGTTGGCGATCCAGGAGTCGAAATTCTTATAATATCTGACCAAATTGGTGGTATATCGTGTCTAATATCATCAGGATGGACTTTTTCCAGGGTTGTCTTGTAAAAGATCTTTCCGTCATCCACATCCCTTTGCCAAACAATATGAATATAATCGCCAGAGGTTACTGCGATTGATGGAGAATAACAATTCCCTGAATCAAGAATTGTTGGCGCTGACCAATTTTTTCCTGCCTTATATTGAAAATACAAATTCTGATTACTTACAAAAACACGATAAATAATATTTCTCGTTCCCTTCACCTCCATTGTATCCGATGATGTAAATAAACTAATGATTAAAATTAATGCTAACATATTAAAATAGTTCATCTAATTTAGAATAAAACTAATTTAGACCTTGTCAATATTGAGTTTTGAGATTGGGAATCCGAGTTCTATTCAAAGTTTCTTTAATAAATTCGAATTAAATCGGCTCTAATGTAAGTAACTTTTCATCCTTTTCTACAGTTTGCCCGACTTTTACATAGACTGACGAAACTTTTGCTTTGATTGGACTTTTAATCTCATTCTGCATCTTCATTGCTTCTAAGATTAAAAGCCCTGCATTAGATTCTATTACATCGCCAGTTTTTACCTCTAATTTAATCACTAACCCTGACATTGGTGCAGTAACTAAAATCTCCTTTTGTGGTCTGGTTATTTCTTCGGTCTCAGTTTTTGTTGAGATTATTGATGCACTTAATGGTCTCTTGAATGTGCTAACTTTATAATAATTACCATCTTTAGTTAATCGAACATCATATTCTTTCCCATCAATAATTATACCTATTATTTGTCCGATCTTGTCAATTTTGGGTTGCACATCAATCACTTCGCCATCAACGATTGCTCTGAACTTACCATACATCTCAGTAATCTCAATATCAAAAATCTTATCATCAACCAGTATCTTCATATTAAAAATCAAAATTAGTCACTTCTATGCATTGATAAAAGATACTAATTTTGTCATCTGACTATAATTGATTCAAAGATTTAAGATTCTTCGTCACTACGCTTCTTAGAATGACAAACAGAAATTTTGTCATTTTCATAATTGATTTTTGATGTATCATTGTCTCAACGCTTCTCTCCGTGCAACTAATTTCCATTCCGAACCAATTTGTCTTTTACTATATTGAATAAAATGCTGTGCATATTTTGAATTATGCGAAAGATATTGGTGTAAAGCAATCGCTATTGCTGTTATCTTCTTTTCTTCCGCGCTACTTACTGTTGCAACATCAAGTTCTTCTTCTAATTTTTCGGGTTCAACTTTACCTTGTAGGAAACTGAGTGCAATCTGCGGAAATAAAGCATAAGTTATTAAATCCTCTTCTTCAGAACCTTTTCTTAATATGCCAAGTTTTTCCGCTTCAACTTTTCTTTGAGGTAATTCGGGTTTTAGTAAATCTGCGGGACGACAATTAATCGGTTCTTCCTCACCAATAATTTTTTCTAATAACTCTTTTTTTATTGGCGCTGGTGGTCGTCCATAATAACCCAGACAATAATCTTTAACTTCTTTACTTATCCGGGAATAACGCTCACCTGATAGAACATTCAATACCGCTTGAATACCGACAATCTGACTGGTCGGTGTTACTAATGGCGGATAACCTAAATCTTCTCTTACGCGAGGAGTCTCTTTTAGTACTTCCTGATATTTATCCAGGGCATTTTGTTCCTTGAGTTGCGAATGTAAATTAGAAAGCATACCACCAGGAATCTGGTGAACCGCAACAGTTGTATCGGTTATTTCTGCAATTGGACTGATAAACTTTTTATACTTCTTTTTTATCTCTAAAAAATAATAGCCAATTTCAATAAGTTTTTGTAAATCAAGTCCAGTATCCCGTGGTGTATCCTTAAGACTGACAACCATATTTTCAGTTGCTGGTTGTGAACTACCACCAGCAAAGACTGAGATCGCGGTATCAATAATATCAACACCGGCATTAATTGCGGAAAAATAACTGATTGGTCCCATTCCACTGGTGCAATGAGTGTGTAAATCAACAGGAATTTTTAATTTCTGCTTTAATGCTTTGACTAAATCATATGCGGACTTAGGTGATATAAGTCCAGCCATATCTTTAATACAACAACAATCGCACCCCATCTCTTCTAATTGCTGAGCGAATTCAACGAATTTTTCAATTGTATGAACCGGACTGGTTGTATAAGAAATTGTTCCTTGCACTTCAGCACCAATATCTTTTGCAGTCTTAATTGCCCTTTCCATATTTCTAATATCATTAAGCGCGTCAAATATTCGAAAGATATCAATACCGTTCTTCTTTGCCAGTTTGATAAATTTTTCTAAAACATCATCCGGATAATTGCGATAGCCAACAATATTTTGACCTCGTAAAAGCATTAGTAATTTCGTATTAGGTAGATGTTCTCTTAATAACCGAAGTCTTTGCCAAGGGTCTTCGGCTAAATACCGTATACAAACATCAAAGGTCGCTCCACCCCATACTTCCATTGCAAAGAAACCAATCTTATCCATCTTATCACAGATTGGCAACATATCTTGAGTCCTTAAACGGGTTGCCATCAGAGATTGATGTGCATCACGAAAAGTTGTATCGATAATTTTTACTGGTTGTTTTATAGTCATGATTAAATGTTATGCATCAAAATACTAAAAATAATAATAGCGAAGTTCTTTAATATTTGACAATGGATTTTCAAAATCTAAATATTACGCAATTGGTTCAATCAAGAACAATGCCTGTCCGTATTCTACTGCATCACCATCTTTAACCAATATATCGATAATTTTACATTTCTTTTCTGCTTCAATTTCGTTCATCAACTTCATCGCTTCAATGACGCATAGAGTTTCACCAACATCAACAATGTCACCTTTATTAACATAAGGCGGAGCATCAGGACGGGGTCGACTATAAAAAGTTCCTACCATTGGCGATTTTATCTCTTCGTAGTGAGTGCTGACTGTTGGTTTTTCTGACTGAGTGGTCGCTGATGTTTGGTCAGCATAGGCTTGCGGTTTAGTTTCAGCGGCAATTGGAGTTTGCGTGATAATTGGAGCACCGGTTGACTTTCGAATCTTCACCTTATTACCAGCAAATTCCCATTCCAATTCTGCAATATTGTGCTTGCTGTATAATTCTAATAATTCTTTTAATATATCTATTCCTTCTTTATCTTCTTTTCTCATATCTTGTTCCTCACTTTGTTCAGGTTCAACAAACTGTGATGGATTTTCACGATACTCAAAGTATTTAAGAGCAACTTCCGGAAACAAAGCATAAGTGATATAATCCTCTTCTTTTTTAACATATTTCTTATCCAGTTCATTTTTGACTTTACTCATTACTGGTTCTAATAAATCTGCAGGTCTTTTGTTAATCGGCTTCTCATCGCCGAGAATCTTTTTTCTGATATTCTCTTTGATTGGTGCTGGTGGTCTACCATATAAACCGCGGACATAGTTTTTAATTTCCTCAGGAACTATTTTATAGCGCTCTTTAGCTAAGACATTAAACACTGCCTGCACACCAACAATTTGACTGGTTGGTGTTACCAGAGGTGGATAACCTAAATCTTTTCTCACTCTCGGCACTTCGGCTAAAACTTCAGTTAGTCGGTCTATTGCATTCTGTTCTTTAAGTTGTGATTGGAGATTTGATGCCATACCACCGGGAATCTGATGGATTAGAACCATCTCATCAATAATTTTATCTATTTTAATATTTCGCTTTTGTCGGACCGTCTCAAAATACTCTGAGATTTCCGCAATAATACTTAAAGAGAGTCTCGGATTATAAGGCGTGTTAGCCAGCATTGCAAGAATCGTCTCTACTGCTGGTTGTGATGTTGCAAATGAGAGCGGACCATGCGCAGTATCAATAATGTCGACTCCGGCTTCAATTGCTTTCAAATAACTTGCGACCACCATTCCACTTGATGAATGAGAGTGGAGTTGAACCGGCAATTTAATTTCGGCTTTCAATCTTCTGACGAGTTCATAAGCAACATCCGGTGCGATTATTCCTGCCATATCTTTAATGCAAATACTATCAATTCCTAAATTCAATTGCTCTTTTGCACATTTAAGGTAATAATCAATCGTATGAACTGGACTTATCGTATAGCATAGTGTTCCCTGAGCGTGTTTCTTATATTTCTTAACAAATTTTATTGCTGATTCCAGATTACGCACATCGTTTAATGCGTCAAAAATTCGATAGATATCCATACCGCGTTCGGCGGATTTTTCAATAAATGCTTCTAATAAATCATCTGGGTAGTTGCGATAGCCAACGATATTTTGACCACGCAAAAGCATCTGAAGTTTAGTATTTTTGACTTCTTTTCGAATCACGGAAAGCCGTTCCCAAGGGTCTTCTCGCAGATAACGGATGCTAACATCAAAAGTCGCTCCCCCCCACATTTCCAATGACCAATAGCCAACTTGGTCTAACTTCTGGAGTATTGGGATCATCTCATCAGTGTTCATTCGGGTCGCCCACAATGATTGATGCGCATCCCGAAGAGTTGTATCGGTTATCTTAACTGGCCTTGGTTTTAATGTCGCCATAATTGCCCAATGTTTTTTATATTTTAACAGTTTTAGTCTTCAATATTATCTTTACCGTGTATTATTATTTATCTGTTCTTAGATTTAGTATCAAAATAATATTCTTTAAGTTTACTTGTAAGTTCTTCCAGACGCATTAGTCGTGAGCCTTTAATAAGTATTTTATCACCAATATTAATAATGTCAACCAAATTATGAACTGCTTCTATATTATTATTACAAACAAAGATTTGTTTAGGATTCTTTTTATCTTGAGCCGATTCCGCAATATATTTTGCCTGTTCGCCTACCGTTAACAGAATATCAATACCTTCAGGAAATGTTTCTCCAACCCATTTGTGAAGTTCGATGCTCTTATCGCCTAATTCTAACATATCTGATAAAACTGCAATTTTCTTACCATTGCCTTTTGTAAATTTAGCAAAAGTATTTAAGGCAGATATCATTGATTGGGGATTGGCATTGAATGCATCATTATAAATCGTGATACCATTGATTTCTATCTTCTCCATCCTCATCCGTGGCAGTAGAAAATCGCTAAGTTTCGAAATAATTTCTTCAAACTCAAATCCAACTGCTCGTGCAACACTTATTGCTGCAAGGGCATTATAAATATTATAAATACCAGGAACATTCAGCCTCACCAAATATTTACCACATAAAAGAAACTCAGTTCCTTTTTCATAATGGTCAATAATCTCTTTAGCAAAAATATCTGGTTGCCCGAAATGACCAAGTTTCTCAATACCAAAAGTATATAGCGCCTTAAACTTAAATCTTGGCAAAACTTGCATTAACATTGGGTCATCCGCATTCAGAATTGCCATACCTGTGTTAGCAACTGCTTCTAATAACTCCGTCTTTTCTCTTAGCACACCTTCTCGGTTATGTAAAAACTCCAGATGAGTATCACCGATATTAGTAATCACACCAATTTGCGGTAGGCTAATTTCACAAAGTCTTTTAATTCCTCCTAAGAGATTCATCTCCATTTCAAGTATTAACACTTCCGTATCTTTAGTTAATTGTAAAACCGTCAACGGCACACCAATATCATTATTAAAACTTTCTGGAGCCTTTATTACCTGATGCTTTTGGTTAAGAATATGCGCAATCATATCTTTAGTAGTTGTTTTTCCATTACTGCCAGTAATTGCAATAACTATTGGCTGGAATTTTTTTCGATAATAAGATGCAATATCACCCAATGCTTGGATTGTGTTGTTAACCACAATAATGTTAACGTCTCGCCGAGTTTCAATGCCAATCGGCTGATTATCAACTAAAATACCACAAGCACCTCTTTCTAAGGCTTGTTTAATAAAACTATGGCCATCAAAAAATTTCCCTTTTATTGCTATAAATAAATCATCGGGTAATATTTTTCTTGTATCAATTGAAATATTTTTGATTAAATAATTTTTATCACCCTGAATTAATCTACCTTGAGTTGCGTTAATAATTTCAGCAATTGTAATTGGTTCCATAATTGTCTAACGGCTATTGACATCTGTTTCTAATAAATAAACTTGGCATCACCAAAACTATAGAATCGAAACTTATGTTCTATAGCGTACTTATAGGCATTAAATATAAATTCTTTATCCGCGAAAGCGCAGACCAGCATCAAAAGTGTAGATTTTGGCAAATGAAAATTTGTTATCATTGCATCAACGATTTTATATTTATAACCAGGATAAATATACAAATCAGTAAAACCTTTGTTGGCTTTTATTTGAGAAATATTATCCTTATTAAGAAATGCCTGTGATTCTAAAGAGCGAACAACGGTTGTGCCAACTGCAATGACTCTTCGGTGTTCTTTTTTAGCCTTATTGACAATTCTTGCAGTCTCTTCTGTAATCTCAAATTCTTCTAAATGCATCTTATGCTCTTCTACTAAATCAACTTTTACTGGTCGAAAAGTTCCTAATCCGCAATGCAGTGTCAACTTTACAACTTCTATTCCCTTGTTGCTGATATTCGACAATAATTCCTTAGTAAAATGTAAGCCTGCAGTTGGCGCTGCAATTGCACCTTCTTTTTCGGCATAAATAGTTTGATAACGATTAATATCTTTTGGTTTAGATTTAATATATGGTGGCAAAGCAATCTCACCTTGTTTATTCAAAAGTTCCCTAACATTGATTCCCTGAAATTCAATTATTCTTATGCCTGTCTCTTTTCTTTCTAATACCTTAGCATAAGCGCCATTAAAAGTAACGATAACTCCTGGTTTTAGTTTTTTAGCAGGCTTTGCTAATGCTTCCCATTTTCCGGCTTCTATTTCTCGTAAAAGCAATAATTCAACAATCTGCCCACTCTTTTTTCCGTTTATTCTTCCATAAATTCGTGCTGGAATAACCTTTGTATCATTTATAACTAAAACATCTCCAGGATAAAGAAAATTAATAATATTTCGAAAGATACTTTCTTTAATTTCTCCAGTTAACCGATTTAATATCAAAAGTCTCGATTCATCTCTTTTATCTTGTGGACTCTGGGCAATCAGTTCTTTAGGCAGATTATAATCAAATTCAGCAACACGCATACTTATAGATTAATTAAAAGATACTGTTCGTCAAGGTCTAATCGCTTAGCCTACAAAATCACCCGATGACCGAAGCAGTCTTGAATTTTATCATAAACAAAAATTCATACCGGATGTTATCTTACAAATCTAAATTCAAGAAGGATTAGCAGAAATTTTTGCACCGAAGTCCGTTATTTTGAGTCATCTTGACTTTTCTTATATCACAAGTATTATTTACTCTATGAAACTTTTAATATTTGGAAAGTCTACTTGTGAAATCTGTTACAAGGTGAAAAATAAATTAGAATATTTTTCTCAAAAAGAATTTCCGATACCCATTGAATATTTTGATGTTGAAACCATGGAAGGTATGGCACAAAGTGCATTCTGGGGTATTAATGAAATCCCGACTGTGATTCTTTTGAAAGATAAGACTGAAGTTAAAAGATGGGAACAAACTGCTCCATTGTTTTCTGAATTAAAAACATTATTAAGCACAAAGTCACCTTAAAATAATCCCGACACGAGAAAATAAATGAAGATTTTAGGTTTTATTGAAACCTCGCTCGTTGACTGGGGAAAAAAAGTCTCTTCAGTAATCTTTGTTGGTGGATGTAATTTTAAGTGTCCATTCTGTCAAAACTATCCATTAGTAAAGGAATCTAAAAAACTCAAAGTTTGGGAATGGGATGAAGTTAAAGATAAATTAATATCAAAGAAAAACTGGATTGATGGCGTGGTAATTAGCGGTGGTGAACCAACAATCCATCCGGAAATATTTGGACTCTTGATTAAAATCAAAGAACTGGGTTTTTCTACTAAAATTGATACTAATGGTAGTTTTCCTTATGTTGTAAAAGAATTAATCGAATTAGGTTTAATCGATTATGTCGCAATGGACATCAAAACCGCATTAGATGAGCGTTATTATCAAGCATGTGGTAGAAAAATAGAACTCTGTCTAATTAAACGGACTATCCAGTTACTAAAAGAAAGTAATATTGATTATGAGTTTAGAACAACTTTGGTTCCTAAATTAGTTGGTCCCGAAGAATTGACTGCAATTGCTCGAGAAGTCACACCTGCTAAATCATATGTTTTACAGCAATTCGTGCCTCAGAATGCCCGTCTAGCTAAATTTAGAAATATCAAATCTTACAACAAAAACGATGCCTTGAAATTTCAGGATTTACTTCAACCATACCTTAGCAATGTATCCCTTAGAGGTTTTTAGTTTGTACAATTATAATAATCAATGAATTTCAGAAAAACTACTGTTTATAATTACAATCTGAAATAGATTATTTCTAATTTTCACAATCTAATTTATCTTTACCGTTTCTCAACTTTTTAATGTATCATTAATTACAACTTAGGGAAAAACAGACGCCAGCATTGACATTGGCACCTTTATTGTCTTTATTATCCCTATGTCTTGACTAAAAAATTTGAGGAATTATACTTTTATATAAATGTCTAAAATAGGCATTCCGCGTGCACTGTATAGTTATTATCATTTTCCTGTATGGCAAAAATTCTTTGAACTTCTTGATTGTGAAATCATATTATCACCACCGACAACAAAAAATATATTATCTGATGGCTTAAAAATCGCGACGGAAGAAATTTGTCTTCCGGTTAAAACCTTTTTAGGCCATTGCGCACACCTAAAGAATAAGTGCGATTATCTTTTAGTTCCGCGTATAGTCTGTATGTTTGATGACGCCCAAAATTTGAAATACGGGTGTCCCAAAGCAATGGGCTTACCTGATATTGTTCGAGCATGCTTTAATGATTCAATACATATAATTGATTTCACAATCGACGAGCGCAAAATTGATAAACGAAACTCCTATTATAAAATTGGTCAAATCTTTACTACGGATATAAAAAAAATTCGCCGTGCTTATGATAACGCCATTACTTCTAAATTCAGCACAAGTTTTGCGATTAGACAATGGGGAAATGATGCTATACCACAACCACAAAAATTCTGTGCTGTTGAAAATCGTCCTTTTAAGTCTGCAATTGGTTTAATTGGACATCCTTATCTTATTTACGATGCTTATATCAGTCTCTCTTTGATTGACTTGATTGAAAGGTTTAATATAAAAGTTATAACACCTTCTGATATTATACTCCAACAAACTGACCAAAGTATTAACACATCTCAAAAGAATTCTCTTCTACCGAATCTTTCATTGGAAGATAATTTGGAAAATAAAAGCCAACTAACACAGATAAATTGTCTTTCTCAACACCGACGCAATAAAAAAAATTCTATTTCAAGATTAATTGATGATATCCACTGGTTTTATGAACAAGATATTATAATGAGCACAGAATATCTATTAAAAACCCATCAGATTTCTGGATTTATCTTCGCATTCAGTTTATCTTGTGGGACCTCAGCAGTTATTTTAGAGATAATAAAAAAAGAATTATTAGACTGTTATCGAATTCCAACCCTATTTCTTCCTTTTGACGAACACACAACTTCAGTTGGATTAACCACGCGTCTCGAATCGTTCATTGACTTGGTTCAAAGAGCTGAATTTCATACTTATACACAGATAGATAACAATTTTGCTCAATATTCCAAAGAAAAAATTCTATTACACTAAATAAATATGATAAGACAGACTAATTGCGTCTTAGAAACAACGCCGAATTATCGATTTTGATTGTGCAGTAAAACTATGAGAGCTGCCTTTGCTTATATGGGTAATATCTATATTCCTTTGCGCACTTTTTTTAAAGAACTGGGTGTTGAACTTATTGTTCCTCCTCCTCCAAATAATAAAACTCTGAAACTCGGTGTACAATATGCTCCAGAAACAATGTGTATTCCGTTTAAGTTAACATTAGGTAATATTATTATAGGATTTAAAATGGGCGCAGATACAATTCTTCACACCACAGGTTTTTGGTCATGTCGCTTTGGTTATTATGGCAAACTCTATGCTTATATTGTTAAAGATTTAGGCTATAAATTCAACCATATTGATGTCAGTTCAAGTCGCCTTAAAGAACATTATCAATTAATAAAAAAACTTAATAAACATAGTGACCATCGAGCAATCACCTCAATTATAAAAGCTTTTTCTAAGGCATGGTATAAATCTGCTATTATGGAGTTTATGGAAAAGACTTCACGAGAAACCCGACCCTTTGAAATTAATAAAGGTGAAACTTCTAAAATTCTTACAAAATACTTGACTGCTTTAGACAATACTGATAGTATTAAAGTTATGAATAAATTAAAAAGGGAATTTACTAATGAAATTGCAAGTATACCCAAAGACCTATCAAGACCGATACTAAAAATAAAAATTGTTGGTGAGTCTTTTTGTGTAATTGAACCGTTTATTAATTTTAATCTAATTCAAACTTTGGGTGAACAAGGCGTATTGGTTGACCCGTGCCTAACCGCACATAAATGGCTTGCTTTTCATACAATCAGAAACAGTAAAACTGAATGGAAATCAATAGAAAAATTAGCCGACTATTATTGGAAATATAATGTTGGCGGCGAAGATAAAAAATCAGTTGGTTATACTTTGTTAGGCGCAAAGCAAGGTTTTGATGGTGTGATTTTTTTGCATCCTTTTGGTTGTATGCCAAGTAATGCGGTACAACCCGTGTTACATAAAATTAGTCAGGAAAAAAACATTCCTTTACTTGATGTTGGACTTGATGAACATACTGCTGAAACTGGTTTTTATAATCGAATTGATGCATTCATCTCAATACTATCAAATCGAAGGAAAACATATAAAAAATGATTTATTCTCTATCTCGTATTTTTCTTATCTGATAGAAGTCTTTCTATATGATAAAATAAAATTGAAGATTACTTAGGTATTTTTCGGATATGTAAACGCATCAACGCATTTATTTCACAACCATCAAAATAAAAAAATGGGAAATTGCCTTTACTATTTCAGAAACTATGACTGCTGATAATTCAAAACCGACATTTTTATCACATAAAGAATTTTTGCACAAAGTAAAACATTTAGTCAATCAGAAACAATATCATGCTTTGGAAGATTTATTTTTAGAACATCTAACCAGTCAATCTGAACCGTTGAACCTACAAGATTTCTGGTCCGCAATTGATCACTTATCAGAAATCAATCAAGAAACATTATCTTTAGCAAAGGATTTGAGCCTGTTCATTGCGGACTATTTAATTGAGCATGGTCAATATCAATCTGCGTTGGTGCATTTTCAGAAAGTTGCTCAATACATTGATACTGACTCTAAAATCAGAGCCAAAATTATCTATTGTTATAAACAACTTTATCAAGAAAAATCCAATTTCTATGAGTGCCTAAGGAAATCCGGTATTAATGAAGAACAACCTTTAGACTTAGTACTATCAGCATTAAATAAGTTAATTAAATTTGAATCTGGAACTCCAATCTATTCCAGTCGTTATGGCTATGGCGAAATTAAGAAAGTTGACTTCTTATTAGATACTGTGACGATTGAATTCTATGACCGCGCTCCAATTACGATTCCTTTAGAACAAGCCATCAAATCTTTACAAATTCTTTCACAAGATAATTTTTTTGTCTTAAGAGCAAAAAAGCCTGAACAATTAAAAATACTGATTCGAGAATCTCCAGAAGTTCTTCAAACTATCATTGAACGCGATGTTTTAAGCCAGGACAGCAAATCGTTTACTGAAAACGAACCATTAAATAACCGGATTTCTCTATCAAAAGACATTGCCAAACTAACATCCGAACTAAAGCCGTCGTTTATTAAGCAGTTATTAAAAGGATATATTGACGATATTGATATTGAATATTTTATTAGCAGAATTAAGAAAAAGAAAAAATTATCTACTTCACCATCAATAGAAAGCACTAAGCAAGATTCTTGCATCAACGAAGAATTAATTATAGATATTGAAGGATTATCAAGTGATGAGATTGTTCAACATCTAAGTCAAACGTCCGGACAAAACATAAAGACCGATTTGCTCAAAGAAATTATGGCTAAACGCTCAGACGGTTCGGCAATTCTGATGAAACTATTTCTAAGTCAGAAAAATAAAAGAATCTTGCAAAGTATCTACAATATACTCAATGAGAATGAACGACGAGAACTCATTAATAAAATTGATACAGAATATAAAACCTATCCAGAACATTTTTTGTGGTTAACTGACCTGAAAACCAAAGAAAAAAATTATCCATATAATCCATTATCCGATTTAGTAAGATTTTTAGACATTGCGACTAATGTTATGACCAAACAACATGCATCCTCGGTACGAAAGAAAATAGTTGCGTCAGAATATGTGCTTATTCGAAATGCATTAGCCGAGATTGAACCGGTACTTGCCGTAGATTTATGGACTAAACTCAATCGCATAAATAATCTCTATCCTGAAGAATTGGACATGATTAAATCTCTCTTTCAGCAAAAATTCCCTCAACTTTTTCAAGAAAAAGAAGACTATATCTATAATACAAAATCAGCAATCAACAATAAGGAGCAAGAATTAAAACGCCTCATTTCTGAAGAACTTCCTAATTGTGCTAATGAAGTTGCTCGTGCTCTAAGTTTTGGTGATTTATCGGAAAATTATGAATACAAGGCGGCTTTAGAAAAACAGCGACGCTTGATGAATAAAGTTACCCAAATGCAAAAGGATTTGGCAAAATCCCGTCCAATTGATTTTACAACAATTGATACCAGTCGGGTCAATATCGGCACAAGTGTAAAACTTTTAGCCTTAGACTCAAGTCAACAACAAAATATACTGACTTATACGATTTTAGGGCCCTGGGATTCAGATTTATCCAAAGGTATCATCTCTTATTTGGCGCCATTTGCTCAAACCTTGTTGGGAAAAGCTGTTGGCGACGAAATCATTGATGAACAAGGAAAATCTTATCGGATAATTGAAATATCTAAATGCCCTGTTAGTGATTAATGATAATCTTCGTAAATTATGAAAAAGCACACGCCAACCCCGACTCCAACCATCAAGGTTGACCCTAATCGACCTGCTCCCCAGATAATTAAAATTGCGGCAAAGATTATTATCCAAGGCGGGTTAGTCGTTTTACCAACAGATACTGTTTATGGTTTGGTTTGCGATGCAACTAATGTCCAAGCGGTAAAAAAAGTTTATCAAGTCAAAAAAAGACCATTATCAATACCATTGCTAATTGCGGTAAGTAGTATCAAAGATATTACTCAATATGTTAAAGAAATGCCGGCGTTAGCTAAACATTTGGCAAAAAAGTTCTTACCGGGTGCATTAACTTTAGTCTTAAAAAAATCTCCAATGATACCGGATATTGTCACTGCTGGAAGAGATGATGTTGGTATCCGCATACCCGATTGTAACTTTGTTTTAGAATTAATTCGGTATACTAAAAGACCACTTGTAATTCCCAGTGCTAACATTCACAACAAGCCCTCGCCGGTTACAGCGCAAGAAATTTGCAAAGATTTAGCGGGTAAAGTAGATTTAATTATTGATGGCGGTGAATCTAAATATAAAATTGAATCAACTATTGTCTCTATAGTTGATGACAAGATAAGAATTATCCGCGAAGGTGCAATTCCGAGTAAATTAATTGAAAGTTTTCTTAAGAAGTCAAAAAGACAATAATTTTGTATTTAAATTAATTAACAAGACATCCTTCACCAAAATATAGTTACCTACTATTTTACCCCTTGAGACTTGTAAATGGATTAGAATCTATAGAATATCCGAATTTGTTCACCTTGACGGTTAATCGACATATCCAATTGATTTGTAACTAACTCTGCTAACCGGGCAAAATCTTTGGCATTTTTCGGTCGCTGGTTATTTATCGAAATTATAATATCGCCAGCATTAATTCCCAGCATTGAACCGATAGAATTCCTTTCGACCTCAACTACGACCACACCTTCTTCAGTTGTTAAGTTATATTTCTTCATTAGAGTGAAATTGTTATCACTGACAATTAGACCAATTTTAGTTTTTATCTTTTCAATCTTTTCCTCACTGACAATCTTTTTCGCGTTTTCTTTACTTTGGGCAATAAACTTTTTTACATTATTAATCGGAATGGCAAACCCAATACCTTCAGACCCGCCACTGCGAGAAAAAATAAATGTATTGATACCGATTACTTCCCCTAATGCATTGGTCAAAGGACCGCCAGAATTACCGGGATTAATTGCTGCGTCCGTTTGAATCATATTTTTGAATTCGCGACCATCACTTTGACCTGATTTCAAGTTGCGGTTAAGAGCAGAAATTACGCCCACAGTAATCGATGGTTGAGCATCTTCTAATAAGAACCCAAACGGATTACCAAAGGCAATACACCATTCGCCAATCATCAAATCGTCCGAATTGCCCAAAGTAGCATATGGCAAATTTTTACCTTTAATTCTAAGCAAAGCCAAATCGTTCGTGCGATTAATATCAACTAATTCGCCATCAAACTGCCGGCCGTCAGGTAAAGTCACTTTGATTTTAGTTGCACCTTCAACAACATGAGCATTAGTAATAATCTCTCCTTGTTCATTAATAATCACTCCTGACCCTAAACTTTGAATCTGCTCTTTGTATTGACGGGGTGGAAAGAAATCTCGGAAAAAGTCATCCCAGAATCGGTCAGCAAATGGACTCATAAACGGACTCGTTGTGACCACACGCTCCTGAATCACGGTAATTGATACCACGGCTGGGCTAACTTTACGTGCAGCTAAAACAATGGCTGTAGTTCGAGAAGAACTAACTTCGCTCTGTAAACTGGTAGGAAAAACTTGCCCAGGACTCGCAACTATCTGAATGACTCTCGGTTTTCGAAATGTTGTAATCGATATAAAAACAACAATAAAAACAAGAACAATAATAATGAGTAATAAATTTCTTTTCATAACATCAATTATAATCTCAATTATTACAAAGTCAACTAAACTCTAAATCAGTAATATTATATCAATTCTATTTACTCAGGAATTTAATTATTAAGAAATTAATTATACCCCAATCATAGATTTATTACAAACAATAAAAATTATCTATCTATGCTTAATTCTGGACGTAGGATTTGGTATACTCGGTAATCTAATCAGTAGTCTAAAGCGTAGTCCTATCAGCAAGCCGAGGGGCTGCCGACCGGCTTGCCTAGAGGCTTGCCGACTGGCTAGCCCCCCTGCCTACCCACTGGATTGCTGATAATATAACCTAAGCCTTTGTCTTGTAGACAATTAACCAGATTGTCGGCTATATTGCGGATTCAATTATCTATTG
>JBDRUT010000034.1:0-14966 GCA_039801465.1 Caldifarciminota bacterium
AACAAATCATTTTTAACATTTTCTCGGTTTCAGAAATCATACCTTTGAAATAAAGATTCACACCAGCCATAATCGGGATATTCAATATACCACATCATAATATTTAAGTCATTGAAAATAAATAAGGTATCGCATTTTAGATTAAAATTCCTATTCCAGTTTCTAATTCTGCACATAGATAATCAATCTTGTTTTAACATATAGAGTTCAGCGTTTCGCGTTTAGCGTAAAGCGTATATTTGTCATCTATAATGCTAAGACGCAAAAAAATGGCATTTTGGGGAAAAAATTTTTAGGTAGGTTAATTTTTCTTTGTCAAGGGGGAGCAAAAAAATGAAAAGTTCAAAGGTTCAAAAGTGACACACAGTGTCTTCCTGAAACGCGAAGCGTAGATGGAGTGAAACGACATCAATTTATTTCAGGGTCTAAATAAGGCACGGTCTAAAGTTCAAAGGTTCAAAAGTTCAAAGGTTCAAAAGTGACAATTTATAATTCTGCATGCCATTTTGCATTTCGCGTTTAGCGTTAAGCGTTCAGCGTTCTGCGTATATTTGCCATCTATAATGCTATGATGCATAAAAAAGGCATTTTTGGGAAAAAATTTTTAGGTTGATTGAATTTTTTAAGAGTTATTTTAGAAAACTCTGCAAAAGTTAACTTTCGCTTCATAAATGTTTCGGAAATCACTTAATTTCATTTAATTTGCCTATGAGTAATTTTATTAGTAGCACTTTTTTCAGACCTCTCTTTTATGAGCAGAATTAGTAAGCGATTGGTTATTAGTGGGTTAAAGTGTAAATCGACTAAAAGGGAAAGATTAAAGTTCAAAGGTTTAGAAGTTTAAGGGTTCAAAAGTGTAAATGTAGAAAGAAAGAATTATAAGAACATCAAAAAATCCTGTGAATTCTAAACGGGATTCGTCTTGAGTTCAAAAGTGTAATTGTAGAAAGAAATGCTTAGAAGAGCTAAAGAATCTCGGAATTATATTAAAAGCGCGTATCAGTGAGTAATCTAAAAACGAAAATGGGGATAGTCAGAGACTATCCCCGTAAAATAGACCAGTTCTATTCAATTGGAACTTTAATCTCCTTTGGTTTTGCCGCTTCACTCTTAGGTAAGGTTACAACGAGCACGCCGTCTTTGTAAGTTGCTTTCGCTTTTTCTTTATCGACCGCAGTTGGTAAAGGAATCGTTCGAGAGAATGAACCGTAGGCACGTTCACAACGATAGTAATCTTGTTCTTTTACTTCTTCTTCACGCTTTACTTCACCCTTGATAGTAATTTCGTCCTCACTAATTGAGATGGAAATATCCTTTTTATCGACACCGGGAATTTCCGCCTTTAATACGATGGAGTCTTTTTTGTCATAAACATCAACTGCGGGATAGAACTCTTCGGTTAACGGCGCAAGAAAGCCTCGTCGAGAACGCGGTCGAAATTCAAAGAACTGGTCTAATTTCTTTCTTAAATCCGTTATTTCTTTAAACGGATCCCAAGGTAATAGCCAGTTCGTCATAGTTATCACCTCCCTTTCTATTAATTTTCACTTATTAGACTATAAAGATGATGTAAGCGATTCAAAAATAATCAAACTTTGGCAGTGCTCTAAAAACAAATTTTAATTGCTAAAGTTCTTTTTAGTGCAACCAATTTGGTAAAACCACCAAGCAATGAAAAGAAACTAAAAATAAATTTTGATTGGAAAATTCTTTTAAGACTTTACAGAATAATAAATAACTCTAACTTTGTTTTGTGTCTTGCTCCAATATTCCCTTAAGGGTCTGCCACAATTGTTCATGTACTGTCGGCGGGACTTCTAATGCGCATTGGCACTGACAGATTCTTATAATATGCAAAAATGATTCATGGATATTCTGGCAAGTTTGACAAGTTTTAATATGGGCACGAATTTCTAAAGCAATTTCTTCTTCGAGTTCCTCATCAATGAACTCAGAAATTAAGAGAAAAAATTTATTACAGTCAATCATAGATTTTTTATTCACTTTCGGCAAAACTTTGTGATATTTTTGATTTGTGTAAGTTTTGCCTTGTTGCTACTATATATTTAGACAATCGATTTCTTAGAAAGACTCGGCCCCGATGAAGTCGAGACTTAACCGCAGCAATAGAAAGGTTCAACGCTTTACTGACTTCTTTGTTAGATAAACCTTGTAGGTCCCTTAAGATTACAACTGACCGATAGTCTGAAGGCAATTCATTAATCGCATCCTGTAAGGCTTGTTGGATTTGTTGTCGATGAAACAAATGTTCTGGACTTTCTTTGTAATCCGGAATCTCACGCTGAATTTCTGATTCATCAATTATTGGTTCATCTAAAGAAACACCGCCGGAAGGTTCTTTAGTCTTACGAGTTTTAAGCCGAGTAAAACAAACATTGGTCGCAATCCGATAGAGCCAGGTATAAAAAGATGATTTGCCTTTAAATTTTTTAATAAAACGATAGGCGCGAATGAAAGTGTCTTGTAAAGCATCTTTGGCATCTTCTTCATTTCCTAACATCCGATATACTAAATTATAGACTTTTCGTTCGTAGCGTCTTACTAATTCTTCAAAAGCAGAAGTATTTCCTTGTTGTGCCCTTTTTACTAATTCCGCATCAGTTAGTGGTAATGCTTTTAATTCCTTAGGCTTTATTAACTCTTTCATTTTTATGCTGGTAGATGTAATCTGACGCATATTCTCAAAGTTCTTGTTTCTTAATAATATTCACCATTGAGAACCCGAGTTTTCAATTTACTTAACAGAAATCTATATCGGTTGGTAGATTTCAATAGACAGTGATGTATCATCTCTTTTAGCATAATTGTTTTATTAGAAAAGTCAAGTAGCCGGTTTAAGAAAGTTGTGCTCAGGAAAACATTCTGTTCCAATATCTGACGAAGCGGTCTGCTAATTAATAAATATATAACTTAATAAATGTATAAAACTTAATAAATATATAACTATTTTGAATTAATAAATATATAACTATTTTGGATGCGGGGTTGACTGTCAGTTTGCCAATGCAATTGTATCGTCACAAAGACCCGTCTATTTATTAATTTTATAGAACTATTTTAAATGTGGAGTTGACTATTAATTTGGCAGTACCATTATATCGTCGCCAAGACTCGGCTATTTATTAAATATAGGACTATTTTTAATGCTGAGTTGACTTTTGTTTAGTTAAGAGTATAATTTTATTCTATGAAAACGCGATATATTATATGCTATACGCTATTTACCATATTTACTTTGCCATTATTATTTATTTTTTGCTCAGATGCACCGCGGATTTTACCAACTCCGACTAATCGTATTGTCTTAGCCGAATTTTTTACAACGGATGGCTGAGATTTTTGTGCTGCGGCTGAGCGGTCGCTCGACCAACTTACAGAAGTCTACGGAGATTCTTTGGTAGTCATCTCGTATAATCATTCTTTTACACCAATAGAGATTGACACTATCCGTAAAGCCTTCTATTCTATTCCTTTGCCACCGATAATCCCAGATGCGAGTGTTTGTTTTGACGGTGCAGGTCCTTATGTAGTTGATTCGCCGGGCTTTCCACCAGAATCAACATATTATCAAGTATATGCTCAACACATTATTTCAGCAAAATCACAGCCACCAGCATATAACTTATCTCTCAACGGGTCAGCGACTTCTAATACAGGTAATTTAAATCTTAAGATATTGCCAGCAGATACATTAATTCGTAGTTCGGTTTTTGCTTTCGTTGCGATTTGTGAAGATAGTGTTTCAGGTATGACAAAAGATTTTAATTATGTTATTAGAAAATTATTCAGTTTTCCTGTCAACCTGGTCTATCCGGATAGTTTAGATACAGTTATTACTTTTCAACACTCGCTACCTCAAAACAAAATGACCGGGGTTCTTTTCTTACAAGATATGAATACGAAAAAAGTTTTACAGGCAATCAAGACAAAATTTTAGATGAAATGAGAAATAATATTCCTCTTATTATTTTATAGGAGAGACGATGAAAAAAACAATTATCACATTTTTTATTTTGATTATGCTCATCACACTACTTTTTGCTGACGAGAAGATCATCACTTTAAAAGATGCGCCAAGTTTTACGCTTTACGATGTCTCGGGAAAAGTTGTTATCCTTGATTCGCTTATTAAAAAAGGACCGGTGATAATGAGTTTTTGGGCATTGTGGTGTAAGATGTGTATTAAGGAACTTGATGCCTTAAAGCCATATTATGCAGAGATTGAATCGCTCGGAGTTACATTTTTGGCAATAAGTCAGGATAAAGCAAAATCTAAAGATGAAGTAAAATCTTTTTCTGCTGGTCATAAATGGCAATATCAGATTGTCTTGGACCCGGAAAATAAGTTGCGAAAATCCTATAATGTCCAGGTGATGCCAACGCTCTTTATTATAAATCAGGACAAAAAAATTGTCTTTACGCATCAAGGTTACAAGCCTGGCGATGAAAAGAAGATTGTACAAAAAATCCACGAGTTAACAAAAAAATGTGAAGGTTGCAAAGATTGTGAACATAAGAAATAAAGTTTATTGGGGACTGGGCTTAGTTCTTTTTATTATAAGCCCCTTAATTTTTGCTCAGTCAATTGAGCTCAGTGGCGGAAATACAGTTGGATACTGGTTGTTTGTTGACTCACTTAAAGAGCATATTGAAGATAAGTTAAAACTCTCATTTACTTATAACAATATAACTTTACGCGGTCTGTTCTTTTTCTGGCAACCGTCTTTACCCAACCAGAAGCGACTTCAGTATATTGATTATAATATTGAATATGCGAATGAACCGATTAATATAATCTACGGCACTTATTATACAACTTTTGGTCGGGGGTTGGTCTTAAATCAGTTTCTTGATGAAGATTTCAAAACTGACAATTCTATCTATGGTGCCAAAGCCACTTTTAAGATGTTTAATAACGAATTGTCAGCGTTATTTGGTAAACCCCGCAATATCTTTTTTGAAGAGAATGCCTACAAGATAAAAAATGACACAACTGACCAGATTCGTGGAATAAATTTAGAGACGAAACTGCCGCTACCGGATATTATTGGGTTGAATATTGGTGGTAGGTATGTGCGATATAATCGTAGAACTGACTTTAATGCTCGGGCTTTTACTGAACTTTTTGGCGGTAACATTGAGTTCACCTTCGGAGCTTACCAAGGATATTTTGAATACGCTCGGCATCTTGGTTGTCGTCCTGGGGTTGGTGGTAGATTAACTGGGACTGGTCTTCTGTTCTCGTCCAATCTTACCTTTTCTGGACTGGGATTAGCTTTTCAGATTATGAGTTATGATACAATCGGTTTTGGTGGGCTGGGCTATCGTTATAATGAACCGCCAACACCAATTAAATCAGGCATTTCAGTTAATCGAGGAATGAATGAATTTGGCTTTGGGACTTCAATAAACTATTCGGCAACAGATTTTTTAAACTTTGAAGGTAATTACAACAGTCTTAAAACTCACGCAAAAACCGAAGGAATCCTGGAACAGATTTTTAAAGCAAAACTCAATGCGGTGGAAAATTTAGAAATTACCGGGTTAATTGAACGGACCGTTAAAGATAAAATTGAGCTTCCGGTGCTTAAAAAGACTGAGATGAAACCATCAGTTGAAGCAACTTATAATTTTGAAGAGTTTTTTCTTGATGGAAGTTATGAGCATAACTTTATTTCAGCTGACACCAGCAAATACTATGAACATGCGTTCTCAGTTTCTATTGGAAAATCAGAATTGTTCCAATTTACTTTGCGTTACGAACGACGAAATCGTATCCCAAATTGGCTAACATCAAAACTTGGTACAGAAAAGAGTTGGCCAATGGCAGAATTAAGCCTTGATATAACCAATAAACATAACTTACGCGTGCGAGTCGGCGGTGAAAAAGGTGGTTTGGTCTGCTCGGGTGGTGTCTGTCGATTTGAAGAACCGTTCAAGGGTGTAAAATTAGTATTGACTAGTATATTCTAATGAAAAGATTCATAATAGTCGTTATCATTTTAATCGTCTTTATTATTAGCCTCTTCTATGGTGTAAAGAAAAGACAAGAGATTGAGACGGAGACAGTTGGTTCGGTGATGTGTCTTTCCTGTATGGGATTACAGCAGTGAAAAAAATTCGTCCATTCCGATTAGGACAAATTATTGCAACAATTGTTCAGTTGAGTTATTATCCGGCTTTGTGGACTGGTTTTATCTATCAAGGTTTTACTAAAAGATTTTGCGTGCCAATTCTAACTTGTTGGGGGTGTCCACTCAATCGATTTGGTTGTCCAATGGGTGCACTACAACATTTTATTGGTATCAAGCAAATTCCATTTTATATTGCAGGATTTTTTGGTGCGGTTGGCATCTTAGTCGGTAGAATGTCTTGCGCCTGGGTTTGTCCATTTGGACTTCTGCAGGATTTACTTAAGAAGATTACTCGCATCAAGTTGTCACTTCCGAAATGGACAACTTATACTAAATATGCGGTCTTAATCGGTATTGCTGGAATTGCGGTTTATCTTACAACTGAACCTTGGTTCTGTATGCTCTGTCCTGCAGGAATTCTTGAAGCCGGACTTCCGATTGTACTTACGGACAAGACCGGTGAATTAAAAGCATTGGTCGGCTGGCTTTTTAAGACTAAAATAGCAATATTGGTATTTGTTATTCTCGGTTCAATTTTTATTAAAAGATTCTTCTGCCGGGTTCTATGTCCAATTGGCGCAACCTATTCGGTATTTAATCGGTTCTCTTTAGTTCAAATGTCAGTTGATTTAAGTAAATGCGGAGAAAAGAAATGTAATCTCTGCAGAAAAGTCTGTCCAGTTGATATTAATATTTATGACAATCCTAATGCTAAAGAATGTATTCGTTGTTTAGAATGTAAGCATAAATGCCCTAAAGGTGCAGTTTCAGTTAGTCTAAAACCTTATTAAGATTTGCTGTCTAATCCACGAGAAATTCATCCCAGCGCTTAATTAGGATAGGATTAGTCTAAACTTCTAGTTAAAGATTTGTGATTTTAATCTATTTAATTTTTGACAACTCTACGCTTCCATTTATTTTGATAAATGTAGCCAGCAAATACTAAGTTAAGTGGAGTTTTGCGCTGGTTTAGAATTCTTTGGTTGACTGTTTAGTAAATGTTTGGTTAAAAAATTCAATAATTTTATCCTGAGGAACTTCTTGTTGGCTCTTCGTGGATAATTGTTTGACAGTATACACTTGTTTTTTCATTTCTTCTGAGCCGATAATTATAACATATTCACAGGATAAATTGTCAGCAATGCCTAAACCGCTTCTTAAGTTCTTGTCTGGTAGATTTAAAATTGCAGGAATTTCTGATGTTCGTAATTGTCTTAATAACTGTTTGGCTTGTTTTTCTGATTCACCATCTAATGGAATTAGATAGACTAAATTTTTTCGGGGTAATGTCGGATTACCTAAATAAATTAGAATCCGCTCTAAGCCCAAAGCAAAACCGATTGCCGGAATTTTAGGACCACCAAAATCTTCAATTAGATTGTCATAGCGTCCACCGCCACCTAAACTATCTTGTGCACCTAAAGCAGTTGATAGACTGGGAACATATTCAAAGGTAGTCCGGGTGTAATAGTCTAATCCACGAACCATCATCTTATCAAGTTCAAACGGTAAATTCCGTTCAGTTAATTCTTGAAGCACTATTTGAAAATGATTTTGGCAATCATAACAGAGATAATCAGCAATTTTGGGTGCTGACTGGTATAGCTCTTGGCAAGTAGTTTCTTTACAATCAAACACGCGTAGCGGATTGCGTTCTAAACGAGCCTTACAGTCCTCGCATATTTTATCCCGCACGGTATTGAGATAGAATATCAAATCGGAACGAAATCTATTTCGACACAAGGCACAACCAACACTATTTACCTTTACAACAAGGTCTTTAACATTAACTGCGGAAAAGAAATTTAATCCCATTTCAATCACTTCAACATCAGTCTGGGGATGCGCTTCGCCGATAACTTCAATGCCCAGTTGATAGAATTCTCGGTATCGTCCCTTTTGGGGTTTTTCGTAGCGAAACATCGGACCAATATAGAATAGCCTTAAAGGCGGTTTAAGATTATTTTGGAGAAATGCTCGGACGACCCCAGGTGTTCCTTCAGGTCTTAAGGTTAAATCCCTGCCACCTTTATCGGTAAAAGAGTAAATTTGTTTAGTTACAATATCTGTAGTTAATCCGGTTGAGCGTAAAAAAAGTTCCGTATGTTCAAAACAGGGTGTAACTATCTCAGAAAATCCATAAAGTGCAACAACCTTTCGGAACTGAGTTTCCAAATAATGTTTCTGTTCCGAATATGGCGGCAGAAAATCTTGTGTTCCTTTAGGGTTAGATATTATCATATTTCAAAAAAGACTAAACTCCGGACATTTAAATTCATATCTTATTTACTCTTTTTTGCGACCAGTTCCCAGAAACTTGTGCCAACAACTAAACCTAATATATTAACTGTAAAATCTGCGATTTCCGGAACTCTGCCGGGAATAAATTTTTGCGATAATTCGGTCAGGAGTGATAGAAAACTTCCTAAGAACAAAGCACCAATTGATAAGACGCTTTGACCAATAAATCCCCAAACGCCATAAAGTAAAAAATGAATCAATTTATCCCAACCCGAAGGTTGGTTTTGAAATTTTCTCGGAATTGGTATCAGCGAAATAATTATCGTAACAATTGTCACGCCGATAAATATTCGTCTTTTAGTTTGCATCAATAATTACTTCACTCAATAATTATCATTAACTGCATAAAATCTCTTTAATGCGCATTAACCTAACTAAATTTGTCCGCTCACTTTCACCTAACTTCATAGTTATATATTTTATTTTTCCGTTATTGACGGAAATTTTTTCACTCAATAATTATCATTAACTGCGTAAAATCTCTTTAATGCGCATTAATCTAACTAAACTTGCCCGTTCACTTTCACCTAACTTCATAGTTATATATTTTATGGTTTCTGTTATTGACGGAATCAAGACAAATTCTAAAGCATTAACTCTGCGACGGGTTTTTTCTAATTCTTCAGCCAAAAGTTCTAAGGTTTTTTCATTAATTGCGAGCATTAATAGTGCTGAAGTCAAGTCGGACATAGCCAACAGAGCATTATCCAATTCACCAGAAGTATTGGTCCAGTCATAATTTCTGATTGAACCGCTAAATTCAACCTGCTCAATCATTGGCACTAAGATATTGGCAATATTACGCGTGCCGATTTTCACATTTATTGACCGGTCAGAACTTGATAATGCGGATTTAAAATTCGATTCGCCATACATTGCTTTAGCATACATCAACTGGGTGTTTATTTGATTCAATTGCTCAGCAATCTTTCTACGCTGGCCTTTAATTGTTGTAATCATTTCTAAGATTTTACGCATTACCAGTTCTTGTTTGTCCTTCAGGAGTTTATGACCACGACGCGCAATTACCAGTCGGCGTCGCAGTTTTAATAATTCCATTCGGGTTGCGGCCGTAGAAATCAACATTTTCTTATTTTAACAGCAATTTTTATAATGTCAATCTGAAACTGATAGAAACTGCGATAAAAAATTGTGTGAAGATAAAAGATTCAGGTCAGAGGTTATTTAAACGGTAAAATTGATAATTAATTCCAAAACCTATTTGCGATTTTTAATAAAGACCTTTGTTTCCAGAAATTGATGATAATCACTCCATTTTTCTCCTTGGGCTTTTTCGGTAACTTCACGATACATCATCATCCGGGCATCCAAATTATCTAAAGTATGGACTAAGTAGGCTTCAGCAAATTTGGGGGTCGTGGGCGAGCCGAATTCTCTTAAGCCATGATGGCTTAAAATAATATGAAGCAACAACTGTTTTTTGTCTTCTGGAAAGTCAGCAATTTTATCGATTTCGTTTTTGACAATTTCATATCCAACAACAATATGTCCAATCAAATATCCTTCGTCGGTATGGGCTATTGCTTTTTCAAAGGTATATTCTTTAATTTTTCCAATGTCGTGTAAAATAATACCAGCAACTAATAAAGAATAGTCAATCTCAGGATAGACTTTAGGAATTGATTGCGAGAGTCGAAGCATAAACAGGGTATGTTCTAATAGTCCACCAAGATAAGCGTGATGAACACCAGTAGATGCTGGTGCCATCTTAAACTTTTGAATTATTTCTGAATGTGAGAAGAGATTATTAAGTAATTTTCGATAATCGGCATCGGTTATTGCATTGATATAATCTTTAAGTTCAGCATACATTGTTTCAATATCAAAACGGCTACTGGCAATAAAATCTTTGGCAGTAACATCTTGTTCTGAGACTCGGTTAATACTGGCAATGGTAATTTGGGTCTCGCCATTATATTCAGTAACATCACCTTGGATTTTAGCAAAATTTCCTGGATTTGTTTCAGGATAAAATTCGTCAACGCTATCCCAAATTTTACCTAAAATAACACCACTTCGGTCAGAAAGTTCTAAGATCAAAAATTTACTGCCATCATGTTTTTTTAATTGTCGGCGATCTCGGATAAAGAAGATATCATCAACTTTGTTGCCAACAATTAAATCTTTAACAAACTGTTTTTTCATAATAATTGTCTTTTCATCTTGCGGAGTTATAGAATGGTTCTGTCACTATGGAGAAAGAGTCAGGCTGAGATGATGTTGGCGTCCTAAATTAAGCATGGGCGTAAAACTATAATCGAGTTGATACTTTGATACTTTCACGCCTAAACCGATTGAAAAACCGGCTAAAATATCAGAACCTGCACCAGTGGTTAAATCTCGGCGTAATGAATTGTAACCACCGCGTAATGCTAAATATTTGTTAATCCATCCCTCAACTCCTAAACAAAAGAAAAACGGACTATCAATCGATTTGCAGATATCCAAGGCAAGGTTAATATTATCTTCTATCTTATAACCAGCACCAATACCAAATTCCAAAGGCAGTTTATCAGATTTAGTATCAAATGGTTTAATTTGATAACCTAAATTTCTAATCACTGCGCCGGTGGTTAAATTTTTAACTGGCGGAATAAAACGAATTCCTATGTCAGACGCCAGACTAAGACCATAAAACTTTTCAATCATACCATAAATAAATTTTAGATTTAGTCCAACTTTTAATTCATTATTATCAACTATTGTTCCACTACCAATAAGATTAGCATAGGAAACGGAAAAAGTTCCTATTGGGTTTCCTTGTTCATCCGTATGTTTTATTGGTCCGGAATTCAAAAATATCAAACCTACTCCACTTGAATGAGTAAAAGGTAACAACCGGTTTCTCTTATAACTGACTATACCATAATTTATTTCTGCAGGAAGGCTTAAATAACCAACACCGAAAGAGGTATTAGTTAACTTTTGGGCTGGGTTATAAAGAAAGTCAAAACCAGATAATGCTTTGTCATTTTCAACACCAATCGTAGCATTCGCCATAGCGGCTTCTTTGGCAGAAGGAGTTAGTTTTAAGAAGTTAAAACCGGCTTCTCCGCTATTGAATGAACTATTCATTAAAAGTGTAAAAATTAACAATAACATAATACCTTAGTCTAATATTTAAAAGTCGCTCTGTCAAGTCTCAGGTGCAATGTTCAAGAGATACTGTGCAGTTTATGAGATTTAATTGTGGCTATACTGAAGAGATTAAAATTAAATATTCTTGTATGTTACGCATTTTTGCAATGTTCAAGCATTATTATGTTTTGGGCACAACGATAAGTCCCTTTTGTTGTGCTGATTTTGTTGATATTATAGAAAATATTTTTAGCAAGATGTCAATAACAAAGATGTATACCAATTAAATTAATACTAAGAACGCCGAAAAAGTCTTGCAGTTTATCAATGACTTAGGGATATTCAGTTAAAATATTTTGACAAAACCTATTCATTGATTATAATAGGCAAGCCAAGCGGTTGCCGACCGGCTCACTTATAGGATAACCGAGAGTTCTCTTCAGGCTGTTCACAATGATATATGAAAATGATGGGAACAATTGGCTGTAAAATTGGAGATATTCTGTAGTTTTGTCTTTATTGTCGAATTAAGACCAATTTTCTTGAATAATTATGCTTTGGTGTTTCTAAGGTATAAAAATAAATGCCTTCTTCCACGTTATTGCTATGTTCGTCAGTGCCATTCCAAATAAAATTATGAATACCTGAACTCATTAAACCATTAACTAAGGTCATAACAAGTTTTCCGGATGCGTCATAGATTTTTAATGAGACTTTTTGTGGCTGGGCAAGATTAAATGAGATGTTGGTTTTATTAGTGAATGGATTAGGTTTTGCACTAAATTCATTTATAATCAAATGATTGGTAAAATTATGTTCAGTAACTGATGAAGTTGGAAATATTGTCAATTTGATATTCGGGCGATTGTAAGTTTGAATTAAATTTGTTGGTTGACTGGCATCACTAGCTGCTTGACGAGTGCGATAAACAGGAGAGGTTGTTGTATAACGATACTTAGGTGCGAAGTTTCCCCAATTATACATATATCCATTTAAGACCAAAATTCCAAGATTGTTGATATTATTGTATTGAAAAGGAGTAGTCAATTGAATTTCCATCCACCCTTGCTGTGCATTATTAGTAAATAAGCCGGCAAAAACTTCACTATAGCCTACTAATGAGTAGTTGCCGGTTACGAGTACTGAGTCTTCGGTGTGTTTCATATAAATTGTAGTTCCTGCAATCGGGTCAACTCGCAGACCACTATGTTTATAATAGGCAATACTTGTAATATTTCCTGAAATAGAGATTTCGGATCGAAGGTAAATCGCTTCGTGAGCAGAATAGTTATAATAACGATTTATTGGTCCATTCCAGGAATTTGTTGTATCCGTACCGATTATTACTTCCACTGGTTGTGCAAAAATAGGCAAACTCATTATAAACAAAAGTATTATAATTAGACCTTTCATTATTTGTCACCTTAACAAAATTAATTTTCTATTAACTTTTTGCTTTGATGTTTCAAGAATGTAAAAATAGATACCTTCTGCCACTTTATTGCTATGTTCATCAGTGCCATTCCAAATAAAATTATGAACACCTGAACTCATTAAACCATTAACTAAGGTCATAACAAGTTTTCCGGATGCGTCATAGATTTTTAATGAGACTTTCTCGGCTGCCGAAAGATTAAATGAGATGTTGGTTTTATTAGTAAATGGATTAGGATTTGCAATGCATTCAGTTATATAAAGATGATTATCTGAATTATTTTCTTGAATATTTGAATTTAGTCTTATTATTAATCTTATATTTGGTCGAATATAAGTTTGATTTAGATTTGTTGGCGGAGCACCATCATTGTATGCCTGCCTTGCCCGATATATTGGTGCGGTTGTTGTATAACGATATTTAGGTGCTAAAGTGCAACCAATATAATTTTGAGGTCCTTTCCAAACTAAAATTTGTAAATTATGTAGATTATCATAATTAAACGGCGGAGTTAAAGGGACTTGCATCCACCCTTCATATACGCTATTAGGAAAGGAATCATTGAAGACTTCTGTGTATCCATCTAAAGAATAAACTCCGGTTACGAGTATTTCTTCAAGTGTATGTTTCATATAAATCGTGACATTTGGAATTGGTTCATAGTTATAACCGGCTTGTTTATAATATGCGATACTTTCAATTTGACCAGCAATGTTAATCTCATTTCTGAGATAGATTGCTTCATGAATTGAATAGTTATAAAACGTATTTATTGGTCCAGTATTTGAATATGTTGTATCCGTGCCAATTATCACTTCTACCATTTGAGCTAATAAAAAAGTCGGGACTATCAATCCCACCCATATGGCAATACATTTATATTTTTTCATTTTATCCTCCGGGAGTAATTTTTCATATAAAATCACTCCCTGTCTAAAATTTACATCCTTTTTCATATTTTGTCAAGGATAAAATTGAAGGCTTAGAAAAGTTGCTTTCATCCGTAACGGATTTTTATTAATAAGATTGAAGACCGTTTCGGTCATTGATTTTAGCGATTAAAAGAATGATTACAAAGATTGAAAAACAATGGTTTTTGTCGATGGTATATCACTAAATACCTGACTAATCAAAACTTTACCAGAAATCTTTTCTGTGAATGCTCCCCAAAATCGCTTCCATTGATTCCTTTGATTAAAAGAATGAATACAACGATGGAAAATAAAAGATATTATCACTGTATTGCCCAAATATCCGGCGTAATCAAGACTTTACTAGACCGCTCTTACAAAAAAGTCCCCAAAATGCTACAAGAATCAATGAATTTTATCCATTTTGTTTGCCCACAGTATTTTTCGGAGCACTTTTCCAAACTCTCCAAAATCAAAGCTTGACATAATTTGATTTTTTTGTATAATATATGCAAATATGTGTATATGTATTAAAAAGAAAATTCTGTCGGCGTTGTTTATGACTGATATGGTGGCACAAACTGAGAAATTGCGTAAGAATATAATCTGTCATCTTAGTATGGTTATTAGTATATTAGACTTTAATCGGTTTATGATTTGGAAAGAGTTGATAGGACAATTTAATAATTACTGAGTAAAGCAGCGTGTGAGCGATTTTGGATATTCTAAGCTGAAAGGTTTATGTTTTTGAAAAGCGATTTGTGGAATGTTATGAGATTTACTTAATTGTGGATAAAGTCATTGGTTAGTAATTGCATCAAGGCATTTAAAGTAAAAACGCTTAATTTGTTTATTTTTTAAGAATGACAGGTGTACTAAGCAAACAGGCATCAACTATTTATATGTATTTTGTTATCTTATGTCTTGAAGGCCATAAAGCAACAGGCAAAGTGTTCGGGTGCAGTGTGGGTGCAGAACGGATACTGAATTCATACCATTCGCGCCGTCGTCTATGGAGTTAAAAATTGTGTCTATTATAATAGCAAAATTGTCGTTTATTATTAA
>JBDRUT010000035.1:0-13941 GCA_039801465.1 Caldifarciminota bacterium
GACACTGGTCAATAGCAGATTAGAATCAGGTGTTTACAATCTGATCTGGGATGGCAGAGACGAGAGCAATCGCAAAGTTGCTGAAGGAATTTACTTCTATACCTTGGAAACGCCGCATCAGAAATTCACTAAAAAGATGATATATACTCGCTAAATAAATAAAAAACAATAAACCGGGCTGGGTATTTTTACCCAGCCCGGTTTTATAATTATTCAATTCTTATAGAAAAATATATTAACTGAAGAATGTGCAAGCAATTGCATAATGAATGTATGATTTTGCACTTGGAATAAGATAACTTACTAAATTACAATTGATTTTTAGAGTGTAATATTTATATTTTCTTGTTATGAATGACAAATAAAAAAATGTTTGACAAAATTATTTTTTTATTATAAAATATTTACCTAAATTGGCATAAGTTTTGATATTATTGTATATTTGAATGTAATGAAAAAAAATAGTATCAAGTTATTATTAGTAGTATTTATATTTAATATCAGTTTTGCAATTCAAGGTGCAAAGTATCTTATAATTTCTCCAGACAATTTTGTTTCCGCACTTCAGCCTTTAGCTGAATGGAAAACTAAAAAAGGCATTAAGACAATTATTGTTCCACTCTCAATTACAGGAAGTTCGGCTTACCAGATTAAAAATTACATAATAAATGCTAACAATAATTGGCAAATACGACCGGAATATATTCTTTTAGTTGGTTCACCAAATCTTATTCCCAGTATGAGTTATAGTGGTTTTTATTCAGATGATTATTATGGCGATATTAGTGGTAACTATCGGGTAGAATTAAGTGTTGGCCGTCTGCCTTGTTCAAATTTAACGCAATGTCAAACAATTGTTGCAAAAATTCTCGGCTATGAGAGGACACCTTATACTGCTGATACACTCTGGTTTATTAAAGGTACCGGAATCGTTCGCGAAGATGGAACAACGCATCCTGATACTATTTATTGGAACAATATTAGATATATTTGTGCATTCTGGAATGATTATCGATATGTACAAGTTGACACATTTTCGCGTTTACGGGGAAACAACGCAAATAATGTAGTTAATGCGATAACCAATGGTCGGTCATATGTGGTTTATCGTGGAGAAGCAACTGCAAATTGGTATCAACCGTTTCAAGTTAATCCCAATAATACGAATAACGGTTGGAAGTTGCCGATTGTGGTTTCTGGTACCTGTGCGACGATAACACTTTCGCCATCAAGTCCAACTGGTTATCTTGGTGACCAGTTCTTAAATGTTGGCTCCGCGACAACACCCAAAGGCGCAGTGGCATTTTTCGGAACTACTGAAGCCACAGCTGGTTCTGGTTTGGCTAATCTACGAGGCACAGTGACAAAAGCATTTTTCAAAGCAATTTTTGAAGAGCGTAATTATTATTTAGGGGGTGCTGCAAAACGAGCAAAGTTTATCATCGATTCACTTCAGCCACCATATTATAATTCATCACGGTATTCGGAATGGAATCTTCTAGGCGACCCAACAATGTGCGTTTGGACAACAACGCCGAAACCGATGACAGTTCAACATGATACAATAATTGAAATGCGACCGCAAATCTATACAGTTACAGTAAGAAGAGAAGGTTCACCATTATTTGGTGCTACTGTTTGTCTAATGAAAGATGATACCACGATATATGAAGTCCGAACTACTAATACTGCTGGGATTGCAAGTTTTTCAATATATCCCCATTCAATTGGAACAATGTCAATCATAATCACCGGACCAGACTGTATTCCTTATGAAAGGAATGTACCAATTCGCTTGCCCACGATCGAACATGATGTCGGAATTCTTTCCATAGTCCAGCCAACCGGAACAATCATTAATGGCACTAATGTAATTCCTAAAGTTAAAGTTATGAATTTTGGCACTCGGACCGATACATTTCCTATAACCTTTAAGATTGGTAATATTTATGAACAGACATTACCATCAGTTATTTTAGCATCAGGCGACAGTGCGATAGTGGAATTTCCAATTTGGACTGCAGTAACTGGCAATTACGATGTTTACGCTTTTACTGCACTCAGTTCTGATGAATGGCATAGTAACGATAGCGCTTTTGGTAATGTCAATGTTATTGTAACTCAGGATGTGGGTGTTGATGCCATCGTAAGTCCTGATAGTATTCATCCAGTTTTTCAACCAATTGTGCCGAGTGTTCGGATTAAAAATTATGGTACCCATCTTGTGTCAAATTTTAATGTTGTTTGTTCAATTGTTAATCATCAAGGTGTTTTAAGATATACTGATAGTAGATATGTTTCATTTCTTTATGCGGACGACACAATGCGCATTAACTTTAATAGTTGGTCACCAGTTACAACTGAGTTATGCAGTGTAAAAATTCGGACAACACTGAGTGGTGACCAAAATCCACTTAATGACCGAAAGGTCCGTTTAACTTGGCTGGTCTCAACTGCTACTTCGGAGGATAATCTGAAGTCTCTTCATAGAACGTATCTTAATCCACCTTATCCTAATCCGAGTCATAATAGTAAGGTACTTATCTCATTTAATCTTTCTAATACTCAGTCAGAATACTGTAAAGTTTTACTTAGAGTATTTGATGCTTCAGGTCGGGTGGTAAGAACGCTTGTTAATACAAATTTAACAAAAGGCAGTTATAAATATATTTGGGATTGCACAGATAATAATAATTTCAAAATACCAGACGGAATATATTTTTGTAATCTTGAAGTTGACCAAAATAGTTTTACCAAAAAGATAGTCTTAACCAACAAATAGCCGGTATCCTTTATAATAAAATTTTGTCTTTAGTCTGTTGACTTATATCACATCCAATATATAATTTTACAATAAATTTTTATTTAATAAGGAGACACGATGACGATTATTTTGTGTTTAAGTTTACTATTCAATTCAATTGATAATACTTTCTTGCCCAAATGGCTCACACCTGAAGAACAATTGCGTTTAAATGAAATTGGTGTTGGGCATAAAGTTACTCTTCCACCAGAAGGTTGGGTGGAAACACCCGCAGAATTTGAACGAGTAAGAGGAGTTTTAGTTACTTGGCGCTATGGCACTTATGATGCGATATTTCGAGAAATTGTTCGTTATACAGTTCAAACTACTAAAGCGTATATAATTGTTCGCAACAGTTCAGAACAAAATAGTATCACAAATTATCTTACTGCTGGTGGAATCCCTTTAGATAGTGTTAATTTTATTACTTATAATAATAACTCAATTTGGATTCGGGATTATGGACCTTGGTTTATTCATAAACAGGATAACACTGAAGGTATTGTTGATTTTATTTATAATCGGCCAAGACCCTTAGATGATTCAATACCTTGGCGACTTGGAGCAGATTGGCGCGTTCCGGTTTATGGTTCGCCTTTGACACACGCCGGTGGTAATTTTATGACTGATGGACTTGGTACTGGTTTCGCTTCAACTCTTATCTTGGAAGAAAATCCTTCTTTTACCCGTCGTCAGATTGATTCCTTGATGCGCATTTATAATGGATTAGACCAGTTTATAACTATACCAAGAATCAACATTGAATATACAGGTCATATTGACTTATGGACAAAGATTCTTAATGATACATTAATAATGGTTGGTTATTATGCACCAGGTCATCCCAATCATACTTTATTGAATCAGAATGCAGATTCATTATCGCGATGTAAAAACCGAGAAGGTATTAATTATCGTATTGTCCGTATTCCGATGCCTTATTCAACTTCCAGTGCACCGCCAACTTATCTTAATTCATTATTTGTCAATAATAAAGTTCTAGTGCCAATTTGGGGATTGGCTGAAGATGATTCAGCATTGTCAGTTTATCAACGAGCATTACCCGGCTATCAAATTATCGGCATTAACTGTTCAGCAATGTCCGGCTCTGGCGGTGCAATCCATTGTATTACAATGCAAGTGCCAGCGCGTAATTTTATTCATATCAAACATCGTAAATTTGCTAATACTACTGATACGATAAATCCATATCGCATAAGAGCACAGATTATCACATCAACGAGTTTAATACCTGAATCATGTTTCGTATACTATAAGATTAATAGTGATACATTCTTTAGTATCACTTCTTTATCTAATGTACCTGATACTCCAGGTATTTATGTTGGTTATATTCCCGCGCAATCGCTTGGTGATACTATCTATTATTATATCTCAGTAAAAAATTCACAGGAGTTCAAAAGAAAATCACCTAATTATGCACCGACCTACTTATATTCATTTATGATTACACCCAATGTTGAGATTGCGGAAGAAATAGTCAATAATCCGCCACAACTTTCAGTTTTCCCTAATCCTTGTTATGACCGAGTTAACTTCTCATTAAGCCTAACAAAACCGAGCAAAATTAAAATCGAAGTTTTTAATGTATCTGGACAACGAGTGAAAACGATTATTAATAGCACATATAATAAAGGCAACTATAATATTCAATGGAATCTTTACAATAATGATAACAGAAAATTGTCTTCAGGTGCCTATTTTATTAAGTTAACAACCGACCAAGAAACAAGATTAGGAAAGCTTTTAATCTTAAAATAAAGAATTAGTTTTTAAGACAATTAGCGCATTAGTTATTGATGTTTGAGCATCAATATAATTTAAAGAGATTTCTCTATGAAATGTAAAATAAATTTTAATGAGAGTTAACAGATTTGAATATTTTGCAAACCAAATTATCTATTTGAACGAAATGGTCGACAGATTAATCCTTTTAACTCTATATACTTCAATGCCATAGGGAAATCTTGATGTTTTTGATGTGTAAGACTGGATTTTTGTAACTTTAAGGTATAGAAGATAGAGCAGTATGGGGCTAGGGTCGGGTTAGCCCAAGGCTAGCCAAATCTTAGCACACTGAAAGCACTATCTTACACAATCTACCGCATACAAGGTCGCCTATTAGTTAGGCTAAATTGTCTAATAAAATGTCTCAAAGTTGTTATTTTCGCCTGTAAAAATTAGATACTATTTTAATTCTTTTCAAGGTATATTGTTTCTTATTTATTAGATTGATTTTGATTTAATTCAGTAGAAACTTTGCCCGAAATTATATTAGATTATTTCCATCGGAAATACAGAAATGGCGCTTTTTTATTTATAATGTGAAATATTGGTTGAACTTGATTTAGCAATTTTAAATTTTGAGTGCGAATTTGTTTTAGAAAATTATAAATTGATTTTATCAGAAGAGTTTTTGGTAAAAATCAGGCTAAAGAAAATAAGAGATCGGTCAAATGATTATTGAGATGCTCAAATAAGCCAGTACTCAAGAATTAGTATAGTATTAAAAGATTTTTAGTTGGTAGAAAAAGAAAGTATCATTATTTCAAAATGTATTTCTTGACTTTTAAGATTTTATCAACTAAAATCAATATCTATGAAAAAATTATTTCTGGTTATTTTTTTATTGGTATTATTTAATATTAGCCTTGCGATTTTTGAGGATTTGCAATCCGGAGCGCGTGTTGAGGGAATGGCTAATGCTTTCACCGCAGTTGTCAATGACGCTAATGCGATTCAATTTAATCCAGCTGGTCTCAACCAAATAAAAAATTTATCTGTTATAAGTTTTTATAAACTGCTATTTGGCGGACTGGGAATAAATCTTCACCATTTTTCCGTTAGCGCGGCTTCGCCTTTAAAACATACACATGGCACTTTTGGTTTTAGTGTGCAAGAAATTGGTATTCCAATGCATTCAGAAAGAGTTTTAACTATAAGTCATGGAATTGAGTTAGTCAAAGATATTTCGTTTGGATATAATCTACGGGGTTATCAATTATATCAAAGAGATTTTGGTAGTGGTTTCGCTTTCGGATTAGATTTTGGACTTTTAAGTAAAATTTATAAAAGATGGCAGGTCGGTTTTTATGTCCATAATATAAATCAACCGAAATTAGGCGCAAATGAAAAGTCCGAATTACCGCGATTGCTTAATTTTGGTATTGCTTATATGCCAACCTATGGTATCACTTCAGCATTTGATATTTCTAAAGAACCAGGTAAACCAACCCGAATTATGGCAGGACAAGAATTTGAGATTATTGAAAATTATTTGACTGTGCGTGCAGGTATTCAAACCGAGCCGATAAGATTTGCTTTTGGCTTAAGGACAGGATTGAAAAATATTTTTGTTGATTACGCGTTGACTACCCATTCTGAGTTACCATTAACCCATAATTTTGGCTTGCAATATAACTTCTAAATAACTGTTAAGCGGAATGCTAATTATCACAAAGCGTAAAAGACAAGTTGTTAAAAGACTTAGCCATTTTGCTTTTCTTTTCTTGCTTCTTGGTTTTTTTAGTTTCTCCGGAGTAATTATTGCCTTTTCCCAACAGAACCAACTTGATATTAATAAAGCAACACTTAATGAAATTAAGCAACTACCAATTTCTCAAAATGTTGCGGAAAAAATTTATGAGTATATTTTGTATTATGGCGGATTTAAGAGTATATATGATTTAAGGAAAATTAAAGAAATAACGCCAGAAAAATTTGAAGAACTGAAGCCATTAATCTATATCTCAAAACCCCAAGAGCGGACGGAAGAATATCTGAATCTTTATCGGATTCAAAAGTCTTTAGCCACTGAAGAAGGCACTACCAAAACTGCAGTAGAAGAATGGCAGGATAAATTATTATCACCCATCAATATTAATAAAGCAAGTGTTGACGACTTAATCTTTTTTGAAAATGTTTCATTAATTGATGCGATTGCAGTTGTTAAACATTTGAAATTGGGTCGGGAAATAAAAAGTCAAAGGGATTTGCGAAATGATGTTGCTGGTTTATCTAACTATGGTTATCGAAATATGCGTAACTATGTTGCTTTTACTGACCCTCCGCCAATAAAATTCCGGGGTAACTATCGTCTATTTCTTAATTATGGTTATGAATTTGAGACTGATATTGAAGAAAAAATTGCATCGATTAATCAAGGATTTAATGAATTTTCTGAACCGAGTAAGTTCTATGATAAAGGAATTACTGATGCCGATATTGAAAAGTACTATTCAAGAATGGAAAAAGAAAGGGAATTTTTAAGTGAACTTAGGAAGCGGACATCATTAACACAACGCATCCGAACCAGAATTGGTCCTAATTTTGTTAGTGGTTTGAGATGGGAAAAATCATTTAACCCTACGATATTGAGTGATGATGTTAAAGGTTTTGTTGGTGCTTATGAGTTTTTACCATTTAAGAAGTTATTTTTCGGAGACTATCGTGTTACAATTGGTCAAGGTCTATTATTAGATAATTCATCAGAACTTATTGCCCGAACATATTCTCACACCCGAGGAATTTTTGGTGATTTGACATCTAATTCTGTATTCAGTTTTCGTGGTGTTGGCGGTGAGATTGAACATAGTAATCTAAAAGCATTATTCTTTTATTCCCGTAATTTACGAGATGGCATTGAAAATCCAGATGGCACAATTAACTATTATATTGTTAATGACCCAAGATTACCAACTAATTCTAAAAATTTCTTGGAATCAAATATTGGAGGCAGTATCCGGATTGACTTGTCGCAAATTGGTCTTATTCCTGAAGGCAGTTTGATTGGGTTTAATAGTCTTTTATGTTCTTATAATAAACAGTTTGCTCCGGATGTTAAATGGATTGACCTGCCGGGTGATGCAACATTTCTTGACGATGCTAATTATACGCAATTATCTTATGGTAAACAACGAAACTTTTATTCATTTGATTTTAGAAGTGCAATTGAAAATGTTTCGTTTGAAGGTGAATATGCTTGGCAAAAAAATGGCGGTAAAGCATTATTAGCGATGAGCCGAGTTCAATATGAGTATCTCTATTTAACTGCACTGGCAAGGCATTATGATGTCAATTATGATAATCCGTATAACCGGGGGTTTTGTGAGCAACTTAGATTTGAAGATACACCATTAGAAAAACCATATCGGCTGATTGACCCAACATTTTCTGATTTGCAGTACTTCCCGACACCAAAAGGGGAACAAGGAATTTATACTGAGATGCGTTATCAAATATCTCGCCAGATTACATTTACCCGGATGTATTTTGATGTTTGGCGTAATCTGGCACACGGTTTAACGAATTACCGATTTCAAGGCGAAGTAGAATATCGACCGGTTTTTCCTTTGCGATTTAGAATTAAACAGAAAATCCAGCGCAAACACCTGCCAAAAGATGTTTTGGCAACAGTATCTAATACTTTTGAAACAAGTTTCAGAGTTTTAGCCAGTTTGGAAGAAAGAAATTTTTTATCCTGTGAGCTTCGCAGAGGGTTAGTCGATTTGACACCATCAATGGAGTATAATAGTGAAAAGACAATGTGGGGAGATTTTTTAGCAATTTCTTGGGAACACAATTTCTCGGCTGCATTGAATTTGGAAATAGGTATTGCAGTATGGTCAGCAATGAATTTAAGCCAGTGGATTTTTGAAGATGTCGGCATTGATTTTTTAGATGGAAGAGGTCTGAAATATTATTTTGTCGTTTCCGAACGACCAGCAGATTTTCTTATGCTAAGATTTAAGTTCAAGAGTAAATTTACTGAATTTCCGCATACCGCACTCCAATCAGCAAGTGGACTACATTTTGAGAATTATGCTTCACCACCGGTCTTTAATTTTGTAAATAAAAAAGATATCTTAAATGTTGGTTTACAAATTGATATTTTATGGTAAATTTGATTAATTTTGCGAGTGTGATTATAATGTTAATTATGATTGGCAGAAAGTTATTATATAGTAAGGAGAATAGATATGAAATGGTTTTTAGTTTTTAGTTTGGGGCTTTTCATTTCAGGCTCAGTGTTTGCGATACCGAATGACTGGTATTATGGTCAACAGATAAGTTATGCTGATGCGCAATCAATCGGTTTGGCCGGAGTAACAGTGCTTAAATCAAAGATAAATTTTGATAATCTTGGTTTAATTGGTTTTGCACCATCTCCTCAATTAATGTTATCTTATAACTTAGGATTTATTTCTGAACGTCGAACGAAAATGCTTTATGACCAGTTTGATAATACATTGGGTGAAGTTGCATTTGCAGAAAATCTATTAACTACGGGAAAATTAGGCACAACTGGTTTGGTTTATCCGCTAAAGTTATTCAATATTGGTTTCAGTATTAGACCACAATATGTTTTTGATTACCGGTTTTATCAAGAGTTTCGGGATGATTTTTATGCAAAAGTAGGGGAGAAGGAAATAAAATTATCTGGCAGTATTTATAAGTCTTCATTCTTATTAAGTAAAGAGTTTTATAAGAAAATAGGTTTTGGCATAGGAATCAACTATTATTTTGGCAATAGAAAATATTTATTCCATGATTCAATTGTTTATATGCGCCAATTAAATGCCGAAACCACGGGTAGCACAAAAGGATTTGGATATTCTTTAGGATTTACTGCAATACCAATTGAAAGAATGCTGTTACATATTGATTATCAAGCTGGAGTTATGTTAAAGAATTGGACAGATGGCGTTAATCAGCGCTATCCTGAAATTTTAAGTTTAGGCATTTCTTATTTGGCAAGTGGTGAGATTCCAACTCAAATTGGTGTTAGGGGGCAATATACTAATTGGAAAAAACTGCAACCTAATTTTAGTCGAACATTTGAAACTGGAATCGGTGTTGAGCATATCTTTTTTAATGGCGTTGCTTTTCGGTATGGTTTTAGATTAGAGCCATCATTCACACCACCTGTAGTCCATCAAGGAGCAGTTTGCCTTGGATGGGGGTTTGAGGTTAGTACAATTAGATTTGATATTGGCGCGGATATTAAACGAAGAATTATCGGAAGTGAAAATCTATTGTTTTCAAATGAAAATGATGTAAAAGTCTATCAGAATTCAGGAGAGATCGTAATTTCGGTGTCTAAGATATTATGAAAATAAGACACATTTCGCTATTTACTATTCATTTGTCTATAACGGGCTTTTTGGTAATAGGTCTTTTCTTTTTAGTTAGTTTTTGTTTCGCAATACCGGAGTATATTTATATCATTCATACCAATGATATTCATGGTGCCTTATTACCAACTGAGGCATTCTGGATGAATCCGGATTTTCCGCCACCAATTGGTAATGCACCAGCAGCAATTACAGTTATTAATGAAATCAAACAACAAGCCCGAAAGCAAAATATTCCGGTGCTGGTATTTGATTTAGGTGATTGGTTTTCAGGTACGCCGATAGGTGATTTTACTTGCGGTAAATCAGTGATTGAGTTCTTAAATTATATTGGAGTTGACGCTTTAGTCATCGGTAATCATGATTTTGAGTATGGATTAGATACTTTGAAATCTTTAATTAAAATGGCTAAAGCACCGGTTTTATGTGCCAATTTGGTAAAAGCCGGTACTGACTCAATTCCAGAATATTTCAAGCCATACACTATTTTAGAGCGTGATGGCTTAAAAATCGGGCTTTTCGGTTTGATTACTCATTATTTAGCTGGAATGGTAAGTCCAGAAAACCGACCTGGTTTAGATATTGTCAAACATTATGTGCCAGCCGCAAATTGTGTAAAAGCTTTAAGAGAACAAGGCGCGGATATTGTTATTGGCTTAACTCATATTGGTATCCGCCATGATGAGCGGTTAGCAGATTCTGTTCCGGGTATTGATGTGATTATTGGTGGACATAGTCATACCGGTATTCAAAACCCGTATGAGATGCCTAGGTATCATACAATCATTGCCCAAACTTATGGTAGGCTTACAAGTATTGGGCTATTGAAGTTAAAGATTGATAAGAAAACAAAAAAGATTGCTGGTTATGATGGCGAATTGATTGATTTGTATGGTGAAGAGATTCCTTTGAATCAAGAATATTTAGCACACCTTAAGAATTGGCAAAAAGAGGTTGAAAAAGGTTTTGATAATGTTATTGGTATATCAAAAAGAGAATTGACTCGTTCAGGTATGGAAGAAAGTCCGGTTGGAAATTTTATCACTGATGCGATGAGAGAACACTTTAATGCAGATATTGCAGTGCATAATTCCGGAGGAATTAGAGCAAATATTCCGCAAGGTGAAGTGACTTATCGAGATATTTATAAAGTAGATGTCTTTGGAAATACCGCGGTTACAATGACAATGACCGGTAAACAAGTTTGGGAAATGCTGGAAGTCTCAGTTATTGGCTATCATGCAATTTTTCAGGTTTCAGGTGTGAAAATGGTCTATGACCCGAAAAAACCACCCAAACAGAGACTGATTTCAGTAGAAATTGGAGGAAAGCCAATCGATTTTAATAAGGAATATAAAGTCGTAACCAACTCATTCTTAGCAGCCGGTGGAGGCGCCTACGGTATTTTTAAGGAAGGTAAAGATATTGAAGATAGTTATATACCATTACGTGATTTAATGGTTGAGTATTTAAGAAAGCATTCGCCGATTGATTACAAAATTGAAGGCAGAATCATTGCAAAAAGGTCATGATACATAGATTGAAAAATTTTAAGATTAAAAGATTAGAAGATTTAAGGTTTAGTTTATTAATTTTATTAATAATCTGTAATTTTGTAATCTTTAAATCTGCAATTGGCTATAACATTTATTGGGCAAATTTACATTCACATACTGGATTATCTGATGGTCAAAGCACACCAGAACATGCATTTACTTACGCTCGTGATACTGCCAATATTGATATTTTGGCGATTACTGACCATACTCATTATTTAACTCCAAGTAGTTATCAGTATTTAAGAAATGTCGCTCGTCAATTTACCGTTCCGGGTCAATTCGTAGCGATTGCGGGTCAAGAGTTTGGCAGTTTAAGTGCATTCGGACACTTCTCAATATTTGAAGCTGAAAGTTTATGTCCAGTTTCAGTCAATAACCTAGAAATGACTTATCAATGGATTGCTAAAAATAAAGTGCAAACTCAATTCAATCATCCTCGTTATGGTGATTTTAAGTATTTGGCTTTTGATCGAAATGGTAATGAATATGTTTCAACTATTGAAATTGTCAATGGTAGTGGTAATTATACACCTCTTTATGAAGAAAGGTATATTGAAGCATTAAATTTAGGTTGGCATATTGCACCAGTCGCTAATCAAGATAATCATCGGGCTAACTGGGGAAATCAAACAACCAGTCAAGGACAAATTCCGCTTTCCGGTATTTGGGCAGAGGAATTAACCAAAGAAAAGATATTGGAGGCAATTAGTAAGAAAAGAGTTTATGCGTGTGAGATAAGACCGTCTAATGATAAAATTTACTTGAATGATTTTGTAGTTAATAATACTAAAATGGGTGATGTCTGTTATACTCAAGATAGAAATGTAATAATAAAAGTAAATGTTTCGGCTAATATTAATTTTGCTAAAATTTATTTATTTAGAAATGGGATATTGTATGACTCCGCGCCCAATAATTTGATGAATCAAAATAATATTAACTGGGTATATTCAGACACAATTACATTTGGTTATTATTTTGTTAAGGGAGTTCAACAAGACGGTGACCAATTCTGGTCAGCACCAGTTTGGGTTATCGTCCAACAACCGATAGAAAATATTCAAGTTGTGCCTCATCCGATTCGCGGTACTTCACAAATTAGGTTTCCTGAGGTTGTTGGGGCGGATTCTTCGGAAATGTTTATATATACAATAGAAGGCAAGCTGGTTTATCAAGAGAAAAAAGCATATCCAGTTGGTCATACCTGGAACGGTCTTGACAGGAATAATCAGCTTTTGCCTAATGGCATCTATCTGATAGTTGTTCGCGCCAAGACTCCAAGTGAAGAAAAAATCTTTAAGGGGAAAGTCGCTTTGTTAAGACAATGAGAATCCGTAATTCGCCATCCATAATCCTCTGGTCTTTCATTATCCTACTAATATTTTTTTCTTCGACATATGCAATATATTACCGAATGCCGTTTTTTGCTCGCGCAACGGCCTTAGCAGAAGCAATGGCTGGTGTTCCAGGTGATGTCAGCAGCATCTTTTATAATCCAGCAGGAATAGATTCCAAAACGATTAGTTTTAGTCTTACCGAGTGGTTTTTAGATACTCGTGCTGGTTCTTGTGCTGGTAGTTATAATTATAAAAACTACTTTAATATCGGTGCTGGAATTTCTTATTTTTCTTATGGTCAAATGGAATATGTTGATGAACAAGGAAATATTACAGGGAAATTTAGTGCCTATTTGACACAAGCAAGAATTGGCTTGTCTAAACAGTATAAGATATTCTCCTTCGGTCTTGCCACGAAATTACTTGATGAGCAAATTGAAACAATTACAAAGACTAAATTCGCTACTGATTTAGGAGTTTTAGTAAACACTAAATTATTTAATACCGGTGTCGGAATTCAGGACTTGGCAATCTGTGACCAAACTTTAGTTAATTGGGGAGTATCAATAAAACCAATTAAAGATTTGTTAATTGCCTGTGATATTAATTTTCAAGAAGGAACAAAGGTTAAAATCGGGTTAGAATATTATTACCGACCATTATTTTTAAGAACAGGGTATACTGATTCAAAAGTTTCATTTGGGTTAGGCTATATGCGCAATAACTTTATTTTTGATTATGCAGTAAGTTCTCGTAGTCAATTAGGATTAACTCATCATTTTTCTTTTACAATAAAATATATTCCAAACTTGTCGCGGTAAAGAATTTTTAGCCGTCATTTTCAGCAAATAAGATTAATCGTATAGTTGGCTTTCTTTCTACTTGGTTTTCAGAGTATTAACAATAATCTTTCTGTCCATTTCTATCTACTGTTCAGTATGAAACCGAGTTATCTAAAATAGTTCTTCTTTGAAAATATGTCAATACTTTACATTTTATCTTCTCCAATTATAATCTTAATAGTAAGAAAAGAGGACACTAAATTTATATCTCATAAGAGAAGCAAAACAATATAATCGTTGCTTAGT
>JBDRUT010000036.1:0-12569 GCA_039801465.1 Caldifarciminota bacterium
CTTATTTTAATAACTATATGGTGTGGTGCAATGGATGTTCGCCAACTGTTGATTCATGCTCATTTGCCTACTCCTATAATGAAGCTCTACGATTTGATTATTCGCCAAGCAGCACTATACAGGTGCCGGTAATTGCCGCTAATAGATTCTGGGAATGCCCGATTGGCATATCTTATAATAGTAATGGCAATGCAGTAATACAAATAAGAAACAATACTCTGAACAGGACTACGCTGGTAAATAATAAAGGAATATACTGTAATAACATTTCTAATAGTTCTGTGATTTCCAAAGACACTGTCTTAAATTATAACTATGGGATATACATTGACAATTCCTCCCCGACTACGTGTAGCAGCTATGTTAAGGTAGATGATATTCTTGGCATGGGGAATACTGGTATATTTAGCTATAGCGGTACAATTTCTAATAATACTGTAATATTTTATACATATGGTATAGCAACAAGCAATGGCAATCCGGTAATAAGAAACAATCTGTATGATAGCCACCTGGCTACAGGTTATCCATTCTATCAACAAGGTTCTTTCCCTACTTATAGCAATAACACTTATGCGGGCAATTACTATTCGGCGATTGCAACTAGCGGAACATTGTCGCAGAGCGGAACCTGGGGAACGATCCAGGGACAATCTTGGCCGTATATTGTGGTGGACGATATTACAGTCCCTTCTCCTGCTATTTTAACAATACCAGCCGGTACAATTGTAAAGTTTTTATACACATCTAGTAGCTTTCAGAAAAAGAGGCTGACAGTCGACGGCAGATTGAATGTGCAAGGGACAGCCGCTAATCCGGTCTATTTTACCTCATCCCGCGACGACAGCGTTGGCGGAGACCTTGATCCGACTGATGCTAATCCAGCTGCCGGAGATTGGGGCTACATTAAACTTAATAATAGTATAAATATATTCAGAAATTGCGTTGTAAAGTATGGCGGTTATTATTCGTATAATTCAGGCGGCAACACTTATTTTAATAACTATATGGTGTGGTGCAATGGATGTTCGCCAACTGTTGATTCATGCTCATTTGCCTACTCCTATAATGAAGCTCTACGATTTGATTATTCGCCAAGCAGCACTATACAGGTGCCCACAATTACGAGCAATAGATTTATCGAATGCCCTAATGGAATTACATATAATAGTAATGGTAATGCAAATGTCCAAGTTATGTATAATTCTATTATAAAGCAAAGTTTCTCGTCTGGAAATGGAATGTATTTAAATGATATTTCTGACGCCTCAGTTGTTTTTCAGAATACAATATCTAATTATCAATATGGAATTAATTTTCAGAATACTTCTCCTGTTCAAGTATCATATAATGTTCTTCGCCTAAATAAATACGGATTTTATCTTACTAATTCGTCTCCCATGATCAATAATAATGACATGCAATCTAATCGGTTTGGAGCTTATAATACGACAAGCTCGATTACAGTAAACGCACAAAGAAACTGGTGGGGCAGCCAAACTGGTCCAAGCATATCAACTAATCCTAACGGCGTAGGTGACAGTGTAAGTCTGTATGTCGATTATTCAAACTGGTTAACAACTCCACCTAATAATGCAAGAAATGTTGTCGCTCTTTCCCTAAATCCTAATCCTATAGTTTCTGAAGTGATGCAAGGCGGGGTTTTTCATCGATATTATAAAACCGTTGATTCATTGAATAATCCGGTTCCTTATGCGTGGGTGAAGGCGGTATGTGGTGAAGATACTTCTTATTTCTGTTCTGATAATAATGGAATTGTTGATGTAAGTTTCTCTATTGCTTCCTATCAACCAGGCATCTTAAATGGAGCGGTAATTGAAGTTTCGGGTCATCCGATAACACCAATTCCATTCACTGCACAAGTATTGCCTCGTCGTTATGACCGGTCGTATAATTTTGACGCATCTTTAGATTTTGAGGCAAGTTTTATCGGCGGGTTAAAATTGATGGCGAGTAAAACTAAAGGATTAACATTATCAGGAACAAATGTTAATCGTGACACATTAAGAATCAGCGATAGAACAAGTCTTGGTGCAAGTCCAACACTTGGAGCATCAATCGGTGTTGGTCTGAATGTTAATAATGTTGCGCTTGGTGCTTATGCTGGTGCTGAATTATACGCAGGCGGTGCTATTTTTGAAAGCGGACAATATAAATTTCCGTATCCGGTTCCTTCTACCAATTTTCAAGATGGCGCTGCGTTACTGCTATTTCTTGACCCAACTGGTTATGTTAAAGGATGTCAGTATATAATTCCGGTTGTTGAATGGTTGCTCGGACAATCAATCAATAGTCCTTTAATTACCGCAAGAGAAAAAGGTGAAGTCGGTATTGATATTTTTGGCGGAGGCGGTGCTAATTTTTCGGTTGGAGGTATTAATCCAATTAACATTCCACCAATCGAACTTCTTAATCATTATGGTGCAAGTGGGGAAATTGGCGGTTCAATACATGGTATATTGAGTTATCAAAGATTGCATCAGGATAATTATAGCGTTATCAATGCTGAACAATATGGTGAGATAAATGGCAATATATCGGCTGATTTTTCTTTCATACCTTTACCTGGAATATCTCCCCAGGCGAAACAAATTCTTGATGATATCGGCATATTCAATCCGAATACTTTTCATTTTGAGTTTAATGGTCAACTTCATGCGGGTTTGGCAGTTTATCTTCAGAATGGAATCAAGAAAGTTAAACTTTATTTTATAAAAAAGCCATTTACTGGGGATAATTATGAAGTATATGAAATCTGGTTTGAATCTTCTGATATTCAGGTTATGCAGAATTTTATCAATAGTTTTAGCAATGAACTTTTAATTGGTGCAATCAGAACGCTGAGTTCAGGTAATTTTCCTTCAATCATCATATCACCCATTGCTTTTCCGAGAAGCTGTTATCAAATATTCCAGAAGGTTCTGGAAATGCAAAGTCTTGGACAAAATATAAGACCTTCGTATTATAAATATGTGGTTAATGAGAATGAATTATCAAGATTTACTTTTGGCTTGGATGTCGGGTTAATTAAAATTGACTTTTCGCTTGGTATTGATTTTGGCGTAACTAATGAGAAAAATCTGTTAGTTAATTATGGGAAATGGCTGAATGGTAAAATGTATAATCTGGCCGAGTATTCAGATGACCAGTATACTCAAAGAAGAAGAGATGTTGATAGTGTGCCTGGACAACTACTTTCGCAAGTATTAACCAATGTTTGGAATCAAATATTTAATTGGGTGCGTGGAATAATACCGTTTGATGCTGAACAAGGGCTTACGCTTAATATTGCAAATTGTAGTTTGTATGTGCCAATTGGTGCAATTCCATCTGGAGATACAGTCACAATTCTTGAATGGCACTGGCTTCCTGAAACAACCAGAACAAGCGATGCTTTAAGAAAGTTTCGTCAATCGCAGCAATTACAAGCAGGTATGCAATATGGTATCGGTGGTTTTTATGCAATCCATAAAGAAGACAGAATACTTAATATCTCTGCCCGATTAAAAATATGTTATGCAGATAGTGAAATAGTCGGCATTGATGAATCGCAACTGGCAATTTACCGATGGAATGATTCAACCAGAAAATGGATTTATATTGGCGGAACAGTTAAACCAGAAAGTAATTTTGTGAGAACAAATATCAATCGTTTCGGCACATACACAATTGCACCCGCAGTGCCCACTGATACATTTCCATTAATTCCTGACCAGGACAGTTTACCGGCAAATGGTGTTGATACTGTTAATTTTAATGGCGGTCCGATAAGATTAAATAATGGTAATATTGTGCCCAACGGAACTTTAATCACAATATCAACATCAGTCGGAACAATTTTAACACCAGATGCTGATACAACATTACCTGGTGTTCAGATATTGACTCAAAACGGCTATATTCAATTCCAAGTCAAAGCACCAAATCGGGCATCAATTTCAACAACCACTGCAATTAGTGTTTATGGTAATGCAATTGGTAGTTGTGTGGTTAAATTCTATGATGTAATTCCACCATCTCCACCAGTAATTACTGAAGCCTGGGCACAAGATTCAATAATGGTAAATGTGATATGGCAGAGAAGCCCTGATAATGATATTCTTGGCTATAAAGTGCATTATGACCGGGATACAATTGGAACATATCAAGGCACTTCACCTTATGACATATCATCACCAATTGATGTCGGTTCTGATACTTCAAGAGTCCTTGCTTTACCATTACATCCGGATTCCAACTACTATATCACCGTTACCGCTTATGACATTTCCAGAAATAATAGTGCATATTCAAATATTATTAAAATCCAAGGGATGCAGGTGTTTGATACAATTGCACCTTCAATACCGCAACCAATCGCGCCCAGACCAGATTCAGCAATTGCCGACTCAATGCCTACTATGATTTGGCATAAGTCTTCGGATAATATTTCTGGGATATCCCATTATGAATTACATTTATCCAATAATTTTAATATTGATACCATCATCTTTGTTAACGACACTACTTTTAGGCCAGATTTTATCCTACCTGATACTATTTATTTTTGGCAGTTAAGAGCGATAGACCGTGCTAATAATCAGAGTGATACATCGCCAATGCGAAGATTTATTATTGATACTCGTTTGCCAACAGTACCAAATCTGTTACAACCACAAAATAACTCGTGTTTGAATACTCTGAGTGTTTGCTTTAGTTGGACTGAGGTTACTGGATTAGGACAAAAGAAGATATCCCAAATAAACATGGGTGAATATAAAATACATAAAAACTTTACCACTGAAAACACTGAAGGTTCAGAAAATGAAAATTCTATAAGACCACAGATGGACGCAATGCATAACGAAGATAATACGGCCTATAAAAAGGAAAAATCTTCCTTCTCGCTTTTTGCGTCTGACGACTCAAAAGCATCTCCCGTTAGATATATTATTGAGATTGATACAAATTTAATATTTACTAATCCAGTTTATACTGAAACTACCGCTTTAACTTGCGATACGATTAATCTATTTGAAGGTCAGTTTTATTGGCGAGTTCGGGCGTATGATTTGGCTGGTAATCAAGGGGATTATTCTGATACTTTTAACTTTATTGCTGATACTACCCGACCTTCAACCCCAATATTAATTTATCCACCGCATAATGCACTATTAACTGATACTTTTATCTGGCATAAATCATCAGATAATCTTAGCGGTGTTAAAGGTTATCACATTCAAATTGATTATGATTCGTTGTTTAGCGATTCATTGGTCTTGGATACGATATTATTAGGAGCCAATGACACAATTTTTATATTCACATTGCCGAACAACGATTATTACTGGCGGGTTTGTTCGTTTGACCGAGCGAGTAATTATAGTTTTTGGTCTGACATCAGACGATTACAAAGAAGACCATTGATTATTGATTCGGAAGAACGCACAACTCTATTGCCGTTGACCTATATACTCTTTACTAACAAGCCAAATCCATTTAGGCAAATTACCGAGATAAAATATGGTTTGCCATGTCGGACAAGAATAAAAGTTGTAGTCTATAATTCATCTGGACAAGTTGTCGCAACTTTGCTCAACGGTATCCAGAATCAAGGGTGGTATACAGTAAAATGGAATGGACAAGATGCTAAAGGAAATCTTTGTCCCAATGGAATCTATTTCTATCGAATGGAAACACCTGACTATCAAGCAACAAAAAAGATGTTATTGCTGAGATAAGAATTTTTGATTTAAAGACACAAAGATAAATAAGAAACTAAATATAAATTAGTGAGAAGTGGTCGTGAATTTTTGCAATCGGACGGCAGGATAAGCCAAGTCAGTTATCCGGTATGTAATTGAATCCGCAGTATAGCCGACAATCTAATTAATTGTCTACAAGACAAAGGCTTAGATTGTATTATCAGCAGTCCAGTGGTTAGGCAGGAGGGCAAGCCCATGGGCAAGCCGATGGGCAGCCGACTGGCTTGCCGAGTAGACAGTCGTTAGGATTACCTATAAGATAACCGATAGGCTCAAGGATGTAGACCGAAAAGATTGTCCAAAAAACACATATATATGAAAAGACAAAAATTCTTATGTTACTGTTTTTAAGAAGATAAGAACTATACCAACATTTAATTTGATATGATTTCCCAAAACATTCACAATTTCTCAGGTTTTGTATGAGAAAATTGCTCCCAGAATTACTCTCTCAATTGCTCTGACAATTGCTCCCTGAACTGCTTCCTGAACATATCCGACAATAACTCTCATATCTACACTCAAAACTATACCTTGAGTTACTCTAATATCTGCTCACAAAGCACCTCTCAGAGCAACTCCAGAAGTTATACCCAAAGCAACTTTCAGAGCAACTTCCAGAGTTACTCAGGGGGCTACTGGGGGAATTGTACCCCCTATTTAAGCCAAAATTAGATAATCTTAAGAAAACCAATAACTTATTTCAAAAATTGGCTTGTCAAAAGGGTTACTTATAAGTAACATATTTTATGTTTATTTTTACTAAAGAAATGGGTTTAGAATTACAAAAGGTTAAGCAGAAAGGCGATTTATCGGGTTCATAATGACAGTTTGCTTTCAAAGGTTATTCTACCTTTTCTATTTTCTTATTATTCTGAGTTTTCCTGCCTCGGCTATATAGCGAGGGTTCTCAAATTGTCGCCACAGTAAATTCTTCAGTCGCTTATGTTCTTTCAGCACAACACCCTGTCATCCTGAAACGCGAAACATAGATGGAGTGAAATACATCGATTTATTTCCGAGTCTTAACTGAGATTGCAAAACAAATTGAAATACCTTTGTTTTGAATCATTACTACCGTAAAATGCTAAGTGTAGAATATACTATCTTTGAAAAAAAATCAGAGTTGATAAGAATATTATTTTGATGAACAAAGCATTTTAGAATCTTTCTTACTGAAAAATATTGCTTCCTGTCTTCAGATTCATTGCAATTGAATCCTTGACCGGGAATAAAAAATGTCTATAATACCTCATATGAAAAACATTAAAATTATTTTCTTATTCTTTATATTACCAATTTTGGTCTATAGTCAAGCGACAAATTCTAAAATTAATCCAAAGGATTTTACTTTTGCAATCTTAGGTGATAGAACCGGTAGTGCTGAACAGAAAATATTTGCACAAGTGCTTTTCGCAATTGATTCCATTAATCCTGATTTTGCTATTAATGTTGGTGATTTAATTGAAGGATATACCCAAAACGAAACAACCATCAATCTTGAGTGGGACTCTATCTTTTCTAACTTAGGTAAGTTAAAAGAGAAATTTTATTTCACTCCTGGTAATCATGATATTTGGGATTCTTTAAGTTATCAGATTTATCTCAATCGAATAGGTTATCAGAAACCCTACTATACTTTCTCAATTGGCAAAATTCATTTTATCGTCTTAGATAACAGCCGACAAGAAAAGGTTAATGAGATAGATACTGTCCAACTATCTTGGCTTGTTTCAAAACTAACAAAATTTAATAAGAAAGATATTATCTTCTGTTTTATGCACAAGTCATTTTGGAAAGATGCCTTCTTAAATAATAAACCAGATACTTTGCATAAGTTATTTGTTAAATATGGAGTCGATTATGTCTTTTCCGGACATGACCATTTCTATTGTCAGTTAAATTGGGATGGTGTTACTTATACTCAACTTGGACCTTCTGGGAGCAGATATAAAATTTATCGGAAAGAAGAACTTGGCGCATTTCAAAATTTTGGATTTGTTTCCGTAAAAGATAATAAAGTTAATCTCAAAGTTATCAAAGTTGAACAAGATACTGAGACATCAAAATTTATTACTACTCAACTAAGCCCTGATGTCGTAACTATGCGGGATATTCAAGAAATAAAAAAACTTGAACAAGCAATACAAATTACACCCTTTGAAGTCAGCAAAACTAATTCTATTTTGGTAAAAGTAACTAATATTAATGAAACTCCAATTAAAACACAATGTGAATGGATAGTAGAAAATAACGATTGGACTATTAGTCCGATTCAACAAATCTTTGAAGTATCTGGTAATAATTATTTGCAATATGAATTTTCTGCAGATATTAAGAGTGACAGTATTTATCCTTTGCCACAAATCAAATTACTTTATCCCTATGCTCAAGGTAAAAAGCTTTATCCAGTTGAACGATTACTGCCAATCAAACTCAGTGCATCTTGTATCAGAACCCCAAGACAGATTAATTTAGATGGCAAATTAACCGAACTAATTTGGCAAGAGAGTAAACCAATTTATACTTTTGGCTCCAGTGATGGAAAAATCTCAGCCACTGACCCCTGGCAAGTAATTTTTGCCTATGATAATAATTATATTTATATAGGTACGAAAATGTGGGATGATGAAATTGAAAAGATTTCTACTACAATAAAAGAGCGCGATGAAAAAGTCTATAATGATGACCATCTTAATTTCATCCTTCAGCCCAATGTCAAAGGCGATACTTATTATCAGTTTTTTGTTAATGCTAATGGTGTTGTAATGGACCGGAAGTGTTATCTCATTGGTAATGATTCCAAAAAAGATGCTAAATGGAATTGTAATATTATTGCCAAAGGACAAATTGTAAAGACAAAAAGTTTCAAAGGCTGGACTCTGGAAATAGCAATTCCCTTAAAAGATTTAACCCAAGAGATTCCAAAAGAATGGGGTTTTAATTTAGTGCGATTTCAGAAGCGCAAAGATGCAGTAAGCATCTATTCAGTTCCATTTGAACACAATCCGAAAACTTTTGCATCTCTAAAATTTGTTGAGTAAATTCTAATCAATATGATTAATTCACGATTGTTTTGGGGACTTGTTATTCTCAGTTTTTCTCTGGCATTCGGAACTTCATTAGGAAAACTTGAGCGGGAAAAGATTAATGAATGTCTACAGATTAGAGGTATAACTGAAAATGAACTTGGCTTTGAAAAGAAATGGGCTTTAGATAGTATTTATCGCCTTAAAATCATTACCCAACTTTTAGATAATCCATTACAAACACCAGATTATCTTGATATGAGTGTTGGCAAGATTGATAATTTTAAGAATGAGTTAGTTAGCAAATTGATTTTCTTATCAAATCAACTGGACTTAGAAATTGATAGTCGAGATATTAAAAACTTGAAGAAAGAGATTTCTAATCGGGTAAAATCATTTACTAATCCTCTTTCTGTAGTAAACATTATTTTAGCAAGTTATGAAATCGCTGATAAGTATCTAAGACAATCAATAAGAAATTTATCTCATTCGGAAATTGAACTACTTTTAATGATGGCACCGGTCTTATGGAGTGATGAAGAAGATTCTTTAAGTAATCTCAAAGGTTCTTTGCATCGAGAGTTTGGTATCGAGATTGATACGAGCAGAAAAATAGAAACTGATACGATTCTGGAATTATTTACTAAAATTGACCGAAAAGCGCTTACGCTTAGCGGATTAGCCGTTGCAATTGGAGTTGAAAAGATTTGGCAAGATTTAGATAGAATAATTTATGATTCGCTACCTAAATTAAATGTTAATGGAATTGTTGGCTCAGTCTATTTTTATCAGGAAACAAAATGGGGTAATTTTGTAATCGGCAGTGAAGAAGATAATATTTATTATGGAAATTATGCTTTTGTTATTGATGTTGGTGGAAATGATAAATATCAAGGTCGTATTGGTAGTGCAATTGGTATTTTAGGTAACCCATTTTCAGTTGCAATCGATTTCGATGGTGACGACTTATATAGTTCTTCTGATAAGTCATTTAATTTTGGTGCCGGAACTTTAGGCTGTGGTATCTTAATCGATAAAAAAGGCAACGATACTTATCGGAGTTTTCACAATTCTTTAGGTGCAGGTTTATTAGGCACTGGTGTGCTTCTGGATTATGATGGCGATGATTTTTATTCCGGTGGATGTTTCTCCGAAGGCGCAGGTAATATTGGTATTGGCATCTTAACTGATATAAAAGGCAATGATAAATATTATGGATATGAAAATTGCCAAGCATTCAGTTCAACTTGGGGATATGGACTACTTGCTGATTTTGAAGGTAATGATTTATATTATGCTGGTGCAGAATATCTTCATAAGCCATTACTGCCCAATGATTATCGAACATTAAGCCAAGGATTTTCTATTGGTTTTCGGCCAATTGCCAGTGGTGGTATTGCTTTACTTTATGATAAATCCGGCCAAGACTACTATAATGGTAGTGTTTTTGCGCAAGGCACAAGTTATTGGTATTCTCTGGGAATGCTATGCGACCAAGAAGGTAATGACTTCTATAATGCGACACAATATGCGCAAGGAGCCGGTATTCATCTTTCAATCGGAATATTAGTTGACTTTTCAGGAAATGACTCTTATTTTTCCCGTTTCGGACCAGCACATGGCGAAGGTCATGATTTTTCTGTCGGAATTCTGATTGATAAAAAAGGCAATGATTACTATATCACGAGTGGTGGTCAAGGTATTGGTTTAACGAATTCTTTTGGCCTTTTGATTGATAATGAAGGTGATGATGTTTACTCTACGAAAGAGAAGAATTTTGGTCAAGGTATGGCAAATTGGTCAAGGGGTTTTGGCGGTATTGGTCTTTTTATTGATTTACAGGGCGATGATAAATATCCCCGCGAATCGTCAGCAGAAAATAACACAAATTGGACTCAATCAGTTTATGGCTTTGGTATTGATATGAAAGGCAAACCACGCGATATTGAAGCCGAAATCCAAGAAGAACCCGATACGATAAAGTTAAAAAATGCGAGTATAGAAGATGTATTCAAAGAAGCATCTTTATGGGAAGTTGGCAGTGCTAAGAAAAGAGTCCGAGCCGGTCGTAAAGAATTATTAAAACGCGGTGAACAAGCAATTAATTATATCTTTGATAAGAAAATCGCAACTAAAGACGGCTTAGAATTAAGAGCTATTGAAGAGTTTGCGAATTCTGTGCAGGACACAAGTTATACTGATACATTAGTTAAAACTAAATTAAAAAATTTGCTCTATCAAACATTATATCATAAAGACCGTTGGGCACGCGGAAATGCTGCTTATTTATTAGGCAAAATTAAAGCACGGGAAGCAATTGATTCGTTAGTTATAGCATACAAACAGAAGCGGATTCGGGCAAGAGCAATGATTGGAGCATTTGAAGACATCGGCGATTCGTCAGTTGTGCCAATTATCATTCCATATTTGAAAGATAAAAAAGAGCCGACTCGGATTGCATCTGCCCGAGCATTAGCAAAACTCAAAAACCCCAGAGCAATTCCCGCATTATATGATGCTTTATCTGATAAATTCTTTACTGTAAGGATGGCGGCAGAATCCGCATTAGTTTCTATTGGTGATTCATCATTAAAATTTCTATTGACCAAAACAACGGATGCAAAAATTATTGGCATCATTGCAGTATTAGGTTCAAAACTGGATACAATTGAGAAGCACAAAGAACGAGAACAGATTGTAAAAATTATACAACCATATTTAGCACATACGAAACCCTATGTCCGATTAAAAGCAGTTGAAGCATTGAGTCAATTTCCTGAAGCCAAACCAATATTACACGAAAAGATGGTATCTGAAACTAATCAGTTTGTTATTAAGAAATATCAAGAGATATTGAAATAGAGTTTAGGAAAATGCCACTAAAAACCCAGAAGAGATAGAAAAATATTATAAATCATCATCATTTTCTGTGAATTAAAAAATTATTTCTTGAAAAAGAGGTGATACTAATGGATGAACTTAAAGAAAAGAAATCGAGACGCGTGTTATTTATAATAATTAAAATCATTGTGCTTATTTTCTTATTATCTTTTGTATTAAAAATTAAGAATTTTAACCAAGCATTTGTTTGGTTATTAGCAACACTCTATTATATTCTATTCTTTTTTGGCAAAAGGACCCAACCATTTTTCGAACAACCCTGGCGGTTTCGAACCATAGAGGATTTTCTTTGGGCAGTTACTGCTATTTTAGCAATCGTCTATTTAATAATTAGTGCATTTCATTAAATATTTTACTTGGAAAATTTTTGTTAAAACTTAATTTTTCTTTACACACTATAAAGATAAATCAAGCCTTGTAAAAGAAACGGGGACAAACTTGCCCCCGTTGGTTAATATCTAACATTTGAGATGTCAGATAAAATTCTAAACTTATTGGATAATCAATTTCACTTTACTTGAATTGATTGCGTCTTCATACTTTACGAAGTAAACACCTTTAGTAAGATTCTCAGACGAAAGTTTTGTTGTGTAATATCCAGCATTAACATATTCGTCAATGATTGTTCCAATTAATCTACCTTCAGCATTGTAAAGTTTGATTGAGACTTTACCTGCAATCGGAACTGTGTAACGAATCGTCGTGAACTTGTCGAATGGATTCGGATTCACTGTGAAGCTGAAATTGAGATTAGTGATTGAATTTTCCGTCATAACCGCAGAGTTAGTAGTCGGTTTAATTTCCGCTACTGCCAATACTTTGTCTGGACCGTATTGCCAGAATTCAGGTGTTTTATTACCTTTGAGTAAGTAAA
>JBDRUT010000037.1:0-11996 GCA_039801465.1 Caldifarciminota bacterium
AACGAATAGTAAATTGTTGTTAGATTTCTAAATGGATTGGGTTTCGCATTATATAGTTTAGTAATGAGTTGATTCGGATTAAATACTTCTTCGGTTTTTGGTTCTAAGATAGCGGTTGGTGTTACTGCTAGCCAAAAACCAATAAAACCGAGCATATCACTTGATGCAATCTTACCAATTGCGGATTGAACTACAGTCACTTGACTTTGATAATTACTGGAACTAATCACTCCACCGCCACCACTAAAGACATTCCAATCACAACGATATTGTCCATTAAGGAAATTAATGCTTAAGAATATTACTAAAACACTCCAAATATAATATTTATTATTCATAAACTCCCCTCTTCTTACATAAGGTTTGGCTTAATTTATAATTATTAAATATTTCAAACAGTGTCTTCAATATAAAAAATTTGTTTATGATTGCGAAAAAATCAAAGATATTAAATAGACATAATCTATCACCCCCTATTATCCGAATTGGAAATAATTTTCGTAATAAATCGAAGAAATTCGGATTTTGCATAATCCGACCCTTCTATCTGTTTTTATATTAATTGTAAATATAAGACCTATCCTAACCAAGCGATAATCTTATAATTACAATATAATATAAAATTAAATAACTACTTAATATTACAAAAATATACTTTTAATGTCAAGAATTTTCTTTATAAGGTAAATGAACCACTAACTATTATAACATTTTAATAATTAAATAGATATAAAATTGAACTTCAAACATTTTGTAAATTCGATAATTATCTTTAAAAATAAGAGCAAGGCTTTAAGGAAATTACAAAAGAAATATAAAATATTAGATATTTACCAACCGTGCTCTAATTTATATAGATTTGAACCTTTGGGCAAAATGATTTTATCTTATGGTGAATATCAACACTAATCCTAAACATCCAAATATCCAACAATAATAAGCAAATTTGTGAAAGTGCTTATTGATAACAATTCGTTTTAAGAGATATAAAGCGATAATGCCACTTATACAAGAAATTACTACTGTTAAGACTAATGGGACAAATGCTGAATTTGTTGTAATGTCTTTAAATACTAATATATTTGCTCCTATTACTGCGGGAATTGATAATAAAAACGAAAACTCAAAACTTTTTTCTCGGGATAACCCCAAAAATAATGCGGCTGATATTGTAATACCTGAACGAGAAATTCCTGGTAGTAATGCCATTGCTTGTGCTGTCCCAATTAGTAATGCAGTAAGATAATTTATCTTATTATTTCTCTCTTTGGCAAATCTTGTCACAAATAAGATACATCCTGTGATAATTATGAAAATTAAAGCGTCGGCTGGACTGGTAAATAAATTGTCAATTGAATCTTTTGTCAGTAATCCCAAAATCGCAACAGGAATTGTTCCGATGATAATTGCAACAATTATTGAAATGTTCTCTTTTTGTCTTTGTGTGTTTTGCTTTTGAACTGCTGATGTCAGAATCTCTTCTATTCTTTTGGCAAAAAATATAATAAGTGCTAATGTTGTGCCCAGATGAAGAAATGCTGAATATGACATTCTCTGGGATTCAGAAAATTTTAAAAGATGTTCTATGATTGCAAGATGGCCAGAACTGGAAATCGGTAAGAATTCTGTTATTCCTTGGATAATACTTAAGATTATTAATGTAACAATTGACATTTAACTATAGATGTGCTATTTTATAAGGCGTAGAGATAAAGAATATTTGGTGTGTATTCGTTAAAATCGGTTGCTTTTAATCTAAGAATAGGTATGGTCGCCACTCCGGTGGCACACTACCTAAACTATTAACCACAAATGTGAAGTACGAAGGCTTTTTCGGTTTTCTTAAAAGTTTTAATCCACGTTCCCGATAAGAAGCACTGCCTTTTTTTGTATTACATTCAACACACGCGCAGACCAAATTCTCCCAAGAATCAGTTCCGCCTTTACCTTTGGGTATTACATGGTCAGTAGTCATTGATCCTTGTTTCTTCCCACAATATTGACATTGATAATTGTCCCGGCGTAAAATATTCTTTTTACTCAAGGGAATTTCGCGTCGGGTGATTTTGATATAGTGATTCAATCTCAAAACACTGGGTACAGGCATCCAATTAGATACTGAACGCACAATCATTCCATTATAAGGCTCAACCATCTCAGCTTTGCCTTTATACATTAAAACTAAAGCCCGACGAGTACGACACAGTGTGATTGGCTCATAATTCTGATTTAACACCAAAACATCCTTTTTCAACATACTAACAACAATTTAGTTATGGGTTTTTAATTCTCTTCAATTTTTATTCCCTGAAACCAAAGTTCTTCCTTAATTTTATCCATTATAACTTTACACCGTTCAATTTCATTCTTTGCATACCGATAATAGAAATCGCCTATCGGCACCATTTGATACTGTTTAGATGCATTTTTATAATAGTTATATGCTTCTTTTAGTTTCTTGTCTTTATTGGCAATTTCACCCTGTCGTTTATATAAATCGCCGAGAAGAACATAAGCAACATAAAGTTTCGCATCAGTGGCTATTATTGCTTTCAAATCTTTTTCTGCTTGGAAGAAATTACCTTGCCGAATCAGTAAATCAGCATTATAAATTTTTGGTAAGGGGTCATTAGGCACAAGTTCTTCTGCTCTTTTGAATTGTTTTCTAGCTTCGGTATAATTTCTCTGATTGAGATAAATTTTACCGATGTCTAAGATTACTCGCCAATCATCGGGTTTTTTACTTAAAACAGTCTGGTAATCAGCCAATGCTTCTTTATATTTACCCAATTCCGCATAAGCGTCGCCACGCTTTTTGACAATATCAATTGCTTCAGGATATTTTAAGATACAAGGACAGTAGGCGTCAATTGCTTCTTGGTAACGACCTTGCTTAAAGAGAAAATCGCCCCAGTTTTTTAACACTGTTAGGTCTTCAGGAAATTTTTGCAGGGCCTCTCGATAAGTTGCTTCCGCTTCCGCATCTTTACCAGAGCGAACATAAACTTCCGCCAATCCTAAATATAATTCAGAAAAATTTGGGTCAACTTTTATGCCATCTCGATATACTGCAACTGCATCATCAAATCGTCCCATAACCACGAATAAATCACCTAATGCTTCATAACCTTTACTATTGGATGGCGAAAGTTTTATTGCCTTACGAAAATAATCTTCAGCACTAACTGCATCGCGCTTTTCCCGGTAAGTATTACCAATAGCAATATATACATCATAAAAAGTAGAATCATAAGATAACGCATTTTGGAAGTTTTCTAATGCCGAGTCAAAGTTTCTCTGCTTAAAATATTCCGCACCGATGCTATAATATTTCATCGCCTCTTCGTGTCGCGCTTTTAATTCTTCTTCAGTATATTTTTTAACTGCTGGTGCCGCACAAGTAATAATCAAGGTTATCAAAAGTCCTGTCAATATAAAAGCTATTCTCTTAAAATTCATTTTTTATCCTTTCGTTCTTGAAATTTAGAATATAACATCTTTTTATATTCACCAAAAATGGAGCTGACGGGATTCGAACCCGTGACCTTTTGACTGCCAGTCAAACGCGCTCCCAACTGCGCCACAGCCCCATTAATAAAAAATATTAGTCCTAAAAAACTAAAATGTCAATACTTGACTTAATACTCAAGTTAAAGTAAAAATATCTTCTTTTCTCAGTTTAGACAAATATCAATTCTGTTTATTATTAAATAGGGACATTGTCAATACTTGACTTGATACATATTTATATGTTAAATATAAGGAAAGATAATGATTTTAGAATTAACTGCATCTTTTTAAGAACAGTGAAAGAAATTAAAATGAAAAGAGCAATTATTTTACCATTATTTTTTGCTATTACTCTTTTATTTGCTACCACCAAACCACTGATTAAAGATTTTCAATTAGTAAAACCATTTATTGGCAATGAAGATTTATCCGGCGACAATCAAGTTGCCGAAGTTCTCAGTTACTTGAAGAAGCCGTTAGTGATTCAAGTACTAAACTCCAAAGGTATACCATTAGCAAACCAACTCGTTAAATTCAGTGTCCTTTCCGAACCTTTAGAAAATATTTATTCCAACAAAAGAGCCCAACTTAGTGATACTATTGTCAAGACGGATAAGTCAGGATACGCTAAGACCAAAGTAAAATTAGGTGGTGCTTCAGGTGAATATCGGATATTGGCCAAAATTGATGATGCAAGTTATATCTTTTCTGTTACTGCTCTTACGCAAAGGTGGTATTTATCAGTAATTTTTGGATTAGTTGGCGGGCTTTGTTTCTTTTTATTTGGCCTCTATTATGGCAGTAAAGGTTTAAGAAGATTGGCTGGTGGTGGTTTACGAGAAATCGTGTTCAATCTCACCAAACACCGTATCTTAGGAGTTTCCATTGGAATGTTGGTTACAATGATTTTCCAATCTTCAACTGCTACCTCAGTATTATTAATTAGTTTTGCGAGCACTGGCTTAATTGGTTTATCCCAAGCATTAGCAGTTATTCTTGGCGCTGACATTGGCACAACATTTACCGCACAAATTTTAGCCTTCAAATTATACGACTACGCGTTATTCATTATTATTGCTGGTTTTTTCCTAATGAATTCTTACAAAAAGATAAAAGATATTGGTCAAGCCATTTTTGGATTTGGTTTAGTTTTTTTTGCCATCCAATTAGTATTTGAAGTTTCAGGTCCATTAAAATATTTTCCTGGATTTATCAATGCACTCGTTTCTTTTAGCAATTATCCGTTATTAGGCATTATCATCTCAATGATATTTACTTTCTTAGTTCATTCTTCAGCCGCAACAATTGGTATTGCGGTTGGTTTATCTTTCAGTGGATTAATCACCTTAAAATCTGCGTTGCCGATAATTCTTGGTGCTAATTTGGGCACCAGCTTTTCACCGCTCTTTGCGAGTCTTAAAGGAAGTTTAGAAGCACGTCGTGTTGCTTTAGGCCATACGGTTTTTAAATTAATTATTGTCTTAATACTTTTACCCTTCATTAATCAGTTAACTGGACTAATTTCTCATATTTCCAATTCATTGCCACGTCAAATTGCTAATGCTCATACATTAGTTAATATTTTCGCCTGTATTATATTTTTACCATTTCTTAAACCATTTGAAAAATTCCTAAAACTAATTTTACCTGATACTCTAAAAGAAAAATATGAGATTATGCCATTATATTTGGATACTACGGTTTTAGATGCTCCAGCAATGGCATTAGCCCAAGCCCATCGTGAAGTGCTTCGAATGGGAGATATTGTTTACGATATGGTTAAACGCAGTCTTGATGTTTTTCTTAACAATGATAAAGAAGGTCGCAAAGAAATTGCACTTACTGATGATAAGGTTGATACTTTGGAAAAAAATATCACTAACTATCTTACCAAATTATCTAGTTCCGAAATGGCACCGGAAATATCCCGGAAAAATATCGCTTTACTCTATATTGTTGATGATTTAGAACACATTGGTGACATTGTTTCTAAATCCTTAATGATTTATACTAAGAAAAAAATTGACTACAGTTTACAATTCTCCGAGCAGGGATTACAAGAAATTGCCGAGTTTCATCAGTGTGTATTGGAGACACTAAAATTGGCTTTAGCTGGATTATCTACCTGGGACAGAGAACTGGCGCAAAAAGTAGTTAACCGACGAGACTTCGGCAATCAAAAATTACAGGAACTTCACAATCGTCATCTCGAACGGATGCGTGCAGGCTTAAAAGAAAGCATTGATACCAGCACAATCCATTTAGACTACATATCAGATTTAGAGCGTATTAATTTTCATGGTGCAAAAATCGGTATGTCAATTTTACAGGCGTTATCCGAAACGCCTTTGTCATTCCCGACATTAAATACCAATTAGAAAATTTTGTGTAGTTTGATAATTACACAATCATTGCTTAAGTTATATCTGTACAGATTTTTTGTTTGAATTAACTTAAATCTTGACATATTTATTATATGATGTTATATTAATTTATATATTATTAGAATTTATCAAAGTAATTAACAGTTTATTTAACAAGTAAGTGATGTTCGGGGAGTAGCGCAGCTTGGTTTAGCGCACCACGCTTGGGACGTGGGGGTCGCTGGTTCAAATCCAGTCTCCCCGACTTTTGCGCCTGTAGCTCAGTTGGATAGAGCATCGGATTTCTAATCCGATGGTCAGGGGTTCGAATCCCTTCAGGCGCGTTGTATAAATTATTTACATACTGCTCAATTGTGGTGAGTGTAGCTCAATTTGGTTAGAGCACCTGACTGTGGCTCAGGATGTTGGGGGTTCAATTCCCCTCACTCACCCATGCGCCCGTAGCTCAATTGGAGAGAGCGCCGGGCTTCGAACCCGTAGGCTGCGCGTTCGAGTCGCGCCGGGCGCGTTTGTTTTATAATGTGATTATCGCAACGCAATTAACCATTAACTCAAAAGAAAGTTCCTATACCCCGCTAGCTCAACTTGGCAGAGCAACGGATTCTTAATCCGTGGGTTGAAGGTTCAACTCCTTCGCGGGGTATTATAATATTAAAAACATTCAGGAGTTCTTATGGAAAATAACAATGGCATCTTAGAAAAAAGTAACATTTTACAACCACAATTGAATCGGATTCAATCGCTGATTGATATAATTTATCTGATAAATGTTACCTGGTTATATGTCTTTTCACTTGTCTATCCCCTATTTGGCATCATCTTTGGTCTGATAATATCTCAGGGTAGTATTTCAACCACAGGAAAGAAAATCGGCCGAACTTGTTTAATTTTAGGTGTAATTAATATCGCATTACTTATAATTACTATAATTCTCATTATTATTTTTGGTAGCGTTTTGTCTAATCTGATTCCATATAGTATATGAACCTTTTACTAACATTTCTTTTATTTTGCAATACTCAATTTTATCGTGCACCAATTAAAGAGACACCAATAAAATTTGATAACGAATTAGTTTGGGTCTATTTCACGGATAAAGGCTTTCGGACCGAATCGGAATACGAAAATTTATTAGCAAAATACTCTCCCCAATTGAATCCTGAAGCAGTGGAACGAAGACTCAATTTTATGGGACAACCTTTTGATTTTGACGATTTACCAGTATATCAAAAATATGTTGACGAAATTATCTCGCTGGGTGCTGAATTGCGTTATATTTCTAATTGGCTCAATGCTGCCAGTTTCCAAGTTTCATCTCCACATATATTAGAAAAAATATTTAACCTACCTTTTGTCTATGATATTAAACCTTTAAGAACTAATTCACAGAAAATAATTTCTAATTTTACAATTGATAGGCTTGATAACGAAAAAAATAAGCGCAAAGAAGATACTTCATCCATCCGCATTTTTTATGGACTTTCATATGACCAAAATGCCCTGCTTGGTGTTCCATCTGTATTTCGTCGCGGTTATACTGGTTCTCGAGTAAAACTGGCGATTTTTGACACAGGATTAAAAAGGAAACACAATGCAGTAAGAAATCTGAAGGTTTATCAAGAACACGATTTTCTTGCACCTGACGATTTTTACAAACAAGAAATTTCGGGCAATATCTCTAAAATCGATAATCTAATTAATATTGGTCTAATAAAATCCCCACAACTTATAAAAACTCAACAGAATCGATTATTACTGGTCTATTCCTGTGATACTTTTAGATATTCTACGCATCACCGCGGAATCTTTTACAGTTATAGCAATAATCAAGGTCAAAACTGGACAAATGCGAGAAACATTTTCTTTACACCAACGCACAATATTTCAATTCAAATAATTTCTTACACGCTAAATGGTTCTAAGACATTTTTAGCCTGGCAGGATTTACTACCTCAAGCACCTGCCTTACCCATAACCAGAATTTATTTCGGCTATTTTACAGATACAATCTGGCACCCATTAAGTTCACCAGAACTGACAGGAAAAAGCCCGAATATTTTTTTAGATAACAATTATCTATATCTTGTCTATACTAATCCTGATTCCGTGTTATTATTTGACAAATCTTATTCAAACAATTTGCAGTTTACAAATCCAATTGCAGTTAATATCTTCAATGAACCGATAATTAACCCTGTCGTTATTGTCGATTCCATTATTAATATCTTTGCTCTTGGTGTGAAATCACATAATATTTATCATTTTCAATCTTTTGATAATGGTAGCACTTTCCAATCACTATCTTTAGTTGATACTACCGCAGGTGCTATTCAAGTCCAATCTATTGGCGATACTATTTACCTTATTTATAAGGACTATTCAAATGCACCTTTTACAAAATTATCTCTAAAAAAATCTATTGATAATGGTAATACTTGGAGTGACAAAAAAGTAATTATTGACGATTTGACATCCTTAGGCGATTTCGCTTTTACTTTAAGTAATGATACTCTCTTCCTCACTTATGAATCACAAGGCAATATTTACTTTACAAACTCAGTTGACTTTGGCAACACCTTCTCTGCTCCCAGTAATATTGCCCAAGATTTCTGCTACGCCCCCAGAATTGCTACTTTTAATAATCAGCCTTTTATCCTTTGGTATAAACACGGTGACGATAACACTGATTATGAAGAAGGTGAAGACCATATTGAACAACCCAATCACGGCACGCGTATGGCATCAATCATTGCCGGTTATCAACCTAATTCAATGATTGGTGTTGCGCCGGGTGTTGAATTATTAATTGCCAAAACCGAATTATTTCGAGCCATAACCGGTGACACCGTTGAAATCACTTCTGAAGAAGACAATTGGATTCAAGCACTGGAATGGGCAGAAAAAGAAGGTGCAAAAATTATCTCCAGTTCATTAGGTTATCGTAATTGGTACATTGACCGAGATTTAGATGGCAAGACGATTCCAATTTCAATTGCTGCTGGACTTGCTGCCAAGCGCGGTGTAATTGTTGTTAGCGCAATGGGAAATCGGACTTCGGCTTTTCCTTGGCCCAGTCGTTACATTGTTGCTCCAGGAGATGCTGACGGAATTATTACTGCCGGCGGTATCACAAAATCATTAACTCCTTGGCGAGGAACTGGTCTTGGTCCAACTATTGACGGAAGAACTAAACCAGACTTAGTTGCTCTGGCTGATACTGTAATTGTCGTTGCTCCCGATTCTTCTAATAATATTTATGAAGGAAGCATTGGCACATCTTGTGCAACGGCTTTAATTGCTGGTTGTTGTGCTTTAGTTCTTGAAGCCCACCCAGAATGGAATGCAGACTCAGTAAAAAATGCACTCTTTAACACTGCGACTCATTTAGGTTTCACGATTTCCAATGACACTTTTGGTTGGGGTATCCCGAACATTGACTCTTTATTAAAAGCATTTCCACCGCAAAGACCAGAGTACAAAAAAGACCGACTTGCTGAACCTTATCCTAATCCTTATATAATATCTCAGCATAACAAAATTTATTTTCCATTACTATTAATGAATAAACCAATTAATCCTGAAATTCGGATTTATACTTTAAGTGGTGAATTGGTTAAGAAACTGAATTTAAATACTAATCATCTAACTGCTATTGGTCGATATGGTGTTGATGGAGACAAAGCCGAATTGGAAAGAATCGGTGCTGTTTGGGATGGAAAAAATGAAGCAGGAAAATTTGTTGGCTCTGGTCTCTATTTTGCGATATTAAAGACCAGTTGGGGTCATGATGTAACAAAATTTGCAGTTGTGCGTTAAACTAAATAATTGATTGATTCCAATTTTATGTTGAATACAAAAGTGAAAAACATCTCCTATAGTTTGCAATATCAAAAGTTGCTCTTTTACAATTGCAGGTTAAACTTGACAAATACCAATAAATTTTTATGATATTAATAATCCAGCGTAGCTCAATGGTGGAGCATCCGGCTGTTAACCGGAGGGTTGCAGGTTCGAGTCCTGCCGCTGGAGTATATTTTTTATAGGATAATATTGTTAAAAATCAGTTTTTTTCTCAACACTAAATCGGCCGAAACTATTATTATATCATAAACAACGGTTATTAGTTTCCTCGGGGAATAATTAGCTCTTAATGGTACAGAAGAAGGTTGTTCAGAAGTTGACAATTGTAGTACTTGCACCGTGGTAATCGGACGAGTTCAGAATATAAGAGTTGAATACCTGTGCAGTTAACTCTTGCCTAATGCCAGCAATTAGGATTCAAGATAATCATATTGTTCCAAACATTTTTCTAATCACCTCTTCATAATTATGAAAATACTATTTTACCCATTTATTATTACGTGTTTATTAGATGCGATTTTTATACAAAAATTGCTCTTATATTTACAATTAAATATAAAAAGATTCTTTCTTTTATAAAGTTTCTGAATCAAGTTTATAAAGTTTCTGAATCAAGTTCGGAACCTGTTCTCAAGAAATCCTTAAATAGATTGATGTCATTTCGCTCCGTCTATGTTTGCGTTTCAGGATGATAACAGTGTAAGACCTGTCATTCTGAGTCTGCATTTGTTCCAGAGAAAAAATCTCAAATGCTGAAAATTGTCAGCGTTGAGATTATTCGCAAACGCCCGAAATGAGCAATTTGGGAATGACAAAATGAGGCTCAGGCTGAGACTATGTGATGCTTCTTGTCTAATAGAATTTTCTATCTGTCGTTCCGAACTCCTTTCGGCATCTTATATTTGATAGACGCCAAGACTTTGGAATAATTTTAAGATGACAATTAAGCAAAATAGGTTCTAAAATTTAAGGCTAAAGGCGAAGGTTATTTTGAACATGATTAAGTATTCTAACAAGATTTGGGTTTGATTTCACTTTAGATTCTCTGTTCTACTTTCTTTCAAGCAATTTAAGTAACAACCGATTAAATAAGAAAAAATGCTTTTTATGATGTGTTCTTAGAATTGAGGTCATTGGGTTATAAAAATAAATACTCTAAGACATTCTAATATACAAATTGGGCTAACTGGCGGGCTACTTAGTATGCCGTGTATCAGGCAAGATAGTCTTTATCGTATATTAGGGTTTGGCTAACATTGGGCTAGCCCCACCCTAGCCCCAGACCGCATGGTGCTTGAAAAGGCTAGTGGGCTACCGAAAAAAAACAGGGAAGCGAAATTCGCTCCCCTGGTCTGTATCTGACACCTTATGGTGTCAGATAAATTTTAGTTTAATGGACAATGAGTTTGAGTTCACTCGAATTCATCGCATCTTCATATTTCAAGAAGTAGATACCACTGGCAAGTAATTTCGCAGTCAGTCTTGTTGTATAAGTTCCGGCATTGAGATATCCATCAGTTATAGTTTCAATCAACCGACCATTTACGTTATAGAGTTTAATTGAGACTTTACCGGCAACAGGAACTGTATATCGAATACTTGTCCGTCGACCAAACGGATTCGGAGATACCTCAATCTTGAATTTATTACTCTCATTTGTTATTTTAGATGTTGCTGAAGCGATAATTTGGGAATTTACTACCTTGCCAGCACCGATTGTATAGCACCAGAAATCTGGTTGTTTATTACCAACTAATAGCCAGACTTTACCATCAGCATATGCCATTGCCGCACCGGTCTTGGGCGCGTGCTTTTTATCTGTTACTGGAATTGGCTCTTTCATTTCCCAGACACCAGGTGAGCCAGGCGTATATTTCCAGAAGCAATCAGTTCCGCCGCCTTTAATCGCATAGATCGCGCTGCCGTCTGATACCATGCAACCACCATCTTTGACCAATACCTTTTTCTTATAACTTCCAAAAACAGTATCTGGTAAAGGAATCGATTCTAAATCAGTCCAATTATTTGTGCCTGGGTCATAGACAAAGAACAAGTTATATTTGTCACCGCCCTTTAATGCATAGATTTTACCACCAAGTTCAGTTAAACAACTACCCGCTTTCCAGGGTTTATAAGTCGGTCCAAAATGAACATCAGTTTTAATTGTCCATGTACTGTCGTTAACATTATAGGCATAGAAGTTAGTGGGGTCAGTTGGTTTATGACCACCAGCCAATAGGT
>JBDRUT010000038.1:0-11546 GCA_039801465.1 Caldifarciminota bacterium
CTTAGTTTATCTCCGTCACCTAATTGCGCTTCTTGGATACGCTCTTGTATAAATCTTCTTTCAGCTCGTTTTTGATCTAACTTGGCTGTTTGTGCATTGATAACATTTTGATAATTTTCCAAACTAACTTCTCTATTGCTAATGAAAGGATTTTCCGATAATGCTTGTCTTCTTGCTTTAAGTATTTCTCTATTTCTTTGTTTGTAATCCTCAATAGATAAAGCAGTACCTACTTCTGGTGAAGCTTTAATTTGCCTTGATCCTGCTTCTACATAAGGTTGTCTTACAGGATACTGAGGTTGCTTTAATTCAACATTACTTTCTAAAGTTGGATCTAAAGGAATTGCTTTACTTGTAAAAGGATGTATTTGCGAAATAGTTGGCTCAATTTTAGCTACTTGTACTTGTTGTGTTGTTTGTGCTGTCGAAGAAGTTTGTGACTGCGGTGAAGTTGTAGAAGAAGAAACCGATTGTGATTGCAAAGAAGGCGGCGGCTGCGTCGGAGGAGGAGGAGAAGCAGTAGAAGAAGGAGGAGGAGGAGGCGGCGGAGCAGAAGGCGGTGATTGAGCTTGAGGCGACGAAGAAGATTGATTTAATTTATTGTTATTGTTTAACAAAAAATCTATACTGTTTTTGATAGCATCTCTATAATGCCAAGCAGCGGCTGCCGTACCTAAAGCGCCCAAACCCAAGGCACCTGCAACAGCTAAATTTCTAAGCCTTTTTCTTTTTTCTTCTTCTTGTTTTTTCCTTCTATTAAAAAACATATAGATACCTTAGATACGATTTTTATCAAAGGAAATATTTGACTTTAGTTTATTTACTATTGCTTCTCTGGTATAACCTTCTTTAACCATTTTTCTCGCCATAACTCGTAAATCAGAAACCAAAGCTAAAGAAATTCCCACAGCCGTAGGTACCAATAAAAAGTTGGATATATTTAGTTTTTTGCTCGAATTGTCCTGACGTGTATTAGACACAACTTGACTGTTGTTTGGAAGAACTTCTTGAGCAAAATTCTTATTCAAAAAATAAGAATTAGGTATTGCTGAAGATTTAGCAAATCTTCCTATATTTGGAACAAAACGTTCGTTACGTTCTTCATCCATAGACATCTAAAATGCTTATATTATTTTATCATTTTTATTAAAAATTATCCATTATACACATCTCATGTTAAATAATACTCATTAAACGTGCGATTCAGCTTATCCTTAAGAATCATGGGCTTATGTGTTAAAAATTTTGGCAAATTTTCTAAAAGGCATACATCATCTATCCATTTAAGAGGGATTGATACTGTGTTTAACTCATTTACTTCTCTATTTAATTTTTTAGCTTTTCTATAAATGTTTTTTATGTAAGGTTTATATCCTGAATGTATTTCATTAAGCTTTTCCGAAAAATCAGTTTCGCTTAGATTTAAATCTATAGTAAATACCCATTTTTTCATCGCTGCAAATATTTTATAAATAAGCTGATAACACAGTTGTTCAAAGTCATCTATGTTAACTTGATTCATTTTCATAAAATTTTTAATATTGTTTAATAATTCTTCTCCAAAAAAGTCGCTTCTATAGTAAATACCTTCAAACCCCCCTTCTGTAATATTGTTTAACTGATCTTCCGATAAAAACTTATAATTTACAAGTAGAAGATTTAGTTTATACAAGTTATTTAAAAACATTTTTGGTTTTTTTAACTTTTTATCTAAATAAGGCAGTTTTTTCGCAAAACACTTATCTATGTTATTTATAATCAAAGTCACAACAAACTGAGATTGTTTTCTAAACTTAGGACAATTATTCTCTTCAATCCAATTATAGAAAAAATCTGAATATGGATAAATAGGATAGGAGTATATATAAGGGGGAGTGTGGCTTGCGTCTAAATCCCAAGGGCTTTTATACGAAACAATTAAGTATGCCATTGCAGTATTAAAAATATCCTTAGAATAAAAATTTATCGGCATATTTGAAAACTTGGAATAAGCTTCATACAGTTCACGAGCATTCAAAATAAAAGGAACCACATAGCAATAGGTATGCACATACGATAACGCGTGAAATGTTTTAGAATAATTTAAAATCTCTGAGTTACCTATTTTTAAAGAATTTCCAACCAAAAAACTAAATACACTATTTTTAAAAGGCGAATAATGATCTAAAAAATGCGAAAAAATATTAAGCTCGTTCTTAATAGCTTTTTCATAAAAATAGAAACTTCTTTTAAAGTTCAAACCATTCCTTGACTTAGTTGGATTGCTATCTTCTGCAAGATTCGTGGGAAGGTTTGAAGATAGTGTATAGTTTGGAGATATATAAGCTTCATGATACACTATTCTTCTACGAATTTTAGATCCACCAAAAAAGACTCTATTGTAAGGTGGAGAATTAGTTAACAAACGAACTGCATGGCGACCAAACATATCTGGCCAAAACGAAGTCCATCTGCGTAATGAACTTACAGACATAGTAAATGTGCCGCCTGTAGGTATTCCAATTTCAGGAAATGTAGAAAACTCTTCTACACCAGAAGACAAACTACTTAAGTTAAGCAGATCTCTATAACTATAACACTGAAAAGGATTGGTGTTATAAGGCGTAGAAACACTAGGGCCAATATATTGATCACCTCCATCAGTTGTCGTAATATCTGACTGCTCTAAAATGGCGCCAAAATAGACATCTGGATAGTCTGCGTTGTAATAATAACCACCTGCTGCAACAGGCCATTGAACGAAATGATCTGGGGGACCACCAAGATACTGATTTTGCATAGAAAAATCGGGGCCGTAAACTTCAGTTACTGATTTTACATATCTATAGCCTCCAAACGAATCTGCAGATAAAGATATATAAGAATATTTGCCATAAGAAATGTAATGGGACGGCACAAAAACAGATTCCTCTCCCAAATAAATTTCGTTTATAGTGTAATTGCTTGAACCAATTATTGGATTTTTTTGAAAATCAAAAGGAATAGAAGTATTTGTTCTGTTAACTAAATATTCTACAAATTGTTTTATACGAGCCTGTAAATAAATTAAAAACTCTTCTGAGTAAACTCGATTATAACAATAACACTGAAATGAATTATGCTGAAAACTATCTATTTTAAACTTAAAATTCATCATACTATTCTCTTGTTCTAGCTTTATTAACAAATCTGCAACACCCCTAATAGCGGTTTCATTTATTTTACCCAATTGTATTTCTGCGGTACTTTTTAAGTTGTCTTCTGTGTTATTAATAACTCGGTAGTTTTGTGCCACATTGAGTAAATCGTCAAAATAAAGTATTTCAGAGTCTAAATACTCTAAAAATGACTCTTTATTTACTTCTTTAAGAGTAAAAGCATTTAAATATGGTTTATCGTCGAACTCATTATCCCAATTAAACAAGATAAAAAAGTCACTTTTAATCGGTCTTTTGCCTAAGTTAAGAGCAGTAGAAACGCTTTGATTGTTGTATCTTAAGTTAAAAACTGAGGTATTTTTACCGTATACAGGATTGATAGTTAATTCGGGAGAAAGGTTAGCCTGCAAATACTTATCTAATTCATCAAACATCCTTAAATTACCTCAACTGCGACTATTCGAGTACTTGTAAACTGATAAAAAGGATTATTTATAGTTACCGTAATATAGTTTCCAGAATTTGTTACTTGTGTAATTGAGTATACAGTTCCTACGCTTTGTTCAAAAATCTGCAAATCACCTGTATACACATTTTGTTCAACAGGATAAAAAACAAGTCTATTTGATGTACTGAAAAAGTCGTGCGGCACAGTTCTGTTTAACGCAAAAATACTGAATTCAAAAACAGTCGTAGAATTTGAAATCATTATATACCTATTATTAAAATCAGTTTTTGAAAAACCTGTTACTGTTAAATCATTGCTAGTTAAAAACACGTAGTACAAGAGTCCAGAACTAAAATTAACATCAGTTACTTGTAATTTTACCAAAGGAGAGTTTTCTAGTTGAGCAGGCAAGGTAACTGAATTATTCAGATATACTAACCTAGTTTTTTCAATGAGACCAATAGGAGTATATTTAGGTATAAACAAAAAACTAACTGATAATGGCTCAAGTTTAACTAATTTAGGTCCTTTTTCAAATTCAATACAATTATTTATAAACTGAGAATCAGATTCTCTTAGCTTTAAGCCAATTTCAAAAATTTTGCTTAATGGAGAAGCTTGAATTATAAAAGTTTTATTATAACAAACATACAATTCTGTGTAGGACTTATAAAAGTTATTTTTGAAAAATCTATAAGCTGAAAGATCAAAATCTATAAAGAAATCACGATTTAAAGGAATTGGTTCAAAAAACAAATCTAGTGTTGGGTATAACGACAAATAGGCAATAAATCTATGCTTAACCTCATCACGCTTTTGTTCAAGAGTCTCTGGAATATAAGCAAACACATAATGATCATCATTATTTTGTTCTAAGAAGTATAGAATATATCTAAAGGTACAAACACTACTATTATTTATTAAGGGTTTTATTCTAAAACGAATGGGCAATTTATTATCTATGGCTTTTTTTACTTCTAAGCTAAGAGACTCAAATAAAGAAGGATGTATAAATAGTGCTGAATATACAGAACTATAATAACCAAAAGAAAGCAAATGGTTTGAAGAATAATAAAAATTAAAATTTATTGAACTAGATTTAACTAAAACTCCATCTGGAACCAAATGCTCTAAAAAAGATATTGAAAAGTTACCTGCAAGATTACTCCAATTATTTTGCAGTAAAGAAACAAAGCTGGGAGAGCTATAAATAATTTCCATCGGCGTTCTATTTTGAAAATACCTATTTGGATAATCATTGTCTGTAAAATTTCCTGAAAACGAATGACCAAAAGAATCTACTTTTGCGGTAAAGTAAGTATTAGGATTTTGTTCACTAGTTATTTTTACAAGACAAGGAGGGTTAAATAACCTATTAAAAGTCGTTTGATAAGCAGGAGGAAAATCGTCTAAAAGGAAAAATAAATGATCTATATCTGTCCATTTTTCATTATAGTAAGTAGAATATACTGATCTAGATACAAAAAATGAGAACTCCGAGCTTGTTCCGTTATACTTAGCAGTAATTGAAGCGCTACCACCACCACCACTACTACTACTACTACTACTACCGCCACCATCACCTAAAGCGTGGACTGTTCCTGCAAGTCTAAAATAGGCTAAAGAATCAAAAGTAAAATTATCTGATCTCAATTTAATTAAATATTCATTAGTACTAATCTGCTCTAAAACATCAAAATAGCTTATATTATACTCGTCATAAGAAAAACAATAAAGTTTACCTAAACTAATATTTAAATTTTGAGAAGCAAAAAGAACATAGGTCTTATTACTAAAATCGTCTAGTCTTAAATAAACAAAGTTATTATCTAAATCATTTGAATCTGGTACAAAGTTTGGATCAGTTACTTCGTTTACAAAAACAGGTATTCCAAAACAATCATGCTTAAAAGAAAACAAACATAGAGTATTTACATTAAAACCCACTAAATTTGACGTTTCTAAAAATCTAATATAAAATTTGACCGCAGTTGGAGTATCTTCTATTTGTTTTACGATAACAAATCTAGCAAAACTGCCAGATCTATTTACAACCTCATATACCTTATTAATGCCAAAAAACGAGGTTGTATAAATAGGATCATTGTTATAAGATATAATAGTTTGTTTAGAAATTAACAGCTCATTTTCGGAAATATAGAATTGACCAGCTTGTAAATCATCTATGCTGGTAACACTAGAAAAGTCGTAGACAAAAATATCAAAATCAGACTTTGTAAAAGAATTAGGTAAAGCAATTACTTCAACTTCTTTATTATCTAAAGCAATAAAGTTCTCATCAATAATAATCGTTACTTGATTATCCGTTCTACTTAAAACTTCTACTTTCGAAGTAAACGCTAAATCCTCTAACGGCCTTAACAAGATTATAGATTTCTTGTTTAATAATGAGCTTATTAAAGAAAAGGGCTTTCCATTTAAAGAAACATTAGAAAAGTTTAATCTGTAAATTAAAGAGCTTGGAACTAGTTGATAAGCCGTAATTTCTCCGTTTGCAGGAGAAACCGCTGATTCAAGTATTTTTATAGATGCCCTATAAATACTTTGAAAATGATTCGCCTTAAATACAGAAGCAGATAAATAAACAAAATTATTTTCTGAGAAAATTGACGAAGAGTGCGTAAAATTGCTTAAAGAAGAGTTTATGTACAATCTCCAACAAACCTTACTATCTGAAGGATCACTTATCTTAACTTTAGAAGAAATTACAAAATCAACAGCCTCCGCAAAATTGAAAGCAGAATGAACCAAAATCCTAGTGTCTGTATCAAACAGATCAATAAAACGATCTATAGCAAAATTTTCATATGTTTTATAAGATAACTCTAAATAATGTTCAGTAGTTGTGTGAACATATCTTAAAACTCCATAGTTCATTAAATTATTTACTTTGTACAGATGAGCATATCCTCTGCAGCTTTCATACGCCACTTTTTTCCAACGTCCAGGCTGCGTTTCTGAAATATGATTTGGTTTACATATTAATAAAGACTCTTGTTCAAGAGACTCTGGATAATATATATAAAGAGAAGGCTTTGGATATAAAACAAATCTTTGCTGATAATCTTGAATTTGCGATTGATCTAAAGCTTTTAAGTCATCTACAGTGTTTACAGCTTGTCCATAGTTACTTAAAATAGAAATAAATTGTTGGATCGTACCTTTTAAAACAGGAATACAGCCAGACTCTGGCCTATGATCTGCATAAGATAGAACATTGCCATCATAATAATCTAATAAATATATTTCTGCAGAAGAAGACCCAGAAGTAAAGCTTAAATCTTGAATTCTGTTTGCGGGACTCCAAAAACCGAATAAAGGATCTGAAATAATATTTAAATCAGACCAGCCATTAGTTAAATCTTGTGCTGTTGTCCATTCAAATGTATAATTTTCTATTTGACGATCATATATAAACGTATTCATTTTATATGAAGTACCTATTTTAACAACAATACAAAACTTACCTTTTGAAAAAACATTAAAATTACCAATAACTGGATAAGAGTCTCTTATTTTATCTGCAGGAATATGATTAAATGTAAAATTAGCTGTATCGTTTATATTATACGTGCCTATTAAATAAGGTTGAGTATAGCCGCTTTGTGTCTTTACTATCGCCCTTAAGCTGTGAATATTGGCATCTGTGCCAGTAATTAAAGTAGAACTAACTTTTGGATAACCATTCACATCTAAGTAAATATATTGATTAGCATTACTGTTAGATTGAACTCCTACTAAAGGAATATCTGCTAATTGGCGAAAATAGTAATTTTTTACCAATCCACTACCTGATTTCAATATGAAGGTTGTGTACGGATCAGGAAGTACAAAACGACGACCGTCAGCATCTAAAATAAAATCACCAAAAACTTCACCTAATTCTACATATTTTGTAGGGTGAAGAAATAGAAATGGTTCTATAAAAACATCAAATAGATTAGGTATTGTAGCAGGTAATTGATATAAATGGAATTTGGGATATACTTGAACAAGCATTCCCCATCCATCAGGCAAATTTCTAGTTAAGATAAAATTATTTTGCTCAGGCAAGCATTTGCGCTCTACGTTTAACCCCAACATGTCAGCGGTTGATTGGCCGTCAGTTTTGTCCCAATCAAACGTAGTTAAATTTACAAAACCTAAATTACGCGCACAAAACAGATGACCTAATTGGGCGCTGTAATCATCATCTTGAATAAAAAAGTTAAAACCAACTCGTGTCCCTTGAGGAACAGCCTCTGAAGAATTATTTCCCAAAACAAAATATAAAGGAAAACCGACTTCACCAGAACCTGTATAAATAGGTTGATAATTAATTACTTTATGCGTAAAATTAACACCTCTTAATTCAACTAAGCTTTTATTTGAAGAAAGGCTTAGGTCTGCAGGATTAGAGGTACCATAAGAGCAATAAGCAAACGCGGTGTCATTGTCGTTATTTAAAATAGTCGGAACATTAAACGACAAATAAGGAGCTTTATATGTTTTGTAAAAAGTACCTGTTTCATCCACAAAAACAACAGAACCATTAAGCCAATCAGAAGCGTTAACTGTAAGTAGATCATTTTGCTGAGCTACTGTTCTAAAGGGTTTGTAATGATCCACTTTATTTAAAACAACGTCTGGTACAATCGTATTATGACAATGACGCCAATCCAAATAATCATTAATATCAAAAAGAAAATGCTCATAAACAGGAAACCATTGGCCAGAATTTCTTCTTGCACAAAAAACAATACTATGCCAAATTTCCCCACTCTTTATTAAATCAAGTGGTACACTAAGCGTAACAACTGTATCTGAACCAACTGTTACCAAACCTGTTGCAGGCGCATAATTAGTTGCACCAACTCTGTTAACAAAATAATAAGTAAACTGATAGGAACCAGTTAGAGAACTGGGAAGCGAAAGTAAAGAAGACGTAGAAGTAGTTACAATTAAAGGCTGTGTTAGCGAAGTTCTGCCACCTGCAACAAAAGTCGTCATAAGCTAGTAAGTAGTTAACCCAAAAACACTTGTAGATATAGAACCGAAACTAATAGGCCTAATGTTAATCTGATCATTTACAGAAACTACAACTCTAGAGGGTGTGACAATCACTCTAGGTTTGTACTTCTCAAGATATTTTTTTAGCTCTTGATCTAGTTTTATTACTTCGTCAAGCTGCATAAACAAAAGTTACCCCTTATAGACATAATACTGCACACTACCTAGTTTGGCAATACGTTCTTTCGTCCAAGTTATTTGTTTCGGCCTAAACTCACCTACAATCAATTTGGTTTCTTGGCACAAAGCTAACAACTCTCCATCAGGATCAACCCCTTTAAACTCTATTGTAAAATCCACTATATTTACACGTAAATTAATGGACGCTAATTCTGGAACATCCAATATTTGTATATAATCACCTGTGTCTATCTTATCAAACAAACCAAAAAGCTGCAAGGAATAAACTTTATAGCTTTGCATTTCTTCTAAAGCTAATGTCGTTTCTAAAGCAACTTTATATTTTTCAAAAGAGGTAGTAGGAAAATCGGGAAGTTGCTGACGCCGCCTCATATAATAATTTAAGTTTCCTAAGTGAAGATAAGGAGTTAAATTTGGTGTACTTATTTTATAGATAAAACGATCAGGTCTCTGAAGTCTAATATCTAAAGCAACATATGGTTGTTCAAACATCTTAGGAGCAGGAGGTCTACCAACGACATAAGAAGATTGAGATCTAGAAATTGAACTATTACTAGAATAGTTTTGATTATTTTCTGATATTTCTTCAATATAGGCTTCAAATGGAACATCAATAACATTACCTGTTTGAACTTCTATATCTTTAGTTTTAGAAGTTGCTAACCGTCTAAGTATTTGAATTTTAGTATCCCAACCTCGCACCAAATTAGGCTCCCATTGTGTCGTTATTGCTTTATAAAACTCTGCAGCTAAATTAATTATTTCTGAATCTCCTCTATATTCTTCAGGAAGCCACTCAGGATCCAATGAACCTAAACTATTAGGCATTAAACTTGATAAATTTGGATTACAAGTATCATTAATAATCAAGTTTAATTTTTCTTTTAAATAATTTGCTTTATAAGAGCGTTCAAAATAAACGTCTAAATTAGAAGGATTCATAAAACTATTAATTTCAGTTAATTGTTGATTAGATTCCTTGAAAACCCAAAGGGGAGGAACCCAATTTGGGTCCACGACAATATAATAAGCAAATCCTTGACGATCTGTTTCTATTGGGTCAATTCCAAATGACTCTGGCCTTGAACGAATCAATTGACCTGCAATTAATTCATCTTTGTTAACGTCGTATAAACTAACGTAATAATAATAACGACCAATTCCTTTATAAGAAAAAAATGGAGTAATACTTTTTAAGTAATACAATTTTGCTAGATTTTTTTCTAACTCTAATTTAGAAAAGTTAAATTCTAATCTTTCTTCTATATCGGGGTCTTCATTTAAAGCAAAGCTACGTTCAAGTTGCTCTATTTGAACTTTTAAATTATCAATTTCAACATCTAAATCAAATAAATCATGAGCTACGCTATTTGTTTTTTTATTTATTCTTTCTTGAACAGTTATATCAGTTTTTATAGCAAACAAATATTGCTTATTTCCGTACCCTCTATTGACAATAGTGGGTCTAACAAAATACTCACCTGTTCCATCTATAACTTTTATTCTCAAGTTCGCTACTTGACTATAAATATAAAAATAGTTCAAAGGAGCATAATCGTATAAAATTATTTTTCTAGAAGTTAAAACTTCTTCTGCTACAGCAGATCGTGGATGTTCACCTGCAGCGTAATTGGGTCTAGAAAAAATTACTGGAGGTTCTCCTTCACCTGCAGACAACAGCGAATTACGAAAAGAAGCACCTCCAACAGCGAGCTTAGGATAATTATATGCATATTCTTCTTCAAGCTCCATAATTACATTACTTCCTAACATATAAGTACATTTTTTATTTAAAGAACCAGAAGGATAAGGAACATTTGTTTGCTGATAATTTGTTAGAGCATTATTAAGTATCAAAGTTGATGTTCCAGATGAACTGTTTATCCTTACTAATTTAGATATTGCTGGCCTTTCTTCAGTTCTTTGCTGTGTACAGACAAATACAGAAGGCAGGGGTTTTGGGACATAATACGGCAAATTTGCTGACTCTGTATTAAAATACTCATCATACGTTTCATATAATGGACTTGTAAAACAGTCTTCTAAAATAACGGGCTTTTCAGTGTTTATCTGTCTGTAAAAAAGGCGGTATTTTAAAGAGTTTGTGATAATATGCTTACGACCTTCATTTAATGGCTTAAAAATAATCTTATTTCCTCTGTCTAAAAAGACATAATGACCATAAAGCTTACTATACTGCAAAGCCATTTCAAGAATCGGATAAGAAAATAGCTTTGTTACTTCATTATAATCAGCTCTTTTAACCATAAAATCTAACCCTTCGCAAGAAAGCCCTGCTTCTGAAGCAATCTGAGCAAATGGAACTGCAGAAATTTGAGAAGAAGTCTCAGGCATAAAAGCCAACGGCGTTGTGTAATTTGTACCTCGCGCCGCAACAAATGCCTTATAGGTTATTTGTAAATCGTAGGTTTCAATTCGATTTACAGCACCACTTGGATTAGGAACTGAAGATATAGACTGTCTAAAAGAATCTACGATAAAAGTAGAATTATAAAAAGTATAAAATTTACCATATTCTGCATATGTTTTAATATAATCATTTATCTTATGTTTTGGAATATATTGAATTGTTAAATTAGCTTGCGGTGGCTGTTCTATTGTTTTTTGCAAATTAAAAGATCCGTGAATAACGGGAGGATCATAATCCTTAAATATATGCTGAACACGATTAGTAGTCATTGTTTAATAGAAAACTAAAGACGTATTATTACCCTGCAGTCTAGTGATTT
>JBDRUT010000039.1:0-10863 GCA_039801465.1 Caldifarciminota bacterium
GCGGTAATTGGTTCAAAAATTCAGGATAATGCGATAATCAGTTCAAAGATTCAAGATGGAACAATCTTACGACAAGATGTTGCTTCAAATTTCAAAGCACCTTATGCTGATACATCAGATTATGCAAGAAATGTTAATATCCAATATGTTGATAGTGCAAGAGTATCGGTTAATGCTTATAATGCATATAAACTGCAAGGTAAAGATACTTTGGCTTTAGATTCAAGATATGTGAATGAAGGTCAAGTTAATGCTATTAATAATGCAATGATAACAGGAAATGCGATAACTTCGGATAAGATTTTAGATGGCACAATAACTCGTAGTGATGTTTCACTAACATTCAAAGCACCATTAGCGGATACTGCGGATTATGCTCGCTATTTGCCTGGTGCAATTGATTCAGCACGAGTTTCTGCTAATGCTCATAAACTGCAAGGAAAAGATACTATTGCTTTGAGTGCAAAGTTTGTTGATGAAGGGCAAGTAAATTCAATCTCATCAGCAATGATTGTTGATGGGACAATTACTCGTAGTGATGTTTCTTCTACTTTCAAAGCACCTTATGCGGACACTGCAGACTATGTCAGAAATCTTACAGTCAATTATGTTGATAGTGCCAGAATATCTGCCAATTCGCATAAATTACAAGGAAAAGACACTATTGCATTGAGTGCCAAGTTTGTTGATGAAGGACAGGTTAATTCAATCACAACTGGAATGATTACTGATGGCAATGTTACTATGTCTAAGATTAATCAGGCAAGTGCAACAACTGGACAAGTCTTAAAATGGACTGGTTCAGCCTGGGCTCCAAGAAACGACAGTATTGGCAGTGGTCTATTTTTACCATTAAGTGGTGGCACAATGACCGGACCAATTACAAGTACGGGTGACCCAGAAATAAAAATGGGAAAAGGTAATTTTGGTTCGGGTAATATCAATACGGGGACACAAGCATTTGTTGCTGGTAGTAATAATCGTGCTCGGGGTGCTTATTCAGTTGTAAGTGGCGGTGGCGGAATAGGTGTGGGTGATTCTAATTCTGCAAATGGAGACTTCTCAGTAGTTGGTGGTGGATCGCAAAATACTGCAAACGGTGTTGTTGCGACTATATCTGGAGGTTATATAAACACTGCCAGCGGTAGTTTTTCAACTGTAGCTGGAGGATATGCAAACACTGCAAGCAGTATTTTGTCTACTATAGGTGGAGGAATATCAAACATTGCCAGTGGTAATAATGCGACTGTTTGTGGTGGAGGTAACAACAAAGCACATGGAGTATACTCAGTAGTCAGTGGTGGTGGAGGCACCCGTGCAAGTGATTCAAATTCTGTTCAAGGACATTATGCAATGATACCGGGAGGACGAGCCAATATTGCAAATGGCAATTATGCTTTTGCTGCAGGAAGGTGCGCTAAGGCAAATCACAGTGGTTCGTTCGTATGGGCAGATTCAACAGATGCTTATTTTACATCAAGTGCTGATAATCAATTCAATATCCGTGCTTCAGGAGGCACCAGAATCTTTTCTAACGCAGGACTTACTGCTGGCGTTATTCTATCTGCAGGTGGCAGTTCCTGGTCATCTGTTTCTGACCGTGCTATGAAACGAAATATCCGACCAGTCAATACCAAAGAGATTTTAGACAAGCATGCTCAATTGCCAATCAACCAGTGGAGTTATAAATCACAAGACCCAAGTATTGAACATATCGGACCGATTGCACAGGATTTCTATGCTCTTTTTGGTTTGGGTGAAAACGACAAAACCATCTCAACCATTGATCCTTCAGGCATTGCTTTAGCAGCAATTCAAGAACTTGCTAAACAGAATCAGGAACTTACTCAGAAATATGAAGATTTACAGGAAAAATTAGAATATCTCTTAAATGAAATTGAAAATCCGAAATCACAGAAAAGCATTGATAAATAATTAATAAATATACCAATTTGGGCTTGAGTTGTGCTCAAGCCATTTTTATTTTTAATCTTCTGACACAAAATAATTAGAGGAAAATGAGATATAATCAAATTTTGTGGAAAATTGAAATGTACTATTTTATGAGTATAACAACAAAAAGCCGGCACCTAAAAAAATCAAAGTACCAATAGAAAGGAACAAACTATGTAAGATTATATTAAAAATTTCACAATAAAATCACATTGAGTGACCTGATGGGGTCAGTAGGTTATTGAATGCTTTATATACCAGATAAACAACTCGGTTATATAGTCGGTAATTTAGTTAATTACCTATAAGACAATGGGTTAAATAGTATTATCTGAAGTCCAGAAGGTGAGCCGAGGGGCAAGCCGGTGGACAAGCCGGTCGGCTGCCCAAGGGCTTGCAGAGAGAATAGTCCATTAGACAACCGATAGACCTAAGCAAACCATCCAGTTATTTGTATAAAAAAATCTTTGACTTGTATGAGAAGATATTTTCTTTGTATCTCTAAAATTTCCAAAACCATTCATCATGACATTGATTATCATTCTCATTCCCATTCCATTGTTGCTGGTGGCTTATTTGAGATGTCATAGACGACGCGATTGACTTCATTGATTTCATTAGTAATGCGGGTTGATATTTTTTCTAATATCTCATATGGGATTTTAACGAAATTAGCAGTCATTGCATCTTGGGATTCAATAATCCTGAGAACAATGGGATATTTATAACTCCGGGCATCACCCTGAATGCCGACACTTTTGACTGGCAACAATACTGCAAATGCCATCCAAACCTTTTCATATAAATTAGATTTCTTCAGTTCTTGTTCAATAATATAACTTGCGCGTCGGACAATGTCAGCTTTTTGCGGTGTGACTTCACCAATTATCCGGATTGCTAAACCAGGACCAGGAAATACATGCCTTTTGATAATCTCATCTGATAAGCCAATTTTAACAGCGATTTTTCTTACTTCATCTTTATACAAATTTCTTAATGGTTCGTAGATCTCTAATTTAATTTCTTTAGGCAAACCACCAACATTGTGATGAGATTTTATCACTGAAGAATGTTGGGTAATACCACTCTCAATTCTATCAGAATAGATTGTGCCTTGGATTAAGACTTCGGCTTTTTCTTGGAATGCAATTTCATCAAATATATCAATGAATAATTTTCCAATAATCTTTCTTTTTTTTTCTGGGTCAGTGACTCCTTTGAGACTCTGAAAAAATCTTTCTTGGGCTTTAACAATTTTTAAATTAAGATTAAATTTATTGAAAGTCTTTTTGATAAACTCGGTTTCTTGATAGCGCATTAAACCAGTATCAACATAGACTGCAACTAAATTTTTACCAATGACTTCTTTAACCAGAATTGCTGCGGTTGATGAATCAACACCACCAGATAGAGCAATAATTGATTTTCGATTGCCGATAGTCATTTTTATTTCATCTTTAATACTATTGATAATTTGAGAAGCATCCCATTCCTTTTTTGCATTACAAATATCAATCACAAAGTTCTTTAGGATTTTATTACCACTGGTTGTGTGGGTAACTTCAGGGTGAAATTGGACACCGTAAATTCGCCTGTTTTCATCAGCGAATACTGCAATTGGTGAATTTTTTGTGCGAGCAATAATTGTAAAGTTTTTAGATAGTTTTTTTATAATATCTTTATGATTCATCCAAACTATTTGTTTCGAACGCAAACCTTTTAGCAGAGAACTCTTTTTGTGAATAAATAGTTCAGTTATGCCATATTCACCAACTTTTCCTGATGTCACCTTGCCATTATCAAGATAGGCAATTAGATGATGACCATAGCATATACCTAAGATTGGAATCCCCAGTTTAAGAATATCTGCATCGCACTTTGGCGCATTTTTCTCATAGACTGATTTGGCTCCACCTGAAAGAATAATACCTTTGAGTTTTGGGATTTTACGAATTTCTTCTACTGTTGTTGATGCTGGCTTTATTTCCGCATAGACCCCTAAATCTCTAATTCGGCGTGATATTAAATGGCAGTATTGTCCACCAAAATCTAAAATAACAATCTTATCAATATTATGAAGCATACCTATTTTATACTTAAAATTAATATCTTGTCAACAATTGTTGAGAAAGAGTTCGAAAAAGTGCTACTGACAAAACTGAAGACATGAAATATGAATGAGATTCCAGTAGTTTCCGAGCCACGCATGAGCAAAAATTGTCTTTTGCAGAGTTCTCTCTAAAGGTTAGATTCTTATTTTCGACATTTTAATTCTGAATTCAAACAAAATATTATACATTGTCAGAAAAGGCGCTTTCATTGATGACAGCGATTACTACGATTTAAAAATCAAAGGTATTTTCGCTAGTGCTGCTAAAAATATGCATAATCAAGACTTTGTCAGAAATCTCTTATCATCTCTATTGACATAAAATCTTATTAGAATAAAATCAGATATGTTAATTAGTAGAACTGGTTTTGGATGGATTGAGATTGATAAATGACGATAAATACAGATATCATAATTCACGCAAGTCAAAACAGAGTTAGATATGCTGATTAATAGAACTGGTTTCGGTTGGATCGAGATTGATAACCGAAGATATAATTCGGATATAATTATTTATACTGATGGAGAAATTGAAGCCCGATACAAAGATTTTAAGGGTGATGATCATATTATTAGTAAATGGGAAGCAGAAAAAGTTATTAAACAAGATAAACCAGTTGTATTTATTGTTGGAACCGGTCAAGCTGGTGTTGTTTCAATTCCCGCGGAAACAAAGAAATTTTTATCTGAACAAGGTATAAAACTCATTGCAGAACCAACTCCCCAAGCAATTCAATCATTTAATAACACTAAGGAAAAGAAATGTGCAATATTTCATCTAACCTGCTGAAAAGAAAATTCTCTTAACCATCAAAAAGCATTTTCCATACCCAACCAGAACTCAGCGTTTATTTCAAACAATTTTTGAGATTTGAGAAACTGTAAAAGTCCAGTCATATCTAATGCTCGATAATGGTCTTCAATTTGTAAGTCTTTAGGTAAAAATCTAAAGAAAGCACCGGAACCGAGATTATCTTCTAATCTTAAAAGATTTTCACCAATTACTTCACGGATTGAAGCTTCGCTTGGAATTGGGAATGTAATTGGTCCTGATTTTGGTTGAGGAAAAATAAAAATTAATCCGGAAACATCAGTTATTTTGAAGCCGTCTTTAAGTAAAGCGTTCTTTAAGATATATGTATAAAGTCCACCTAAAAGATGAATGATATGGACTTGTTTATTCTCAATAAAATAAGGGAATCCGTCGATACTCATATTAGATTTGGAAAAGAGTTTTTTTAATAATAGCGGAATAATTTTATAGTGATAACCAATTGTGCCAGTACCTTCGAAGACCTTAGTCGTACCGGTGGCATCTTTGAGATACTTTACAAACACGCGTCTTTCTTTTTCTTCTAATCTTAATAGTTCGTAAGTTTTGCCACCAAGTATAAATCTTTCGCTTAAATAATAGACTTGACCTAAAAATGTGCCGGTTTCCGCATTATACACTGAATAGGAACCAAAACTTTTCTCTTGAAGATTTGAATGAATCTTTCCAAACTCAATCTTTTTCTCCAATTTATCAGTTAGAAAATAGATGTCTTTTTTAACTGCACTAAGATATTCGGTTTCTATTAAATGATTAAAAACTTCATGTTTAATTTCGGGTTTGTCGTTTAGATAATTTTGTGTAATATTCATAAAGGCATCATAGGTCAAACCGATGCGTCTTCTCTGAAAAGCATAAGAAAAAATCACCTGGGGTAGAACTGAAATTGAAGGTATATACGCCCGTTCGTAAAGCAAGCCTTGTTTTGCACAATCAAAGAATATCTCAAATTGGATTTTTTCAAGGAGATTAGTATAAATCCCAATAGCAAAAAGATAATTTTCTTTTCTGCGGTTGCCCCGGCCAATTCTTTGTAAAAGCGAACTCACATTAAATGGTGGACGATAAAGCGCAACACAATCAATATCACCAATATCAATGCCCAGTTCAAGAGTTGAAGTTGCACAAAGAATACCTCGTGGTTCACGATTCATTAATTCTTCTACCTGTTCACGTTCTTTTCGAGATAAAGATGAATGGTGCACCCAGACAGGATATGGTGCAGGAATTTTTTTTAAGGTCTGAAGAAATCCTTCAGCCAGGCTTCGCGCATTAAAAAACCAAAGTATCTTCCTAAACTCGTTCTGGACAAAATAGTCTAATAGATGATGAGTGAAGTCATCTTTGCCTAAAATTAGTTTATATTCAAGTTCTCGTGGGTGTTTAACACAGATGACACTAATATTATCCGGGTCAGCAAAATACCGATTAGCCATAGTTAAATCATCAATTGTCGCAGAAAGTGCAGAATATTGTATTTTGTTTGTAATCCCAAGACTTTTTCTTAAACGCTCGAGCCGATTTAATAAGATTCTTAACTGGTCACCGCGAGGTGTTTTATCTAACAAATGGAGTTCGTCTAAAATTATACCGCAAAGATTGGTAAAAATTTTGGGATGTCGACATAACATCGAATCAAAAGATTCTGGAGTTGTAATTATCATAAATGGTAGGTTGGTCTCTTTAATTGTTGGATAATCACCTGTTTTTCGGTCTAACTTTAAGCTCAGATAGTTTAGTTTATCAACCAGCCGTCGATATAAATCATTAACTAAAGCACGTGTCGGTGAAATGTATAATATTGCCAATTTGTTTTGTCTATTATTAAGCGCATTCTCTATCATTGGCGCAACTACGGCTTCAGTTTTACCGGTTGCAGCCGGTGAAACTACCAGAACATCTTTACCATTAATAATTTCAGGTATTGCCTTGGTTTGTACTTCAGTAAAGTTTCCAAAATGACCAAAAAATGGGAAATAAGTGCGTCTTAATGACTCTTTGATTGAACTCATTGTAGAATTCTACAGGCAGTCGATATTAACAAGGTGGTTTAATATTGTAATTCTTTAAAAATGATTTCATTGATTTCATTATTAATTTATACAAGTAATTGATTTAATGACTCTTTGATTGAACTCATTGTAGAATTCTTCAGGCAGTCGATATTAACAAGATAATTTAATGTTGTAATTCTTTAAAACTGACTTCATTGAATTCATTATGAATTTATACAAGTAATTGATTTTAACATGATAAACTTACATAGGAATCTATATAGATTAAGTCCATAATGTTATTTATATTCCATTCTTTAATTGAATTCATTGAAATATGATTAGCCCTGAATGTAATTAATCTTAATAGCCGATTATTCTATTAATTATCCTATTGACTTTTTGCTACTTGATTTTCGACTCATTCTTAATACATCTAAACTTTCTACGCAAAACTTAATAAAGTATCTGATACCGTTATCCGCTTGTCGCAAAGCATTACTTAAAATCTGTTGACTCGTTTGATTAGGCAAGATGAAATCAGGATAGGCAATCTTATAATATTTAACTAAGTGTTCAAAACAAGTTATCAGGTCTTCGCGTTTTAATGGTGATAAGGTGATGATATTACGACAGAGATTTTTGAGCCGAATCGTCTGCGGTTCTGGTGTGGATGCTAAAACTAAAAGCACATAGGCATCTTTATAAATATACGGTGTTGGTCGAACTTGATTATGAATCAGACGAGAATCAATAGTTTTCAATATTGGGTCATTTTGTGCCATTCGGATTAATCCTTCTAAGAAATTGATTCCCCGTTCGTAAAAGAAACTTTCCCATAAAAATGCAATCGTTTCAATCTCATCTAGTAATAAAACTAAACCATTATATTTTAAACTCCTTGCTAAATAAGAAAGTCCAGAGATGAGATAACAATAAAAATCCGCCGCAGTAGAAAAATCATACAGTGCAGGAATATTGTATGCACCGGAAATTCGGTACGGAATTGTAAATGGTTTTTCGCCTTTTTTTGTTATACCTGTTGCATATTCTTTAGTACTTTCGGCTTCAATCCATTGCCAGAAGACTTCGGCTTTAAGACTTTGATGGTCAATTTTACTCAGACGAGAAAGCACCGGAGCAAAAAAGATATGGTCTTTAATACCAAGATAATTTGGTGGACCGTACTCTTTAGTAGCATAACGCATTAAATCACGAAAACCGGCTTCGCAATGATTGTGCGCTTGGTTCTTGATTAAATATCTTAGATTAGCAAGCAGTTCTCGGTAGATACGTTTGGGGCGGGCGGGCTGAGTTTCATCTAAGGAAAGCTCAACCATACTGACAATAAAATTCTTTTTTAAGGCTTGTGCTCGGATATACTCTAAGAGATGAGATTTTCCTGCGCCATATTCACCCTCAAAAATAATTACACCACCTTGACCATCAATTAATTTGTTTAACGCGGATGAGACCAACTTGATTTCCTGGTCGCGTCCAAAAGTAAAATCAGCAACATCTTCCATTGGAACAATTCCTAAACGAAAGGCTTCAATCATCCGATGCGCTTTAATTTTTAATTCTTTACCTTTTAATACAACTTCAGATTCAGGTTCTTGAAAAAATTCTTCAGCTACGCCTTCAATTCGCGAAGCTGGTATCCATAGCCGTAGACCAGAATCAAACTGAACTAAACATTCAATTTGCGGACCAGCAGATGATTTTCGGGTTGATAAGATTTCCCCCGGACCAAAAACAGGATGAGATACTCTCACAACCAGTTAAATATTAAACACACAAATAAAAATTAGCCTGCGTGGCATTATTTGTGACTAAACTGAATATCACATTATAATTCATACTTCTTGTTCGGTAACTTCTTCTTTTTCTTTAGTTTCTAAGCGTTTTCCTGTTGTCTTTAAGATTTTTTTGATTTCTTTCGCATCGGTTAAAAAAGATGATAATGATTGAGGATTATTACGAATTGTTTGTAAGGCTTCAATCATACTCACAACAAATAAACGGCGATAACTAATATCATAAGCAAAGGCTTTAACTGCTTCTTGGGCTAAATTATTAATCAATTTTTCTGAAGTATCTTCGTTAAGTTTTAAGGGATATGCGGTTTGATAAATTTTCAATAATTTTTCACCTAAATGCATTAGAAATGCCTCCGGTGTTAAATCTAATTCTTCAAGGTTAATCTTTACGCCTAAAGGATTGACTGGAGAAAAGATGCTTCTTAATCGTTGTTTAAGTGCTTCATAAACACCACCAGAACCTTCCAATAACATATTCTCATCTGGTATTGCATAGAAAAACATTGCTCCGGGTAGACGACTGTTACCACATTCATCAATGATTTGTCTGAGATTATCTAATGCTTTTCTCCGGTCCTTAGAACTACTCATTGAAATTCCTCTTTCTGCTTCGTCAAAAAGAAAGATAACACCATTATATCCTATTAGATGTAACCATTGGATAAGGCTGCGTATCATACGAAAAGCAGTAGACTTATCAATCCGTTCAGAAATCCGATAACGAGCACGAATATCTTTACCAATATCTTCCCCTTTTAAATATTGAATAACTGATTGAAATGCTTCTGTATCATTAGTTGCGACATTAAAAAATGCCGCTTTAATTGCATTTAAGAAACTAATACTTTCCACTCCTTTTAAGACATTAAGATAATCAGTTATTGCGTCAAGATGTTCTATTTTTGCTTTTACTGAATCGTACCAATTTTCAATAAATGCTTCAATACCGGTAATCGGCGGTTTTAATGGGTCATTATCAGATGAAGGAATTTGCAGATTAGTCACAATCTGTTTATAGACCAGTTCTAATTTATCAAATGGACATTCTGTTGGATTTAATGGCACATAGACAACAACATAGCCATTACGAAAAGCGAGATTACGCACTGAATATAAGAAATGAGTCTTGCCGCCACCATAATTGCCGATTACTAATTTAAAAGATGAGAGATGATATTCTTTTAATATGCCTTTAAGATATTCTTGCTCAATTACATTTAGATATTTGTCCAATCCGACAGTAAAGGACTCAACACCGAATTCAGGTGGAGTGCCAGAACTGCCTAATTTATTTATGATTAGTAATGCTTGTCTTGTATCCATATTATTGGTTGAAGGCAATTTGTTGATAATAGGTTCCTTCGCCTTGCTCATTATCCGGCACCCAGATAGATTTTTCTCGATGCTCAGTAACTGCAAAGGTTGCAACTGATAATTGGATATTAGAAACTAAATTTGGATTAGTCTTCATTTTATACAAGTCATAACTATATTGAATTCGAGAATATTCGGTAAAATGATTTTTAATCGGGTCAATCTTAAAACTCTGTGACTGAAGCAACATTATAAACTCGGGCAATAAATCTAATAAATTGACTTTAGTTCCATATTCAAGACCGTTTAAGAGAATATACCGGTTATAAGCCGATTTTAATAACCTAAAAAAATCTTCTGAAGTTTGCCATTTTGTATTAAGATTTTGGTCAAAAGTTTTGATTGTCTGAGCGATTAAATCCGGTTCAATTGAAAGTCTTTTAATTATTTCCTTTTGCGGTCCCCACCAAATCGATGCCAAGCCATTAGCAAAATCGAATCTAATCGTATAATATTTGACTTTTAATATTGGTAACTGACCGGATACTACAGAAAAATCAGCCATTAATTCTTTTAATTTTGCACCCAGGACAAAATGGAACTCTTCTTTATATTTCTCAATTAATTTTAATTGCTCTTGGCAAAAGTCATGTAATTTTTTATATAACTCGGTTTCAGCAAAAGCTTCAGAAAATAGGGGAGAAGTATAAAGTTTCTTTAATTGCAAATAGGATTTTTCCATATCATATGGCTTAGTTGACATCATATCTTTATCAATTTTTAATAAAGATGCCAACAACTTTTTAATTTTGTCTAATTGTCGGGATAACTCTGCAATAT
>JBDRUT010000040.1:0-9560 GCA_039801465.1 Caldifarciminota bacterium
TGCAGTTTTGCTAATTATGCCAGTTGCGACCGGATAGTGTATGCGGTATTTAACAAATATAACAAACAATGGGAGGAGAAACTCCTATGGAAGAAAAAAGAATTTACACAAAAAACTTGACACTACCAATGAAAGGGTTAAGAAGTCAATAGAAACACAGAAATATCTAATTTTATTTAGCACCAAACATTGATTTTTCATTTACTTTGCTACATGCTAAAAGAGTATTTTTTAAGTTACACTTTGAGCAACGTAGAAATTTTTGTTTACATTTTTTTAATCGTTTCGAAAGTTCTTACAAAGTTACTTTAATGATTAGAGCAAAAAATGATTACAACGATTGGAAAATCAATGGGTTACCACTAACGTTGCTATAACACCTGTGTAATCAAGACTTTGTCTGAAGTTTCTGTTTATAAGACTTGAAAAAGATCACGGTCAATGATTACATTGATTAAAAAACAATTACATCGATTGAAAAATCAAAGATATTCTCGCTAATATTACTAAAATATCCGCACAATGAAGATTTTGTCTGGAATCTCTTTTTAGAGAGTTCAGATAAAGTGCCACAGAAAACCCTGAAGGTGCGGAAAAACAAAAGAAAATCAGTGATTCATACGATACGGATTTACTATTTTAATTAGAAGACCGCATAGGTCAATAACGAAAATTGACTTTTGTAGCGTTCTACCTTTTTGAAAGTTCAGAAAAAGTCGCATTCATTGGTTACAGTGATTAAAAGAACAATTAGACGATTAAAATATTAAAATAATTATCGCTGGTGTCGTCATAATATCCGCACAATCAAGACTTTTTCGGTGTTTTCTTTTTATTCTACTTGACAGATTAAATTTTTTATAATAAGATATTCTTTAATAATAATAATAAATTTTTATGTCAAGATTGAATCGAAATAAACAAGAAATTAAAGAAGTAGAATCATTATCTGGCCAGCGACTCTCAGATTGTTATCAATGTGGAGAATGTACTGCTGGTTGTCCGGTTGCTTTTGCGATGGAACCAGTACCATCTCAAGCAATTCGTCTTCTTCAGTTAGGTAAATTTGAAGAAGTATTAAATTCATCCGGGATTTGGCTCTGTGCGGCTTGTAATGTTTGTGGTGAACGATGTCCACGGGGTGTTGATTATAGTAAAATTGCAGACGCTTTGCGAACAATTGTTTTGCGCAATAAAATTACGCATCTGGTTTTAGAACAAATAGACAAAAAAATTATTCTGGATGCACCGCAACAAGCATTTATTGCGGCTTTTCGGAAATTTACGACATGAAACGATTGACATATTGTTTAGACTTCGATGATTTGCATATTCTTAATTTAAAGCAATTGTATATTATGTGGATTGCGATATTTCGAAAATTTACCACATGAAACAATTGGCATACTATCCAGGTTGTACCTTATATACCAAGAGCCGAAATCTTGATTTATGCGCTCGCGAGACCGCTAAGATTTTAGGCATTGAACTTAAAGAATTGGAAACTTGGAATTGTTGTGGTGCGATCTATTCAACTGTACAAGATGATTTAGCCAACCAAGTCGCCCCGATTCGCAATCTAATTGAAGCTCAAAAGATTTCTAATAATGGCGAAAGCGCTAAATTAGTTACGCTCTGTGCCGCTTGTTATAATGTACTCAAACGAAGTAACCGCAATCTATTTTTACCAGAAAATGTAATTTATCGTAAACGAATAATGAATTATTTAGAAACCGATTATGATGGTAAAACTGAAACTGTCCATTATCTGGAAGTATTAAAAAATGATGTTGGTTTTAACAATCTGAAATCAAGAGTTAAAAATAGTCTTAACGGAATGAAAATTGCATCATATTATGGTTGTTTAATGCTTAGACCATCAGATGAGTTAAATTTTGATGACCCGGAAAATCCAATGATTATGGATGATATGTTTTTGGCACTCGGCGCGGAGCCAGTTAATTATGCTTTTAAGGCGGAATGTTGTGGTGGTTATCTGTTGGTCAATAAACCTGATGCTGCAATAAAATGTACACTTATAATCTTAGAAAATATTATCGCCGCCGGTGCTGAGTGTGTTGCTACAACATGCCCATTATGCCAATATAATCTTGATAAATTCCAAATACAAACTGCTAAATTCCAAATTCCGATTTTCTATTTCACGCAATTATTAGGTCTTTCATTAGGTGTTGATGAAAAGATTTTAAATTTAGAGAATCATTATGTAGACCCAAAACCTTTATTAAAAGAGAAAGGACTTTTGAAATGAGATCCAAGCCAAAACGGATTGGAGTTTTTGTTTGTCATTGTGGAATTAATATTGCCGGAACAGTTAATGTTCCAGAAGTTGTGAAAAGACTCAAAGAAACGACTGATGTCATAGAAGTTATTGACCATCAATATTGTTGCTCTGACCCAGGACAAAATTTGATTAAAGAGACAATTAAACAGAAGAATTTAGATAGCGTGGTTGTTGCTTGTTGTTCACCAACATTGCATGAAAACACCTTTCGCAAAGCGGTTGCCAGTGTTGGAGTTAATCCTTACAATTGTGAAATTGCTAATATCCGTGAGCAATGTTCATGGGTAACTGAAGATAAAGAGAAAGCAACTGAAAAGGCAGTCCGCATTATTAAGACGATTATTAAAAAAGTAGAATATGATGAACCTTTAACTCCGATTAGTATCCCGGTTACGCGTAAGGCTATGGTTATTGGAGCAGGTGTTGCGGGTATTCAGGCTGCTTTAGATATTGCTAATGCGGGTTATCCGGTAATTCTTTTAGATAAAAATCCATCCATCGGTGGTCATATGTCTCAATTGTCAGAAACCTTTCCGACTCTTGATTGTAGTCAATGTATTCTTACACCGAAAATGGTCGAAGCCAAACAACACCCGAATATTACACTTTTAACTTACGCAGAAGTAGAGGAAATTTCAGGTTATATTGGAAATTTCAAGGTTAAAGTCAGACAAAAGGCAAAATATGTTGATTGGGACAAATGCACTGGTTGTGATATTTGCGTTGGTAAATGTCCGAAAAAAGCCAAAGACGAATTCAATCAGGGATTATCCGAGCGGAAAGCGATTTATAAAATGTTTCCCCAAGCAGTTCCCAATAGAGTAGTAATTCATAGAGAAAATTGTCTCTATTTCCAAAAAGGTGCTTGTCGCTTATGTGAAAAGAATTGTCCTTTTGGTGCGGTTAAATTTGATGACCAAGACCAATTTATTGAATTTGATGTTGGAGCAATTGTCCTAGCAACAGGTTATGAATTGCTTGATAAGAAAATGCTCGGTTCGTATGGCTTTGGTAAACTTAAAAATGTCATTGACGGATTGCAGTTTGAACGGATCTTATCCGCATCTGGTCCTTTTATGGGTGAGGTAAGACGACCTTCGGATGGCAAGGTGCCGGAAAGAATTGTTTTTGTTCAATGTGCTGGTTCACGCGACCCGGAAAATGCTATGGCTTATTGTTCAAAAATCTGCTGTATGTATACTGCCAAACAAGCAATTCTATATAAACACCGAGTTCATAATGGCGAAGCAATTATATTCTATATTGATGTAAGAACCGGTGGTAAAGGATTTGAAGAGTTCTATAAACGAGCTACGGACGAAGGCGTCTTGTATATTCGAGGCAAGGTCTCAAAAATATTTGAAAAAGGTGATAAGGTTATTGTTTGGGGGGCAGATACTTTAACTGGCAAGAAGGTTGAAGTTGAAGCGGATATGGTTGTATTAGCAACTGCAATGGTACCATCGGTAACAAAAGAATTCGCTCAGATGTTAAAAATAACTCAAGACGAATATGGTTGGTTTACTGAAGCTCACCCCAAATTAAGACCGGTTGAAACCTTAGCTGGTGGTTTCTTTTTAGCAGGTGCGTGTCAGGGACCAAAAGACATTCCTGATGCAGTTGCTCAATCTTCCGGCGCAGCAAGTAAAGTGATAGCGCTTTTTGCCTCAGATATGTTAGAACATTTACCGGTTATTGCTGATGTTAATGAAGATTTATGTTCAGGATGTGCGGTTTGTATTGATGTCTGTCCATATAAGGCAAGAGAACTGGTTATTGCTGAAGATGGTAAAAAACGAAAGGTCAAAGTGATTGAAGTTTTATGCGAAGGGTGTGGGGCGTGCTCTGCTGCTTGTCCGGTAGGTGCTGCTCAACAGAAGAATTTCAAAGACGAGCAAATTCAAGAAATGGTAAAAGCCGGATTGGAGTAGACAATGGCAGACTTTGAGCCTAAAATAATCGGATTTATTTGTAAATGGTGTACTTCAGCCGGAGCAGATTTAGCAGGAACTTCACGAATGACTTATCCTCCAAATATGATTCCAATTACGGTTTTTTGCTCCAGTCGAATCGACCCACAATATATTCTTTGGGCATTTAAGAATGGTGCGGATGGTGTTTTTGTTAGCGGATGTCATCCGAATGATTGTCATTATCAAGATGGCAATTATAAAACAATGAAACGCATTCCAATTTTAAAAAATTTGCTGAAAGATTTAGGTGTAGAGTCGGAAAGATTACGACTGGAATGGATTTCAGCATCTGAAGCGGATAAGTTCAAAAAGACGATTACCGAATTTACTGAAACTATCAAAAAATTGGGGCCACTATATATTAAAAAATAACAACAAAAATATTTCTAAATATAACAGTTATTGTTTTGAAACTAAATGAAACCAATTATTCTTTTGACTAATGACGATGGTATTGACGCACCGGGATTAGTTTTAATGGAGAAGGCAGTAAAAGATTTAGGAGATGTTTATGTTGTGGCTCCTAAAGAAAATCGTTCTGCGGCAAGTCATTCTTTTACTTTAAGGCAACCGATTAGAATTTGCCAAATAAAAGAGAATTGGTATGCAGTTGATGGGACACCGACTGACTGTGTTTTGATTGCACATCATGGCCTATTCAAAAAAGCAATTTCGCTAGTAATATCAGGAATTAATAATGGGCCAAATATGGGAGACGATGTTTTATATTCAGGCACAGTTGCTGCGGCAATTGAAGGCACGATTTTAGGTATCCCATCAATTGCTGTTTCTTATCGCAAAGATGGCGTAAATAGTGATATTGCAGTTAAGTTAATAAATCAATTAGCAAAATATTTATTAAAACACGGTCTGCCTAAAAAGACATTACTTAATATTAATATCCCCGCTGGAAAGGTTAAAGGATTAAAGATAACCAGAATGGGAAAAAGGATTTATAAGGATATGGCGATAAAGAATGACCACCCTTCTGGTGAAGTATCTTATATGATTGACGGTGAATTGAGTTGGGAAATTGAAACTGGAACTGACTTCGAAGCAGTTGAGAATGGTTATGTTTCAATTACACCGCTTCATCTCGATATGACTAATTATCGGGAAATAACCACTTTTCGCAAAAAGTTCTCAAGGCTCATCAAGATTTAAGAATTAAAGCCACATTATATAATTTTTTATTATCCAATAAATAATCTTTTAAATTTCCTATCCGACTTGATATTAGTTTTTCTTGCTGACCATTTCAAAAGCAATCCAGTATATTATAAATGATATATATTGATAAGGACTATCAAAGCATTCATTTTTTACAGATTGAAATGCAGACACTGAAACATTCTAAAAGATGATTTGGGCTAACTGATAGGCGACCTTCTATGCGGTATATGGGGTAAGATATCGCTTTCAGTGTGCTAAGATTTTGCTAACCTTAGGCTAGCCCCACCCTAGCCCCTTTGTTTAGTTCTATTACAATAACATATATTTACGCATTCAAATCAAAGACTAAATCCTTAGATAATAGACCTAGATTGTAAGGACTTATTAGATTTTAATTTACTTATGAATATCCTTCTTTTTATAACTAACCGTATAATGAATGAAAATTTTTTGAGGAAAATTGAAAGCTCGGAAAGCGTTGCTTTTATTGATTACAGTGATTAAAAAGAACGATTACAAAGATTGGAAAATCAATATAATTATCATTGGTATTGCTATATAATATCCGCGCAAACAGGACTTTTTCAGTATTCTCAAAATTGAGAACTTGACAGAGTAAGAAATTATTAATATACTTTAGTAAATATGATTAATTGGGGGTGTAGCTCAATTGGGAGAGCATATGCTTTGCAAGCATAAGGTCGGCGGTTCGAATCCGCTCACCTCCATTTTAATAAAACGTTCTTCATTGTCTAAGGAAATTCTAGCATCAATAAAATCCTATCAACATAAGACTTTAATCTTAAATCCCAAAAGAGCTGGACTTTTGGTTGTTGATATGCAGAACGATTTTTTGAATCCTAAGTCATTGGCTTATACTGAAAATGCAAAATATATCATTCCTAATATTAAGAAGTTGATTGAAACTGCTCGTAAAAATAATATACCTGTGATGTATACTGCCCATTGTCATCAGGATCCTAAAATTGATGGCGGAATGACCGCTGAATGGTGGCCTGAAATTAGAAATAAACAGACTTTGGTCGCCGGTTCAAAAGGAGCTGAAATTATTAAAGAATTATCACCTTTGCCTGATGAGAAAATAGTTTATAAACATCGCTACAGTGCATTTTATAACACTGATTTAGAAATTTACCTACGAGGATTAGATATTAGGGATTTAATTGTCACAGGCATAATGACAGGTATTTGCGTGGAATCAACTGTTCGCGATGCTTTTTTTAGAGATTTTAGGGTTTTTGTGGTTGCAGACGCAACTGCGGCTGGTGAACAAGAACTACACCTAAATTCACTGAAAATAATGGCATATGCTTTTGCCCAGATAACAACAACTAAAGGTCTATTACTAAGAATAAAGAATTTTCAAAAAACATAGAATTCAATGATATTGAACATATCCAAGGTTAATGAATTATCTTGTAGAAAGTTTGCTCGTATAAGCTCTAAAAAAAGTCGCTTTCAGTGATTATAGCGGTTTAAGATTGATAAGATTATCGCTGATGGCGCTAAAATATTTGCGTAATCAAGACTTTGGCAAAAATATCTTTCGAGAGAACTCTGCGAAAATAATTTTTCTGTCATTGACCGATACATCTTTCTATTTAAAATAGTATATGAATATCCGTATCGGATGAATCACTGAATTTTCTTTTGTTTTTTGTATCCTCAGTATTTTCCTTGGCACTTTTTCGGAGTTTTCTCTTGACAGATAAAGTTAACTGAGTAGAATAGATTTAATGGCGGTGTAGCTCAGTTTGGAAGAGCAGGAGAATCATAATCTCTTGGTCAGGGGTTCAAATCCCTTCGCCGCCATTATCTTAAATATGGATTATATAATATCAAGAACCCAAGCCGTCAATATTTATCAGCATTTAGTCCGTAGTTTCTTCCAAGAGTACATTTACGAGTTCATAAATTTAAGAGAATTTCACAATGGGTTTAATATTTCTTTTTTTTGAGATTGGAGGATAAATGCCATTACAAAAGGCAAAATATATTTGGATGGACGGGAATTTAGTTCCCTGGGATGATGCAAAAATTCATATTAACTCGCATGTGATTCATTATGGCACAGGTGTCTTTGAAGGATTACGCTGTTACAAAACACCAAAAGGCTCGGTAATTTTTCGATTGAAAGAACATACTGACCGGCTGTTCAATTCCGCAAAAATTTACCGTATGGATATTCCTTTTACCAAAGATGAGATAAATAAAGCCATAATTGATACGATTAAAGCCAATGAACAACAAGAATGCTATATTCGACCTTTAGTTTATCGGGGTTATAATGAATTAGGGGTTAATCCCTTTAATTGTCCGGTTTGTGTCGCAATCTCAACTTTCTATTGGGGTGCATATTTGGGTAGTGGTTCAACAGAAAAAGGAGTTGATGTAATGGTCTCTTCTTGGAATCGAATGGCACCCAATACTTTTCCTGCAATGTCGAAGACCTGTGCTAATTATATGAATTCACAACTTATTAAAATGGAAGCGATAAAATATGGCTATGTTGAAGGAATTGCACTGGACATTTTTGGATTTGTGAGTGAAGGTTCCGGTGAGAATATTTTTGTCGTCAAAAATGGCAAAGTTTATACTCCGCCTTTACATGCATCAATTCTACCGGGAATCACACGCGATTCAGTAATAAGAATTGCGAAAGATTTAGGATATGAAGTTCTTGAGACGACTTTTTTACGAGAATTTTTGTATATTGCAGATGAAGTCTTCTTTACAGGCAGTGCCGCTGAAATAACTCCAATCGGAAGTATTGATAAAATTACAATTGGCCAAGGTAGTGTTGGTGAAGTTACCAAGAGATTACAAAAAGAGTTCTTTGCTATTATTAACGGTGAAAAAGAAGATAAATATGGCTGGCTCACTTATGTGAAATAACATTAGAATGTTGAAGTCAAAAGTCAAGACAATCGGAATTGGAGCTGACCATCGGGGTTTTAGACTAAAAGAAAAGCTAAAAGAATATCTTTCAAAACAGGGTTATAGAGTTATTGATTTTGGAGTTTTTTCTGAAGACCGCGCAGATTATCCTTTAATCGCTTTTGCTTTAACTAAACATATCAAAGAGGTTCAAAAGCCTAAATCTCCCCAACTTGATTGTGGCATTCTAATTTGTGGTTCTGGTTTAGGAATGTCAATTGCTGCAAATAAAGTCAGGGGAATTCGTGCAGCATTGTGTTTAAATTCAGATTTTGCCCAACGAGCTCGACAGCATAATGATGCTAATATCTTAGTCTTAGCTGCTGATTTTATAAATATCTCGGAAGCAAAAAAAACAGTGAAAGTTTTTTTAACAGAACAGTTTCTGGGTGAACGCCATAAAACTAGAATTGAGCAAATTACTAATTACGAAGACAAAGAAGGTTGTTGTATAGAAAAATAAATTAATAGCGTTGCATTTATTCTAACAGTCGCATATTTAGGAAATAAGTTAGATACCTTTCAGTTTGCAATAATTTTAAAATTGTAAGTTCTAAGAAAAACAATAATAAACAATTTTTTCTATAAAAATTTGTTTTTAATCATCAATTTAAGTGTTTTTCAAGTTTAAATTTCTTCAAACTACTTGTCTGTATTGAAATTATAACGACATCACGCAAGTTTATAGACTTATCCAATATTATCGTAAATTTACTGTTGACAATCTATTTTTTAAGACAATAATATATACGTGATATACAATTTAATATTTTTTCAACAGTCTTTTTTATTTTTAGGAGGATTTTTGTGAACAAATACAGTATCTGTGTTATTGTTAGTTTATTAATGATATTACTAAATGCTAATTTACTTAATGGACAATATCGTTGTGGTTGGAATGTCTTTAGCGGTGGCGGTGGAGTGATTAGTTCCAGTAATTATCAGAGCCGGATAACTGCAGCCCAATCCGCAATTGGTAAGATTGCATCAAGTGATATGCTCGGTTTTATTGGTTTTTGGCTACCAGTAACACCAACCGCTATCTTAGAACCAAAAACCGAAGAAGTATTTAATCCGAATCAACTCATTACTAAACTATATAATGCGAAACCCAATCCATTTAGAAATCTAACAACAATTTACTATTCGTT